>CAWAIK010000001.1:0-915499 GCA_963782115.1 uncultured Verrucomicrobiae bacterium
ATAACGGTCGGGAGTGATCCCTTTGCGTAGATCGTCTAAGGTTTCTTGTTGATTCACAGTGTCGGCTGAGGTTGGAGCGACCACGGGAGCTTGAATTCGCGAACCGAGTTTTGAAAGAAACTTGATGACGCAGACCCCGATTGTTCCGAGAATCACAAAACCGAGGATGCCGCCTACACCATTGCCCGGAGAGACAGATTGCGAAGAAGGGGCGGCAGATCGCTCTTGAATAGGAGTTGCGGAAGGGTACCAAGGCGGAGTCGTGGTGGCGTAGGGCGTCGCTGTACCAAGGGGTGTCGGACCAGCGTAAGCGGGTTCCGTGGCAATGTGATACCAGCTACCAGTCCCGAGGAGCTTCGTAAATTTTAGCGCCTTTCGTGGGTCTGATATTTCCGCCGTAAAGCTTCTGTTTGGCCAGCGTTTAATTCAGGATTTGCAAGAATAATCTTGCCCGCGTTCACTTCTTGCCCATTGGCATCATAACCTACTAAGGCCGGTGTTATCAGGTTAACGGAGCCTGAATTTGTGTTGGTCAGCGGACCGTGGACGACCAGAGTGTCTATTTTCCATTCGTTACTCGTGATTTTGGAAGTAATGCTCGTGGAGCCGGGAAGTCCCGCAGCTATTCCGTTATCGGCTTGTGAATTCGCCGTCACCACTAGGCTTAGGGCGATTAGGCAGAGTTTCAGCATTTTCATGACCGCATTCGTTTCGGTGAGCTTCTTGAACGAAGGTTCTCCGTTAAACATCAAATACCTTCAGCATCTCTTCGCCAAAGTGGTTTATAACCTTCACGGCGATTTTACCCGATCTGGGCTTGTCGAATGGGCGACTCACCGTGCTATAGAGGCTTTGCCATGCGTCTTCGTTAATATCAGCGCGTAGAGCCCGTTTAAGCTTCTCATACGGCTCGTCGGCCCCGGTGAAGGAGGCATGGCGCACGAAGAAGCTTTCACCATTGTAATCGGTGTCGATAAACCAACAGGCAATATCGTCGGTGGATGCGCTGCGAATCTGACCAGTGGCAGGATCGTAGACATCCACGCCTTTGATCTCAGCGACGATCTGACGATTCTTCTGCTTCGTTATCTCTCCACGTCCGGCTCGCCAAAGACCATGAAGAGATTACCCGCGCCGGTCTTCTTCAAGAGTTCAACGCCCATTGCAAGGTCCGGGTTTACCTTGGCTGGAAGGACCGACAACTTTCATTTATCCTTCCACTTGCGATCGCCCAAGTGCGCGAGGGCCAACCAACTGACCGCAGCACTGCCCGCCAAAGGTACGGCGGCAATACTCGTGCCCCGAGGCCGACTTGCTGTCGGCACCGAAGTTTAAACGAGGACGGCGATTCGACTGGCTTTACGAACGGATGGTGTCCACTGGGCGATTGGAATCGGTGCTGTTAAAAACCTTGGATCTGCCGGAGGTGGTGTGGCACCGCTTGCGATCCGAAGCCGACCATGAACTTCGGGCGACCCTAATTTGCTTGTTGATGGCAGCACTGGCCGCGAAATGGCGCGGCTGCAATCATTGGCGAAGCTGAAGGCGGTTGGTTCTGGTTACCGCCGTGGAGGTCGAAACCAAATACGCAGCGGTTGCCAACAACTGCAAAGCCATACCACGCCACCGGTCCTTTTCGATTACGAGCTACCGGTCTGATGTTTCATTTCCTGCTTAGGGTTCGCGCTAGGCGCTGGATGATCGCCGTGGTCTCCGGTCGTGCAACTCGTCAGAAAAGCGAATGCTGCGAGGAGTACAGGTGCCACGATTTTAGATATTGTCCCGTTTGACATCTTTTAGCGTATGAATGCTTCATTCTGATTTTACAATCAAAAACCCCTCGGGGAAGGAATCGGAAGCAAGATCGTCCTACACCTGAATTCCGATATCCCCATTGCAATCCTTCATAGAGTTTCGGAATCGACTTAGAATCGAATCAGCAACGAAATTACTGGCCAAGCCGAACCAAAGCGTCAGCGAAATTGCTTACAGCGTGGGATTTCAATCGTTGACTCAATTCAATCGACTTTTCCGGCGGATCGTCGAGCAATCACCAACTACATTTCGGTGCAGTTTGATTAAAGATCGTGATTTGATGCCGGTTTCACCTCATCCATAAAGAATGTGGGAACGCCGCTGATGAACGGGAATAAATTCCAACGTGAGCATGACATAGTCCAACGATTTGTGCGTTTGTTGGGGTACACCCAATTTTCTCTTGCCGATCCGAATGCCGGTCAGAAAACTGATACCGGCGCGGACGTATTGTTGACGTTGGATGGTAGCCGATACGGAATCCAAGTTACGGAATATCACTCCGACGAAGGAATGAATCCGGACCAGAGGGAAGTGACCTACGGCGTCAAGAAACAGTGCATAAAGCGAGCACCACTCCCTACGCCATATATGGTAATCCGAGTCCTTGGACGGCTCTTGCAAAGCGAATCGCAGATAAGTCCAAAAAGCAATTTTCACCGAATGCTTGCATTTGACGAGTTGGTCCTACTCATTGTTGCGTCAGTACCGGAACTGGGTGCCGTAGGTTCGACGTTCTTGTTAGACCTAGCGTTGAATCTCGAACGGATGAACGCGACATTCTCTCCAAATCTTCAATCGAGTGCATATTCCTCCGCTTATCTGTACAACATGATGGGAAAGGGCGGTCCGTCAGTTCACGAATGGACTAGGAATACTGGTACTTGGAGAAAAATTCCCCGGAAAGATGAACCGGAAAAAGACGCCACGCAGCGGCAAATGAATCTAATGAACAGAGACCTTCACCAAGCCACGCGCAAAATCTTAATGACTGAAGGAGATGGAAAATTGGCCCCGACGGATGACGATCCCGATTTTCTGTTCGTCCATTCCTTGGTCAATTACGCCAAAGCCAAACAACAGGCCGCAGGTATTATGAAAATCCTGCACGAGAGGCAATCCGATGAAAGGAGGCTGGATTCGGAAACCTTCTTTCGGGAGCTTCTGATAAAATACGTTCCAAGCATCGCGCCTATAGAGGCCGCAATCCTTTTCAAGGCTATAGTTAAAGACAACGAATCTTAATCGTGCCGATGAGACCGGATGGGACCCAGACGCTCCCGGCGACCGCACAGTCGGATCGCCTCGTCGGCCCAGATTACGAGATTGGTCGCGATATGTTTTCGCTTGAGTTGGTCATTGGTCTATCCCGAAACGTAGCCGAAAGCGAAATGCGTTCCAGATCGCGGATTCATGTGTGTACTAGATCTAACCAAACATATTTGAAATTTTCTGACATTCTCTCCATTCCCTGTGGGTAGCTTGGTTAGCGGCTTCAGCCCTCGTAGCGCTGCGCTACGCCTGCTCAAGGTCGAATCCGACATAAACGGCATCCTTCCCGCCGGAGGCGGGCCCCTGCACATTTATTTCGTTTCTCCCTTGATCAGGCTTCGCTCCGCGCTGGGAGGTAACGGTATTTTGCGTTCGACAGCACTTCGCTCGTTCCTCGCTGCGGCTGTCAACCTGCAAAAGCTTTTGGGACTTTGTTCGGAAGGCGACCCGGGGATTTGCGTTTTGCCGGACAGGCGGCGGACCAGTTTTTTCTATTTAGCCCAATTGTGCAATTTTGGCAGTGGGATAGCCAAGGACCGTGATGATCCGGCCGGACTTGCGATCGATGTAGACAAATGCGCGGCCCTCAATGCGGTAGTTACCTTTCCAGCCGATGGCGTAGTGAGTGTCTGTTTCCTCGAAGTCGATGGGTTCCGGATCCCCATCGCGGGCGAGTCGGGCACTAAATTGACATGAGGGGTCCAGCATCCATGCATCCCCGGTTTGGGTCGAAAAGAATACCAGCGGTCCGGTGGTGACAAAGCGTCCGTCGTGTTCAGCCGCCTGACGCTCAATGTATTTTATCTCCTTAGCCAGGCGAAAATCCTTGCCCTTCATCCATTGTTTTGCTGGTCCACTCTTGATCTTTTTAGGGTTCACGTTGTCCTCCAGTTTCGGAGTAGAGTCAAGTTCCCATGGAACTGTTCGAAAAGCTTTTCGGTGAGCTGCTGCTCTTTGTATACCACTGCTTCGATCGGATCGTCATCAACGGCTATTTGAGCGGATTGTCTCGGCCCGAGCAAGTGGTTCATTTCTTTCGCCAGGTGATCGCAGTTCCCATCCTGAGCAAGGAGGTGATCGCTCAGCGTACCAATGACTACCAGAAGTGGGTGGAAGCCTTTGCCGCCAACCACCAGATCCCCATCCAGTGGGCCGAAAAAGGTGTCCGTAAAGAAGATTATGTGCTGCCTTGGTTGCGCCGAATGCGCAAGAAGAACGCCTACGGAGTTTATTTCATTTTCAAGAGCATGGAACAAGGGCCCACCTTCCGGATCAGCGTGAAGTATCCGACCAAGGACCCCAACCACCGGATCCTGGCGCCTCAACGCAGCCGCTTCACGCACTACTACTTCTACATTTACGATGAAGTGCTTGGAGCGATGATCATGCGCTTAGCGTCATTCTTGCCCTTTCAGGCCACCTATTATCTAAACGGCCACTCCTTTATCGAACAGGAGCTCAAGAAAGCCCAGGTCGCCTTCCGCAAGAACGATAACGCATTTCTAGCCATCGACGATGTCGCGGCATTGCAGGCTGCCGCCGATCGGCTTAGTCCCCAGATCATTCAAAAGCAGCTCGACTACTGGACACTGATCCTGGGACCGAAGTTCTCCCGCGCCGAGCGCAATCAGATCAACCTGTCGCGCTTTTACGCCATCGGGCAGATAGAGTACTGCCGCAACTTCATCTTCAAGCGCAACTTCCCGATCCATAAGATTTTCGAGCGCAGCTGCGAGATCGGGCTTTGGCGACTGACTGCCAACCGGATCTCGGAACTCTTCGGCGTGCGACTCCATAAGCGACTGGGCGGTAAACTGGGCACCGTCATCGATCAGATTGAACATGGTCATCATGTCTTCCGTGCTTACTGGAAGAATGCATTTTTGAAGCAGTACGAAAAGTTCTCTACCTTGCTGCGCAATGAACTTTGCTCAAATAACCTCTCCGACTTTGCCCTTAAGAAAGGCCTGCAGAATTTGAACGCGGTACGCACCAAGTTCCTGGCGATCACGGATCGGTTTGCCCGACTCCAGGCCCAGTGGTTAAACGTCCACGTGGACTTTCCTTTGCTCCAGCGCATGGCCTTGCCGATCGTCACCGGCTCGGTCTATTACGCGGGTATAAAGATCCATGAGACCCGCATCATCCGGCTCTTGGAGGTTCTTCTGCATGCCGGCAACAATCTCGGCGGCTGGAGCGCCAAGCACATTCATCAAGTCATTCTCCAGAGCTTCCAACTTTCCGAAAAGGCCTACGGTCTCAACCAACTTCGCTACGACCTGCGCAAACTCAAAGGCCACGGTCTGCTCGAACGTCACGGCTCACGATACGCCTACCGCCTGACCAGCAAAGGCTTCCAAGTCGCTCTGCTGTTTTTATTCTTCCACAAGCGTCTGTGCGGCCCGCTTGCTAACAGTCGCTTTCACCACCAACCAGACGCCGACTATCGGCCCAAGAGCAAACTTGAAGCTGCCTATTATAAGGCGGACAGGGCCATCCAAGACATTGTCAATCTCCTCGATGCTGCGTGATACTGCTGCTTGCAAATCTTCGACCAATTATGTCTATGATTTTGGAGGCAAGAATCTAGAGAGCTTTGCGAGACTTCCTCAAGCGGAGCGAGAAATCGTCCGGCAGTTATTGGATGAATTCTGGTCGCAGCGGGTCGCCGCAATCAGGTTTCCCGTTCCCTTTGGTCCCAAAAGCATCAATGAACGGCGTAGATTTCTCTCGCCGATCTACAAGTTGGTCCGGTATCATCGACTGATTTTTGATAGCGTTGAGGATGGGGTATTTCGCTCGACCTACCTGCCTTGGATCGATTCAATCACGCAGGTCAAGGCCGGGGAAAAGGAGGAAATCGAACTACGCCTAAATAGCAACTACGAGAATGTCTGGCGGGTGTTGAAAGAACGTCTGGACGAAACCGCTGTCCGTCTGAAAAGCCAATATTCCAGTCGCCTTTACCTATGGGCCAAGCAGTACATTGTAGTCGGACACAAGCGAGTAAGCGTTGGTACCTTGCGGAAGATTTTGGGCTTGGAAGACGTTAAGGATAACTCAGGAAGAGTCGTTCAGGACGCGCCTCTTGAACTTTGGGCCAACCTTAAGCAACGGGCGCTTGATCACGCCTTGAAGGAAATCAACAAGCAAAGTGACATTCAGTTGGAACTTGAATTCGTCGGGCGGGGTGCTTTTCGCAAGGTATTGAGTTTGGGTTTTCGAATCACTGCGAGAAAAAATGCCAGAGGCAAGGGAGCGGCTTGAGTCTTCTTCCATCAGAGCAGCGTCCCAACTCGTGGATCAGAGATCAAAATTGCCCCCGGATACAAGCTCGATCGGCGCGGTAATCTCGGCGTCGTTATTTTTTGGACTATTCCACGAGCACTGATCGGCCACGCCATCATTCGGTCTGCCGGAAAGGGGACCGAGACCTCTTTTCCGGCTTCACCAGATAACCAAGCATCGCGGTGCTCTTCCGGTAGGATGACCGGAATCGGGGTCTGGATCTCTCGCACAAACTCACTCGCCAACAATGATCGTACTACTCTTGGCGCTTGAACCGTTAGAATCTGGCCCCGTTAAAAATATTTGGAAATGACAGCGGGATCGAGCATGGAATGTAAGACAGTGATACGGAGTAAGGCCGCTTGGGCCTCCATCCTCCCGCTAGTCGCAGTGCGAATTGATAAAAAAATATGAAAAGAATTCTATTTGGTTTATGCGCGTTGAGCTTATTTACCGGTTTAGCTTTAGCTCCGAAAGCAGCGGCTCAGACCATTACGATTACGGTAGGTCCGGCGACGGATGATTCGTATTGGGTCTGGAATGACGAATATCAGTGTTGGATTTGGAATGGACCCGAATTTCAAGGCGATTATGAAGGGCATCCGTATAGCTATTGGCACGGGCGTCATGAAGGCGGCGGAGATCGCAATCACCGCCCCGGTAAAGGCGAGAGCAGTGAGGGCGAACGTCCCGTCAATAAAGGCAACGTAGAACAGCCTAGAGTTGAAATTGATAGAACGCAAGAAACCCAGCCCAAAGCGGAGCTAGAGAAACCAAAGGAGCAACAGCGGAAAACTGAAGTCGAGAAGCCTAAGGCGGAAGAGAAGACCAGAACGGAGAAGCCGAAAGAGGAAGAGAAGTCAAAAACAGAAAAGCCTAAACCGGAAGAGAAAAAAGACGACTCAAAGCCAAAGGGAGAATAACGATTGTTAACTAGCATCCTGCTCGCTCATGTACTCGCCGTTAGCGGAGGTCCCGGTGACCGGCTGATTCTTAAGGCCCTATCTGGAAAAGAGGAGACCGGCCATCACCCCCGAAAACACAAAGGACCAATGACCGGCCTTCTTCTTGCCACGGGCTGTCCATTTCCAGTGGCAATATCAGGTTCGTCAATGGAGTGCCATGCTGGATCTGTCAATCGGTTGACTGTATGAGGACCGGCCACCGGTCATATCTTGCATAAAAGCCAATGGCCGGTAGGCCTGTTCACCGGCCTCAAAGATGTATTCCAGCGTGGCACCGTCCTTTGGCCGCAGCTCGGTATCGAAACAGCTCTACCGACATGGCTGGAACCGCCAGCAAGAGAGTGATTAGGATTGTAGCGAGGGGAAGCATTTCAGGCGTCAGGAAAACTGGACCGGACTGGCCCTCAGTACGAACACATTCGGCATATCGAAGCACCCTGTACCTCCCTGTGGCGTGTCTGCTAGGATACCAGCTTCTCTAAGTTCTATTCTGCTCTACTAAAAGGCATCGGTACTCGTAATATTCCTCGGCATCTTGTAATGATCTTGCCGAATATCGGTTCTCTTTGTCTTTAGCTTTCCACAGGACGGCATATCGGTTTTCAGAGTAACGCTCTTCCCAATCCTCCATCTGGATTGTAGCGGCCTGTATCACTGTGCTTTTAAGGATTTTCATCTATGATTCTCCTTGGTTAAAAGGCCAGATCGCCTATCGGAATGAATTCTACGAACACGTGATGACTTTGCTGGTAAAACAGGAGGATTTTGTCTGACCGGAAGATCCCGTGTCCTGTCTAACGTGTGTCACACTCGTCCACATTATTAGCAGCTTCACTCGATGCTCTCACGATCCCGTTGCTTTCGCGCAACTGAAAGAACACGCGCCCACTGAATGGTCATTTAGCTCTCTGGAAGAAGGCGAGATCGACGACGACGACTGTTGGAAAAAGCCTTCCTGACGGATTCTTCAAAACGTGCTGAAGGTGTGCCAGCTCTCGGTTTGCCATTGTTTTCCCTTAGATTCCTCACCAATTCGTTCCTTTTCCAAATTTATTGGATCAAACCGTGCACTTTCAGGGAGGTCCGGATGAATTGCCTTCGTCGCTTTTTTCTTTGGTGTCGCGGCTCTCATGGTTCATCAAGCTTACCTGCCTTTAGGGCCCGTGTCACTGCTTTTTCTCAGATTTGCAATATTTTTTACAAATATTGATATTTAAGAACGAGGCGCTCCGGAAAGCTCCGGCTCGGAATTACATGGGGCGTGGACAAGTTCATTCCGCTCATCAGCCGATTCCATGAATGTATTTGCAGCTTCCTTGATCGTTCGACTCGTTTACCGCATTTTTGAATTTTTTACCGACTGTTCTCGCCGTCATCGCAAATCTCCATTTCACACCATGATTTCAGCGTCGTTATTTTTTGGACTATTTACACGAGAACTGATCGGCCACGCCTTCATTCGGTCTGCCGGGTATTCGCCGTTTGCGGGATCTTTCCATCCCTCCCACAACCCGGCAAACACGAATGGAGAATCGTCCTTCATGCCGATCGAGTACGGAATTTTGCCGCCCGGAACTTTTTTCCATTCGAAAAAGCTATCCGCCGGAACGAGGCAGCGCCGCTTTTTGAACGCTTGACGATACGATGGAGCGGAATCGACCGTTTCAGCCCGCGCATTGATTGTCTTGTATGCGATTTTTGGATCTTTGGCCCAGTTCGGCATCAGGCCCCACCGCAAATTGTCCAAGGTGCGCTGCTTGGTTTCAGGGTTGAAACGAATCGCAAGGACATCCTGAGTCGGAGCAATGTTCCAACTGATCGGCAGATCCCGTTGTGGCGGTATCGGAATATGATACCGGCGAGCCAGTTCATCTTCCGAAGTGGCTCGTCTGCCCCGCACCTATTAAGTAGAAAATTTC
This sequence comes from uncultured Verrucomicrobiae bacterium, assembly GCA_963782115.1. Classification (GTDB taxonomy): domain Bacteria; phylum Verrucomicrobiota; class Verrucomicrobiia; order Chthoniobacterales; family JAFAMB01; genus JAFAMB01. Next base: position 9,260 of record CAWAIK010000001.1, read on the forward strand.
AAAGCTAGATTTCACCCTTTAATGCGCTTCCGCGACTTCCTTAACGACCGTCAGCGTCCAACCGGGGAGATTCTTGGTGGTCATCAGCTTTTCCAACTAGCTCCTGTAGCTGCTCCACTGCGAAGGAGTACGCCTCCTCGGGAAAGTCGTAACCGAAAGCATTCGCAACCTCTCGCCCGAACTTATCGTAGAAATGAAGATTCGCCTTCAGTGCGCGTTGGACATCCTCCAGCGCATACTTTGCAAACGTACCGGGCAGGGCTCGCACAATCTCCTGCTCAGTCCAGTGTTCCAGAAATCTGCCTTTATGCCAAGTGTCGCGCTGGCCTTTCGCTTTGGCGTGCCATTCGATTAAGCGAAGGAGCAGGTTTTGCAAATACCCATTGCAGGATGATGTAGCCACCCACAACTCTCCCCGTCGGGCTTTCTTAGCTGCCAAAAGAACGTGATACAGGAAATCGTGTCCCGTTTCATGCCACAACGAGTCGGTTGGTAACTTATCGGCTTTTTCAGGCCAACGAGCAATGTCGGTAAGCCGTTCCGCCAGACGATCTTTATCCACGAGAATCTTAAACCCTTTTCTAAAAACATCAGCGATCTCGGCGGGAATCTGTTGTCCGACCATTTGCTGTATGGCCTGAACAGGCACTAGAGAAAAATCAATATCTTTCCCGTCCTTGAATGCCGCTCTCCGCTCTTTAAAATTTCCGGTAGCTGTCGGTTCCACAAAGGTTAGACAGGGTTCTCCGAAGGTAAGAAGCCAACTCGCTTCCGAAAGAAAAACTGATGGGTCGCTGACGATTACAAGCAGATCAAGATCGGACATATTATCTGCGGGCATCTCGCTGCGGGCCCATGATCCCAAAATAACTCCGGCTAGTACATCGGGCCGACGTTTAGCCCAAGTTAAGAAGCGATCAATCATGTCACGCATAGGTGCAGCGAGCTAAAAACATAAACGGGCAGGACTCATAATATCCCCCAAAAGCGAACTGTAGAATCGTCTTTCATGTTTATCGAGTATCGAATTTTGCCACCTTCTGGTTCCATTCGCTCCTAAGAACGCTGTTCATGGTCAGATCGACGTAGTGATCGTATAGCCATTCAGCTTGGCGCAATACGCCTTCTTTCTTTAGACCTAACCGGTCGCAAACGGCCTGACTTGGATAGTTAGCCGTGGCAGCCCGCGCTTGAATCGGTTCAGTTCGACGTTTTGAAATCCCCAGTCGATCAGCGCCTTGACAGCCGCCCTCATCAGCCCTCTGCCAGTTTGGGACTTCGCAAGCCAATAGTCCATCGTTGCGCAACGATTCAGCTTCTCAATACTGTTGAATGAAACCATTCCAACGATTTCGCCACTTGAGAGAAGGGCGTAGTGGAACGCCGTTCCGGCGACTGCACACTCTGAACATCTCTGGATGAACTTCAACTGATCGGTGGGACTTTTCGCTCCATCGAGCCAAGGCAACCATTGTCGCAGATGTTCGCGATTTTGATCGACTCGTAAAGACAGTTCTTCGGCGTCCTCTTCCTTCAAGAGCCGCAAGATAAGCGAGGGTATTTCGGTCTTTATTTCCGGTGTCACAAGGCTCAATTCTGAATCAGATCTTCCGCCCGATCGAGAGCCTTCCAAAGCGCCTGAAGAGCGTGCGGATAGTCGCGTTTGCAGTCCTCTTTGATGGTCGCATCCCTAAATCGGCGTACCGAAGAACACAGACCTTTGATCGCCTCGTTCCGAATCCGAAAAGATTTCGTCAAAGCGTGTTCCAAGGCTTCGCCCTCGGCATCGAACGTCTTCTCGGCCGGTGGCGGGATCGCAACGTTTCCCAGCTCCGATAAAAGCGATCGGAGTCGTTGCAGTACGTTCCAAGCGCGCAACCGGCTCTGCTTTGACGCTTCCAACTCGTCGAGCAAGTCTTGGATCGCTTTTGGAGTGATCGACATGCGACAAGTGTTCATAAGAACACTATTAGAGTCAAGCCAGCTTTCTGAATTCCTTGCCGCACCGAGCGGTACACGGAGGTCGGGCGAGGTATTCAGATGCTACGCGTAGGTCTAAAAAATCTCGGCTCCGGCTTTGGTTGCGGTTTTTTTCCTATCTCTTTCTTGGGCCTCTGCCTCCGCTGCTCGGATTAGGCTAAGGAGTTCGTCATTGAAGTGGCGATCCCTTAGACCTCGCGGCACGGAAGCAATAGGCGGTCCCTCCACAGGGATTGGTACAAAATCCGGGCTTCCGCGCTGCTTGCAAAGCTTAAGCGCGGTAGCGCGACCTCCTTTTTCACCCATTGAGAATCGCGGGCATTTTTTGACCAAAATGACCACGAAAAGATCGCTTTCATCGATGGCGGCAAAAATCTTAGGATTCCATATGTCACCGGGTCGAAGTGTCATCACATCTATAAACGTCTCCAACCCAGTAGCCCTCAATCCTTGCGCTCGCTTGAGCATCTCCGCCCGGTCGAGTGACGAGTAGGAGCAAAAACACGCGTGATAGTGTCGGGCTTCTTTTCCCACAGGCTGTCTACGGGCATCGCGTGCGTCGCGGACCACTTCAATTTGAAAGCTGATTCTGCCGACTGGCAACCCGTCTTTTGAAATCCATACGGTTCCGGTATGCTGTCCCCATTTGCAGCCCTTCGGGACCTCGAAACGGAAGGTTGCCGCCTGCGGCTGACCGGTCCAGATGAGCGTGTCTGTTCGGTCCGGAAAGACGAAACTTTCCATTTCTACGTCGAAGGCAAAGGTCGTGCCGATTGGGGCGTCCAAAACCAAGGAGCGATGACCGCGTTCCTTAGTTTTCGGATCAAACTTTTCTGCATCCGTCTCAACCTGCTTCCGGTCCTTAGGGCTATGTAGAAAGACCTGTAAGAGGGCGGTTTGCTTGCGCCCTACACGATCAGGCGCGAAAACTGTACAGTCCACGGGATTGCGTTCTGGTTCCCGGACGTTAACGTGTGGCGCGGGCGACCGCCGAGCCAACGACCCCTCGGTCCTGAGGCTCTTCTCTATACTCGCCGCTTGCTAGTAGATCGGCCAAATCACTCGGAGCAACTCGTTCAGGCTCCAGTCGCTCGTGGACCGACGGTTTGGGAGTATTGAGCATCAATTCCGCTACCCGGTTCACAGAATCGCGCAAAAGCTGGAAAACCCTAAGCCGCTTCTTCATCCTCAATTGAGGCGGCGTATCTGGCTGGGGCACCGGAGCCGGTTTGTTCTCAAGCTGTTCAGCCTCCAGCCGTCCCGTTTCCTCGCACGCTCGCCGTTCAGCCTCCAGCCGCCACCGTTCCACACGCTCCCGCCGTTCAGCCTCATTTTCTTCGATTACTCGTTCGATCGCTGTCACCAGCCGTCGGCAATCCTCATCGAAACTCGTATCGCTGACTCGCAGTGCATTTCGGCGAACCAATGCCTTCAGCTCATATGGGAGTTCGGCAGCTTTGGGCATCGTAGCGCCTTCCACCAGTACAGGAATCACTCGATTGCCGCGCTTGAGTGCCGTTGCAATCTCCATGCGGACGAAGTCTTCCGGATTGTCGAGTCGCCTCCCGTCTCGTTCGTCCGTGGAAGTGAGCCAGTGCGTTCCGATTACTGCGATTAAAACGTCACATTCTCCCACCCTCCCCTCGATCACTGCAACGAAGTCATCACCCGGCGCAACGCCATCAACGTCCATGAAAATTTGCTTCCGGTCGAAACGCGCACTCAGACGGTCGTACAGACTTCTGGCCGACCATCGACTTTCCTCGCGACGGTAACTAATGAAGATTTGTCCGTTCATTCTTGCCGGGGCCGTCTGCCTCCAAAGAACGTCCAGAGCAGCGGCAAAGATACAAATTTAGAGTACCCAAGGGGACTCCATAGCCTCCCGAGGGAATCAAATGTTCCGATCAGAAATCCGTCTTGCGGAGGCGAATAAGAATTCTTGTGGCTAACGACCTCTCCCAGCGGACCTAGATATGCGTCGTAATTAGCGGGCTAATGTGGGGCGCGATATTCGGACCCTGACGCCTTCTTCATCGCTTCAACCGCCTCTTCAGCAGTTAATAGAGGCGTGGTTTTAACGGCCTTACAAGCGCCGCCCGACGCGAACGCTATGCCAATCGCGCCCGCGTCCACGTTACTAGGCATCTCAACGATGAGCACAATATCGTAATCTCCGAACGTGAACCAAGCACTCTCGATCTTTCCGCCAAGCTTTTCAATCGCTGGCCGCACCGCTTCGATGCGGTTCTGCGGCTTCTTGACTAACGCCTTCCAACCCTCAATAGAATACGCAATTTGTTGTAGGTAATGTGGCATCTGGACCTCCTAGTCTTCGTCTTATTGGTTCTTGTTCGGTATTCAGATCTTAGAATCTTGTGCGGACTTCGGGCATCACCAAGAAATCGAGCGAATCCTAGACCGAGCTACGCCAAAGACAAAACCGCGTGGGGGGAGAAGGAGTTCAAACAAAATAACGTTCGTGAGGCTGTTTTAGAGTACGCACAAGAAAATGTGCACCTCAAGACAAAAATAAACCAAATCCGCAGTAATATTGGATCGGTGAAGGCCAGACAAGGCTTGCCCAAACCAACTGGTTACAGCAACGTTGTCGCTTCAAGAATTTAGTTTTGCCGCCGAATTGCGAAATACTGCTGGCGGACCTCCGATAGCTCGTCGTCGATCAGGCTGTTGCGACGGAACATTTTGTACTAAAAAAGTTATTCACAACCGAGCATCAGACGTTCCAACACCAGTCTCACAACTAAAATGTTCTGAGTTATTTTGACTTTCGAGCCATTCGCACCTCACTGTGACCCCGAGTAGAAGTGGAAACTGGCAGAGTTACTCACATGATATTCACAAGCTGTTCGCCGATTGGAATGGCCACGGCCCTGCTGAGACGAGTCACCGCGTCGCGTACCGGTAATTATTCTTTGGAGGGCGACGGCGATCACATTTAAATGGTGGCGCGGTCGGCTAATATCGTTCCCACGAAAACGGGCCGGTTCAACTTATTCTGGCGGGTACAGCGATGATCATTCTTCCGGGTGAAAGTGAAAGTCCCGCATCAACCTAACAGCCATCCCAAGCCGGAATTGGGAATTGCTTCCGTTATCAGCGTGCCGCTTTCACGAGTACAGTGACTCTTTGTGATCTTTGCGCTCTTCTGTTCAAAAATGACTTTTGCTTTTTTTCTGTCTTAGTGCCGGGGGGGACGAAGAAAAATCATTTGCACAGAAGTTCCTTACCCGCGTGCGGCGGGCCTCATCTGAGTAAGAAACATGTGCCCGATGCGGGTTTTTCCGCCCGACATCCCAAGCGGTAGCAGCCATCTCAAACGCCCATGTTTCTTAGCAGATCACAAAGGTCACAAAGACAGTCCTTTCGATAGAAACGGCCTATGCCCGGAGCCACATCTAAGCCCCCGATCAGAGTAAATCCCGAAACAGGAAACTATGCGGATGAGCATGAAAGAGTTCGGCGATCTGTTTTTCGTAGTGCGCGATGTAAGGCAAAAGGCTTTTGAGCTGCTGAGACATCGCGCTAAACACATACCGTGGCCCCCCACTTTGGGCCAAGCGTTTCAACGCGATCTCTCACCCGATTATAGCCGTTGCGCAAACGATCCTTTGAGCACTCAAATCAGGAGCATGGAGGAAAGCGGCTCCCAAAGGTGATGAAATGTATTGCATAATGAAAATGAATGGCGAGAGGTTTTTGCAATGACGATGTTAGGCTACGCCCAACTGCGCCCGGACGAATGATGATGCAGATGGTCGGAGCATTCGCGGAGTTTGAAAGAGCAATACTGCGCGAGAGAACAAAGGCTGGATTAAATGCTGCCCGTAAGCGGGGCTGTATCGGAGGACGACGGCCAAAAGCTTAGACCCAATCAACAAGATGAAATCGTGGCAATGGTATCAGCGGGCACCAAAACCGCCGCTGACGCCGCAAGGCTGTTCAACGTTCATCCAGCGACAGTGTCGCGACTTTTGGCTAGGGTCGGGCCGGGACTATCAGGATGAAGGTGGTGATTTTCTGTGTCGTTTGAAAGCGGGGGATGCAACCGACCCCCGTCATAGTGCCGGTGGGACGCCCTCGTCAGTGGAAATAGTATGGCTCTGGCCGTTGATTGGAGATATTGCTTTCAAGGAGCGAGAAAATGCTACGAAAAATTGACTGTGTCATGATCCGCGTCTAAGAACTCGCTGACTAGCGCGTGGGTAGAGGAAGAGATTGCGACAACACTTGAGAAAGAACGAAAGCTCCGTACCGAACGCGGAAAAAAGGTCCTCAAACTCATTCCACTTAATCTTGACGGCTACATGTTTAACGAACGTTGGGATCTAGGGGCACACGCCAGAGAAATCAGATCTCGCTTTTGCCCCGGATTTCCGGGGGTGGGAGACCAATGAAGAAATATTTGAAACGGAAAGTTGACCGAGTGATTAAGGCCCTTCGAGCGGATGAGGGAGCGCGGGAGAAGCCTCCACTGTCTAAACTTTAGGATTCCGACCATCCTTTGGCGGTTAAGCTCTAGGTGGTTGCGATAGGCTCACAGTTTCCAGTCCCTCATGGTAACCGCGAAGTCCAACAGCGCAGCCACATGTTCGATATTGTTTTCTTCCCCCGTCTCCGCGTCGATTCGGGGCATCAGAGGCGGGGCATCAGAGGCGGGGCAAACTCAATCGATTTCTCGTCGAAATTGCAATCAAAGGATTCGAGAAAGAGTTGGTACGCAGCGTCCAGCTCTTCCTGTCTAAAAAGGATGCGGATTTTCTCTTTGATACTCATTGAAGGAAATGGAGCTTTTCTTTTTGCCGAACAATGAGGTCACGGTCCAGCTCGTTCATGATCGCCTTCCAACCACCATGAGCTTTCAAAAGCTTCCAGTCGCCTGAAGAGTCCTGTTTTTTCCGTCATGACGACTCTCCTCTCAAGGGTGGTGATGACCAGTGTTATTTGTCTCCTTAGGAGATGGCCGGATCACTTCTTCCGGATTGGTCGGAATTGAATTCATCGGGAAACGGATGAGGGGATAACAGCCGACGATAAATAATTTCAAGCGGCGCTCGTTTGAAAATGGCAACTGGTTGCCAAAACGATCTCCGAACAAACGGGTCAATCCGAAGTCTATTGAATGTTCAGCCGACAGATTTCTCCCACCTTTGGCGGTATCGTTTATCGTTCTTGCCCGCATAACGCGGAACAATGACCCGCTTCTCAGAAAATTTCACCGCAGACCAATCGAGCTTTTCTAGGGTCGCACGGCGAATCCCGGCAAAAAACCAGAGGGCTAGGAAAGGAATGATCTTCGGATCGGATTGTGCGGCATGAAAAAGTTTCTCCGTCTCTCCGGCTGAAAGAACGTAACTTTTGATTTCATCAGTTCCGTCGGGATTTGAGAGTTCTTTAAACTTTTTGATCTTAGAAACCGGATTTTCTCGCACATAGTTCTTATCGAGAGCGAAGCTAAAAACAGAGACGATGGCGGCATTTACCGACCATGCAGTTTGAGACCATCATTGTGGCGCAGGTCCCCCGATTGAAGTATCCCGATGGACATACCGAATTTGTCAAGGTTCCTTGGGCCGACAAACATAGTCAATGGACGATGCTTTTTGAGCGCCTGGCTGTCGAAGTGTTGCAAGCTTGCCGCAGTCTGAGCCAAGCCTGTAACTTGTTGGATTTGGATTGGCGTTCGGCGCATCGAATGATGCAACGAGCGGTCCAACGGGGCTTGGATGCACGACAACTCGAGGGGCTCAGGCGGGTCGGTCTGGACGAAAAGAGTTTCGGCTTAGGCCAGCGCTATGTCTCGCTGTTGAGCGACTTGGACCAGAGCCGCGTTTTAGAGGTCGTGCCTGGCGATGACACCCAAAGCGGCTGCGCACTTTGGGAGAGCCTGCCCCAGACGCAGCGTGAAAACATCGAAGCGGCGGCCATGGATATGAGTGCCGGCTTTGCAGCGGCGACAGCACAGCAAGCTCCCCACGTGGTCATTGTCCACGACAAGTTTCACGTCGCCAAAATGCTCAACGGAGCGGTCGATCGCGTGCGGCGCAAGGAACAGAAGGAACTGCTAAAGCAAGACGACGCGCGACTCACCGGCTCACGCCAGCTCTGGCTCTACAATCCGATCAATCTCAAGGACGAACGTGCTGAAGAGTTCGAGCGCTTGATTCAAAGCGAGCTCAAAACCTCACGGGCTTGGATGTTAAAAGAGAGCTTCGCCGGCTTCTGGCAACAGGAAGGTCGATGGCATGCACAAGGTTACTTCTCCAAGTGGTATAGCCGCGCGCGACGAAGCCGATTGGAACCGGTTAAGCAGGTGGCTAAGAGCCTTAAGAACCATTTAGACGGACTACTGAACTACTTTATCCATCCGATCACTAATGCTGTTACCGAGGGACTCAATAGTCGCATTCAAGAAATTAAAGCCAATGCCAGAGGCTTTCGATCCTTCGACAACTACCGCACTCGAATCTAAAAACCTGCCCCGTGTAGCCTCGATGTTTATTGCGGGTCTTAGCGGCAAGCGGTTCGCCGTCTTTCCCTCTTAGCCCCTTTAGCCACCTCTCTAGATCCTCTTTGCTGATTTCAGAAACGGGAGTTTCTCCGAATCGCGCTTCGAGTTTCTATAGCGTCTCGTTCAGGGTTTCAACCTGCCGGAGACCGCGTACCTCTCCGGCTTCGATTCGGCGTTTGTACTCTACCCGGATTTCAGTTGCCAGAACGGAGAAGGGAACCGTCTTGGAGAGTTCTTTCAGATGGGCATCGTAAAGGCGCATCCCTTCAAGTAACGTTGCACCGGAATGCCGACTGGCGATCTCTTCGGCTTTGATCAGAGTAAAACGCTGTTCGGCGGTGAGAGTGATTTTTGAGCCGTAATCGTCGCGATCCCGATTTTGGATGGTGGCGTACTCTTCCGCGTCTTCGTCGTTAGTGAACCATTTCAGCTTTCGCTTGCCATCCACGTAACTGATCACGCACCACTCTTTGCCTTGGAAGGGTTTGAGTTTTTTCACCACGAATCCAACGGGTTTCGGTCTTGCCACGGCTTCAATATTGAACCCGTATTCACCGAGTAAAGATTTTATTAACACTATTAACACTAAGCCACGTTTTTGGCGTCATTTCGGGCGTCCACGGGTGACCTCGCCGAGGAGAATTCTAGAGGGAGAGAGGAGAATCGAGGCGGGGACGGGAATCGAACCCGTGAGTAGCGGTTTTGCAGACCGCGGCCTTACCACTTGGCTACCCCGCCAAAGCTTCTCTCTATCAGGCAGTTATGCATCCGAGTCCTGTGTAGAGCTGAGTGCAGTTGACGGCATATTGACATATACGGCACGCTCATGCGAATATTAGCGCATGAGAAGGCTAACGTTGCGCATCGTCGAATACCGTCATTCGGCAACGGCGAAGTATTGCATCGAAGGTCTGAGAGTCAACGGGAAGCGTAAGCGGCTTTTCTTTTCCACCAGAGATTCGGCTGAACGCGAATTGCAACGGCTCAAGATCAAGCAGCGACGGGAAGGCGAGACCGCGCTCGCGATTCCGGATTCATTGAGGATTATGGCCAGCGAATGCGCTGAGAAGCTGAAGCCGTTTGGAAAGACTCTCGTCGATGCGACTGAGTTCTTTCTGAAGCAGCTGGGTGATGAGCAGCGCAGCATCACGGTTTCAGAGCTGATGACAGAATTTCTGGGGGCCAGGCGGCGAGCAAGACGATCCGAAATTCATCTTGCGGATCTGCAACGGCGCCTGGGAAGGTTCGCCGAGTCGTTCGGGATTCGACCGATTCGAACGCTTACGTCAAAGCAAATCGAGACATGGCTGCATGAGCTAGAGCTCGAACCGCAAACCATCAACAATTATCGCTCGCGGATCGGCGCGATGTTCTCGTATGCGATACGGAGGGAATTGCTGGAGCGTAATCCGATCGACGCGGTCGAGAAGGTAACGATCAGAGGCAAACCGCCCGAGATATTCCAACCAGAGGAGCTTCAGTCTCTCCTGGATGCTTCTCCGCCGGATCTTCTTCCCGTTCTGGCGATCGGGGCGTTTGCCGGTCTCCGAACGGCCGAGTTGCTTCGTTTGAATTGGAAAGACGTCGAGCTGGCGAGAGGATATATTCACGTATCGGCTGCCAACTCGAAAACCGCGCAGCGGCGGTTGGTGACGCTTGCGCCGAACCTCGTGAATTTGCTCCGCCAATATACGAACCTGGAGGGGAAAGTCTATTCGCGATCTGAGCGCGATCTTCACAAGGATCTTGTGGCTCTGTGCGGGAGAGTAGGTCTCGAAAAATGGCCGACTAACGGTCTCCGGCACAGTTTCGCGTCATATCATCTCGCTCTTCACAAAAATGCGCCGGGGTTAGCCCTGGAAGTCGGGCACGCCAGCCCAAAGATGATCTTCACCAATTATCGGGAGCTTGTTACCGACGAGCACGCGGAACGCTACTGGGCTATTCGACCGAACACGCTCGGTGAAAACGTCATTCCTATGGAAGCCGAGGCGACGAACGTCCTACCATTGGAGGCGACTGCTCGCTAGTGAACCCCAAGCCACGACCGCGGCAAAAGCAAGCGTCGGCATCCTCGGAGCCCGAGGCGCAAGAGACGCATCCTGAGGAAACCGGAAACACCATCAGCTTGGAGCTGTTAGCCACGACGATCTTTGGTTTGAAGAGCCTGCCGGAATTCACTTCGGAAGATCTCGACTACCTTGGATTTATCGCGCGCAGTTGGCTTACGGATTTTCAAGGCCTCCTGTTGGGGCAAACACAGATTTCACTCGCATTATTGACACGTACTGCAATCGAGCTGAGAAAACTTGAAGATCACACTGCCGGCGATATAGATCCGGAAGAGATTCGGTTCATCGGCCTAAAGGCACTCGAGCAACTCAAAACCTGGTCGAGGCGACTGAAACGCGCCGAAGCACAACCTCGCCTGGAAGCCGAGTTTCAACGAAAATGCCAAAGTAGGCCGATCCCTCTCGATAAGGCAGCTAGGCGGGTAACTAAAATCCGACGGACTGAAGATGCGAGGACTTGGCTACACCGTTTCCTGAATGATGTCTTTCTGAAAGGTAGCAAGGTATTTCACCGGCCCGACCTACGTTGGATAGTTCAGATCTGGCGAGGCGGCGACAAAACCCCTGGAACGGGGATTCCTTCGGATTTCATTGAAACTCTGGCTGAGGAGTATAAGACTTGGAGGCGGGAGCAGGACTCGTTTCGTCAGCGGAAGGTTGCCTACGCGCGCTGGAATTCCACGAAGAACAGCGAGAAATAGCGTTTATTTGCTAATCGACGCAAAATTTCGCTTGCACGCGTCTTACAACAAAAATGCCGATGCATTTCGCAACTGCGCGCGAGGAGTAGAGAACGACGCTCCCGATGCAATTCGCGCGTTTATCATGAGGCGATTGACCGTCCGGGCTGCACTTCGCAAGTAGGCCCGCTGCTAAGGTTTTGTCTCAAGATGAAACCTACTCTGCTATCAAAACCACTAACCAAACGCGAGCTTGCAGAATGGTTAGGTGTTTCACCTCGTTATTTAGAGGCCGAAGTTAGTCGGGGCGCCCTCAGGATGCGCCGTTTATCTGCGCGTGCGGTTAGATTCCTGCCGGGAGATGTCGAAGCCTGGCTGAACGCGAAGGCAACTATTCCGGTTGAGGAGATGGTTTGATGAAAGGCTCACCGCCTACAAACGCAAAGGCCTCCGCCGCTGACCGGAGGCTGAAATCAAATGCGCTATCCGTTATAAAATACCGCATCGGGTCACTCGCTCAAGTTCCGCTTCGAGAGGTGTTTTGGAGTAACCAGCAGCGACTTTGCGCGGATCGACACCGAATTGGAGCAAAGAGCTCGCAAGGCGCGGGAGGCTGAAAATAATGGGGAAGATTGATTTCGACGAGATCCGGCGCCACTTTCCTTTGCCGGTATATTGTGAGGCCCGCGGAATTCGGTTGAAACGCTCCGGACGGTTTTTGATCGGAAAATGTCCCGTCCACCAAGAGCGAAACGGTGAAGCGTTCACGATCGATCCTGAGGCCCAGCGGTGGCGTTGTCGCGGCAAGTGTTCACGTGGCGGAGACGTCATTGATCTGGAACAAGCACTCGGAGGTGGCACGCCGATGGAAGCGACTGCGCGCCTTATCGCTGGCACATCCAGCTGGGACGCGCCCACTCAACCCAGGAGCGAACAAAAGCCACGAAGCACTTCAGAATGGAGTTGGCGTGAACATCTCCGAGCCGGGAGTGCAAGTGAATTGCCGCACCTCGCCAACCACCGAGACGTTGCAATTGAAGGTGTTCGCGAAGCTCACGCTCGCGGACTCCTCCGCTTCATAGACAGTCTCGAAGGTGTCGCATGGGTAATCACGGATAAAACTCGCAAGCAGGCTGTCTGGCGTCGTCTCGACGGCAAATCTTGGAACAGCGGAGCAAAGGCAAAGCTTCTACCCGGTTGCACTGGTAAGACACCGATCGCGGTTCCCGAGGTTTTACCGTTCGAGGCTATCTCGATCGTCGAAGGCGGTCCGGACGCTCTCGCATGCTTTGGGCACGCGTGGGCGGACGGTTGCGCGGATCAACTCGGCGTTGTCTGTATGCCGAACACGAACGCGGACTTTGGGCTCGAAGACGCTCGACTCCTTGGCGGGAAGCGGTTCCGAATCTTTCCGCACTCGGACGAAGCCGGGGTAAAGGCGGCCCTTCGTTGGTGCGATCAACTCGAGCCGATAGCGGCAATCGTCACCATTTACCAATTCGCCGGACTATTTGGGACCGACGGCAACCCCCTGAGGGATTTGAACGATCTCGCACGGATCGACTACGACTCGTGGGAGATGAACCGCTCCGGCATCGAGGGGTTGATGAGGTTTTAAGGATGGTCGGGACCATTTCAGCGGAGCAATTCCGGCAAGCGCACGGAAGGCCGGAAGGAGAGAAGCCGGACGGTGCCGAACCAATAACTTTGCCTTTCCCGGATTTGTCTTTTGATGCCTTATACGGGCTTCCGGGAGAATTGGTAACGGCGATTGATCCACACACAGAGGCAGACCAAGCGGCAGTTTTAACACATCTCTTAGTTGCGTTTGGAAATCTTGTTGGTGCGTCGCCTTATTTTGAAGTGAGTGGCACCCGGCACGGCGTGAGACTCTTTAGCTGCATCGTTGGCAAAACCTCGAAAGGGCGCAAAGGTTCGTCATGGTCGTATGTGCGCCGCTTACTCCGCGAGATCGATCCAGCTTGGTCCAAGGCTTGCCAAGCGTGCGGGCTTTCAAGCGGTGAGGGGTTGATTCACGCGGTTCGAGATCCTGTTAGGAAGCAGGAAGAGATCAAAGAAAGAGGAAAGCACACAGGCCGGTTTGAAGAAGTGTTGGTTGATTCTGGCGTCGAAGACAAGCGGCTTCTTGTAATCGAAGAGGAATTCGCCCGCGTGCTGAAGGCCACGCAGCGAGAAAGCAACATTCTTTCAACGGTGATCCGTAGCGCGTGGGACAGCGGAGACCTTCGGACTCTGACGAAAGGATCACCGGATAAAGCGACAGGCGCGCATATCTCCGTTATCGGCCATATCACTGAAGAAGAGTTGCATAGGCAACTTGCCGAAAATGAGTTCTTCAACGGATTCGCTAACCGTTTTCTTTGGGTGTGCGCCAAACGAACAAAGTTTTTGCCGGAAGGCGGTTCTTTGAATATGAGCGAGTTGACCCCGGCGATAAATCGACTCACCAAAGCAGTAAATTGGGCGACTCAAGTCGAGGAGATGGAGCGGGACGCGGAAGCTCGCGAATTGTGGATGTCTGTTTACCCTACCATGAGCGCGGAAAGTTCGGGTCATTTTGGTGCAGCCACGTCACGGGCTGAGGCCCAGGTGTTGCGACTCTCTATGGTCTACGCGCTTGCAGATCATACCCGATTCATCACTGCTGCGCACCTTCGGGCGGCACTTGCCTTTTGGAAGTATGTAATTGATTCGACACGTTATCTATTCGCCAAGCAGGCCCTCAGCGATCACGCAATCAAGGCCCTGACCTACATTCGATCGCATCCAGAAGGAGCGACACGAAGCGGGCTCTCCAACGAAGTCTTTCAGAGGAACCGAACCAAGCTACAAATTGCTGAAGATCTCGAAACCTTACGCTCGTTAGATTTGGCGTACCCTCAAAGCGAAGCAACCAACGGACGTCCCCTCGAACGGTGGTTCAGTTCGAACGGCTCACATGGTACGAAATAAACGATTTACACGAAGAATGTCTGTTCATGCGGTTTTGCGGCGCGTGAGTCGGTACGAATATGTAGGAATTAAGTCTGCCGAAACCGGAGCCCATCCACTTAATTCGTATTTATTCGTTCGCGTGCGTGCCTTGCGAATCAAGTCTGGAAGCCTTTCTTCGTCAAAAACGTTTATTTCGTACGCCGAAAAAGAGAAGTCTCTCAGAAGATCCGGCTCTCACCACGAAATGAACCAACCTACAACAGAGAAGTATCAAACGCTGTCCCAACAAAACGGGGACCTAGCGAACTTCGCAGAGGTGCGACTAACCGACTCGCGTGCCGAAGATTTTAGGCCGGCAAAGCTGCCTATAGCGCTGGCCCTATACGCGTTCGGGCGCGAGGAGACGCCAGTGTTAAAAATCATCAGGGAAGAGTAACGGAAAGACGACACATGCCATACACCACCGAACAAGTTCTCGCGGAGGCCCGACGCACTTTCCCGTTTACCGAGCTCTGGCGAATCTTAAGACTGCAACATCAGCCACGGATCAATTTTGTGATGCCGTGTCCCTACCGCCCATTGGCCACCGAAATGGATTTCCTTCCCGTAGACCCATTCCACTGGCGAGATCTGCGAACCGGCGAAACCGGAGATGCCTTCGGCGAAGACCCTGACGATTCTGGCGCAATCTTTTTCCTTACGCGCGAAGAGCGCCGCGCTGCTACTTTTCGGCGATGGCCACATCGTGCCCAGATTCCCGGTTGGCAGAGCACCTCGCGAGGCTAAGCCCTCGAAGCAGATTCGCCAAAGAGCTCAGGAAATTGCAACTTCAGCACCTTATTGTTCCAGCCTGCTGGAACACGACCGAAACCTCGGCTCCGTGGAAATAGCAAAAGAGCTTGGCGTTACGCCTCGGACCGTTCGAACCTACCTTCGAGAACGTAACGAGAGCCTCGTCGGACCGCGCAAGATCTTGCTACAAACGATCGACGAGACTGGAAAAGAGGTCTCCGCCGAACTTCTGCCGCTCGATCAATGCGCTCAGAAGCTTGGCATTTCCACGCGTGAACTCCGGCGCCGCATCTGGATGGAGCGACGCGATCGCATCGCCAAGCTCCGCGCAAAATACAGACCGTGAGCATACCATTGTGAAGATGCTCGTGAAATTGATAATTGGTGCGCTAATGGTTCTCATCGCCTCGACGGCCTACTTGGCGTTGTTGCATTTGCATTCCACCGGAACCACCTCAACCGGCACCTACTCAACGACCTCGCCGTCTTTAGAAGACCAAAACAAAACGACAGCTTCTCATCCTTACCCAGGCCCAGAATCCCCAGCAGTATCGCCACAATACGCCGATCCTGTGACGTGGACCATACAGCCAATCGCAACCCGCGATTCAAGCGGAGGGATATTAATATCCGCTTCAACAAACATTCCTGATGGCGTCAAGATCTGGGTGCAATTAGTGGACGGGTCAACGTCAAAAACGCACGTTTCAAATGGCAACTTTTCGTCGGAGCCATTCACCAAGAAAGGAAAGATAATACAAGCCGGACCCCACCAGGTTTCATTCCTTGCCTATTTTAACGAATTCTGGCAGCAACCCGCCGCGGTCCTAGAAATCACGGGGAAAGGAGGCAAACTATTAAAAGGAAAACTTTTTCACAAAACCGACCCGGATGTAATTGACAGTGACAAAATGCTTGAATACAGCACGACCATCAACTTTCCCCCTGTCTCACGCGACCTAGAGGCAATTTCATTGGTTAAATCAGCCACTTTGGTGGTTGATGGAACCCGTTCAAGCGCAACAATAGGTGAAACCGTGGATTGGTTTTTGAAGCCGGGTACCGGAATAAAAATGGGAGCGGGCTGGAAGGCTGTCGCAAAGGTCCTCGATACTTACGAGGTTCAGCTTGATATAACCGGTGGTCCTGCGATCTGGCAGGCTGATCTGCGCGCTAAGAAAGTCAAATACATTAATAAGGTCGCCAAAGATATGAGTTATCTGCCCCCTTATTGACCAAAGTGCCGCTGGAGGTGAACCGATGAAATTGGTTTTTATCAGCTGGATCGCCGGTCGAACAACTCCGACACTGGACGCCGGGCTCCAGATTCAAGCTTTCCTCAAAAAGCAGCGCAGGTCGAAGTTTTCGGGGGCCGCCCGTTAAACCCCGGTGATGGTCCACCTTAAAGCCTGGCGCGACAAGGAGTATGGCCGGCGTGCCGAGGTTGCCAGGGAGGTCGGCACCACTCGCCAAACTGTGTCTGACTGGTTTGCTGGACGAAAACAGCTTACCGGGGAGCAAGCACTCGGTATTCAGGAATTCCTCAAAATACAGCGCCGGTCTCGCCCCAAACGTTCATAACGGATATACCCGACCATGGGCTGGAGACCCGAGGCGGGACGCACTTCTACAGGACAAAATTCCTGCTGGTTTAAGGCCGCCAATTGAATAAAATCCCGGCGTTCAACTCTCTATGCGACCACCTTTTCCGACCGATATCGAGAGCGAATTGAGCTACGCTTATCTCCACGCCGTAGCTTCTCACGCTTCAATGAGTTGCCGCATCTCGAACCGGCTGGAGGATAACAACGGCATCGATGCGCAGATCACTGCCTGGGGACCGTTTCCAGAAGGCGGTGATCTACAGGAGGTTGATCTGAAGATTCAGTTGAAAGCCACAATCGAGACGCCAACGGACTATGGCACATACTATTCTTACTTCTTCAGGGGGATTCGACAATACGAGGATCTGCGAAAAGATACTGTCGCCACTCACAGAATACTCGTGGTACTGTTTTTGCCGAGGGACAACCGGGAATGGTTAGCTCATGACGTCGAAGCTCTTACGATACGAAAATGTGCGTTTTGGGTGAGTCTCAGAGGCGCTCCCGACCCAGGGAATACTACCGGGGAGACAATTAAAATACCTAAAGACCAGTCCTTTAGTCCCGATAATCTAAAACAATTGATGGCTCAGCTTTCGCGACGGCAGATCCCGACCTACGAGAATCTATGAGCTGTGAATTTTACGTTTCCGCGACAGATTTACGCGACTACGCGAAGGCGCTGGGTTGGGTCGTGGACCAGAAGGCTGTACGCGACCGCCTTTACGTTCTTACCAATCCTCGCTTCGCAAGGAGACAGTTGGTGTTCCCAATCGAAGCCACAGCGCCAGATTATTGCGAATCAGTGCGCAGCGTTGCCGAGAAGCTGGCGGAGACCGAACAGAAGCCACTTCAATCGATTTTGAACAGCTTGCAGGCGGTCCGAGATGACACGCTTAGATTCGGCATCACATTTGATCGGAACTCGACGTCTGCACTTCCCCTACTATTCGTAGCGTCAATCGTCGAAGGCGCTCAGCAACTCCTAAGGGCCGCGGCTTGCACCGTAGTGAATCCACAGAGGCATCACCCTAGACTCAATCGAACTGAAGCTCAATTGCTGGTCGACAAATCGGAATTTCGTCACACGGAACTTGGGAGCTTCGTTCTTCGTGTTTCATGTCCGGTCGATGCTTTGGATGCTCAAGGTGAGTT
The DNA here is from genome assembly GCA_963782115.1 of uncultured Verrucomicrobiae bacterium. Lineage (GTDB taxonomy): Bacteria > Verrucomicrobiota > Verrucomicrobiia > Chthoniobacterales > JAFAMB01 > JAFAMB01. The sequence goes on from CAWAIK010000001.1 coordinate 27,030, forward strand.
ACTGGGAGACGAAAGATCCGCACCCTTCGTACGGCGGGCCATGGTCACCGTAGCCCGCTCGGTTGAACGATTGGTATCATCAGTCGAAGCAGACACGCTGGATACGTTGGTTCAGGATACGAAGGATGAGACTGAGCCAATTATCTCGTCGAACTTGTGCGATGCGCTTGTTCGCTTCAGAGATGAAGGGTTGAATAATGCGCTGGAGGTATCTGTTTCTTGGGCTGCGTCAAAGCCATTTCATGAAACCTCATCTGTCATACGGCCAATCCTGATTCAACCGGACTATTTCCCACGAATTGAAGGAGTCGGTCGAGCTTTGCGTAGTGCAGAGACGCACCGTGAAGACACATTCGTCGGAACCGTCGAGAGTCTCAACGGAGAAATTGGCTCTGATGGCAGACGCGCAGGAGAAGTTATTGTCGCGCTGCTGATGAAGGACGAAAGGGAGTTGATTCGCGCAAGAATAGATCTGACAGCTGACCAGTACGAAGTCGCTGATAGAGCTCATATGACCTATGGAGCTTACGTACTGGTAGCTGGCAAGCTTCACCCAGGCCGCCAGCCAAGGAGTCTTACGGAAATTAGGCGGTTTGAGATGACGAACCTGAATTCCTCGATCTTATGAGGCCGCCGCCATCGGTACGACATTCTCTGCCTGAGCGGGGGGTAATCGGCAACGTTTCCGCTGCAATCTTTTTCCTTACGCGCGCGTAAAGGGCCGGCGCTACTTTTTCCGCCATGGCAACATCTCGCAAAGAGTTCCGGCTCGCAGAGAGACTTGCGATGTTAGCACCTCGAAGCAAATTCGCCAAAGAGTTCAGGAAATTACAACTTGAGCACCTTTTAGCCTCCAGCATCCTGGATTCCGACAGATTTGCCGGCGCCGCTGAACTGGCCAAAGAACTTGGCGTCACACCCCGGACCGTCCGAAACTACTTGCGTGAACGCCGACTTGCGTTGTTCGGTCCTGATCGGGTTACCGCGCACTGGTACGCCGACGAGGCGTTCACCAAGCAAACGGCGGTCGAGGTTTTAACGATGGATGAATATGCTCAGAAGCTGGGCATTTCCACGCGTGAATTGCGGCGCCAGATTTGGATGGAGCGACGCGATCGTATCGCCAAGCTCCGCGCAGAATACAAATAATGGGCACTAACCCCGGATCTGGACAGACCCCGGATCGAGCCACTTTAGCTCGGCGCATCAACGGCGCGAAGAGCCGCAATCGCCTCCGGCTTTTTGACCCGACTCACACAGTTCTTTGTGAGCCAACCAATTCAAACATTGTTATTTCGAAGCGCCTTCCGACATTCACTCCAATTGAAATCGCATGGAGTATGTGGCTTCGGATCACAGGGTTGCAGGTTCGAGCCCTGCCGGGTGCAAAACCTTTACTATAAGGAACTTACAGGCGGTTCGAGAGAACTCAAAAAATCAGTAAAATAAAGGCTGCATCCTCATTTTATCCTCACTTTTTGTGTTCAAGTTGGCGCTTCGGCAAAGTTGCATCCTCGTTTTTCATCCTCACTTTCTGGCGCATTCGGTAAGGATCTATTCGGATTCCCGGGTTGCCGGCGTTCCCGGCCCGCGGCGTTCAAATGCACAAATCATTCACATTTGCGACCCCGGGCACCGGGTCGTTATCTGGCCGATCGCCCGCGACCTCTCGCCGGTTTATGTCGTCGCCGGTGACATGACTTCCAAATGTGTCGCATAAACTCGGAAATTGAATCAAGACGATTTCGGGGCAGAGATTGACGCGACGCTTGATCGACCGATCGCCGACGCTACGCCCGTGTCGGCGGGCTCGGGTGCAACCGCCAAGGTCAATGGACGGGTCATCGAATCAAAACGCCCGTGCGGTCGTCCTGGTGCGTTCTCGGTTTTTGGCCGGGGTTCGAGCTTTAGCGCAACCGCTTGCTCTTGAGTCGGCGAAGCTGCTAAAACTCTCGACTGAAATGGATGACTCTCAGCCGAGCATTTCTCCGTCTCCAACGCGTCAACGATTCTTGCGCCGACAGCCGCTTGGCATTTTTGTCCTGCTCGGCGTTTTCGTCTTCCTTTTCTGGTTGGGTTCGCTCGCGTTCGTATGCCATCGATTGAACGTCCCTCATCTTGAAGAACATCGCCTTCAGACGATCGCTCAAGTCGGCGAAGCGATGGCGATCACAGGCGTTCTTTTCTCGGGACTTGGATTCGTCGCCCTAATCGCAACGGTCTGGCTTCAGCGCAAACAGATCGAAGCTGCGATTCAAGGCATGGAAGAATCGACGAAGGCGCAACGCGACAATCTTGCAACATTGCAAGCTCAAAGCGAGAACACCTTGGCGGTCGCGAAGATCAGTGCGCTCGCTGTGCGGATTTCAGCTTATAATTCAGACATCATCGACGCGGCCATCAGAGACCCGGTCAAAAAAGTACGATCAGAAGAGAAAAGGAATAGTCTTGTTGAAGAACTCGAAGCTGAACTCCAAAAGCTGAAGGAGAAAGAGAAGTCGGGGGGCACCATTGCCGAATGAATCCCGACGGACCTTCCGGGCGGCCCGATTTCCGATCCCGGCCTGAACGTGGTAAAGCAAAGCCGGCATGAAGCACCATTTCGACCGCGGCTCTGATTCCGACTTTTGCGACCCGGGCGGATGGAACAAAGCGAGTTATTCAGCGCATCCAATCGATGCCTCCTTACGATAGAGAACAGTCGCGAACAATTGCGCACGTGTTCTGACAAAGTGTTCTGATTGAGGATGTTTGAGCGGGTTCCATCATTGCACCGGGTGCGCCCCGCGGACTCAGCGGCCGTTAATGGTGATGACTAAGCCAATATCGCTACCGGCCGCTTCGGCCTTAATTGGCCCGTTCTCCGACCCCCAGAAGTGGATCCATGGCTTCACACGGGGTGGTGTGTACATGTTGCCAAGCCCGAAATAGGCGGCTAAGGTTTTGGCTTCTTCCAGGGAGAGAACAGGAGAGCCTTTGGCAGTGGCGAAGCTGATATAAACGGGCAGCCGTGCTCCATTCCACGTGACAAGCATTTCCACGCTTTCTCGATGCCAGGAATCAAGGCCACGGAGGTTGTCCTTGTGCAGGTTCTCCTCGCCAAGGGGTAAGCTCTTCGTAGGCGGCCCGAGCGCTTTGATCCAGGCCGCTCGAGGCTTGTCTAGTAAAGTAGGGACGTTGGAGAACGGAAGGACGCGAGAGAGACCCGCCGGCGTTCCCTCCGGACTAGGGGATGGCGACGTGCTCGTGGACGGACTCTTGTCGTGGGTGGCTTGTGTCGTGTTGTTTTCGTTTTTTGGCCGCTGCGCGGCGTGGAGCCTCACCAACGCAATGTCGTTTTGCTTGCGAATGTCCTCGTCGGTTAACCGCGGAGTGGACTCCGGTGTGCTGGCGATCTGTAAATCTGCAGGGGAAGCTTGAGTTCGCTTTAGCTGCCAAGATTCTGGCCGAAAAGCAATGGCAATAATCACACCCGTAAAGAGAATTACGCCAAGAACGATGCCTACGCCTCTCATGGCAGTTCTCTCTGAATTGGGCTGAGGCAGAGGTTCTTCTGCAAGCGGTTCAAGTTTAGAATGAGGTAATCTCGGCGGTTCACCTTCCCCAATGCTACGGATAGCATGTTCTAATTGATCCCCAATCTGCGTAAGGGGGGTTGTGGATGACGGAACTTTTGACGGCAAAGATGGTGCCGAACTCATTGCCGACTCTGTTCTCCCAAGAATTTGCGCCTTCTGCGCTTGAAATTCATCCTCTGTGAGAATTCCATGTTCCTTTAGCTTTACTAGCCGTTCTAACTTGTCGACAACCTCGGTTGGAGGAATTGCTGCAACGGGACGAGAAATGGGTTGTGGTTGCGTTTGAGGTGACCGGTTTACAACCGCCTGTTGCGGTTCCGAAGGCGTCGTGATTGCCCATATCAGGCAAACAATCCAACCGAGAATCGTCCACCCCAAAAGCAGATTCAATACGACAATCGCCTCCTTGTTTTGACGCTTTCGTGATCCAGCTATGAGAGTTGGTAGAAAGTAAAGGACGAGCAATAGGATTGACATCGCTGCCCCGCCGTTACTGTCGGGTGCGACCAGTGCCAAGCTAGGGACAGAATGGCCACGTAATTAGTAATCCGAGCAGAACTAGCCAGCTTTAACTCGAACGGTTGGGCCTGGCCACTTGATTTCGTGCTCTTCTGTGATCCGCGAGCCCCCGCTGATTGAGATGTGAATGGGCCACTGGCGGCCCGGCCGTCGGCAGAGCAAAAGGAAATGATCTCAATGATTCAGCGCCATATTTGCCCGTCGATGCAGGAGGTGCGCGAGCTTATATGGCGCTAACGCGTGCATGACGGGTATGTCCGGCCTACGAATTCTGGGAGTCCAGCCTAAAAACTGCTCGGCCTATCAAATCGCGCGCAGAAAGCTCTCTGATATTCAAGCGACGGTTTAATTGGAATAGTTCCACGGATTTCAAGTAAGCCGAAACGCTGCGCCTTTTCGGTTCCTTCAGATCTGATCAAATCTAGGAACGTCGCGTAAGTCGATATTCTGCTCGCGCAGGAGCTCCCAATACTTGTGCAGCGGCGAATCCGCACGCAGCGCCGAAAATAGGTACGTCCCGAACCAATCGTCGAAGACTTCCTGACAGTCGTCCGTGAGCCGGACTTTAGCCGGCTTTACGAATTCGTGGCCGATTGGCTGAATACGATCGAATCGCACAATCCCAGACCGCATTCCATACCCTTTGCCGAGATAAAATCCCATCGGTATCTGGTACGATTTCAGCTTTTCGAGGAAGATGGGTCTGACCTTTGGCGTTCCATCTCTTTCTTCCAGGCTGTGAATCGGAGCGCAAAGCATGCAACTCGGAAATCTCCTGCGCAGCTCTCTCGAAATGGGTCGTGAAAAGGCGGGTATTGCTTTACTACAGCGAGAATCACGGCTGGACGGAATTTGTGACGTATTGCAGCGTAAGTTTCATCGGCTCGTAGGTGCTCAGCGTGAATAGGAGCATGACGGAACACCTGAGAATTCGGATCAACGCATTCCTGTGCGGTTCTCTCTTTTAGCGTGATAAATCCTCTGAAAAAGTCAGCCGGATTGGGATTGGAGAACTCAATTTGTCGAAAAATTTCAGTAAGAAACGCGACCGGTGCCCACGCTATCGACCCACGGGCGAGGAATGGCTGGCCGTTCGGGATAGGTTCGAGGAAGTCAATCAAGCCCTCCACTAGCCAGGCCCTTCCAACGGAGGCGACACGTCGTTGTCCTCCTCTAACCGCTTGAGGTCCTCTAAATCACTTTCATCCAAATTGAGATGCCAAGCCGCGCGAGAGTGAACCCTAGCTTCTCGCCGATGCCTGATTTGGGAAAGGACAGCCTGCCGTTTCTCCTTTGAAATGATCGTCGAAAAATCACGGATCGCCTCTGCTCTTGATTCAGTAGCGGAGGTAATCTGGCTGAAATCGAGCGGCCCTGAGCGTTGCGCAGTAAGCATGGGCGCAGTTTCGAAGTAGATATGATCAAGGAGCAAATTCAGATCAATGGCTGCCCATTTCTTATAAACGGTTTGCACGATTCCCCGCACTTCTGGTGCAGCCTTCTCTAAAGGGTCTCCTCTGAATGAAGAAATCGAATATCTTCGGAATGAGCGTCCGTCTTCCAAGTCGTCCAGCTCCGCGACGGTCACCCCGGGGGCGCGATTGACGACGTCAATTAGTTCGGCAGAATATGGGCCATAATGATAAAAAACCCAAGCTGCTCCAGTCAGCGTTTCACGCTTCCATTTGAAGTACTCGCAATCTATGAGGTAAAGAAGCTTGACTAGCCTGGTTGTCCCAATCTGAAGGTGGTCGCGTTCCGCGCGGCTCAGGAGGCTGTAGGCAACGTCGCTTACAATTCGGTCATTCATTCACAAAAGGAGGTGATCGGCGCACCTCGTCACGCAATTAAGCAGAAAACTCCCAATTGAACCAGATAAAGGCCAAGGGGCTCCTCGTGATCAGCGCTTCTTCGATGGCGTTGAGCGCTTCGATAGTCGGTTGAACCGTTTGTCGCTTCGAGAGTCAAAGCATCTCCAGGACCAGCGGCAACATAAGCCGATTGTCTCTGACAAACCTCCTTGCATTAAAGCTTGGCGGAACAGGCGAAACTGTGGACCGGTGTTCCGCGACTCCAGCGCTATTGCCGCGCGGTTGGTCGTGTTGTTAAAAGAGAGTCGAGATTGCTCGACTCGTACTTTCCGAACTTAGGACTGTCCGTAGCAAACTTTCCCGGTTCGGTCCACAAAGGCCGCCGCAACCAGTGCTCCAGTATTGACGCCATATTGACAGATACAAGGTCTTTTTGCTGCGCTTTCGTTCGCATCCCAACGCTTTGTTTCCTACGTAAGTTGCTTGATCGTAGGCACATCCTTGGTTTTGCAAACCGCGGCCTTACCACTTGGCTACCCCGCCGAACCAGGCTTCCAGACTTGATTCGCTGGCTTTCTATCGTTTTCGTTCTGTCTCTCGTTGCCAATTTTCCAAAACTTTTCGAATATCACCGCATCTCAGGGCGAGAATTGCGAATAGTCCCGTACAACGGAAACAGGGCATACAAGTACTATCTGGATGGCTACAAAGTCAACGGCAAGCGAAAGCGGCTATTCTTTAAGGACATTGCCGCGGCCAATCGGAAACTCGCCGAGCTTGCAAAGCGGCAGAAAAAGGAGGGCCAGGATGGCCTCGATATTTCTGGGGAGCTGAGGGTCATGGCGGTTACCCGACGCGGTGCGCCAGAAGAAAAGCTTCGGCTTGGCTCCGGGATGTGATTGCCGACGTGCACGCGCTCGCGCGCCGCGAACTGGCCGAGCGCCGTATCGAAGTCCGCACCGAACTGCCCGAAGACCTGCCGGGCGTGTTCGGCGACCGCGTCCAGCTCCAGCAGGTGCTGCTGAAGCTGGTGATGAACGGCATCGAGGCGATGAGCGGCATGGCCGGAGAGCTGCGCGTCCTGACGATTGGCGGCCAGCGAGACGAACTCGCCGACCAGCCGGTCGTGCGGATCTTGGTGCAGGATTTGGGCAGCGGCATCGAACCTGAAAACATGGCGCTTTACGGCTGCGGGCGCGAGTATTCTTCTCGAACACCCAGAGAACCAGGTTCTCGACCAAGTCGGCGAATCCGAGTTTCTGTGGCTCTGTAAAGCTGTTTGCCATAAGCCATGCTCCAGTACTCCGGAAGTAAAAAAATTCCTTACAGCTCGGCCGCCTCGCGGATGTGCGACCTGATATGCCGACTCCACGCCAGTAAGTTTCTTCGAGCCGTCGGCATTCCGTTTGATCAGAAAGGACCGGAGGCCCATTTGAGTGACTCGCAAAATGCGAGCCGTTTTCCGATGGAAACTCGCGAGGTGCGAGTGTTATCGAATGCCAGGACCTGCCGTCCTCCTTGCAAGTAGCTGATAATCAGCCTCTTTCGTGATTTGCAGTTTTGTGGCATGGGCTTCGCTTTAGGGAGCGTCCTGCAATTCAACATTAAAATGGACGGCGTCACAGGAAATATGGGCCTTCCTCCGGGTCTGGAGGAGCGTACCTGTTTGGTTTGTCCGTATTCGATAGGATCGGAGCCATGAAAAGGCGGATCCTTCTTTGGTTTTGCCCGATCCTTATTCTTTTTCTCGGGGTCGGCTTGTACGCAGTCTTGCTGTTCAATCGACTCGGCGGTTCGATCAACGTGATTCTGCGGGAGAATTACGAGAGCGTGCTCGCTGGCCAGCAGATGAAAGAAAGCTCGGAACGAATGGATTCGGGCCTTTCATTTGCCTTGGCTGGTGAAGAGAAAAGGGGGCGCGATCTCTTCAACGAGAATGTTCCGGTTTTCCAGGAAAGTCTTAAAAAGGAACTGAACAATATCACGCTCCCTGGGGAGGGGGAAACAGCCGATAAAATCAGGGAGGCCGAAAGTCGATACCAGGCACTGGCGCGAAGTTTCTGGGAGGCGTCCGATCCGGATAGCCGCCGCAAGATGTATTTCTCTGCGCTTTTGCCGCTGTTCACCGAGATAAAAAACAACGCTCAGGAAATCATTCGCATGAACCAGGAAAACATGGTGCAGGCGGATCATCGTGCCAAGACCCTGAGCGCCGATTCCACCCGCGCCATGGTGCTTCTGCTGGTGCTTGGCGTCGCGCTGGCCATCTCGCTCGGGTACGGATTGCAACGAGCCATTCTTAAACCGATTCAGACCTTGACCAGAGTCTCTAAGGAGTTGGGTGAAGGCAAGCTGGATCAGGTAGTTCCTGTGGAGTCCAGCGATGAACTCGGACAGCTGGCCGACGCATTTAATAAACTCGCTGCAAGATTGCGAGCTTACCGCCAGACCACAACGGACCAGTTATCGCAGGCCCGCCATATGACGGAGATCACCTTCTCGGCGTTTCCCGATGCAATCCTGGCGCTCTCCCTGGATGGCAAAATCAATTTTGCCAACCCGGCGGCCGGGAAGCTTCTCCAGAAGCTGAACGGTGAGCATGGGCTCCCGCTGGCGATTCAGGATGAGGTTGGAAACGTGCTGAAGGGTGCCCCGGATTGTGTGCCGACAAGCTTTGAAAAGGCAATCCCGGTGCGGATTGATGATCATGAGGCCTTCCTTCTGCCGAAAGTCATCGGAATGCGCGACGAGTCAGGGAATATGTTCGGAGCAGCCCTGGTTTTGCAGGATGTTACTCGTTTCCGTCTGATGGACGAGGTGAAGACGAATCTGGTCTCGACCGTTAGCCACGAGCTGAAAACCCCACTGACGAGCATACGCATGGGACTTCACCTGTTGCTGGAGGAGAGAATCGGCCCGCTCAACGCAAAACAGCTCGAATTGTTGCTGGCGGCGCGGGAAGACTCGGAACGTCTTCTGCGGATGATCAATGATCTCCTGGATTTGGCACGCCTGGAATCAGGCCAAACGCGACAGCGGCTCGAGACCGTCTCACCGCAAACCCTCGTCGACGATGCCTTGCCAAACCTGCGATCGCTGGTGGAAGCGCACGACTCGCGATTGGTGGCGGAGGTTGCGCCGGGCCTTCCGGAAGTCACGGTAGATGCTCGCCAGATAAATCACGTATTTTCCAATTTTGTCTCGAATGCCGCCAGGTTCACGAAGGCAGGTGAAGAGATCGTACTATCGGTGAAACCAGTCGGCAAAACTGTTCGTTTCTCGGTTCTCGATCATGGACCGGGTATTCCAAAGGAGTTTCAAGCACGCGTTTTTGAACGGTTTTTCCGGATACCCGGGACCGAAGAATCAAATGGAGTCGGACTTGGGCTGGCCATCGCTAAGGAAATCGTCGCTTCGCACGGCGGAAGCATCGGCCTTCACAGCACACCGGGTGAGGGAACTGAGTTTTACTTCGATCTTCCGGTGATCAGAAAAAAACCAATGGAATGAAGACGTGAATGCCCGAATTCTGGTCGTTGATGATGAGATCAAAGTGCGGCTGAACTATCGGATCACTCTCGAAACGGAGGGGTTTGAGATATTTGAACTGCAAAATTTCGGCTCGAGCTCGGAGCCTTTCAATCTTGGAGGAACCTAACATCATAAAATCGCATGACTGACATTATCTATATCGTCGTAACCATTTTGACCGCAGGGATCCTGTTCCTGTTTACCTGGTCCTGCAGCAAAATCTAAGAACCACCTGAGTTATGGAAAACATCATTGTCGGCATCGTGTCCGTTGGACTCATTATCTATCTCCTTGTTACAATTCTGCGCCCGGAGAAGTTCTAATTCTCTCGTTGGCAACTATTAAAAAACACCTATGAACCTATCAGGTTGGTTTCAGTTGGCACTTTATATTGTGGTGCTCGTTCTCATCACCAAGCCCCTCGGTATTTATCTTTGCCAGGTGCTGGACGCAAACGGGAAGACATTCCTGGACCCGGTGATCAAGCCATTTGAGCGGTTAACTTACCGCGTCTTCGGCGTGGATCCCGAAAAGGAGCAGGGCTGGATTCTCTACACCATCGCCATGCTGACATTCGAGTTGGTGACGGTGCTTCTGACCTACTTAATCCTCCGCTTCCAGAACTTTCTGCCGCTCAATCCGCAGGGCCGGGCTGGGGTTACGGACCACCTGGCATTTAACACCGCTTGGAGTTTCGCAACCAACACCAACTGGCAAAGCTATGGCGGGGAATCGACGATGAGTTATCTGTCGCAAATGCTGGCGCTGGCGTCGCATAACTTTTTCTCGGCGGCCATCGGTATCGCCATCGCCGCGGCGGTGGTTCGGGGGATTGCGCGGCACTCCACCAAGACGATCGGTAATTTCTGGGTGGACCTGGTGCGAATTAACTATTATCTGCTTCTTCCGATCAGCATCGTTTACGCGATTTTCCTGGTCGCTCAGGGTGTGCCACAGAACTTCAAGCCGTACGACACGGCCAAAGTCGTGGAGGTCCAAACCGTCCAGGTGCCGAAGAAAGACGACGCCGGAAACACGATCAAAGACGCCAAGGGGAACGTGGTCATGGTCGACCAAAAGGTAGATTCGCAAAGCATTGTGGAGGGACCAATCGCATCGCAGATGGCGATCAAGATGCTCGGAACCAACGGCGGTGGATATACCAACGCGAACGCAGCTCATCCCTTTGAGAATCCGACGCCACTCTCGAACTTTATCCAGATGCTCTCGATTTTTGCGATCCCGAGCGCCTTAACCTACTACCTTGGGAGGATGGTTAAAAACCAGAGACATGGATGGAGCGTTTGGACCGCGATGGCCATCGTCTTCGTGGCCGGCGCTCTTGTTTGTTGGGGAGCGGAGGCTGCAGGAAATCCGATCGTGCATCATCTGGGAGTCGATCGCGGCGGTGGCAACATGGAAGGCAAAGAAGTTCGATTCGGCATTTTTGGCTCTGCGTTGTTCGCGACCATCACCACCGACGCTTCCTGCGGTGCCGTCAACGCGATGCACGATTCTTTTACTCCGCTCGGCGGGTTTGTCCCCCTATTCAACATCCAAATGGGAGAGATCATCTTTGGCGGAGTCGGTTCCGGTCTTTACGGAATGGTGCTATTTATCGTGCTGGCGGTCTTCATCGCCGGCCTGATGGTGGGCCGTACGCCGGAGTATCTGGGGAAAAAGATTGAGTCCTACGATGTCAAAGTCGCTTCGATCGCGATTCTGCTCATGGCGTTTTCGATTCTGGGTTTTTCTGGTTGGGCCGCCCTCACGCCTTGGGGCCAGGCAGGGACCAACAACAGCGGTCCCCACGGTCTCAGCGAGATCTTTTATGCCTACAGCTCATGCACTGGTAATAACGGCAGCGCATTCGCCGGTCTGACGGCGAATCCGACTAATAACGATCCTCACTATGATATTACCTTGGCCTTCGCAACGATTATCGGCCGATTTGGAATGATCGTGCCGGTGATGGCATTGGCCGGTTCATTGGGGCGAAAAAAACTGGTTGCTACCGGTGCCGGTACCTTCCCCGTGACCGGGGCGCTGTTTGTCACCTTGCTGATCGGAACGATTCTGCTGGTCGGTGCCTTAACCTTCCTACCCGGGTTAACCCTCACGCCAATTCTAGAGCATTTCATGATGCTAAACGGAAAACTGTTTTGAGCGACAAAACCTAACAACCGACACTGACACTCTAATATGGCTGCTAAAGCTCACTCAATTTTTGATCCGGCGATTATCGGGCCGGCAATCGGGGATTCGTTCAAAAAGCTGAATCCGCTAACTCTGGCCAGGAACCCGGTGATGTTTGTGACCGAGGTGGGAGCCCTGATCACCACGATGCTTCTGGTCACCGGGCATGCCTCTCATTTCGGATTCCAAATCCAAATCGCGCTCTGGCTTTGGTTTACGGTGCTGTTTGCAAACTTTGCGGAAGCCATGGCCGAAGGACGAGGTAAAGCTCAGGCGAAAGCTTTGCGGGCGACACGGACAGATACCTTTGCCAATCGCCTGAAATCGGACGGAACCGTCGAAGAAGTTGCCGCAAATTCGCTACGGAAAGGCGACGTCGTGGTGGTTTCTGCCGGCGAACTCATTCCCGGGGACGGCGAAGTGATCGACGGAGCGGCGACTGTCGACGAGTCGGCGATTACGGGTGAATCTGCGCCGGTGATCCGCGAGTCCGGCGGCGATCGGAGTGCGGTGACCGGCGGGACGAAAGTCTTGTCTGATATCATAAAGATTGAGATTACATCGAACCCGGGTGAGACCTTTCTGGATCGCATGATCACTCTGGTCGAAGGTGCGTCGCGCCAGAAAACTCCCAACGAGATCGCTCTCACCATCCTGCTTTCGGCGCTGACGTTAATCTTTCTGATCGCGATGATGTCGCTCAAGGCCTTTGGCATCGCCTCTTCGGTTGACTTTACGATCCCGGTCCTGGTTGCCCTTTTGGTTTGTTTGATACCGACGACTATCGGCGGATTGCTCAGCGCGATCGGTATCGCCGGCATTGATCGTCTCGTTCAGAAAAACGTCCTCGCAATGAGCGGCCGTTCGGTGGAAGCGGCGGGAGACGTCGATGTGCTGTTCCTCGACAAGACGGGGACAATCACGATCGGTAACCGTCAGGCCACCGCCTTCCTTCCCGCTCCAGGAGTGACCAAAGAGCAATTGGCGGACGCTGCGCAACTTGCCTCCCTCGCCGACGAAACTCCAGAGGGTCGGTCCGTAGTGGTTCTGGCGAAAGACTTTGGTATTCGAGCTCGGGAATTTGGCGAGATGCCTAAGGTGACTTTCGTCCCTTTCACGGCTCAAACCCGGATGAGTGGTGTCGACCTGGACGGCTTGAGTTACCGGAAAGGATCTGCGGACGCGATTCGCGGCTATGTCGGTGGTAAGATGCCGGGGCCTGTCGAGACGGACGTTAAGGCGATCTCCAATTCCGGTGGCACACCATTAGTCGTTGCAACACGGGAAAAAGTCCTCGGCACGATCCAGCTCAAGGACATCGTGAAAGGCGGCCTGGCAGACCGCTTTGAGCGGTTCCGGGCCATGGGAATCCGAACCGTGATGATTACAGGGGACAACCCATTAACCGCCGCTGCGATCGCCAAGGAAGCAGGGGTGGATGACTTCCTGGCCGAGGCGAAGCCGGAAGACAAGCTCGCGCTGTGCCGAAAAGAGCAACAAACCGGGCACCTTGTTGCCATGACGGGAGACGGGACAAATGATGCCCCTGCCTTGGCCCAAGCCGACGTCGGTGTGGCAATGAACACCGGCACTCAAGCGGCGAAAGAGGCCGGGAACATGGTCGATCTCGATTCAAATCCGACCAAACTGATCGAAATCGTGGAGATCGGGAAGCAATTGCTCATCACGCGTGGTGCGCTCACCACGTTCAGCATCGCCAATGACGTTGCGAAATACTTTGCGATTTTGCCCGCCATGCTGGTCGGCACTTTCCCGGAGATCTCTCCGCTGAACGTCATGTTCCTTAAGTCCCCCGAAAGCGCCATTTTAAGTGCCGTTATCTTTAACGCGGTGATCATCATCGCACTGGTTCCTCTGGCGCTAAAAGGAGTAAAATTCCGGCCGCTCGGTGCTGCCAAAATCCTGGCGAGAAATCTCCTTATTTATGGCTTGGGAGGAATCATCCTGCCGTTTATCGGAATCAAGCTGATCGACGTTTTAATCACGACCATTGGTCTTGCCTAATCAGAAAAAAATCCTTTATGAAAACGTTTCTTAAAGAACTCTGGACGTCAATCGCGGCAACAATCGTGCTTTGTGTTGTTGTCAGCGGTCTCTATCCGGTCTTAATCTGGGGAGTTGGACAGGTTTTGTTTCCGCATCAGGCAAATGGTAGCTTGGTCGAGAACAATGGCCAGATTGTCGGCTCCGAACTGTTAGCTCAGGGGTTCAGCGGGGGGAGGTACTTTCATCCCAGACCGTCCGCAGCGGGAACCGGATATGATCCACTCAACTCTGGTGGCTCAAACTTGGGACCGACTTCGCAGAAGTTGATCGACGGAATCAAAGCGAATGTCGCCCAGTATCGGCAGGAAAATGGTTTGTCCGCGCAAACAGTCGTCCCGGCAGACGCCGTGACCGCGTCAGGAAGCGGCCTGGATCCCCATATTAGTCTTCAAAATGCCCAACTGCAGATTCCGCGTGTTGCCAAGGAACGAGGTCTGAGCGAGGAGGCGGTGCGCGGCGAAGTCACCAAGGCAACCGACAGTCCTCTGCTTGGTATCGGCGGTGATCCCGGGGTGAACGTGTTGAGAGTGAACCTGGCTCTGAACGCGCTCGCGCCAAAGGGCGCACTAGCACAAAAGAAGCCATAGTTTCGCGCATGCGGCGCGGTCGGCCTGTGCGGTCCGGCGGTTTCCGGACCGGCGGGCGAACCGTTTTCGCTCCTGGCCCTGAGCGTCAGCCCACGCGGATGCGGTGCAGATTACATCAAAAACAACTCAGGGAATTCGACATCATCAATTGTATATTCACCGGATCTTATGCCAGTTGCCGATAATCCTAATCTGAAGCCTACGCCGGATGACTTTCTAACAATCATCCGCCGGCAACAGCTCGGTAAGCTGAAGATCTACCTCGGGCCGTGTCCCGGAGTCGGCAAGACCTACCAAATGTTGCTCGAGGGAAACCGGCTTCGAAGACAGGGCGTGGATGTCGTGATTGGTTATGTCGAACCTCACAATCGCCCCGAAACCAGCGCACAGATCGGCGAATTGGAGATTGTTCCACCTCTGGTGGCGAAGTATCACGGGATCACCTTGAAGGAGATGGATCTCGACGCCGTCCTTGCCAGGAAGCCGACCGTGGCGCTGGTTGACGAGCTGGCACATACCAATGCGCCGCAAAGCCGGAATCGCAAGCGCTACGAAGATGTGCAGGATCTGCTGCGCGCTGGGATCAACATTATTGCCACCGTCAATATCCAGCATTTCGAGTCGTTGTATAACATCGTTGAAGACGTGACCGGCGTTAAGGTCAAGGAGCGTGTACCCGATGAAGTTATTACCCAGGCGGACCAGGTCGTAAACATTGACTTGCCGGCGGAGGATCTTCTCGAGCGGCTTCAGGCGGGAAAGATTTACCCCAAAGAAAGAGTTGAAGCTGCACTGGCGAACTTTTTCACTTCCAAGAACTTGAGCCGCCTGCGGGAGATGACGCTAAGTGAGACGGCGAACATTCTTGATCGCAAGAACCGGGAGGGAGCCGAAACGGAGAGCAACTTCGGTGGCATCGGACAGGTCATGGTCGCAATCAGCAGCCGAGGGCCTGATCCCGGACGATTACTCCGAAAGACCGCGCGCCTTGCGGCACAGCTCAATGCACAATGGTATGCGGTTTACGTTCGTACGCCCAGCGAATCAGCGGTAAAGATTGATGCGACGGTCCAACGCCGGGTTGCCGATACACTCGAAGCAGCACAAAAAATGGGCGGTTTGGTGATCTCTCTTAAACATGAAAACGTGGCGCAGGCATTGATCTCATTTGCCAAGGAATACGGCATCACTCATGTGGTGATTGGACGTCCGGGCAAAAAATCTCTTCGGTTGTTTAGCCGGGCGCTCCACGATGAATTAATCCAGGAGTTACCCGAGACAGACCTGGTAATAATCTGATAGGAAGTTGTCAGCGCCAGTGTCAGTGTCAGTGCCAGTAGAGTTTACGGCTTCTGACGGAGGGGCTGCTCTACAGTTCGGCTGATCTAAGCGAAGTGGCCTCCTTGAAGCGTCCGGCTTCGCTTACCGCTTGAACGCGTTCAATACCAGGGAACCGGCGAAACTGATCATGATGTTCGCGCTCAGTGCGATCAAGCCGATGTAAATGGGGTAGGTTTGTCCCCCCAACTGGAGAGGGAAAACCGGTTTCAGCTGCATGGCCTCTGCCATCCATGTGCCGACAATCACTCCCGCTAACCAACCCGCGAGCAGCCCTCGCGCATGAAGCGAAGTTCGGAACAGTCCAAACACCACAGCCGGGAAAATCTGCAGAATCCAGACGCCGCCCAGAAGCTGGAGATCGATAGCGTATTGAGTCGGAAGAAAAACAATGAATACCAGCGCGCCGAGCTTCACACCCAGAGAAACTATCTTGGCCATGGCTGATTCGCGTGCCGCATCCATCCTGGGATCAATGAATGCCTTCCAGATGTTGCGGGTAAAAAGGTTAGCCGCGCCAATCGACATGATGGCCGCCGGTACCAGCGCGCCGATTGCGATCGCCGCAAAACTGAACCCTACGAACCAGGCAGGGAACATCTTGATGAAGAGGTCAGGGACGACTCCAGTCGG
Source organism: uncultured Verrucomicrobiae bacterium (assembly GCA_963782115.1). Classification (GTDB taxonomy): domain Bacteria; phylum Verrucomicrobiota; class Verrucomicrobiia; order Chthoniobacterales; family JAFAMB01; genus JAFAMB01. The sequence goes on from CAWAIK010000001.1 coordinate 43,290, forward strand.
CTTGTCCAGCTTGATGCCGGCAGCGATGGCCATGTATCCGAGCAAGCCGATCAGTCCCAGGAGGACAGTGTAAATCGGCAACAGGATCGCATTCTTGCGGACAGTGTCGGCACTGGACGAACTCAGAACGCCAGTCATCGTATGCGGATACATGAAGGCCGCTAACGCAGAGCCAAGGGCCAACGTTGCGAATGGAAGCATTTGTGCCGGTTTGAGAATCAACCCGGCCGCGCCGCCTTTGGCCTGCAGCGCTTCCTGCGCGGCATGAAAGATCGCGCCATACCCACCCAGATGAAGCGGGATAACGGTTACTGCCACAATCACGACGATGTAGATCATAACATCTTTCACAAAGGCAATCAATGCCGGCGCTCGCAAGCCGCTGGTATAGGTGTAGAAAGCGAGAATAAGGAAGGCGACGATGAGAGGGAGATCTCTGACAATCGTATCGAGCCAGGGAAATAGGGAAGCTAATCGGCTAACCCCGGGCGATAAACCGCTGCCGAATCCCAGTCCAGCTATGACGACCTGCATCCCGATCAGCTGGAGGGCAATGTAGGGCATAACGGCAATGATTCCTGTAATTGCTACCGCCAACCCGAGTGATTTGCTGGCATAGCGACCATGGACAAAATCCGCCGCGGTCACATAATCGTTATCGCGGCAGATTTTCCAAAGGCGTGGCATCGTGGCAAAGACGAGCGGATAAACAATAATGGTGTACGGCAGTGCGAAGAAGCCGTAAGCGCCAACTGAATAAACCAGCGCAGGGACTGCGATCATCGTGTAGGCAGTATAAAAGTCCCCACCTATCAGGAACCAGGTGATGGTCGTGCCGAACCGGCGGCCGCCGAGTCCCCATTCCTGCAGAAGGTTCAGATCGCCGGCCTTCCAGCGCGCAGCCACAAAGCCGAGGACCGTCACCAGCAGAAAAAAGAAGGCGAAGACGGTTGTAGCCGCCCAATCAATCTTGGTCGGGTTCACCGGGTCTTGAGGTAGACAATGAAAATCAAGATCGACGTAATTGGGATCCAGAGGAATTGGTACCAATAAAAGAACGGGAACCCGAGGAGGGTAGGCTCATACGAGTTGTAGAATGGCACCCATAGCAAGGCGACAAAGGGCACGAGCAAGAGAAGAGCCCATAGGCCGAGCGATTTTTCGGGATTAGGAGCCATTACTGAGCGGGCAGTTTAGGGAGGAACGCAAGGAGTTGCAAGAAGACAGGAGACAAGGGGAAGGAGTTCAGGAGTTGCAGGAGTTCGGGAGACGGAACTCAGGAGTCAGGTCGCGTCAAGTAAGCCCGCCCCCAGCGAAAGAAATGGAGCCAAGGAGGTACGCTACGTCGCAGCAGCGGCTCGACTGAGCTCGCCGAAGTCGCGCCGGCCCGGAAAAAGGCGATTGTGGGTAAGTCGCGAGTTGAGACCACTCGACTCCAGCGCCTATCGTTTGTCTTTCTGGCTTTGGCAATGATTGGCTTCACGTTTTTCAGAGCTCCGCGGCAAAGAATCTTGACCAAAGCGAATAGCAAACTGGGTGGCCGCCAGTTTCCAAGCGATCGGGGGGATTCTTCCATTTTTTGGTAATGTCGCGCAGGACCAAATAGATCAGCTTAGTGGCGGCTTCATCGCTGGGGAAATGGCCCCTGGCTTTGAGCACCCATAAGCGCTAAGACAAGAAGGTTTTGGAACGATCTATTGGCTTGCAAGGCTGGCAAGCATTAAGAACGAGTAATCCACATATTTGCGATGGTTTTATGCCCCGCAGGAGCGAGTGCATCGTCTCATAAGTGAGAGGCATACCGCCGTCGGCGATTTGGCCGATTTTCAAGGCGCGAGCGACGAGCAATCCTGAGATCCGTACGCGAGGAGTCCGGCGGCGTATCTGTTTAGCGTCCTGTCCCAATCCTTCTCGTCCTCGTCGTCGTCCTTCGTCCTCGGTCGTTTTTTGGGGTGATACGACCGAAACTCCCGTCGCTTGCTTTCTCCATTCATCCTTCTTCCATCCTGCAAACTGCCTCGATCCCTCAGCGAGGACGAAGGACGACGACAAGGACGTTAAAGATGCGAAAGGCCGGGGCAAATAGGAGTTAAAGTCTCTAAGGACGCCTTTTGAGGCCCAAAAGGGCGGGGCAAATAGGAGTTAAAGTTTCTAGGAGAAATCACGCCCGGGGCAAATAGGAGTTAAAGATCGCTGTTTGGAACGCGTAAGTTATTCTCAGAGCGCTTCTTGTGGATTTGACCCCCTTCCCTATCCTTTTCTTTATCCCCTTTATCCACTACTTAGAAAACCGCTCACGAGCTCGCCAAGGCGTCAGAAAAGAGGCAGTCAGTGTCTCGCTATCGCCCGCATGAAAAGAAAATGTCTCCCCCCGTTCAAGGGTCGTCCTACGGAACCTGCCAACCAGTTGATAGCCCGCTGCGACCACCGCTTTTATTTTCACAAAACACCCGCAAACTGGCCCCTTGCCCGGCCTGCCCTCGGCCGGGAATGGCCATCACCTCATACGCGAGATGAACACGGTTCACGAGACCCGAAGAAGGTAACAATCAGGAGATTTGCCTTTGGGGACTAACCTTGCCAGGTGCTCCGGATCTCGTCTGCCGCCCCTGATCCGCTCACACGCCAGCCGAGAGGCCACGTCCGAAAACACACAAACCGCACTAAAAGAGCGCTTTTTACTAAAATACGCTTTCACTAAATGGCCGACTGCAGCATGCCGGACAACATCAAGAGCCTGATCTGGCTCACCGATCCCCATCTTGAATTCTGCAGTCATCAGACGCGGCACGATCTCTATCGGTCCATCAACCAGGCACCCGGCGACACCGTGGTAATCACAGGCGACCTCTCGGCGGGCGCTCACAGATGGGCCCAATAACGGCGAACTGGCCGAGCACGTCAGAAAGCCAGTCTACTTTGTCCTCGGCAACCACGATCGCTACGGCACGACGTTCGCGAACGCAGAAGCCGTTGTGGACCGCGGCTTCCCCGAAATCAGCAAGACGATCCAACTCGACCGCCTGGGCTCGAAAGAATAAGTGTTTCCAATATACCAACGTGGAAACACTTTATGAGGGTTTTGGCGCGGTCCAGCGTAAGATTGCCAAGGTTTTAGCCGAGAGTACTGATGATGCGTTTCGGGTCGATGCTCGATGCGCAAAAGCAGGAACGCGCAGCGACGGTGGCAATGTTGCGGAACCTGAACTCAGAACTTCTGAACTTGGCTCGGCCCCACTAAGGGAGTGTCACGCGGAGTAAGGCTGCAATCGAACGTTCCCCGGCAAATACAACGGATGCCGCGGTTGTCCATCGCTGGTGACTCCAAGGCAATTGAGACCGAAGGGCGCGAGTAATTCCAAAATGCTCTCGGCGCGTCCCAGGTGCGTTCCGTGACCGCCCCAACAACAGACGACGGCCGCCGCGGCCTCGCACACTTTCACGATGTGGTGATCATTCATTGGACCAACTGGGTCCTGGTGCTTGAGCATCACCTGCGGATCAGTCGAGACCAACGCGAAGAGGTTGAGCATTACAAACCGCTGAAGGCCGAGCTGCTTAGTGAAGCCCAGAATTCTGCGCAAGGTCGGGTCGAGTTGTTGCTCGTCCGCTACCGAAGGATTGAGGCCGATCCAGGCGGCGTAGCCTTTCGAAGTGGAGAACAAATCGCCATCATCGTGATCGAGAGCATATCGGTATTTCCGGCAATCGCTGAAGATGCAGGCGTTCACATGCTAATGTCCATTCCTCTGTCGATTTCAGGTATCGCGCGCTCTATTCCCCTCCCCCGGTTCAAATCGATCATCTTCTCCGCTTCCATCTGCATCTGTTTCGTGATCTCCGCGTAGTTGTGCTCGCCGACCAACTCCAACCCTGAAAGCCGTTCACTCGGCCGGCAGACGGCCTCCCGGAGTGCCGGCATGCAATCGGTGAACAAATGCATCGACTGGCGGGCGCGGGACATGGTGACGTAAAACTGCGCTTCGTTGACTTGGGAGAAGGCGTCGACTGGGACGCTGGCAATCAATTGGTCGACGGTCTTGCCTTGGGACGCAAAGCTCGTCACCACAATTCCTTGGTCAACGTGCAGCGGTCCGGAGCGCTTTATCAGCCGGCCATCCCCGAGCGTGATGTTGTCCTGGTCAACCGCGGTGATTGCACACAATTCGTTGTTTCTGAATTGTTGCCCGACTTCCCGAAAATTCCGCGTGATTCTGATCGTGTCACCTGCAGCCAGCTCTAAACGATTCTGGTCGTAGATTTCGAAATGCACCGTCGCGATCGCCTGCAAGCGCTCTGCGTTGTCGTCCACTTCGTGAAGGGCGCCATACGCCTGCAGCTTGTCAAAGCCCTGCTCGGTCCGACCGTGAGACAGTTCGTACATCGCGGAACGCAAAGCCGGGACTTGCTGGCGAAAGATCTTCGAGAGTGATGCCTGGCGGACAGCTCCCGCCCACTCCAGGATCCGCAACGCATCGCCAGATTCAACGCCGTGATGCTGTCGGGTGTCGCCAGAAAGAATCAGCCGGCAACCGTTCGCCTTAGCAAAGTCGAAAACCCGCTTCATCTGTTTTACGCTCATGAACGACGCCTCGTCGATCCAGATGATCTGGCCGGCTACTTGTTCTTGCATCAGAGGATTGCGCTCAAGCTGCGTAAAGCCTTCCTTGACCACTCTTTGACGCCCGACCTTGAAGGTGAAAACATCATCACCTTTCGACCTGAAAGAGCCTCGAGCGCTTGGACAGCCTCCCGAGCCATTGAGGTCTTCCCGGCACCTGCAGGTCCTCGCACCGATACAGCAAAGTCTCGCGATTGCAGAAGGTGCTCCACTGCGGCCGCCTGCCCCTTGGCCACCGCTACAGCTGGATTGCGCATCACCCAGGCGCCACCGCGGCCGAGCTGCTCGAACTTGTCCTGGCCGGCTCGAGCGGTTTCGACGATCGTCCACTCGTCTGCGAGGACCTCGCGGGTAGTAAGCAGTTTCTCGCGCGGACGAATGAATCGCGGATCCTGCCCGGACCAGCGTTCGGCTTGCTGCGGGCTGACCTGGCCGATTCCACGTCGCAGGAGGTGCGCCGCTGCGTCGAGCGTTCGCACGACGGAGATCCGTTCGAAAAGGTGAGAGATTGAAAACTCCTCCGCGACGGGTCGATCAAGGAGGTGCTCACATCGCGCGCCCATCACGTGCCCATCACGGCTTCCCGTTTCAGACTCGCAATTTCCTCGGCCGTCATCTGGGCGCGCCAGTTCGCCAGCTGATCATCGGGAGCCAGCACCGCCGCCGACTTCGATTCCCTGGTCCGATAGCCGATCTCGGCCCGAACGACCTCAAAAGCATCTCCGAAGTCCATGCCGGTCTTTTTCATGAGCAAGCGTGCTTTGGCGGTCAGCATCGCGTGATGCTTTTTCGCGAAGTCTTCGATCAACTGCGTGCGCTTCGAAAACTTCTCGATCAGTTCACGGCCCACGCTTGCCAGCTCGAAATTCCGATCTGTGCGCCGGATGCCGTAGCCAGCCTCGACCAACTTTGTCGCCAGTCGGGCGTTAAATGCAGCTTCGTAAAAAGCAGCATTCCTTTTGGCGTTTACAAATTGCCCTGCTTTCCAAACCCCCTCTACCGGGTCAAAGGTAGCGTTAAAGACGAAGGGTGGATGTGATAATGCGGATCCGGGATGCCGTCCACTGGCCGGGTTTCCCGGTGGGTGAAGCAGCCGTACACCAGGTTGCCTGTCGTCCGATCTTCTTGAGCGCCGCCCTTGCGCACACGGCATTCGATGCGCGCCTCGATATCGCCCATCGTCTCCCGAAACGCATCCTGGATCATGGCTTCAACGGCCTTGTCGTCGCTAAGTGCAAGATAACAGCGAAACGGACTTAGGAATCGCACAGCAAAAGTCGTATCCTGGCCGGCGATCTTCTTTGTTCCGTTGCGTCAACGTCTCCTTGGTCCCCGGGCTAAGACGGCTGCCAAGCGCATCCAACGTAACGACTTTTGTGCGCAGCAAAGGGGCGATCTAACTATTGGCCAAATCAAACTCGCCGACGGTCGGGATAATCATTAGCCCCGGCACTCTCAAGCTTGGTCCTCCTTCAATGTCCCAAGAGGGCGGGAACGCTCTAGTGCCGATCCAAGACGCGCGCTGATATAATTTGCACCAGGTTTCGTGGTGGAACTGGCCTTTACCGAGTCATTTGACTCAGCAAATACTAACCACAATGTTAGGTTAGTTAAATCTATACTCCAGTCGTGGTCAATCAGCGGGTAGGGGAAGAGTCTAGATCCATCGCTCACAATCAAGGAGTCCAAATGAAAGAGCCTGCTTTTCTTCACGCGTAGCACGCACTCGGGGAAATATGAGTTTCCTCGTGGTCTCAACTCCGCAGACGCTAAAAGCTTGGGGTTAGAGTGTTTCCGCTGCAGCGCGCCTATTCTCTGGGTCCTGGCAACGGGCAACCCCTACTATCGAGAACCTTTTCTACCCTTGTAAGTGTTTCATCGTAAAGAAGGCCTTCCAGCTTGAGGCAGGGTGGGAGAGCGTTCGCAACATGAGCAAAGCTAGTGTATCGCGATAACTTCTTTGGGTATTACGTGCCAGATTGCGCTCGGCTACCATGTTCCAGCAGGAAGCGTCTGACCCAGCTGCCCAGTAGGGTGGCATTACTCATTTGATCCCTCCCGGGCATAGTGTTCGAACCGCTTGTTGGCCTCCTGCAATGGCGGCGGTCAAGGCAAGCCAGAAGTGTCGTAAAAATATGACACTAACGCAGGAGAAAGATTTGAGCTATCGTCAGATCTATGCGACACATGAGAAATGGCCACAGAAGAGGTAGAGAGCTTAATCAACGAACTAAAGGAGTTAAACGCTAAAGGGATCAGCCAAGCGAAGATCGCTCGGATGCTCGGAGTAACGCGACAACGGGTTCACGATTGGTTCAGCGGACGGTCAACGCCAACCTTCGATGCTGGCCTGAAAATCCAGGGTCTTCTCAAGGGTCGAGGGCTGCGCAAATGATCGACACTCTGAAACTCTCCAAGGGGCTGCAAAAGGCAGGGATGACCGAAGCGGAATCACGGAGGCGCTCAAATGAAACTGGCCGAGATCGAAGATGCTGGGGTACTAGCGACCAAGCAGGATTTACAGCTCATGGCTGAACGCTTGGAAAATCTTTTTCACAAGGAACTTCTTGCAGCCACCAGGTGGGCGATAATCGTCCTTATTGGTTTTGCTGGAGTTATCCTCGGTGGCGTTTATTTCATGCTGGCCCACTTCAAGCCCTCCAGTGGATGCTAGCGCTAGCGTGGATGATCGTCGATATTAAGGGTCATCCAATCATCAGCGGTCTCTGCACCGGGGTTCTCATGTTCGTGCCGATATACGGAATAGGGACCTTACTGTTCATTCTAACGGGACACTGGAAGCCGTGACGCTCGACGAATGAACGAAGAATTCGAAAAGCGATTCGATGCTGGGGAAGATCCTAAATCGTTGCGGTTTGACCTGGATAATGCAGTCGTAGAAGAGCCGGAAACCCAAACGCTCAACGTCATTGAACCTGCCACCAGGCGCGTGCTTGGGACAATCGAGGCGGATATCTTCCGATCCGACAAGCTCCTTTACGGCGCCGGTTCACATGGTTGGAGGGCATGGGAGACGCTCACCGAACGAGAGCGCGCGGAGTTCGGGCTCGAGCAGGAGGATCCGGTCCACTTCGAGCGGGCCCAGAAGACCAGGGATATGGACTCGCGATGAGGCTTATGCCTACTATCGGCCATCAATCAGCAGGACTTACGCTATAGCAGCGTCTCCCCAAGCGAAAATGCCCGACGAAGGTCAGCTCGAATTGCTCGCGCCGTGGTATACCCAAAACACGAGCGAATCACGGACTCTGGAGCTGTTCGACGCTATCCGGAAGTATCCGTTTGCGGTTACGACCACGGTTCCGAAGCCCGAACGCCTTGATACTCTGCGCCGGCATTGAGCAATGGCCGGGATCCTTTTTCCCAAAGGCCCTTGCTCAAAGTCCTCCTGACTTCCAACTCCCGAACTCCTGAACTCCTGAACTGCTGCCTCTCCTATCCCGCGACCTCATCCCGGGTCAACGTTCCGTTTATCGTGCGCCAGATCTTACGAATGTTGCTGTTTTGCAACTCCGTTGGCAACAGCTCCTGCGGCAGGCCTTGATAACAAACTGGTCTGGCAAACCGCTGGATTGCCGCTGTCCCAACTGACGTGAACCTGTTGTCTGTGGTTGCGGGGTACGGACCTCCGTGGTGCATCGACGGAGCGACTTCTACGCCGGTCGGATAACCGTTCCACACAATGCGTCCCGCCTTTTCCTGCAACACACGCAGCAAACGTCCGCTCAGTGTTTCATCCTCCGGTTCGGCGTGAACTGTTGCGGTCAACTGACCGTCAAGCTCGCCCGCCAGTGCAATTAACTCATCTGCATTCTCGCATCGCACCAGAGCAGTTGCAGGCCCGAATATTTCGTCATGCAGGGCGCTTTCTTGGCGAAACTTCTTTCCATCGGTTACTAACAAATAGGCGCCTCCTTTTGCTCGGATATAATCCTTTGCCTTTGACAGGGATTCTTCGAAACGCTTGGAAATCGAATTGTTGAGCATGCGACCTTTTGGCACTTTGGATAGTTCTTCACCTAGCCGCGCGGCAAACTGGCCTAAGGCCGCGGAATCCTGCGCAATGACCAATCCCGGTTTTGTGCAGAATTGGCCTGTTCCCAAGGAGACTGAACCCGCCACGCCCGTTGCGATCGGTTCCCAGCGTTTTTCGAGCGCCCGCGGCAGTACGAACAACGGGTTTAGACTCCCCATCTCCGCGAAAACGGGAATCGGTTCAGGGCGCGAATTTGCCGCATCGAACAGTGCTCGACCAGCCCTTGTGGACCCGGTGAATCCCACCGCTCTCATCAACGGGTGGCGAACGAGTTCAAGACCGATTTCAACGCTCGCCTCCTCAATCATGGCAAAAACGCCTTCCGGCATCCGGCAGTCTTCAGCAGCTTTCAAGATGGCAGCAGCTGCGATTGCCGAAGTTTCGGGATGTCCAGGGTGAGGCTTCACCACCACTGGACAGCCCGCAGCCAGCGCTGAGGCGGTGTCGCCTCCCGCAACCGAGAATGCCAGCGGGAAGTTGCTGGCGCCGAATACGGCCACTGGACCCAGAGGGATCAGCATCCGGCGAAGATCGGGTTTGGGGGTCGGTTTTCTGTCCGGAAGCGACGTATCGATCCGAGCATCCACCCAGGATCCCTCTCGAACGAGATCGGCGAACATCTTGAGCTGGTTCACCGTGCGTGCTCTCTCACCGACAAGTCGATCCAGGGAAAGAGCCGTTTCCTCGACGCAGGTTGAAATCAATTTCTCGCCGGCGGCCATCAATCGTTCTCCGATTCGTTCCAAGAATCCGGCGAGAACTTCCGGTCCCGGGCTGCAATAAGCCGCGGCGGTTTCGACGATCTTCTCAAGTTGTTGGGGCATAAGGGAGAGTAAGCCGATCGGCGTATCGGAGAGCCTTGTACCAAAATGATCTCTGCAATCTGCGTAATCTGTGGTTAATAAATTCGGAAGTTACGTTAAATCAATCGGCGCCTGGCCAGGCTTCGCATAAGGTGGGTCGCACCAAAATTCCAGGGCTCACAATCGTTGGTGTGCCGCATACGGTTCGCGAGAGCTCCTAGTTTGTCCGAGCTGATTCTCACGATGTCGCCGATTTTATGGCTGAATCCCATCCCGGGAACGTCGCGGTCCTCCGTTGGCGCGAACATGGTACCGAGAAAAAGGACAACACCGTCCGGGTATCCATGATGCGGTCCGATCATCTGTGCCACAAGGTCGCGCGGATCCCTGCTGATCCGGGATAATGAAGAGACCGCGTGAAGATGAAATTCATCTTCGCCATCGATTGTCATGTGAACCTCCATCTGGCGGATGTCTTCGAGAGAAAAGCTTTCGTCGAAGAGGCGGATGAAAGGGCCTACAGCGCAGCTGGCGTTGTTATCTTTCGCCTTGCCAAGCAGCAGCGCGGATCGACCTTCGACATCCCGAAGATTCACGTCGTTGCCGAGCGATGCCCCTATGATCTCGCCGGCGCTCGAAAGAATAAGGACAACCTCAGGCTCCGGGTTGTTCCAAGACGAAATCGGATGAAAGCCGGCGTCATGGCCGTAGCCGACAGCCGACATCGGCTGAGCCTTGGTGAAAAGCTCTGCGTCCGGTCCAATCCCGACTTCCAGGTATTGAGACCAGAGACCTTTTTTTAGCAAGAGTTCCTTCAACGAAGCAGCTTGCCGGCTTCCTGGTATCAATTTGTCCAATGCCTGGCCGACCGATGAGACAATTTCATTTCGAATTGAGGAAGATTCCTGCGGATTACCGCGGGCTTGCTCTTCAATTATCCGTTCCAGCAGGCTCACGGCAAACGTCACTCCGGCAGCTTTGATGGCTTGCATGTCGATGGGCGCAAGCAACCACGCTTTTCGCGCATCGCGCTGATCGGGCGGCGAATTTTGCAGAAGCTCATCGAGCGTACCAACTGGTTCCCCTGAAAGAGCGGCGACGCTTGCGGCCGGCTTCTGCGCTTCACACAAGTCGCGCATCGTCGGGAACGTTTCGCTGATGTCGAGCAGGGCCCCGTCGCGGACAACGACGACAGAAGGTCCTTGAACGTCAGGGCGCCATACTCGCCCTACGAGGCATCCGAGCGGCCAATCGGTCGGGAGGATATTCTGATGATCTATCTTGGTTTTCCAATTCATTGGGAAGATTCCATGACATTATGAGATGACTTTTGTCGAAACCGAAGGATTGACCGTGTCTAGGAAAGTTGCCAGTAGTCAGTGTCAGTAGTGGGAAGAGTCGGTCGAAGTATCCATCTCGACAAGTCTCAGCTCGAATGGATACTTCCACCGAGGCCGTCCGGTGACCAGACCGGCCCGAAACAGTTATTGCTCGGCGTCTCTTTGAAGACCTTCGTTGCGCCAGTGGAGACCTCCGCCACGGCGATGTAAAGCAGAATGCTTGAACGTGCATTTTGCCTATGAGTATTTAGATCTGACCCCACAAAATATGAAATGTATGGAATGTAAAGTTCTGGGTGCGGAAGGCAAATTCATGTGTATTATATAAACTTTCGAAGGAGAAGCTGATGAAACCAACCCGCTGGGAAGACATCCTTTCCGGCTCTGAACGTGTCAGTCGGAGAAATTCGGCCCCCCGAGGGTCGGACGAGAGCTTTTTCAGCCTTTTGCTGGAGATGGAAGGCCGTTTGCGCGCAGGCATGAAGGATGATTCACAGCTTGGACCTGGACGACGCAAGTATTCAAAAATAAGGCATCCTAAGCGATCGACGCCCAGCACACTCTCTCGTTATATTGAGTAGCTGAGACTGCACAGGCCGATCCGAATCGAGACCTGGTTGCGAAGTGGAGTTCACTTTCTATGGATACTATTGCATTGGCCCAGGTCCCGGGGATGCGGCTCATTCAGTTTCTAGAGGACGGACTGACTCGAGTTGGTTTGGTGGAAGATGCGGAAACAGTTCAGGCGCTCGTAGTCCAGGGTGGAACCTATGCTCTGGCTCAACGTGCGATTCAGGAGGGCCGATCGGTTCGTGACATTGTCGAGTCTTTGAAAGGGAACGAACAGGTCTCCTATCAGGCGCTCGTTGACGCAGGCACCTTACTGCCGCCAATCATGCACCCCGATCCTGCGCACTTTTGTGTTTCGGGCACGGGGCTGACTCACTTGGGCAGCGCCGATACCCGTGACTCCATGCACGTGAAATTGAACGATCCATCCGGGGCGTTGACCGATTCGATGAAGATGTTCAAGCTCGGCATCGAAGGAGGTAAGCCGGAGGCAGGAAAAATCGGCGCCCAGCCCGAATGGTTCTACAAAGGGGATGGCAGCTCTATCGTGGCGCCTTATGCGCCCATTCCAGTTCCTGCATTTGCTCTGGATGGCGGTGAAGAACCGGAGCTGGTCGGAATTTATTTGATCGGTCCGGACCGAAAGCCTTATCGGATCGGGTTCGCTTTGGGAAATGAATTCTCGGATCACGTCACGGAGAGGCAAAATTATTTGTGGCTCGCTCATTCGAAGCTCCGCTATTGCAGTTTCGGCCCGGAATTGCGTCTTGGCGAAGTTCCTCAGGCACTTGAGGGAGTGAGCAGGGTGCTGCGAAACGGGAAGCCGTTATGGGAAAAGCCTTTTCTGACCGGGGAAGAAAACATGTGTCACACGGTCGCCAATCTCGAACATCACCATTTCAAGTACCCGCAGTTCCGTCGTGCGGGGGACCTGCATATTCACTTTTTTGGCACTTCGACGTTGAGTTTTGCCGACGGCGTCAAGACGGTGGAAAACGACCAATTCGAAATCTCTGTACCTGCATTTGGACGGCCGCTGCTGAATCCTTTGCACTTTGTGGTGGACGAAGGTCACGTCGCTGTCACGCAGATCTAGAACTCAGGAGCCAGGAGTTGCAGGAGTCCAGGGGGCAAATACCTTTGGGCGGTAAAACAAACTAATGGCATTGAATCGACTGCTGGCCACTCGTATTCTGCAACTCCTGAACTCCTGACTCCCGTCTTAATGAAATTATTCCATGTTGCCGACGTGCACCTTGGTCGTCGACGGATGGAAGGCCGCTTGCCGGACGCCGACTTGGCTGCGGCCTTCGATCATGTGGCAAAGAAAGCGATTGAAGAGAGGGCGGACGTTTTTCTGATCGCCGGCGATCTGTTTGACCGGCCGACGGTGGAGCCTCCGCATCTGCGTCAGGCTCAACGGATTCTCGGTTGCCTGAAAGGGAGTGGAATTCCGGTGATCGCGATCGAGGGAAATCACGACAGGGCCTTCATTCACTCCGAAGAGCCTACCTGGATGCAGTTTTTGGCTGAAGACGATCTTCTGGTGCTGCTGCGGACCACCTTCGATTCGACCGGACCGATTCTGACTCCGTGGAATCCCACCCGAAGGGCCGGGTCCTGGATCGATTTTGACGGGATTCGGTTCGTGGGAGCCGGCTATCTCGGCGCTGCCACGCCGTTCAAGGTCCGCCAACTAGTGTCGCGGCTGGAGAGCGATAAAACGCACGTTCTCATCCTGCATGCGGGGCCGGACTATTTTGTCGGGGAGGGGGGCGGATTTTCTTCGTCCGATCTGCAGGCGCTGAACGAGAAAACGTGTTATCTCGCGCTGGGCCATATTCATCGTCCTATGCTTTACGGTGCTTGGGCCTGCAACCCTGGATCACCGGAAAACTGTGATCTGGGCGAAGCGAGTTATGACCGCCATCCAGGAGGGGTTTCGGTGGCGCGCGGCTATGCGGTTCTGCAGATTGACCCTGCTCAACGTCAGAAGCCGATCGACCTTCGGATTCACAGCAATCCGCGCCGCCCCGTTCACCGTCTGACCCTTGATTGTTGGCCGTTTGGAAATAAGACGAAGGATGGTGCGGCTGCACTTGTCAAAGCAGCGGTGAAGCTCATTCGGACGGCGGAAGTCGCGCCAGAATCTGTGATCGATCTCAGGCTGACGGGGAAGTTAAACCTGAGCCGTATCGCTTTGGATCAGGCATGGGCCGCAAGCGAGATCGAGACGCAGGCAGAAGTGTTTGCCGTATCTGTCGATTTTGGCAGTCTGGACGTCGGAGGATCGTTTGCGGAAACTGAACTGGCCACCAAAGGCTTCTCTCGGGAAGATCTGGAGAAAGCGGCGATTCGGGATGTCGTGGCCGCGAAACACCTTTGGGGAATTGATCATCGAGAGGATGAATTTTCCGCATTTTGTTACGAGCTCAAAGAGGCGGTCCGCCAGGAAAAATCCGGGACTGAATTGGCGGAACTAATTGGGCGCAGTCCACTCGTGGAACTGATCGTGAAGTCAAATTCAGCGACGGCAGAAAGGCAGACATTCCAAGACTTTTCGGAGGACGCCCCGTGATTGTTCAGTCGATGCGGCTTAAGAACATCAAGTCGTATGGAGAAGGACTCGATGGCGACGGCGTGACAATCTCTTTTGAACCTGGAACGAACCGCGTAGCCGGGAAAAATGGACATGGTAAGACGACCCTGATCGAAAGTCTCGGATACGCGCTCTTCCTGACCGAGCCGATATTTGAAGAAAGTTTTCAGCTGGATACTTATTTTCTTCGGGCCGGAAAGAAGGCAGCAGAGATCGATGTAACGTTCAGCCACCGAGGTGAATACTATCGGATTGAGCGCGGTCTGGGCCCGCATAGTCGGCGGCAAGCAAAGGTTGTTGAGTTGGAGGACGGGAGCACCTGCGCGGAAGGTAAAAGAGAAGTCGCCGCCTTCTTATGTCGATTGTTTGATTTGCCGGATCCTAACCGCTTCTCGGAACTCTTCTGGAAGCTGATTGGCGTTCGGCAAGGCCGTCTCACATGGCCGTTTGATTCGAAGCCGAGTGTCGCAAAGGATTTCTTCGAACCGCTCCTGGATGTGGCGGTGTTCCGCGAGTGTTTTGAGTCGCTCAAACCGGCCGTGGACGAATTCATGGCGCGTCTTCATGAGCAGGAAAGAGTTCGAGCCGCCGTCGAAGAGCGAATTCGCGAACGCGGCGACAGCCCTGCCACGCTTGAGGCGAAGCGCCGGCAATTCCGCGAGATTGAGCTGCGCCTGCAGGAATTGAATAAAGTTCAGGAAGACATTTCGAAGAGGTTGGCGCATCTCGAAGCGACGGAGATTTCGCTAAGAGCGACCGAATTACAACGAAGCGGGGCCGAGAATGCGCTCGGGTTAGCCCGGCAACAGCGTGAGATCTCCGACCAACGGATGCGAGAATCCGCAGAAGCCGCCGCCGTCGTTGCGCTGGTCGCGTCAGGTTACAACTCCTTCGAAAATGCTGAGAAAGAACTCCAGGTCCTTCGAGCAAAACAGGCTGAACAGCATCGGCTTGAAATGGAAATTGCCGATGCGGAAAAGAAAAAGATCGAGCTCGACGGCAAATCAAACGCGGCGCGTTCGCAGACGGATGTTTTTGCCCGGCAGAGACAGGGAAAGGAGGCGGAGCGGTTAAACATCCGTGAACGGGTCGAAGCGCTTCGAAATCGTTTGCGGCTCTCTCAGCCGGAATTCGAAAAGCAGAAGGGCCTGGCGAACAGGGCGACTCATTATCTTTCTGAGATGCGCCATTTCGTGAGCGGTTTTGCGGACCTGCTTGCGCATGGGGAAACGACATTGAAGAAAATGAAGGCGATAACGGCAGCCCTCGCTGCAACGGATGCCTCTGCCCTGCAGGCAGCGCGGCATCAAGAAGAGACCACGGCCGAGGCGCTACACTCTTTCCGGCAACAACTCGCTGCTGCGAACGCCGAGCACGCTGGGCTCCTGAAACAGCTTCAAGAAATCGGAGACGGAATTTGTCCTTTTTTGAAGGAGCGATGCAGGCAGTTCGATCCTTCCAAAGTGGAAGGAGATATGAAAGATAAGAGCGCGACGATTGAATTTCTGGAGAGTAAAGGAGGAATTGCCGAATCCGCTTTTCGCGCGGCGCAAATCGAACATGAACGTCGGCGCGAGGAAGAACAGAATCTGTTCAGGAAGAGCAGTCAGCTTGAACAGATGGGCATTGATTTCTTGTCTGCATTTGAACGTTTTGCCTGGGAAAAGACCGGGGAACCGGTGAACGGGTTGCGACAATGGACTCAAGAAGTGCAAGCCATGCCCGAGTGCCCGGCTCCGCAGGCGAAAGGCCTCGACACCGAAATATTTGAGAAAATCCACGAGCAAAATGTCGACTATTTGAAGGAATTGAAAACCTGGTGGCAAAGGACTGAGAAGGTTGTGCAAGAGCGGATCAATGTGGTTCTGGAGGAAGAAAGGCGGCTGGGTTCGGATCAACAGGACGAAGTCAATAACAAAGATCTTCTTCGACGGATCGAATCTGAAATTGGGAAACTCGCGCTCGCAGAGAATGAACAGCGCGAAGCTGCCGCCGGCTGCCGGAAAGCATCCGTGGAGCTTGAAAGAACAATTGCCCAACTCGATCAACGCCGCCGAGCTTTCGACTTTTTGGGCGAGGAAATCGTGCTCCTGGAACGCACGCAACAGAAGTACCGGAGCGACTATCAGCGGTATCTTGGGGCAAAGCCGTTAGCCGATGAACGAAGTTCGCGCGAAATGGAACTGAACGTTCGACGAGAACAGGAGGGACGCGCAGTAGCGAAGCTGAGGCTTTGTGAGAGTACGCTTTCGGAGTTGGGCAGAGGTTTTGACGAGTCCGCGTTAACCGCTGTGCGCCGCGAATTTCAAGAGACAAGTGCCGCATCAGCGGCGGAATCGAACAAATTGGAGAATGCGCGACGAGAAACCGATCGCGAAGAGAGCCGTTTCCGCGAGTGGCAGGAAGCGTGCGCCAGCCGGGACGAAATCGTTCGCGTCCTCCAACGATTGGCAGCCGAGATCAAGTTAACGGAATTAGCGCGCGTCGCTCTGAGGGATTCCGCTCCGATCGTGGCTCAACATATGTGCGACAGAATTGCCGGACAAGCTCAACGGATCTTTAATCGGATCAATCATGATTCTGTGGAACTGAGGTGGGAAGCTGTGCCGCGTTACAGTCTGCGAGTGATTCCCGGGGATCGGCGATTTGCCATGCTTTCAGGCGGCGAACAGACCAAGCTTGCATTAGCAATGACCCTCGCCATGATCCAGGAGTTCAGCGGATTGCGGTTCTGCATCTTTGACGAGCCTACCTACGGAGTCGATGCCGAAAGCCGGGAAAAGCTCGGGGACGCCTTGCTTGAATCGCAAAAAGCTGCGGAACTGGAGCAATTGATTCTTGTTTCACACGACGACGCCTTTGATGGAAAAATTGAACACTCGATTTTTTTGCGAAAAACAGCTGCCACCGGAACCGAAGTTGTTCAGTTCCCCAGCCAAGTAAATAGTCGGGAAAGCCAGAACCCTGTTACTAGCGGAGCTTGACCGAAAGACCGGCATGACGCGTATTAGTTCACCCAGGAGAAACCGAATGAACCGTACATTAGCCACCCTCGCTGCGGCCGGATTGACGCTCGCAAATGTCTGGGCTCAGGATAAACCGCTGCCGCTGCCCGACAAATACGAACAGCCGCTCGGCACCTGTTATGAGGAACTCAGATATCCTTATCCGACGGCTTTCCTGAACCTGTTTGTCGAGGGTCAAGACCTGCGGATGTGCTTTATGGATATCCAACCGCCCAAAAACCCGAATGGACGTACGGTTGTCTTGCTACATGGGAAGAATTTTTATGGCGCATACTGGGCGGATACCGCCAAATTTCTGACGGATCGCGGATTTCGCGTGATCATACCTGACCAGCTCGGCTTCGGGAAATCCTCCAAGCCGAGCATCCATTACAGCTTCGATTTTCTGGCGGAGAACACGGCCGGCCTGCTTGATCTCCTTCAAGTCCAGAAAGCCACGATTATCGGGCACTCGATGGGCGGTATGCTGGCTATCCGGTTTGCCAGGCTATACCCAGGCCGCACGGAAGCGTTGGTCCTTGAAGATCCAATTGGCCTTGAAGATTATTCATTGAGCGTGCCGCCCGCCCCCCTTGAACAGCTCTATCAACAGGAACTGAATCTGAGCCTGGACGAATATCGCAAATATGTGCAGAGCTATTTCGTAACATACCCGAAGGATCGGGCGGAAGCGTTTGTCGAACCCCGTATGCGAGTCAGTTTGAGCGGCGATTTTCCACGCTGGGCGTTATGCGCGGCCTTGACGACTCTCATGATCTATCAGCAACCCGTTTGCTACGAGCTCTCCGAAATCAAGGTTCCTACACTTCTGATTGTTGGTCAGGAAGATCATACGGCTCTGGGCAAAGATCGTGCGCCGATCGATCTGCGACGAAATCTTGGCAATGTTCCTGAGCTCGCGAAAAAAGCTGCCGAGGCGATCCCGGGAGCGCGGCTCATTGAATTGCCGAACGTCGGGCACATTCCTCACTTGGAAGCTCCAGGCGCATTTTATCAAGCCGTCGAAGACTTCCTCCGACGCTGAAGGGGAAGCGTATCGGCGTCCCGGGAGAAAGGTGTCGGCGAATCGGCGGCCGTTGAAGTAAGATCGCTTTGCCGCACAGCAACAATGACTTGGAGACCTCGTCGAAATTGATGAAGCTTTGCAAAAGCTGGCACGCTTCCTTGCGACCCGCCGACGCCTTTCCCCTGCTGATCCTTTCGATTCCTTCGCTTTATGTTTTGCTGATTTTGCCGCCCCTTTGGCGTGACTCGGACGGTTTCAATGAAATCGCTTCAACCTTTGCTCCGAAAGGCATTATCCATTGGTTGCCCGGGTATTGTCTTGGCGGCCGGTTGATTGTTTTTGCAGGCAGTATTGTCGGCAGTTTGCTGGGCGGTCACGGCATTCCATATCTTTCGATCAGCATCACGCCGCTCAATGACACAGGAATTTATACCTTGGTCGTGGTGCAGCATCTTTTCCTGGTCCTTTCGCTGTTCTATGCCGCCAGGACGCTCACCGATCGCTTTCGAATGAGAGTTTTATTTGCGCTGTTCTTTGCGCTCACTCCGTGGGTTTATATCTATGCGAATTGCATCGGAAGCGAGGCGTTCAGCAACCCTCTAGTTTACCTGATCGCGGCCTGCGGCTGGAATTGTCTAAGGACATCGGAACTGAATAGACGAGAGATATTTATCTACCTTGGCCTGCTTCTCGCCGCAGCGTTGACTCGTCAGGTCAATGGGGTGCTGGCCGCCGGTCTGCCGATCGCCCTGTTGCCGTTGGCTGGCCGTGAACTGATCCTTCGTGGCGGCGCCACAACTTTGGCCAACGGTGATTCTCGATTCCGTTACACTCGAAGATTTCTGATCTTTGTGGTGGTTGGCCTGTCGGCGATTGGAACCTCGCTGCTCGTGCAACAGGCGATGTGCTGGCTGTGCCGCGTGCCGTTTCGTTCCACGCTCGGTGAAACCTTTGAGTGGCGTCTGGGCTACCTGGAAAGATTGCCGGAGCAGGAAAGAACCGCGATCCTGGCCCGGATCGCTACGAAGGTGGGCGATCCGGTAGTGACAGAAGCGCTCGACGCTCTTAATCGATCGCTCAACCAAGGGGAAAATTGGGCCAACATGTTTCTGTTTTACAAGATCGATGAAATCCTCGTTCGATCCGGTTTCAACGAGATGCAGCATCGGACTTGGCAGATAGATCTGAAACTGAACCGGGTTGCGACTTGCGTACTGCTTTCCGGCGAACCGCATTTCCTGAAGGCTGTCTGGACCGACTTCATCCGGTCGCCGTTCTTCGCGCAGACGGATCTCGCGTATCCACCGTTTATTTTGACCGATTGGCTGCAAACGCAACTGCCCTACCCAAGATACGGACGACTGAGAGGTCTCGCCTCGTTTCAACATGAAGAGGGCTATTACAATGCCGCCTGGAAACGGATGCCGTACTTCCACCTTTTCGAAGGGATTCCGATCCTGGCCATGGGTTGTCTTACCATTGTGTTCAGCGGATTGGCTTTCGTTGCGGCTTACCGGGATCCAATCCCTGCGGCGGGTGCCGCTTACGCCATGGGCCTGATCGTCGTTGGGGTCCTGGTCTCTCTTGCGAACTGCTTAACCACCTTTTTCGGGGCGCGGTTTTATTTGCCGGTCTATTCGCTTTTTCAGATGGGTTTGCTGCTTGCTGTCTCGATAGCGGGGAAGGTTCTTATGGAAAGACTGGAAAGTTCCAGAGACCCGCGCTAAAAGCACAGCCATGTCTCGATTGCTGTCACTGTTTTGCGTCAGCCTGATTCTGGGGTCGGTCGCGATCGCCCAGGACCAGGGGGAGCACATCGTACTGACCGGCGGTCCCTCGCTGATGCAGTGGGAAAAGTATAAGCTTCAGCCACATGATAACTGGTGGATGAATTTCGTGCGCGCCAGCCGGATTCGGATTGAACAGCTCCGGCAGCAATATGGCCCGTCAGCCCGGATTACCTGGCTGGTTTATCAGCGCGGCTACGAGCGCCGTCAAAAGCAGGAACACGAGAATCTTTTCAATATCATCAAGTCGGTCCGGGACAAATACGGGATCAACCTGATTTTTTTCAACACCAGTGAGCAGCTCTGTTACTATCTTAACTACGGAGCGAATCGCCCGCACAACAAGATCGTTTCATTCGATTATTTTGGACATTCGAATCGAGCCTGTTTCATGATCGACTACAGCAACGAGATCGGGAGCGGCTCAAAGGTCTGGCTTCACGAAAACGAACTAAAGGACAAATTGCATCGCGGCATCTTTGCCCGGAACGCCCAAGTACAGAGCTGGGGATGCTATACCGCCGAGAGCATGTCGAAGTCGTGGTATCAGGCTACAGGAGCGAGGATGATCGGGGCGGTGGGCAAGACCCAGTATATGACGAATGAATTGCCGGTCCTGGTGTCGGCAACAGGAAGATGGAGCACAGGATTTTAGTGAATAACGTGGTCAGCGACATCAATGGCTTTCGGTTTACCTAATCCCTCTGACTCCGCTCCCATACGCTACCTGCCATGACTCTTGCTGAGCTCCAACGGATCTACGCCACGTCCTTTTTTGATTTGATCGAGCGCGCTCGCTCGACGTTTTCGTCGCATTGGAATAGAAGCGAAGTGCAGCTCTGCACATTGCTGAGCATCAAGACCGGTGGGTGCAGCGAGGACTGTGCTTATTGCGCTCAAAGCGCTCGATATCACACGGGTGTCCGGGCCGAACGCCTGATGGATCCCGAAGATGTGCTGGATGTCGCTCGGCGCGCTCGGGAAAACGGTGCGACACGATTTTGCATGGGTGCGGCGTGGAAAGGTGTGCGCGAAGGGGATGCGAAATTCGAGCAGGTGCTCGAGATTGTACGGGCGGTGAGTCAGCTCAGAATGGAAGTCTGCGTCACACTTGGGCAGCTAAGTTTAAGTGAAGCCAGGAAGCTCAAGGAAGCAGGTGTCACAGCCTATAACCATAACATTGATACTTCGGAGGACTATTATCCCGAAATCGTATCGACTCACAGTTATTCGGATCGGCTCAATACGATACGAGCCGTTCAACAAGCAGGTATCTCGGTCTGCTGCGGCGGAATTGTCGGAATGGGAGAGACCGAGCTTGACCGGTTGAAGATGCTGGAGGTATTGACCAATTTACATCCGCCGCCGGAGAGCGTGCCGATAAATTGCCTGATGCCAATGCGGGGCACACCTCTCGAAGACCAACCTCCGATCGATATTTTTGAACTGGTTCGTCTGATCGCAACGACCCGGATCGCATTACCCCAGGCGAAGGTCCGTTTGTCTGCCGGGCGCACGCGGCTCTCGAAAGAGGCGCAAGCCCTCTGTTTGTTCGCAGGGGCTAATTCGATCTTTTACGGGGATAGACTTCTGACTGCGGAGAATCCCGGCATCGATCACGATCGCGAGTTGCTGAGCACGCTTGACCTCGTCGCACAACCGCCTTTTGCCGCCGGCGCTTAGTTACCAGTGACTTCTTCACGCGTCATAGGTGCCAGTTTCACTCGAGGCTGGATGTACTAAAACAAAATTTGGCGAATGGAAACTGCATCGGTCAGGAGACGATCGTCGATTTTATTTGCCCTCTCGAGCGGGGGAAGGCGATTTCGCTTCCCGGACATGGAAGAGGGTAGATGTGAACCACGACAAAATGGTAAAACTGAGCTTGCGCGATTCTGAACTAAGGGCAGTGTCCGATTCGGAAGGCAACTACTCTGTATGACTCAGGACGAATTTGATGATTTGATTCAGGAGATTCGGGAAGAAGATCCTGAGCAGCTGGATTCGGAGTTTTTTATTCGAGATAAGCCACTGAAAGAGGATAAACTGGCCAAGCTCGAGCAGAAGGCTGGATTTACCTTGCCGGAGGAATATCGAACTTTCCTGAAACGGTTCGGAGCTGGCGATATCGGTACGATTACTGTGCTCTCGCCGGATCCGGAAAGCGACTTTTCGCTTTGGAAGGGCCAGGAGCCCTTCGAAAAAGTCCGCTGGGTTCCCGTGGTCGATGACGGCAAAAGCAATTTTTACGGGTTCGTTGTCGAAAGTGGTGTCTGTTCCCGCGAGGTCTGGTTTGCGGATCAAGACCTTGGTTACGAGCTTTCCGGGACCGATTACGAGGACTTTTACCAACTCATTGCGACAGAAGCATTCGGTGTTGATACGTAGATCCCATGGATAAGAAAACATCGCCTCCCTTGAGAAGCCACGCCTGGTTCGGGACAATCGATAGGAGCACGTTCATTCATCGCTCATGGATGAAGAATCAAGGTCTTCCCAATCATTTGTTGGACGGGCGTCCGGTGATCGGTATCTGTAACACCTGGTCTGAGCTGACACCCTGCAACGCGCATTTCCGGGAACTCGCCGAATACGTGAAAAAGGGCGTCTACGAAAAAGGCGGTTTCCCTGTTGAATTTCCTGTCATGTCGTTGGGAGAATCGAATCTTCGCCCGACGGCGATGTTGTTCCGCAATCTTGCCTCAATGGATGTGGAAGAGTCGATTCGCGGCAACCCGATCGACGGGGTCGTGCTCCTTTGCGGCTGCGACAAAACAACTCCTTCGTTGATGATGGGTGCAGCCAGTTGCAATTTACCGACTCTGGTCGTTTCCGGAGGTCCGATGTTGAACGGCTGTTTTAAAGGCCAGAGAATCGGTTCGGGTACCGGCGTTTGGCAGATGTCCGAGGCGGTGCGCGCCGGAAAGATGGACATCAAAGATTTCCTCGAGGCGGAGTCCTGCATGAACCGATCGCGAGGGCACTGCATGACGATGGGAACAGCTTCCACGATGGCTTCAATGGTCGAAGCTCTTGGAATGGGGCTCCCGCACAATGCCGCGATTCCAGCCGTCGATGCGCGTCGCCAGGTGCTGGCGCACATGGCGGGGCGACGAATCGTCGAGATGGTGTTCGAGGACCTGACCATGGACAAGATCCTCACCCGGGATGCGTTCGACAATGCGATCCGTACCAATGCCGCAATCGGAGGATCCACTAACGCGATCATCCACCTGATCGCTCTGGCCGGGCGCGTCGGAATAAACCTCAAGCTGGACGACATGGAACTGGGCGCGGATCTGCCCTGTTTGTTGAATTTGCAACCATCCGGAGAGTTCTTGATGGAGGATTTCTACTACGCGGGCGGACTTCCTGTGATATTGCGTGAACTCGGCGAAGCAGGGGCTCTAAAAAAGGATGCCCTGACAGTGAACGGGAAAACAATCTGGGAAAACGTGGAGAACTCGGAGTGCTACAACCGGCAGGTGATCCATTCGTTTTCCGACCCGTTCAAGCCACTCTCCGGGATCGTGGTCTTGCGAGGAAACCTCGCGCCGCAAGGAGCCGTGATCAAACCCTCGGCAGCCACCCCTGAATTGCTGACACACCGGGGACGCGCAGTCGTTTTCGAGAATATCGAACAGTTGCACGAGACCATCGATGATGAAAATCTCGAGATCGACGAAACTTGCGTGATGGTGCTTAAAGGAGCCGGACCAAAAGGGTATCCGGGATTTGCCGAGGTCGGCAATATGCCATTACCTCCCAAATTATTGCGCAAAGGTATCACCGACATGGTACGCGTCTCGGACGGCCGGATGAGCGGCACCGCGTTTGGCACGGTCGTTCTCCATGTTGCCCCGGAAGCGGCTGCTGGCGGGCCGCTCGCGCTGGTCAGGAGCGGAGATATGATTGAACTCAATGTCCCGAAACGAAGACTTCATCTGGAAGTGTCAGATGAAGAACTTGGGCGGCGCAAGGCCGAGTGGATACCGCCTGAAGCGCCTCCGCGCGGATGGTACAGGTTGTTTTTCGATCACGTCCTGCAGGCGGATCAAGGAGTTGATTTCGATTTTCTGGTCGGAAAAAGCGGAGCAGAAATCCCGAGGCATTCGCATTGAGTCAGAATTCAGAATTCAGGAGACAGAGTTGCAGAATGGACGGTTGGATCGCTCGTCTGTCTCCAGGCCTACTGACTACTGACCACTGACTCTCACCGCCGCGTTCGCCGTTCCCTTTTAATCATCTCCGCCAGCTCGGTGGCATTTTTTTCCAGGAGCTTTCGCGTCGCTCGCCGGGCTGATTCTGGATCTCGCCGCGAGATTGCTTCAGCGATCTGCCTGTGCCCTTTCAGGTTCCGGCTAGCCGGTTTACCTGCGCGCACCGAGATCTCAAAGTTCGTCCTCAACAAAAGCGAAAACGCCGGGACAAGAGCGCCTAGAAGCCGGTTATGAGCGGCTTCGAAAAGCAGCTCGTGGAATTCGACGTCCGCCTCAATCGCCTTCTGCATCTCGTCCGGGAGTTTCTCCATCCGATCATATGCTTCGAAGATTCGTAGCGTTTCCATGGCTGACGCGTGGGTCGCCGCGAGAGCTGCGGCCGTCGGTTCGATGATGGAACGCAGTTCGGACAACTCGTCCAGCAGATTGTCTCTGTTCACCGGTGCCGATAACATCCAGTTCAGCACGTCATGGTCGAGCAGTTTCCAGCAGAATTCCGGGCGGACAATCGTGCCGGCCCTCCTTTCAGTTCGCACAAAACCCTTCGCCGCAAGAATTTTGACCGCCTCTCGAACCGCATTTCGGCCGGCTCCGAAACGATGGGCGATTTCTGGTTCGGTCGGCAAAGTCTCATCCGGTTTCCAGACGCCGCTGGCGATATCGCGCCCCAAGGCGGAGACCAGCCCGTCGACGACGCTGACGGAGCGGGTCGACTCGCGGTGCCTGGTCTTCGTAC
The DNA here is from genome assembly GCA_963782115.1 of uncultured Verrucomicrobiae bacterium. Taxonomy (GTDB): domain Bacteria; phylum Verrucomicrobiota; class Verrucomicrobiia; order Chthoniobacterales; family JAFAMB01; genus JAFAMB01. The sequence goes on from CAWAIK010000001.1 coordinate 68,055, forward strand.
GAGGGTGTGCGGATTGGTCAGGGTTCGCCATTGCCTGAATTTCCTCCAGCGAATTGCGATGCAACATCCTTCATCCCAAGTAAAGCAGAAAGATGTTCAGACCGCTTGAGAATCGCATATTTCCGGCTATTTAATTCCCGCTGCCGCCATCACCCCTTGCGTCACTCGCTTTTGGAAGATGAGGTAGGCGGCTGCTGTTGGGATCGAGGCCAAAACGGCGATGGCCGAGGTTTTGGCAAAGGCAACGCCATAGGCTGATTGGACCTGGGTCATCCCGACGGGAATCGTGAGCATCGGAGTCGAGTTCGTAACGATAAACGGCCAGAAGAAGTTATTCCAAGCACCGATGAAAGTAACAATGGCCATCGCCCAAATAATGCTCCAATTAAGCGGGATATAAATATTGAATAGAATTCTGAAATCGCCCGCTCCGTCAATCACCGCGGCGTTACGGAAATCGATGGGGACTTGGTCGAAGAATCGCTTGAAAACTATAACCGATAGGGGCGTAGCGATCTGGGGTAGAATTATTCCCGCGTAAGTATTCACCAAATGTAATTTGTTCATCAACATAAACAGAGGGATCGCCATGGCGCCAAACGGAAGCATGAATCCTACCATAAGGGCTAAATTAATGGCCCCTTTGCCTTTAAAATCGAGAAGGGAAAGAGCATAGGCGCACATTAAGGCACAGGAAATAGAAAAAAATGTAATCACCGCCGAGACCAGGACGGTGTTCAGATACCAGCGAAAGATCGGGCTGTTTTGAATCACGTAAATGAAGGCCCCAAAATCCGGCGGAAATGGTACGAAAGAAGGAGGAAGCGCGATGGTATCTGTTTCGCTTTTAAAGGCGGTGGCGACGATCCAGTACACGGGAAACAGCCATGTCAAGGCCATAATCACCGTCAGTCCGGTGCAAACCAACGCTAATGTCGATGGACGTTTCTTTTTCATTTTGAACGTCTCCCCTGAAGGAGTCGGAATTGAATTGCCGATATCAATAACATGATCACCACCAACGCGATCGCCACCGCGGAAGCATAGCCGCCTCGATTCAGCTGAAATGCCTGGCCATACATGTAGAGGAGGACAACCATGGTGGAGTTATATGGTCCCCCTTGTGTAAGGAGATACACCTGATCAAAAATCTTGAATTGCGCGATGAGTTGCAGGACCAATACTAAGCTTGTTACCGGCCAGATCAGCGGACAGGTAATACTAATAAATTGCTGGAAAGCATTTGCTCCATCAATCGCCGCGGCTTCATAAACATCGGGTGAAATATTTTGGAGCCCTGCAATAAAGAGGAGCATGTTAAACCCGACGGTCCACCAGATAGTTACCGCTGCTACGGCCGGCATGGCCCACACCGGATCCTGAAACCAGGCGATCGAACTGCCAACCAGGTAGTTAATAATTCCGAAATTTGTATCTAGAATCCACAGTGAGGCTGTGGTCACTACGCTGACCGGCAGGACGAACGGCAAAAAAAAAGCCGAGAGAACAGGCAATCGCAATCGTTTCAAACGGACCACTAATAGAGCTAAAAAAAAACCGACCGCTGTATTCGGCACCACGGTCAAAAAAATGAAGTATAAGGTATGCCAGACCGAAGCCCAAAAACCCTGGTCATGCATTAACTCGGCAAAATTTTGCAGTCCGACAAAACTTCCTTGGCCCGCGATATCCGAATTGGTCAGGCTCAAATAGCAAACCTGGATGGCGGGATAAATCAGAAACGCGCCATAGAAAAGGAGAAATGGGGCAACGAAAACCCAAGCGATGGGCCGGCGTTTTCGGGGCTTCGTTCGCCGGTCATTTTGCTGAGCTTTTGTCATCGCAGAAAAACCACCCTCCTGGGTTGGCCTACTGCTGTTGCTTAGCAAAGTATTGCAATTCGTTGGTGAATTGACCGAATCCTTTGTCGACAGGCAATTGCCCGTTGATGGCTGGAATCAGGAAATTGCTAATCGCGGTAAAACTCGGGCTGCCCACGCCAAATATTGGTATACCGGGCTCAAATACGACATTTTTTGCCGCGCCGGCGCTATATTGGTTATTCGGAGACATCTCCTTGTAGGCAGCACTCTCTTGAACGGGGAGGTAAGCTGGTATGTGACCGCCGCCTGCCCACGTCACTTGTTTCACCACGTAGGCGATAAATTTCAGCGCTGCCGCGACCTTTTCCGGTGACGCCGGCGTTTTCTGATTGTTTGGGATCGCTAATTGGTGGGAATCGGCCCAGGTATCCTGGTTATCGAAGAGCTTCGGAAACGGAAGGATGCCGTATTCGAAGGTAAGCTTATTTTGCTTTTGCAGATCGACAAGGGTTGGCACTTCCCAGTTGCCGTTGATCATGAAAACACCGCGACCTGCGGTGAACAGTGCCACCATCGAAGGATAGGTCGTATTCTTCGGAATCAGTCCATCCTTGGCCCAGTCTGCCAAAATCTGAAGTGCTTTAAGCCCCGGAGTCGCGACGCTATCGAAGGACAATTGACCCTCTTTCATGAAATCGCCGTTCTGCTGTTTGAAAAATGTGTACCAGACACGCCAACAGGATGCGGGGTCCGCTGAGGTTGTCCCGGACCATGCTACGGGAATCAAGTGGGTTTTGGCCTTAACTGCGGCTAACATCTTTGTAAATGACTCGATGTTGTCGAGGCCGCTCGGTTTTCCATCGGCATCGAGCAGGCCGGCCTTCTGCAGCGCGGTCTTATTGTAGTATAAGACGATGGTGTGAATATCGAGTGGGACGCCGAACAGTTGGTCTGTCTTTCCGTATGTCTTACTAAGCTCCAGGGACCTTTCTATCAGCGACTTTTGGAAGTCTGAGGCCTTGAGACCTGCCTGGGCAAGTTCTTCCGTGGCGATCGGTCTCAGGTCTTTATTGGCAATTCCGGCAGAAAAGTGTGAGAGGTGATAGGTCATGACGTCGGGGGTCTCACCGGAAACGACCGCCGTATGAACCTTGGTATAGAATGGCTCGCCCCACGTGAGAGTCGACTCGTTGATGTGAATCTCGCTTTGGCCCTTGTTAAATTCTTCCACGATTTGTTTCATTCGCACGCCATCGCCGCCGCCGAGAAAGTCCCAATAGGTAAGTTGGGTTGACGCGGCTTGTGCGACCGCAGATAAGAAACACGCTGCAAGACAGGAGATGGTTGTTTTCATGGGGGACATTTTGTTTTGGTATAGGAAGAATGGAGCGAACGATCAAGGCATTTCACCTAATAGGAAAGCGACAGCAGATTCCAAGAGAGGGGGGTTAGGCGGGTATTGATGGTCTCCGGCCGCATGGCAAATTCCCGATGTTCGCCGGGTTGCACAGCGTCAGGTTTCAGTTCGGTATTCGTTGCGAGAAGATCGGCCCCGGAAATCTCCAGGGCCTCGCAAGTTTTGATTTGTGGGAAGCCTCGCAAATCAATGGTCAGGTCCACTGCGCCGGAGGTCTCTCGATTAAGCACGAAAAAAGCTATTTTTTGGTGAGCGGCGTCATGAACCGCAGACGCGACAAGGTGGTTGATCGTTCCCGCAGTTTTGGTTTCGCATTGCGTCGACTGAATCTTTGTCTGAAGGACGGTACCATGAGCATGCTGGGAGACCAGTTTGAAGGGATGAAAGATGGTCTGGCGCCAAGCCGCTCCGCCCGGCTCAGCAAAAATAGGTGCGATAACATTGACCAATTGGGCCAGGCACGCCGCTTTCACACGATCCGCGTTGTTTAGCAGCGTAATGAGAGCTCCTCCGACCATCAGCGCATCTTGCAGGTCGTAGACCTCTTCAATCAGGCGCGGCGCAATCGGCCATCCCGGCTTTGCACGATCCTCCTCTGCGCGTGCTTTGTACCAGACGTTCCATTCGTCAAAGGAGAGCCTGATCTTCTTAGCGGATCTTCGCTTTGCGGCAATCGCATCGCAGACGGCGACGGTTTCTTTAATGAAGCTGTTCATAATCTCGATGTTTGCCAAAAACTCCTGCACATCCCGGTGCGGGTTCTCATAGTACATGTGCAGGGAAAGAAAATCTGCGATATCAAAAGTGTGTTCCATGACCTCGTATTCCCATGCGCCGAACGTCGGCATGGAACGCCCGGAAGACCCGCATGCCGCAAGCTGGATTCCGGGATCTACCCACTGCATGACTTTCGCAGCTTCTTTGGCAATCCGGCCATACTCGCTCGCGGTTTTTCCACAGATCTGCCATGGTCCATCCATTTCATTGCCGAGGCACCAGAACTTTACCGCGTGCGGTTCTTTGTATCCGTGCATGGCTCTGAGGTCGCTCAGGCGTGTGCCTCCTGGGTGGTTGCAATACTCGAGATACTCTCGCGCCTCATCAGGACCGCGCGTTCCCAGGTTCACCCCAAGCATTGGCTCCGTCTGGGCGAGCTTGCACCACTCAATAAATTCATTTGTTCCAAAGGCGTTCGTTTCCGTACTGAACCATGCGAGATCAAGCCGTTTAGGTCGTTCCTCAACCGGACCTACACCATCCTCCCAGTTGTAGCCCGACATGAAATTGCCTCCAGGGTAACGGATGATCGTCGGACCGAGTTCTCGAACTAGCTCGAGTACGTCACCTCGAAATCCGTGCTTGTCGGCCGTGGGGTGGTCAGGCTCGAAAATGCCGGTGTAAACGCACCGGCCTAAGTGCTCAACGAACGACCCGAACAGACGACGGTCCAATTGCGAAATGCAGAAATCGGCATCGACAATTATTTGGGCTTTATTCATAGGAAATGTAATTGGGTAAACGATTATGCAGCTTCGAGGGGGAACTCCGAAGATCCGAGTGACTGTATTTCTTGCTTATCTGTCGCCAAATGTCACGCCACGGTAGTCCTTGCCTCCCTGGGAGGGGCGGGCCATGCTGGAGCGATTTCCCCGAGCGCAGGCCCGCTGGCCCTGGTCAGTGACGTCGGACACCTTATTGCTGCGGCCCTTTGGCCGGGCGGCCTGGTGCCTCTTCTCTTTTTTCTTTACGCGGAAAGTCGAGCCGCGGACGGGGGAGATTGGAGTCTGGCCGCCCGAGTAACCCGGAGATTTTCCACTGTCAGTCTGCTTATCCGCAACGTGATCTGCGAAACTGGTCTGGCCGCCTGCCTCCTGCTGGTGGTTGGCTTTCTCGGTCTGACCCCGCCACCAAGGCATTAAACCACTGCCAGAGATTCCGAGAGAAAAATTTTCACCCCCAGCAATTCCCGAGAGTGCCGCCGATGGCAGACTGGCTGTGAGAAGACTACGCGGATAGCGTCACAATCCCGATATTCCTCAAGAGACATATTAACAATAGGAACCATATCTAAGCAACAGAGACGAATAAAGATAATTACATGTATTATTAATAGGTTTATGGAGACATCATAGTTTAACGTTGTTTCTAGATTGCTTATTTGTGGAGATTCGAAAAAATGGGAAATCGCTCCTTGCCAAAACATCTCCAATCGTTCTAAACAGGACACATCGGCTGGTTTTGGATGGACCGACGCCAGATCGGTGTTTGTTCCTAAAGACTAACCCCCGGACTATATGACCTACTTTAAATCGTGTTTTGTAGGGGCCGCTGCGCTCCTCCTCATCATCGTTCATACTTACGGTGGGGAGACTAACGAAGGTCCAACACCATCTTGGACTCCAACACCAACTTGGACTCCGACGCCGACGCCAACGCCAACGCCGAAGCCGCGAACGACGCCGACGCCAACGCCGAAGCCGCCAACGACGCCGACGCCAACGCCGAAGCCGCCAACGACGCCGACGCCAACGCCGAAGCCGCCAACGACGCCGACGCCAACGCCGAAGCCGCCAACGACGCCAACGCCAACGCCGAAGCCGCCAACGACGCCAACGCCAACGCCGAAGCCGCCAACGACGCCGACGCCAACGCCGAAGCCGCCAACGACGCCAACGCCAACGCCGAAGCCGCCAACGACGCCGACGCCAACGCCGAAGCCGCCAACGCCTCCGCCGAAGCCGCCAACGCCTCCGCCGAAACCGCCAACGCCTCCGCCGAAGCCGCCAACGCCTCCGCCGAAGCCGCCAACGCCTCCGCCGAAGCCACCGACGCCTCCGCCGAAGCCACCGACGCCTCCGCCGAAGCCGCCAACGCCTCCGCCGACGACACCAACGACACCGACGACACCGACGACACCAACCACACCAACCACACCGACGACACCAACGCCACCGACACCGTCCGGGTCCCCGAAACCGGCTGCGTCCCCGTCACCTTTGCCGACCCCATCGACATCAGCAGCGCCCGCACCTCGCCGATTATTTGCACCTGTCGAACAGCCGACGATCGACACTGCCAATGCGCTGACGAATTCAATTGAGCAACGCGCCGCCGAGATCCGCGATAGCGCTGAGGAAGCGCCCGCAAACCCTGGATTCAGCAAGGAAGGTTACAGCAAGGAAGGTTACAACAAGGACGGAAAGCAAGTCGTGGATCAAACCCCGCCGCCCGCCGTACAGCCAAAGCGTTGGGATGTTTGGGCCGTGGGAACCGGGTTGTTTGGCCACTATGACAACTTCGGCGATGGCCATTATTCAGCCGGTCAGTTCTCGATTGGACTTGACTACCGCGTAACGCCTCATTGGTTAGTCGGCGTTATAGCCGATTACACCTACACCACAGGCACCTGGGACGGCCGGAATTTCAACGCCAACACTTTCAGGGGCGGACTTTATACCTCTGTGTGGAAGGGAGGTTGGTACGGAACTCTGGCCGGACTGATTGGCACCACTGATTATCACGTCATAGGTGGTACCAGCGGAATGGACTACACCGGCTATGCCGGAACGGGGTACGCCTGGCGATTTGGTTCCTTCGAGATAGGGCCATGGGCCGGCCTCGAGTACGATTATGCGGACGGCTTTAGACCTTTGCGTGAGCTGGCGAGTCGCATAGGAGTCAGAGCGGCATTTCATGCCGGGAAGTGGACGCCCTACGTCCAGATTGGCTGGCAGCATGAATACTTGGATGACTGGACAGGCATAGATCGCAATTCCGCATGGGGATCCACCGGGGTGGCCTACCGGATTAACGATGCGTTCAGCGTGTTCGCTGACTATTCAGGTTGGGTAGGACCAAATGATTGGGTTCAGCAAGTTGACGTAGGAGCGAGGTTCAGTTGGTAATCGTAGGGCATTCTCTATAGATTTGTTTTCAAGGCGGTCCGAGCCGGACTGGCGGTAAAGCGCCCCTATCTGAGTCATACAGGTCGAGCGAGCAACGCGCGGAAAAACAGCCAACCGCCCCCGCCCGAAGGGTTGCGGTGAAAACCGGCGGGCTGCGTTGCTCGCCGGTCACCTAGCGATTCGGCTTTTAGGGCTTAACCGCCGGCCGGAGATGGTCTCAGAAAATCTGGAGCCCGAGGAATTTTCGAGGCTTCTGCCGATGGAACAGATTGAGCGATTCCAGCGGACGAGCGGCGCTCACTTTCTTGAACGCCTGCTCCACAGTGGACCCGGTGGATTCCAGGCCTTGTTTGATCGGATCTGCAATCTTCGGCCCTTGTTCTCGGATCCAGGCCTGAGCATCGTTGATGAATTCGTCGATTTTGCTTTGGCGGAGAATCAGCTCCTGGTAGTGGGAGACCGCGTAGCCGAGAGCGAATCCAACCGCTACGGCTGTGACGACCACGGTCACATTCGCGCGGCTTTGCGGAGGGGCGATCGCCGATGGAACCACGGGCTCAGCCGGGTTGGTCGCTTCTCCTTCATTTGGGGGTCCCTCCTTGTGCTGCGCGGGTCTTGGTCCGAACGGTTGGATTTCCGGAAATTCGCTCATAGTTTTGCTCCTGGGGCTTAAGACGAAGAGTTTGAAAGCTCTCTTCAAAGTTCCAAAGTATACCCTTGGATGGGGCAACAGGAAAGGACCGGGTGCAATCGATTTAAGCTTTCGCCATCGGGGCCCGATAAGACAAGCAGGGCGCCAAACGAGCGCGCCGGCGAAGCGGCCTGCAGGCATTCGCAAACAGATCTCAAAAAAAAGGCGCCGGCAGATGCGCGGCGCCTTTCAGGGCAATTTGAGTTGTGAATTATAGTTTAGTCTAGAATTCCAGGACTAAGTCCAATCCCAATGTCCACTGGTCTTGCTTGGTATTCTGATTGAATGGCTTGAATCTGTCCGTTAGTGCCCTGTCATAACGGACCTCAGGGCGAATCAGTAGACCGGCGATCGGTTTCGGAAGAGGCGGTTTAATAGTCACACCCCCGGTAACTTCGAAGTAGGTCGTAGGCCCTCCCCCCAGGTTGCTGGGATCGAAAGGAAATTCTGGACGAAACACGTTATCTCCGCGCTCGAAGTGTATGAAGTCGTTATTTGCTCGAAACTGGGCGACATAAAATCCCGACGAATCCCGGAAAATCTCACCTCGCAGCCCTAGCTGTAGCCAATCGTTGACGGAATAGGTGAAATACTGCGCGCCCCCACCGCCCCACTTGCCGCCGTCCAGGGTGTCACAGATCAGATTCAAATCGGTGATGGCAGTCAAGCTCTTGGTGATCTTCCAGGTTGTGGTGATGTCGTTCAGATAACGCCAATCGACATTATTGAGAGTGTTCTCCGGACCATCGTGGGTGAGTGCTACGACCGTTAGATTGCCATCCAGCAAATTCAGGCCAATCCCGCCTTCGAAGGCCACAGAGGAGTTGTTGTCGCTAAACGCCATATTCACTCCACGATTCACTCCGGCGTAAAGATCGAGGTATTTATTAACGTGGAGCGTGGTAAGAACACCCAGATCATTCAAAGGGACGCCGAAATTGAAGATATAGCTGTGGGAATAGAAAACGTTTTGACGCGGATCTATCGTTTCAGCCGACATCGGGTCTGCGTATTTTCCAAGCTTCAAGTCGAGGCCGTTCGTCGAGGGGATCGGAATGTGGGCGCTCGCATAAAGCTCGGGAATATCGGGCTGGGTGCGATCATTGGTGACCAGATCAAGGAAGCCCACCGATTTGGTATATCGAGCGTCGCTTCCATACATCAACCATGCTTTAAATCCCCAGTCGAACCCGGTGGCATTCGGGTCCAGAGCTCGCTCGCCGACGACCGATAGCTGATTCAGGAGCGGCTCATTGGAGCGGTCAGTAAACAGATGACCGAAGTTGTGGTTGTCGATCGGCGCGTCCGGGTTGCCGGTGATGCCACCCTCGATCCAGCCGTAGATTTTGAATCGTGGTTCCGGCGGTTTCGGTTGCTCTACGACTTTCTTCGCTTCCTTTGACTCCTTACCGTCAGAAGCATTGACGACCGCCGGACTTGGAGCCGGGGTGGCTTGCTGCCCGTAGCACAAGCCGGAAGATAGAGCATAAGCTGCAACAACGCTTGCAGGAACAAGCAGTCTGAAGAGTTTCATTTCTAATATTTGTTTCATGTTGTTGGCAAATTTCCGTTTCTGCCAAGGTTAAGGGGTATTCGGATTGGCGATCCGAACACGAAGGCCGAGACATAGCATTTTTCGCGCCTATCGTCCGAAAATATAAAATCCTTGAAGGCGGTAAGTTCGACCCAAGTGACGCTGGCGAAGCGTCATCGGGCGCTGAAGCCTTGCGGCGGCTCAACTGTATAAAATTCACACCAACGGGGTGCCGATTGGCTAAATTTTACCAGTAGCGATCCCGGCGGGCGCAGAAAGGGACCCGCCGGAAGGCGGTTAGCCTCTCAGTAGGCACCTTACAGCAATGTACCGGTTAATGGTACAGCAGTGTACAAGTTGGCATGACAGCTGCTTGTGGCGGTACGGCCTTTTTAGGGTCATAAATCAAACCCAAAATACCACCCGCATGTCCGAAAATGATCAACCTACAGCCAAGAAGACGCTTGGCTTAACCGGGTTAACCGTCAACGCCATGGCGCTCATTGCGCCCGGGGCGTTTCTCTGGTTGACCTTTGGCCCACAATGTCTCTACGGCCAACCTATGGCCGGAATTGCTATGTGGTTTGGCATCCTAGTTGCGCTGTTGCTCTGTTTTGCAACAGCCATCTCTTATGCCGAACTGTCGAAACTATATCCAGGTGCCGGTTCGTCGTACTTCTTCGCCGAACAGGCTTTCCTATCGAAATCGAAGGTTTTTCGATTTGCCCGGATCGCCAAATTCGTGGTCGGATGGGCCAGCCATCTCTACTACTGGATCTACCCCGGGGTGATGGTCGCCGTCACCGCGCTCCTGGTCGGATATCTTGCAGGACAACTGTTTCCGTCGATCTTTAACTCTGCGGTACCCAGTCCGCTGTTGATGATTTTGTTCTGCCTCGTCTTTCCGTTGTTCATTGGATACATTGCCTATAGTGGGGTCAATGCATCCACCGGAGTAAATCTTGCCGTCAACGTCATCCAAATCTCCGCACTGATTGTTTTCACGGTGATCGCCATCGGCTATAGGCTCAATCATGGTGAAGGTTCCAAAGGCATTACTCTTAATCCAGACGGTGTTCCGGTCTCGAAAGTGATCGCGACGCAGACCGCCAAGGATGACAAAGGGAACGATGTCACGAACCCAGTGAAGGACAAGGACGGCAACTATGTCTTCGAAAAGAACCCTGATGGTACCGACAAGGATTTTACCCTGTCGTACGCGCCTGACCAGTGGCTCACCAAAGGGTCGGATCCCAAGAACCCGACGGATACGTTTCAGTTTCACCCTAGCGCTGCTTCTGTCATCGCGCCGCACGGGTTCAGTTTTGTCCTCGTTCAGGCGTGTGTCGCCATCCTGATTCTCGTCGGCTTCGAATCCGTAACGTCGATGGGTGAAGAGGCTAAAAACGCCAAACGCGATATTCCGCGCGCGGTGCTCTTGTCCCTCGTCATTCAGGGAGCATTCTGCTACCTCTTTGAGTATTTTGGAGCGAACTTTTTCCTCAACAGCGGTTACACGATGCCGACCGCCTCGGCGTCACCGGCGCCCATTGGCGACATGATGCAGATTGTTGGGACGTGGGTCTTCGGAAGCCCGCAAGCCGGTTGGTGGTTCATGTTTATCCAGGCAATCACCGTCTTTCTCGCGCTGATCGGGACCACTCTTGCCTGCATGAATACGGGAGCGCGTGTCACCTTCGCGATGGGCCGCGACGACGAGCTTGCCGGCAACTTAGGAAAGCTCCACGGCAAGAATCTCACTCCACATGTGGCGGTTTGGACGCTCGCCATCATTTCGGTGATCGTTGGCATCTTCGGGATAGTGCTCTACTTCTGCGGCGGCGCAGCGGTGACCGACGATCAGATCAAAAGTTTGCCGCACAACATTTGGTATAGCTTTGGTATTTTCCCACATGATACCGCGGCAAATATTCCGCAGAGCCTGCTCATTATCACGCTGGCCAGCAACTTCGGGACCTTCCTGCTCTACATGATGACCTGCATTATTGCGATCATTGCATTCCGAGAGCACCATATGTTTAATGGGTTCAAACATGTTGCCGTTCCAGTGTTCGGCCTTTTGGCGAATCTGCTCTGTATGCTCTTCTATCTTGTCGGACCCTTCTCAGTCGCAGGCATGAGCTGGAAAGAACCATACATAGCCCTGGGAATCGCTGCAGTCTGGGGCCTCTACGGTGTCTTCCACTTCTATACGTCGAGCAAGAAGAAAGCTAAGTCCGTCCTGGTTGAAGCTCCCAATCTGGCGTAGTTCCTGCTAACTCTTTTCGTCGATGCGTCTTCCACATCGGTGGAAAGGCGCATCGCTTGGAAACCGTTCTTAGACCGGTTTCCGAGGCGAGAGATGTTCCGGTCCAGCCTCGACAGGACCTGGGGGAGATAGTCCCAGGAGTTGGGGGGCAGGCAAATTTTACGCTGCGAGGTTGCTGCCGGTCAGTTGGGTGGCGGCCACACTTTAATCGGTGTGGCCGCATCCGCTTTATGGGCCGATAATGAGATTAAATTCTGGATGCGATTAAGTTTCGAGTCGAAGTCTTCCGCCGGACCGGTGCGGAAAAAAAATGAAGACAGCCTTGGATTTTGGCAACCGGAGGAGGAAGCTGAAAAGCTCCAGCGCGGAGCAATTTCGGTGGTGGCCGATGGAGTTGGCGGTCACGAAAATGGGGATGTCGCGAGTAAAATGGCGGTTGATATCGCCATCGCGACTTTCCAAAGGATGAACCCCGTCAACGCGCCGAGGCAAATCCTCAAACAGATCTACGATTCGGCAAATCTGGCTATCTACGAGGCGGGGATGGCCGATCCTCGTGGAGGTCGAATGGCGACGACCCTCTCCGTTTGCATTTTTCGCGACAAGGAATTGTTCATCGGACACGTCGGAGACACCCGGGTCTATCTGGTGCGGCAGGAGAACATGCGCCGCTTGACTGATGACCATTCGTACACGGCGATGCAGGTGAAGTTGCGGCTAATCAGCGAGCATGAGGCAAAAGCGAGCAGGCTTCGTTCGATGCTGACACGAACTGTCGGGTCCGACCCGATTGTTCACTTCGATTATAAACATCTCAAGCTGATGTCGCGCGATCGCGTCGTTCAGTGTACCGACGGGCTTTACTGTTACATGAATGACAGCGACCTCTGCGAAGGTGTCGATCGACTCAATATGGATGAGATCTGTCCATACCTGATAGCGCTTGCTGAGCGGCAGAAGACCGATGATAACCTTTCGGTGCAAGTCGTTCAAGTTGACCGGCTGATCGAACCGAAGTATGACCAGCCAATCTCCGTTCTGAAGAAAACAGGTGGGGGGCACACAATCAGTATGAGCAACGAAGTTAAACCCGGCGACGTCATCGATGCCCGGTTTGAAATCGATAGCGTGATCAGCCGGAGTGGGATGGCCTCCATCTACAAGGCGAAAGACCTTCAGACCGGACAGATCGTGGCGATTAAGATTCCATACATGCAGTTAGAATCGGATCCGGCGGCTTTTTCCCGATTCCAACGCGAGGCGGAGATTGGGGAGCTGCTGAATCATCCCAATATCATCAAATTCATCAAGGTCCCGAACAAAAGCCGGCAATATATCGTGACGGAATACCTTGAGGGCAAGACTCTGAGCACGGTGCTCAACGAGGTACGGCCACTGCCGATACCGGACGCCGTCCAGATTGCCAGCTACGTCTGCGGCGCCCTTGCTCACATGCACGAACACAAGGTCGTACACCGCGATCTCAAGCCGCAGAACATCATGATTTGCGACGATGGCACGCTGAGGATCATTGATTTCGGGATCGCGAAATCGACGGAGATGCGCAGGCTTACGTTTGCCGGGTTCACGCCGGCGATGGGCACGCCTGACTACATGGCGCCGGAACAGGTCAAGGGAAAACGGGGGGACGAACGAACCGATATTTACAGTTTGGGTGCAGTCCTTTACGAGATGACGACCGGTTCGGTGCCATTCGAGGGTCCGAATCCTTTTATCGTCATGAACTCGCGAATTACCGGCGATCCGGTCGCACCGCGCAAAGTTAATCCGGAGATCTCCGAAGAACTGGAAGAGATCATCCTGCACGCGATGGAGCGCGAACCTGAACGCCGTTATCAATCAGCGGCGGCAATGAAAAAGGAGTTGGACGATCCGGAATCAGTGAAGAAAACGGAGCGCCATCATCATCTGCAGTCGCCAAAAGTTTGGAAAACTCGATGGCAGGGGTCACGGCTGATTGTTCTCTCTGCCGTCGTGCCGATAGTGGTATTCGCCGGCGCTTTATTTTTCACGCACTGCCACGGAGCGGCACACTAGGGAAAATCTCACGAGTGCTTTGGCATGTGAGATTTCGCGCTAAATGTTTCCATGTCGAAAGAAGCCCCTCCCAGGTTGTCGTGGAGCACCAGGCGGCAAAGAAAGGCGGAACGGCTCGCCGCCGCCAGTCGGTTGGCTGATGGTCGAATTTTGGCGCAAGAGGCGATCATCCAGGCTCTTGAAACGCTTATCCGTCCAGGCGATCGCGTCGTGATTGAGGGAAATAACCAAAAGCAGGCAGATTTCCTCTCGCGGGCTCTGGCACAAGTCGATGCTGAAAAGGTCCATGGCCTGCATCTGCTCATCTCAAGCGTCAGTCGGCGCGAACACCTTGATCTGTTCGAGAACGGAATCGCGCGAAAAATCGATTTCGCCTACGCGGGGCCCCAAAGTCTTCGCGTCGCGCAATTGCTCGAAGATCGCCGCCTGGAGATCGGCGCGATCCATACCTACGTGGAGCTTTACGCCCGCATGTTTATCGATTTGATCCCGAACGTGGCCTTGGTTTGCGCAGCGCAAGGGGATAGGGAAGGCAACCTTTTTACCGGGCCAAATACCGAGGACACGCCGACCATCGTCGAAGCGACCGGATTCAGCAGCGGCCTGGTCATTGCACAGGTGAACGAGATCGTGGATGAGCTGCCGCGAGTGGATATCCCCGGTTCGTGGGTCGATTACGTTGTCGAAGCCGACCGTCCATTCGCGATCGAGCCGTTGTTCACGCGCGATCCGCGCCAGATCAATGAGGTGAACATTCTGATGGCGATGATGGTGATCCGCGGGGTTTATGAACGGCACGAGGTGACATCACTGAACCATGGAGTCGGGTTCGATACGGCGGCGATTGAGCTGCTGTTGCCGACCTACGCCGAATCCCTCGGACTTAAAGGGAAAATCTGCCGGCACTGGGCCCTGAACCCTCATCCGACGCTGATCCCGGCGATCGAGAGCGGCTGGGTTGAGAGCATTCATTGTTTCGGCGGGGAGCTTGGGATGGAAGAGTACGTGGCAGCGCGTTCAGATCTGTTTTTTACCGGTCGAGACGGCAGTCTGCGTTCAAACCGTGTCCTTGCCCAACTTGCGGGACAATATGGGATCGATCTGTTCGTCGGTTCCACGCTGCAGATGGACGGGGACGCAAACTCCTCGACGGTCACGTTGGGACGCCTGGCTGGTTTCGGCGGAGCACCAAATTTGGGACACGATCCACACGGTCGCCGCCACGCTTCACCGGCTTGGTTAAGCCTGATCCAAGGCGACGCAGAGGTGGGCCGGGGCAGGAAACTTGTCGTGCAGATGGTCGAGACCTACCAGAAAGGAGGCGTGCCGGCGTTCGTGGAATCTCTCGATGCTGTAAAGGTCGGGCGCGATGCTGGAATGCCAATCGCGCCGGTCATGATCTATGGCGATGACGTGTCTCACGTCGTGACTGAAGAAGGGGTGGCTTATCTCTACAAAGCCCGTGATCTCGGGGAGCGACGCTCGGCTCTGGCCGCCATCGCGGGAGTGACTTCGATTGGTCTGCGTCACGATCCGCGGCGCACCGAACAACTGCGCCGGGATGGCCTGGTTGCTTTTCCGGAGGATCTCGGCGTCCGTCCTATGGACGCAAAACGTTCGCTGCTTGCCGCAAAAAGCATCGAAGACCTTGTTGCGTGGTCAGGAGGTTTGTACAAGCCGCCTGCGCAGTTCAGGAGTTGGTAACATTCACGGATTTGAGGACGTGAACTCTCTTTCGACCGGGTGCAACCGACTGTTCATGATTTGTTGCGTGTTCGAGGCCCCGCTGATCTGGATCTGGTGAATCGAGATTCCGCACCAGACTGGGTCAGCGAGGAGCTGTGCCGGGTACCTTGGGTTGTGGTGCGGCGTGCCCCGCTCGAGGGCGAATTCGTTCCGGTCGGTGTCCGAGGTCAAAGTCGAGGCGCACGTTTCGCCGCTTTCGTTCACTCGTCGTCGATCGTTGAATTCGTGACTCCGGAGAGTCTTTCTTCATCTCAAGCCTGGAAAAAAGCCCCTCGCTACGAGGAACTGCCTGCGATGCGCGCGCTCTCCCATGTTCACGCGACTCTTGGGAGATCCGGTCTCAGTTGGGGTCCGGCCGGCAGCGTTGGGTTCGAGCTGGCGAGCGGTGCTCCTGTCGCCAGTCTGAAGAGCGATCTCGATCTGATCGTTCGTGTGAGTGACTTCCTGATCCCACCGGCGACCACCAAAACATTGCTCTCGATAGTACAGGGAAATGTAGTTCGCGTTGACTTGTTGTTGGAGACAATGGAGGGCGCGATATCTTTTCTCGAATATGCCGGCAGAGGACCGAACCTGCTTCTGCGGACCGTCAATGGCCCGAGCCTGATTCGGCACGTCAGGGATACGACAGGTGAACGAAGGTAGCGACGTGGAGCGAGTGTTCGCTCCCAAAGACATCGATAACGATCACGAGCACGATTGAAGCGAAGTGTTTCCATGAGCGTGGCTCTTCTTTTTCCGGGTCAAGGTTCGCAGCAGGCGGGTATGCTGCACGATCTTCCCGAGCGTGCGGCGACTGCGGCCACTTTGAAAGAGGCAAGCGTGGCTCTGGCACGAGATGTTCTTGAATTGGATTCCGAGGTGGCGCTTCGTTCGACGGCTGCGGCTCAGCTTGCTTTGCTGATAGCCGGCGTTGCGTTTGCTCGAGTTTTGCTGGCAGAGGGCGCGATGCCAAACATCGTCGGCGGGCTGTCGGTTGGGTCTTTTGCGGCTGCGGTGATCGCCGATTCGCTCGATTTCGGTCTCGCGTTGCCGCTGGTCCGGCTTCGCGGCGAACTCATGGAAAAGATGTATCCGCGCGGGTATGGGATGGCGGCGATCATGGGGCTCGACGAAAAACAGTTGAGCGACCTCGTCGCAGAAGTTGCCTCGCCGGACTCGCCCGTTTTTCTAGCGAATTTGAATGCGCCTCGACAGATTGTTGTGTCTGGAGCCGAGCCTGGACTGGAAAAATTAATGGAGAAGGCGCGGTTAGCCGGTGCCGGGAAGACCCAGCGGCTGAATGTTTCTGTTCCCTCTCATTGTCGGCTTCTGGAGCAGGTTGCGGAGGAACTGGATTGCGCCATGGCCGAGGTCCCACTCCGTCCCCCGAAATGCGTTTATGTCGGGAACCGTGGCGGAAGACCTCTCCGCGATTCGGCTTCGGTTCGCCGGGAGCTGGTTAGCAATGTGGCGCACCCGGTTCGATGGCACGACGCGACGGCGCTCATGTTCGAACTTGGTGCGCGGCTGTTTGTGGAGTTGCCTCCCGGCCAGGTGCTGGCTAACCTTGCCGCCGCTTCGTTTCCCGGAGCACGAGCCGTCGCGTGCGCAGGGAGCCGGATAGATTCCATCACCCAATTGGTGCGGCGTTATCATGAAGATTGAGAAACTTACACGCGAGGCGTTTGCCCGATTCGGAGAGTTGATCACGCTCGACGGAGCCCAGCATTATCCGATAAACGAAGGCACCACCGAACGGTTCCATGATCCGGCCTTAATTGATGTCTCGGACCAAAACGGCAAACCCCTAATCAGTTTGAAGGCGACGCAAACCCGATGGCGGCTGCGAACGCTCCGCGGATTCCTGCGCGCAGATAACCAAGTGCGATAGCGACCTGGCTGCTGGCTGTGACCCGGAAGGAATTGGCACAAAGCGACCAGATCGCCATAGGCGCTCTCTAAAATCCACTCCCGGCGATGAACGATTTCGCGCTGGAAAAATCCTAGATGCGCTATTGGACCGCCGAAAGCGGTCAATCCCAGTTTCAAGAAAACCAGAAAAACCTCGATTGGGTTTCCTCGTGCGGAAGCAGCCGGCCGAATTTCCACCGGACCGTTCTCACCTGTTGCCGCAGCCATAATTGACCTAATTGGCGTCTGAAAGAGGAGATCGATGTGGAAAGTCGTTCTATTTCCATTTTGTAATGTTCTAGCAAGGCATCCGTCAGTTCGGTTGGCTCATAGTGCGAAATAAACCAACTCAATGAATTTATGACGAGAAAATCACTAAAACCGCTTGTATGCAGCACACTCTTGCTTGGAGGTTCAGCACTTTTCCTGGCAACGGGTTTCGCCTTGAACAGCGGAGCAAATGACAACGGGACACAGAATGCGCCTTTGCATGTCCAGTTGGACAACACACCGTTAACGCGAGACGTAAAGGAAGGCAACAGCTTCGCGCCTATCGTAAAGAAAGTCGCACCGAGCGTGGTCAAAATCTTTGTCACGATGAAAGGGACGAATAATCCCCTCGCAAATTCCGACATGGATTTTTTCCGCCGCTTCTTTGGAGAAGATGGTTCCAATTTGGGGAATCGCGGCCGGCTTCATGTGCCGACGGAACATGGGCTCGGATCGGGTGTCATCGTTTCACCCGACGGCTATATTCTTACCAATAATCACGTGGTAACCAACGCCAGCGAGATTCAGGTCGCTCTAAGCGATGGCCGCCAGTTCACCGCTAAAGTGATCGGCTCGGATCCGAAAACAGACGTTGCTCTGATCCGGATCAAGGCAGATAATTTGCCCGCTTTGACTCTGGCGGACAGTGACAAGATCGAGGTCGGAGATGTTGTTCTGGCCGTCGGCAACCCGTTCGGGATTGGCCAGACGGTGACCAAAGGTATTGTCAGCGCGAAAGATCGTACGACTTCGGGAGACATGGATGAAGACTTCATCCAGACCGATGCCGCGATTAATCCTGGCAACTCAGGTGGCGCGCTGGTCGACACCGAAGGACGTCTTGTTGGTATCAACTCTGCGATTCTAACGCACAGCGGGGGAAATCAGGGCATCGGCTTTGCGGTTCCTTCCAACCTCTGCCGATGGGTCATGGACAGCCTGGTGAAAAATGGACACGTTGAGCGTGGATTCCTGGGTGTGATGATCCAGAACCTTACCCCGGATTTGGCAACGGCATTCAAGCTGGACCGCACGACAGGTGCGCTGGTAGGAGACGTGAGCCCGGGCAGCCCCGCGGATATAGCTGGGTTGAAGAGCGGCGACGTGATTTCCCAGTTGAATGGCCAGCCGATTGAGGATGCCAGCCAGCTGAAACTTCGGGTGGCCGAGTCAACGCCTGGTTCAAAGGTACAGTTAACCGTCAATCGAAATGGCGAATCCAAGAGCTTTGATGTCACTCTGGGCAACCTGCCTGAAAATAAGGTGGCGAAAGCCGACGAGCGAAGCGGGAATGCTAAAGCGGAAGCTCTTGCGGGTGTCGGTGTTGCGGATCTCGATCAGAATACCCGCACCGAATTGAATATCCCGGCGCAAGTGCAGGGTGCGGTTATTACCCAGGTTGCACCTGACTCCGCCGCTTACCAAGCCGGTCTGCGACCCGGGGATGTGATCACCGAACTTAACCGCAAATCGGTGAAGAACGCGCAGGACGCGATCGCTGATACCGAAAATCCGGCCGGTAATCAAACCTTGGTAAAAGTCTGGACCAAGGATGGCAGTCACTACTTGACCGTTGATGAGTCAACTCAGGGTTAGGTGACGGAACTCGATGCTCTCCTGAGAAGTCAGGAGAGCATCTTTGCTTTCGCCTGGAAACGATCTCCTCCAACCTGCGGAATCTGCGATTTAAAATCCGGAACTTAACCTACTCCACGCAGAGAATGACATTCGCAAACAGCAGTACGGGAGATGGAGAAATCTGTTATATTCCTGCCTCTCCTATGCGCATACTGGTTGTCGAAGATGACGACAAAATCGCATCTTTCGTGGTAAACGGTCTCAAACAGAGCGGCTTCGCAGTTGACCGCGCAAACGATGGCGAGCAGGCGCTCGACTTTGGATTGTCGATCTCCTACGACGCGGCGGTGCTCGATTTGATGTTGCCCGGCCTGGATGGCCTTGCGGTCTTGCGCCAACTCCGTCAGAAAAAAGTTTCTTTGCCAGTGCTGATCCTTAGCGCGCGCGCGGGTGTGGATGATCGGGTGCTCGGGCTGCAGTCCGGAGGCGACGATTACTTGACAAAACCGTTCGCTTTCTCGGAGTTGCTTGCCCGTGTCCAAGCTTTGATCCGTCGTGCGACTCACTCGGCCGAGCCGAGCCACTTGTCGATGGCCGATCTTAGAATGGACCTGTTCACGCGGGAAATCGTTCGCGCAGGGCAAAAAATCGAGCTCCAATCCCGCGAGTTTGCTTTGCTCGAACTGCTGCTGCGTCATGCCGGGCGGCCTGTCACTAAGACAATGATTCTAGAGCACGTCTGGGACTTCAGTTTCGATCCTCAAACCAACGTAGTGGATGTGCTGGTGCACCGGCTTCGCTCCAAAGTTGACAGGGGATTTACGCAGAAGTTGATCCACACGATTCGCGGTGTGGGGTATGTTATCAGGCCGAACTAGTACCAGTGTCCTCTCCCTGACAGCCAACTGACCTCCGACAAAATATATGTTATTTCGGGGACAGGCCACTACCAGTATCTGGCAAAGTTTTGCCGTTCGACTCGGCCTCTGGTTCGCCGCCACTTTCACCGTCAGCGCAGTCATTTTATTCGCGCTTCTTTATATCCTTTTGACTTCTTTCTTTGAGCAGAGCGAACGCGAAATCATCCAGGCCCGTCTGAAGGAGTGCGCCGCGGTTTATGAGGCCCAGGGCCTTCCCGCGCTGAATGATTTGGTTCATCGGACGGAATTCGATCAAAATGAGGGCCCATTTTTCGTTCGGGTGACGGGCCGGCAAGGAAGTGTCCTCTTGCTGGAGGCGCCTCAGGATTGGATCAGGACAGCGAAAACGGCGGTGGACGAAAATGGCGCAAGCCAGCACGCCTGGCTGCAGATTCCCAAGGATGATCGCACGGAGTTCATCATCGCCAGGACTTTGCTGAGTGATGGATCAATCCTGCAGGTCGGGAGAAGCATCAACCGCAGCCAGACATTGCTGGGCCCCTTTCTGAGTTCCTTCCTTCTCGTGATGGCGCCAACCTTCCTGCTTGGCCTGGTCGGCGGAGCGATTTTCGCTCACAGGGCCACCGCGCCTGTCCGAGAGATCATGCGGACGGCTCGGACGATCATCAACACCGGCAATTTGGCGGAACGCGTACCGGAGAGTCAGGCGCAAAGCGAATTGGCGGAACTCGCGCGTCAGTTCAACCGCGTTTTGGAGAAGAATCAGGCCTTGATACGCGGTATGCGTGAAGCGCTCGACAATGTCGCACACGATCTGCGTACACCATTGACGCGAATGCGTGGGTCCGCAGAATTGGCGTTGCAGAGCGACTCAGAGGTTCCGAAGCATGAGGCGTTGGCGGATTGTATTGAAGAATCCGATCGAGTACTGACCATGCTCAACACTTTGATGGATATCACGGAAGCCGAGCATGGGATGATGCGGCTGCACCGGGAACTGAAATCCGTCTCACAACTGCTGGAGAATGTGCTCGAGGTTTATCGACTGGTTGCCGACGAAAAGAAGATCGAAATCACCGCGAATTGCGACGGTCCCTGCTATGCTGACGTCGATCCCAACCGCATGCAACAAGCTCTTGCGAACCTTCTCGACAACGCCGTCAAATACACGCCCGAGCATGGTCGGATTTCCATCGAATGCTCGTCGTCGGATGACACGGTTCAAGTCCGGATCAAGGACGATGGAATCGGGATCCCCGTCGCGGAGCAGCCGAGAATTTGGGACCGATTGTACCGGGGTGACAAGAGCAGGGGACAACGCGGCCTCGGTCTGGGATTAAGTCTCGTCAAAGCCGTAGTGAAAGCTCACGGAGGACGTGTCACGGTGGAAAGCGCTGAAGGGGCCGGATCAGAGTTCAGTGTCTCGCTGCCTGTTGGCGCGAAGGTCCAGGCAGTGACTTGATTGGTAGAAATCTGCGCCATGAATTTTGCAAGATGGGGAATCAGTCTTGCCGAGATGTGGAGCGAATGTTGGCCAAGAACTGAACCAGATTCCGTTGTCCCGGGGTAGGCGAACCGTTCACTCCACGGTTTGCTCGAATTTGAAGCACCAATGAGGGACGCTTCGCCTCCGGCTCCGACCGCCGATTCGCCGGCACGCTCCGCCCTACGCCGCCGATTTTGTCGCTTCTTCTGTGACGAAAAGCCGGATCAGGATCGCAGTCGTATTGTCACCGAGTCGTATCTTTAAGAAGCGAACATAATATTGCCTCTGATCCGGGGTGTAAAAGTAGCGTCTCAGATTTGGAGATTCTGAGGCATAACGGGAAAGTGTTGCGATATGCGCCAGTAAAATCGCGATGAAGCCAAATTGAATCTGGGTGAGCGGTTTTTGCCCAATAAACTCGCTTCCTATTTTGAAATGAACGCTGACCTCTCCGAATTTCTCCAGGGGCGTTAGTTGGATTTCCGATGCGCCGACCTCCAGCGCCGCTTCCAGGACCGCAAAGGTGAAATCCCCGGCATTCACATCTTCCGGCATCCCCCAATCGATGACCCGCGGATAAGGGTCATGCACGATACGCGGTTCGCACTTGCTTCCCTCGGAGGGTCTGAGCAGCCGATTGTCCTGTCCGTTTTTTTGTTCGCTCATAACAATGCTAACAGAGAAAAACCTTCGTCAGAATGCGCTCATGCGAAATTCCGTTGGTGATCCGCAATTAGAGTAAAGGCAGACAAACCACCTCGCAAACCCCAAACGCTCACCGTTTCGACCGCGGTATTCCCCGACCCTCTCTTCAGCACTGACAACTGATGCAACTTCCTACCCAGCCGGCCAACTCTTTGCGATCAATTCGTAGGAATGCATCCGCTGGGCGTGTCCGTAAATGGTCGTGATGACCATGAGTTCGTTCGCGCCGACCCGATTCACTTGCTCCAATAATTTTTCTCGGAGCCTTGTGGGTCCGCCGGCGAAATAGTGTAAACGCGCATAGTTCAACATTTCCTTTTCGCCTATCGAGTATTGGTAAGCGGATGCCTCTTCTGGTGAGGCTAACGGCGCGGGCCGGCCGGTCCGTAAGCGGATCCAGGCCAATTCAAAGGTGGATGCCAAGTGTTCGGCCTCCTCATCGGTTTCACCGCAGATCGCCTGGGCGGTAAGAATCGTGCGCGGTCGATCAAGCCAACGCGATGCCCGAAAGCTGGATCGATAAACGTCGAGCGCCGGCAGCGCTCCACTGGGATTGATATGATGAGCGAAGGCGAACCCCAGCCCGAAGTCCGCGGCGATCGCCGCGCCGTCCTCGGTTGATCCGAGCACCCAAATGGGTGGCAACGCGACATCATTGGGAATCACTCGAATGCTGGCAAATGGATGATTCGTTGGCAGGTCTCCTCTGCTCAGGCCGACAAGCTCAGCAAGCTGCGCTGGAAAATCTACCGCTCCGAGTCTCTCTTTGCTTCTACGCAATGCCAGCGCAGTGAGCTGATCGGTGCCGGGTGCACGACCGATACCGAGATCGATGCGGTGTGGGTACAGCGCTTCGAGCACATGAAACGTTTCCGCCACCCGCAACGGAGCGTGATTGGGAAGCATGATCCCACCAGAGCCTATCCGCATGCGTGAAGTTCGTGCGGCGATCTGTCCGATCATGATTTCCGGAGCGGTGCTCGCGACGCTCGGAATGTTGTGATGCTCGGCGACCCAAAAGCGATAGTAACCGAGCTGTTCGGCGCGTTGCGCAAGTTCCACTGTGTCGCGAACCGCTTGAGCTGCACCTTGTCCGGCCGAGATCGGCGATAAGTCCAAGACAGATAAAGGCAAACTAGCCATTGCTGAACTGTAAACGGGAATCTGGCGGCTTCGAATCAGAAAACAGGGGACAGGAATTAGAAAACAGGGGACAGGAGACAGGAGTCAGAAGACAGGAGCCAAAGGCGCTTCCGTCAGGGCAATTACGGGGGAAGCACCAGAACCAGACCATCGTTTAGGGCATGCGGCAAGAGTAGCACGGCGTTTTGCAGCCCAACTCAACCAGCCTCGAAGCTTGGCGCTTTTGAGACGGTCCGAAGGCGGGAAACGGATGCCTTGTCCGGACGAGGTTGCGAAGTTGGGACAAACGCTTCCCGAAAGTGAGAAATTGCAAGCTGAGCACGGGAGACGTAAGTCTGAAGAAAAAGACATAACCAACTGAAGAGCATCGAGTTAGGCGAGATAGATAAACTTTGGCACCAATCTTGCTTTTGTATTTATTTGATGAGAGAGTTATGGGCAGGTCTTCTGATGCTGATGGTTTGCGGTGCGATATATCTGCAGACTGATCCGACGATCTGGAACAACCTCTCTCAGGTTGTGGTGTGGCTTATCGGGTGATCGTCAATTTGCCTTCAACCGAATGCCGTACCTGTTGCGGCAATGCATCTTGAGTAAGGCCGCGACTAAAAGTTTTTTGGTGGTAAGTGCTTCAACGAGAATCGGTTAACAACATATGTCTATACAGCAGAACCCTACGCAGTGGATTGACGCACAGGTTCAACGTCAAATTGGTGCGACTAAAAACAGGAAAACAATCAGCCCCGCGCGATCGCCCCGGGAAGCGACACGCCTCGAACGACCGTTGAACGTACTTGGATGCCTGGCGCTGATCCATGCTGTTCGTTCGGTCGATTCCCGCGATCGCGTCCGCGTGGGTGCTCGGCGTGCGACGGTCGCGTAAAAGACCCGCCTCGGCGTGCCGACGTATCGGCTGGCCTGGACCATGAAAAGAGGTCGCTCTCTTCGAATCCGGGGGATCTGCGGTTTAAAATTCGGGTTTTGGCCGAGCGAATCACTGGTTCGTGCTCGGCAGCCCAACGGTGGGTTGTTCGAATCCAGCCGAATCGAAATACCAGGTCTCGCTCTCCTTTTGGTTCGCACACTGTCACGGCCGACTGAAGCGGATCGGCAGCATTCTCAGAAAAACTGCGAAAATTTACAATGATCGCCGGAGTCGGCAAACCGTCGATCCTTCGAGATTCAGGTCGCTCAGCGACCTTTGATTTGCATCGCGATTCGGCACTGGCGAAGGATCAGTCAGCCCCGACGACGTGGATTTGAACGAGATTGTGCTGCGACCCTCGGTTCAGAAAAACGACCGTTTTTTCGAACTCTCGACAAACCACGGTTTTCCCGTCGAAAACTTCCTTCTAAGGGTCTGAAATACTCGTTTCGAAAAACAATGTTCAGTTTATTCGAGTCAGATGAGTAAACTGAACTCTATCGAGGGTGGCGTGGAGCATCACCATGAGTCGCGCTTGCGGTTGAATCCCGGTGAAAAACCAGCGCTTCACACGATATTCACGTTCTGTCTTCACCAGAGCGAATTTGAAAGGATCTGACAGCGCCCTGATTCTGTAAGGAAACCCCATCCCACATCACATCTGTCCAAAATAAGGATTCGAAGAAAATGGTCTTGGAGAGCATCGCGGCTGGGATGTGGTTCACTGACAGCACGCCGAAGTACTTGGCTTCAGGGAAATTATTGATAAAATACGAGGTCTAAGGATAGTTGAAAAATGGACTTGCTCCACCCAGCCAACACGCCAAGGCCAGCGCAGATCAATGCGGCGCTCTTAATCCTCCGAATCACCAGCGCTCTCGCTTTCCTTTACCATGGCAGCGCCATTCTGTTCGGTGCCTTCGGAGGTCCCGGACCTCAGAAATTCTCCGCCTTAATGCACATGCCGGTCGTTGTAGGGTACCTCGTGGGGCTGGCACAGGTTGGCGGCGGGTTGGCAATTCTGAGCGGCGCTCTGATTCGACTTGGCGCGGCGTGCATCATCGTAGTCATGCTCGGAGCTATCTTCTTGGTGCACCTGCCGCACGGTTTTGACGTAGGGAAGGGCGGCGCCGAATACGCTCTCATGCAACTGCTGATTGCGATTGCGCTCCTCATCACCGGCGCAGGCGCTTACTCGCTAGCGCCGCGGCTCCCAAAACCGTTGCGGAAGTTGTAACTCGCCACCTGACGGAGCCCGAAAGTAATCCCGCATTCAAGGTTCACGGCGAGTCTCTCGGTGCTGGGCTGCAGCGAGCGACAGTCCTAAGAGATCCGCGACCGTCGTGTAGGCGCCAATTTAGGACCCGCCGCGCCTGGCGCGGCTTCCAGCGACGGACCTAGCGGGGGTTTTCGCTCAGCTGGTCGGCCACCCTTTCCAGGACGCGAGGCTGGGAGTAAAGCGTTCGTACCGGTGAGCAATAAACTGGTTACAACCAGGGCTGTCATGCTTGAGGAAGAAGGGATGATTAAAGGGGCGCGGGCCGGCCAAGGCAAGCATGAGGCAATCGGGCGCGGCGGCAGTTGGGAAATGGCGGCAGAACTCACTGACGAACAAAAAAAGGCCGTCATCCATGTTCTCGTTTCTCGGGATCTGGTAACCGCAATCACTGGTCGGGCCGGAACCGGCAAAACGACCATGGCGAAGGAGGCGGTTAAAGCCGTCCAAACTCTCTCTCTCTGGCTGGTCAGTGATCGTTCTCGCGCCCTCAAGCGCTGCCGTCGAAACCCTCAAGGACTCGGGATTCCGCGAAGCCGATACGCTGGCAAACTTTCAGGACAAGGACTACTTGCAGGACCGCGCGAGGTCAAATCCTCTGGATCGACGGCGCACCTCGGGGACAGGTCAGATAAGCAGGCGGAAAGCGCAAAGACCTTTCATTATTTGACCTGTCCCTGTCTCAGAAGGGGAGAAGTAGGGACAGGTCGGAAAAGGGACAGACAAATGCAACGCCCTTCAACCTTGCCCTGTGCCTTAATGTTATCTCTGCCCCGGGAAAGAGCGCGCCGGCGGCGCTGAAAATCCGGTCTATACCTCACCTATGTTTTCATTTTTCAGATTCTTCGGCCGTTCGAGAGACGGACCTCATCCATGCGAATCTCAGTAAGGCGAACCTCAGCAAGGCGAACCTTGACGGCGCGAACCTCATCGATTCGAATCTCAGCGGGGCGAACCTCAGCGAGACGGATCTCAGCCGTGCGGAACTCAGACAGGCTCAGACAAGCGAACCTCAGCGGGGAGAACCTCAGCGGGGCGGACCTGATCGGGGCGAACCTCAGCGATGCGGACCTCAGTGGGGCGGACCTCAGCGAGGCGAACCTCAGCGAGGCGGACCTTAGACAGGCGGACCTCAGTGATGCGGACCTCAATGGGGCGGACCTCAGCGAGGCGAACCTCAGCGAGGCGGACCTCAGACAGGCGGACCTCAGTGGGGCGAACCTCAGCAAGGCGAACCTTGACGGCGCCAACCTCCGCGGCGCGAATCTCAGTGGCGTAGATCTTAGCGGAGCGAATCTGAATAGAACTGAATTGATCAGAACCGATATTAGCGGCGCAAACCATACTGGAAGTTCGATTTATGGAATTGCCGCTTGGGACGTGAAACTAACAAGTGGTACGCGACAGGAGAATCTGATCATTACTCCTCCAGGTGAACCCGTTGTCATGGTAGACAACATCAAAGTTGCTCAATTCATCTACCTGCTCCTCAACAACGAAGAAATTCGCGATGTCATTGACACAATTACTTCGAAAGCAGTGTTGATCCTCGGTCGCTTTTCTGACGACCGAAAACCGATTCTTAATGCTCTCCGGGACGCATTACGCGACAAAGGTTTTCTGCCGATAGTTTTTGATTTTGAACGTCCAAAAGGACGCGATTTTAGGGAAACTATTATGACCTTGGCGGGGATGTCCTGCTTCGTCATAGCTGATATTACTAATCCAAGATCGGCACCGCTTGAACTTCACGCGACGTTCCAGACTATATGATTCCGTTTGTACCGATTCTTCAAGACAGCGAGTCGGCGTTTTCAATGTTCGCGAATCTCCAAACAAAATATGACTGGGTTCTTGACTCCCTCGTGTACGATTCTTCTCAGAGTTTAATTGACGTTTTGGATGACGCGGTAATAAATCTTGCTCTGAAAAAACGTCACGAATTAGAGTTAAGAAAAGCGCGAAATACACCAACCCGACACGTTAGTGACTATCGCAAGCACCCCAAAGATGGTCCAATGAAAACGGGTTCCTAGTAGCAGCTAGCTAGAATAGGGCTTTCCAGGGCAGAATCAAAGCGGTGAAGATCATAGGGATTTTGTTGCAGGAGTCCGCTTAAAGATCCCGCCCCACCATGCCGTCCGCCGTTTGCTTTTCGGATTCACTAGCTTTTCCCCGATTGCCTGCGGATCTTGAGTTCGAGTTTTGCGCGTCGTCTGCTGTTTCTGTTCACTTCATTGCGTTCCAGGCTTCGATCACCATTGCTTCCGCCCAGGTTGGAATCGGACTATTAGTTTTCCGACTGGTTTTGACTGCCGCATACACGATTCCGCGGAAACGGTCGATTGCGTATGCTTTGAATTCTCCGAGATCCTTAATCCCCATTAGCGATCGGGATTCGGAACTCAGAAACTGCGCGAATGCTATTCTTAACCATTCCGAGAGAAAGAGCGAAACAGACTCAACCTGTTTTTTCGGCACCTGTTCCTCTGCGTTCCTGCGTTCTGTCTCAACTGCTAGATCGAGTCTGCGCAGAGTCTCTGAACTTCTCAGATAAAATTCTTGGCCAGGCTTTGACTTGAAATTGATTGCCAGACTCGATCGCCCGCATCAGGCTGGCGTGCGCCCTCTCTTCGATCTCTTCCAACCTTGCCAATGCGGCCGCGGCGCCTTTTGGTCCGATCGGCCCGAGTTCGATCAGGTTCAGGCGGTTCAGGATCGTGTTGCGATTCCTGCGGATTTGCGACAGGTGCGGCAGACGTGTTCTTTTTTTTCGATTTCTGAACTGTGTTCAGGTTCTGCCTGCGCTTTTTGCCAGACAGGAATTGCTGAATCGAATCGTCTGAATCGATGTCGCATTCTCGCGCAACCCAACGCCAAACGGTGGCAGGATGTTTCCCCAAGCAACGTCGAACCCCTGCCATCCGCTCGCAGATCGCAGACGATTCCGCACCCTCTCCATGCGGTTTGATCTCAGGGTGTCAGCAGAACCGCAGACGATTCGATCATTGCTAGATTGTACCGTTGCAGAAATAAAACCCGCCTGCAGGCGCCTGGGACCGCGGGGGGCAAGCATGGCTCCAATCACAGTTTGAAAAAAAAGGATACTCCAGATGGAGTACCCTCAACTTCAGCTTCTCAAACCATCGAGGAGTCAGCAAAACTTCAGGTTCAAGCTGCGCTGCACTAATGCCCGCTGTCGAGTGATCGCCTGCTGCCGCTCACCCGATCGAGTTCACCTGCGTCTCAAACGTTCCGCGGATCGAGAGGGGCCGCCTGAGTGCGCAGGATGCTGGAACGCTGCGCCGTCTGGGCTCCCCTGATGCGGGGGGTTGATCCTGGCTCGATGTCACGCTGCCACCCCCATCGAAACCACGTTCGACGGCCCCGCAGGGCGCAGGGCGAACCATGCCTCGCCTTGTCCTGGTGAAATGTTTGGGTCTAAATACGTTTGTCTGACCCGCTGTTCAGTGTCGCCCATCGATTTCGCAACCTGCGCTAACCCGCCACTGCTGACCCCGTATGACGCAAAACTATGACGCAAAGAATTTAGGTTTGTCCATGCCCTTCATGATGTCCTGCCCGAGCCATCCGTTTTTCGCTGCCCAGTTCAGCAGAGCGTGCGCGAACGTATAGGCGTTCCGTTGCGCTGAATGCTTTTTGCCGCCTGCGAAACTGTTGATCCATTTCGACAGTCCCGAGTAGGTCAGAGAGGTGACGGTTTCGGGTCCGAACTTCGACTCGAACCGTTGCGCCCAGTATTTGACGGTCCGCAATCCTGCAGGGGTGCGGTTCATCGATTCCTGCCAGGTGCAATACTCGGCAACCAGTTCGAAAACCGTACCCTGTTTTTTAACCGAGAGAACGGTCTGTTTGTAAAACTCGATTGCCTGCCGGATGCCGGCATTCGATCCCAGCAGCGCACGCATTTCCTCAAGAAACGCCTGATCGGTCAGCGGCATCCGAACCGTATGGTTTGACGCTGAACGGTTCATCAGATCCGCAATCGCTTTGTTACCTTCTTCTCTGGTTTTGAAATAGAGAGTCTGCGGTTTGTTGTCGTCTGAGTATCGGGCGGGTTTGGTCAGGCGGAACAAGTTGCGAGGTTTGAAGTAGGAAAGTTTCATCACCCGCAATGGCACGGTCGTTATCCGAAACCCTGTAACAAATGTACCAAAAAAGATCGTTCCTTTGTAGTTTTAGTAGTTTTAGTAGCTTTGTTTTCCGCCTGCTGATCAATGCCTGCGGATCGAGCACCAGCGCAGTCCCGCAGGGGGAAAGCGGTTCAAGAATGGTCAAAGACCGCTTTTAGCGCAGCTGAGCGAAGTGCCCATATCTGGATTCATATGGGCCAAGCGAGCAACGCGGAAAAAAGCCAACTGGCCGCGGCCCGGAGGGTTGTGTTGAAAATGGGCCGACGGCTGCGTTGCTCGTCGGTTACGTCCTGCACCAGTTTTTGATAACCGCCGCGGAAAATCGGAGCGGCACAATTGCAAAAACTGGTGCGGGATGCTCCCTCCTACCGCCAGTCCGGCTCGGACCGCCTTGCCGACGGCCCATTTTGAACGCAACGACGTCACCATTATATGCGAGACGGTACACTAGAGAGAGCGCGCGTCCTGTCCCTTTCGCGATAGGGCTCTAGCCCTCTCTTCCGAAATCGTGTATAAGGCTTGGGGCTATGTTTCTGCCCTTTCGGCCGCATACACAATGTGCTCAGCGCAACATTCTGACAGCAACAATGGCGGTTTTTTTGTAAAATGTTTGACATGTAGCTAGCACGTGTTAGAAAACGTCAATATATAACACGAGCTAGTTGCGTGTGCCATAGATTGACCAAGGGGTTGTAGTAGACCCTCCCGCGATGTGTGCTCGCATCCTGTCAGACAAACTTCTCCCCCCCGAAACATGGCCAGCAGAACACGGATGGCGGCTGAATCATTGACGGTGCCCCAAAGTGGAGTTCGCACGCCACGAAGATTGGTCGATAACGAAGCTTTCTGCGGCCTTCTATTTGTTGGCCCAGCCCTGGTCGGTTTCACGCTGTTCTATCTTCTGCCGACGATCCGCGCTTTCTATTTAGGTTTAACGAACTGGAACCTCTTGCGTGCGCCGAAGTTCCTGGGCTTCGACAACTATGTCCGACTGTTTGGCGACGGAAAGTTCTGGAGCTCGATCTGGATTACAGTGCTTTACGTTCTTTACAACATCCCTGTTCAAACCGTTCTCGGCTTGCTGATCGCTGTTCTTCTAAAGCGGCTAACCGGTTCGGTCGTCATTCGCTCGGTGATGTTGGCCCCGTTTCTGATCTCGAACGTCATCGCCGCAATGATCTGGTGGTGGATGTTGGATCCAGTTCTCGGTTTCGTGAATTTCCTGCTGCAGGCGATCGGCCTTGGGAGCCACGCATTTTTCAGCGATGAACAGTTCGCGTTGCCCACCATTGCCGCCATTAACGTTTGGCGCTACACAGGTTACACGGCTTTGTTGTTCTACACCGGCCTCCAATCGATTCCGGAACACCTTTACGAAGCGGCTCGCATTGAAGGCGCCTCACAGTGGAGAATGTTTCGATCAATTACGCTCCCTCTCCTGCGACCGACGGTGGTGTTTGTCCTGGTGACGAGCGTGATTGGTTCATTTCAAATTTTTGATACGATTGCGGTGACTACCCAAGGCGGTCCAGGCACAGCCACTCGTACGATCGTTTGGTACATCTACCAGGAGGCGTTCATGAGTATGCGCATGGGATATGCTTCGGCGATGTCGACCGTCCTGCTATTTGGCTTAGTACTCGTCACCCTGGTGCAAATGCGTGTGCTGCGCTCGGGAGAATCAGACTTGGGTTAATACTCATGGAAAGATCCAACCAAACTTTACCCATTGGCCGCTGGATTGGTTACGCAGCGCTGATTGCCTTTGCCATTATTTCACTCGGCCCGATCTGGATCGCGTTTAAAACCGCATTGACCGGTCCGAACGCCCTGTTCGCGAGTGGTGGCTCGATTCTCCCGCACGATACAACGCTCTTCAATTTCCAGAGGGTGCTCGGTTTTCTTGATCCCAATGATCCACGTCTGGCGCAGACCGGCTTGGCGAAGATTACTTTCTTCCGGGCGTTACTCAACAGTGCAATCTTCACGGCGATGGCGGTCATTCCGCAAATCTTTTTCAGCGCCACCGCCGCTTACGCCTTCGCCAGGTTGCAATTCCCGGGGCGCGACATTCTATTTTTTCTTTTCATCGCGGCGACGATGATCCCAGCCATCGTTCTTTTTATCCCTAACTTCATCCTTATTCACGATCTGGGCTGGCTGAACACTTTTCAAGGGATGGCGGCACCCTATGCATTAATGACACCCTTCGCCGTTTTTTTTCTCCGCCAAATGTTCCTGGCGACTCCGCGGGATGTTGAGGAAGCCGCACGTATCGACGGTGCCTCCTACTTTTCAATTTTTTTTCGCATGATCCTGCCGATTCACGGGTCGTCTCTTGCTACGCTGGCCATCCTCACCACCGTGTCAACGTGGAACGAATTCTTTTGGCCGTTTCTTATCGGGCGCGACGAGTCGGTGCGCGTGATGGCTGTTGCGATCAACGCCTTCCGGACGCAGCAGCAATCCGGTGTTCCGGATTGGACCGGCCTCATGGCCTGCACGATTCTGGGGATCATCCCTATGGTCGCGCTCTTGGTCTTCTTCGGCCGAAAAGTGGTCGAATCGTTCCAATTCAGCGGCATGAAATAACCCTTCAACAAAAAACAAACAACTATCTTATCTATGTATCGCTTCAGAGTATTGCTGTTTGCCACCTCACTGTTAGCAGCTGTCTCCGCGCGCGCAGCGACAGAGATCAACTATTGGCTATGGGATGTCTTGCAACTACCCGCTTACCAAGCGGCTGCTGCCGCCTTTGAAAAGGCGAACCCAGATATTAAAATAAAGATTACCCAGACCTCTTGGAGTGACTACTGGACGACCCTCAGCACGGGCTTTGTCTCCGGAACCGCTCCGGACGTTTTCACGGATCATCTGGCGCGATATCCGGAGTTTGTCGAGAATGATTTGTTAGTCGACATCGCACCCTTGATTAAGCGTGACAAGGTACCCACCAACATTTACCTCGGCGGCCTCTACGAACTCTGGGGTAAAGGCGGTAAACAATACGGTTTGCCCAAGGATTGGGACACGATCGCCCTGATTTACAACAAGGCGATTCTGGAGAAGGCCGGCGTGGATCCGAAAGATCTAAACGATTTAACCTGGAATCCGAAAGATGGGGGATCATTCGGTCAGTTGATCGCGAAGCTTTCCGTGGACGAAGCGGGCAACAATGGATTGTCCCCAAATTTCAACCCGAAGAAGGTGAAACAGTATGGACTTCTGATCGATGGCGCGCCGGATGGATTCGGTCAGGTTGAGTGGAGCCATTTTGCGGTCTCGAACGGATTCAAGTTTCACGACGGGCCTTGGGCAAAGGGATTTCACTACGACGACCCGAAGCTGGCGGAAACTCTGCAATGGATCGCCAACACCATGAAGAAAGGCTTCATCGTGCCGGCCAAGGATGCTCGGCAACTCGGAGCAAACAGCTTTTTTGCAGCGGGCAAAGGGGCATTGGCGCTGACCGGCTCCTGGATGATCAATTGGTATGCCGACAACGCAAAATTCGATAAGGGTTTCGCCCCGTTACCAAAAGGTCCGGATGGTCGCAAAACGATGTTTAACGGCTTGGCAGATTCGATCTGGGTCGGCAGCAAGCATAAGGAAGAAGCGTGGAAATGGGTGAAGTTCCTTGGCTCAGAAGAAGGGCAGATGATCATCGCCGGATACGGAGTTGTCTTTCCAGCGGTTCAAAGCGCCGCCAAGAAGGCGGAGGAAGTCATGAGCAAGAAGGGGATGGATGTATCACCGTTCCTTGCGGAAGCAACGGACCCGCATGGAACGTTTCTCTTTCCAATTGCCGACCACGCTGCAGATGTCCTCCGCATTACGAAAATCGGGATGGATGCTATCCTATTGAATGGCGCCGATGCCGCTTCCACGATGAAGAAGGCCAATAAGGAAGTGAACGAGCTGTTTGAATAGTTGAAACTAATGAGTCACTCACGAAGGAAAATCACGTTTATCGGCGCTGGGAGTACTGTTTTCGCAAAGAATCTGATTGGCGATATCCTATCCTTTCCGGAGCTTGCAGACTCCTCGATTTGCTTATTCGATATCGACGAGAACCGTCTTAAAACGTCTGAGGTCGTTGCAGGGCGGATCGCTCAGACGCTAGGCGTTGCGTCGACTGTGGAAGTGACAACCGACCGCGCGCGTGCTCTCGAGGGTGCTTCCTATGCGATCAATATGATCCAGGTCGGTGGCTACCGCCCTTGCACAGTCACCGATTTCGAGATTCCGAAGCGGTACGGTCTTCGTCAGACTATCGCCGACACCCTTGGAATCGGTGGAATCATGCGCGCGCTCCGGACGATCCCGGTGCTGATCGATATGTGCAAAGACATGGAACGACTCTGCCCACAGGTCGTTCATCTGAACTACGTTAATCCGATGGCGATGAATTGCTGGGCGTTAAGCGAAGCCACCAGCGTGCGGACAATAGGTCTCTGCCACAGCGTCCAGCATACCGCGGGTGAACTTGCAAACGATATCGGGGTGCCGGTCGAGGAAATCAATTATGTCGTCGCCGGAATCAATCACATGGCGTTCTACCTGAAGTTTGAGCGCAATGGACAGGATCTCTATCCGGAAATTCGCCGCGTTGTGGCGGAGGGTCGAGTGCCCGACGATAACCGTGTCCGATACGAGCTATTTACCCGGCTGGGCTATTTCGTCACCGAGTCCAGTGAACATTTCTCTGAATACGTCCCATGGTACATCAAGCGAGGTCGGGAGGACCTGATCAAAAAATTCAATATCCCGCTTGATGAGTATCCTCGACGCTGCGAATCGCAACTAGCGGAATGGGAAAAGCAGCGAATTGATCTGGAAAATTGGGATCGACCGCTGGAAATTCGGCGAAGCGTCGAGTTCGGATCGTTGATCATCCACAGCCTGGAGACTGGTTTTCCTAGAGTCGTTTATGGAAACGTGGCCAATCAAAACCTGATCGAAAACCTGCCTCACGGCTGTTGCGTCGAGGTTCCATGTGTCGTGGATAAAAACGGAGTGCAACCCATTCGGATCGGGCGAATCCCAACCCACCTTGCCGCGCTCATGCAAACGAACATCAACGTGCAAGCGCTGACCGTAGAAGCCATTCTGCAGCAAAATCCGGAGCGAATTTATCAGGCCGCGATGCTGGATCCGCATACGGCCGCGGAACTTGATCTCGATCAAATCTGGGCGCTCGTGAACGATCTGCTGGCCGCTCATGGCGCGTGGATTCCGGAAAAGCTGCGAAGATGAACCCAACGCAAAATCCTCATCGGCGTTTTAATGCCCTTACCGGCGACTGGATTCTCGTTTCTCCACACCGCACCCAGCGGCCGTGGCAAGGCAAGCAAGAATCGGCGGCTCGGGATACACGTCCCGAATACGATCCGAAATGTTATCTCTGCCCCGGGAACGAGCGCGCCGGCGGCGCAAAAAATCCGGTCTATACCTCCACCTACGTTTTTACGAACGACTTTGCCGCGATCATGCCGAACGGTATCTCTTCGGTCGAAGGCACCGGGCTATTGCGCACCCAGTCTGCCTCCGGGACTTGCCGGGTAATCTGCTTTTCCCCTCGGCACGATTGGACCTTGCCCGTGATGCCCCACGACGCCATTCGAGGCGTCGTAGAGGTCTGGGCTAATCAAGCCGAAGAACTCGGCCGGAAGTATCGTTGGGTTCAGATTTTTGAAAATAAGGGCGATATCATGGGCTGCTCAAATCCGCATCCGCACGGTCAGATATGGGCCAGCGACTTCCTTCCCAACGAGCCGGACAAAGAGGATCGACAGCAGCTCGCTTATTTGTGCGAACAGGGATCACTCCTTTTGCTTGATTACCTCAAGCTCGAATTGGAGCAGGAAATACGCCTTGTCGTTCAGAATCATGACTGGGTCGCGCTCCTGCCGTATTGGGCGACTTGGCCCTATGAAATTCTGCTTCTTCCCAGGCGTCCGGTGTTGCGGTTGCCAGACCTGCACGACTCCGAACGAGTCACTCTGGCAGAAATTCTTAAACGGCTTCTTACCCGGTACGATAATCTCTTTGAAATTTCTTTTCCCTACTCCATGGGTTGGCATGGGGCGCCGTACGGCGCTGGCGATTTTCGCCACTGGCAATTGCACGCGCACTTTTACCCGCCGCTCCTGCGCTCTGCTTCCGTTAAAAAATTTATGGTTGGCTATGAGATGCTCGCTGAAGCGCAACGCGATCTAACTCCGGAGCAGGCCGCGCAGACGCTCCGCGACCAATCAGAAATCCATTTCAACGAAAGGACGGCATGAAGATCCTGGTCACCGGCGGAGCCGGCTACATCGGCAGCGTGGTTGTCGAACAATTAATTGCCCAGGGCGAATCGGTGGTGGTATTTGACGATCTCTCTCAAGGCCATCGTGCGGCGGTGCATCCGGAAGCGGTATTTGTGGAAGGGGATCTTGCGAATCGGTCGGCAATCGGGGCGGTTCTCACGCAGCATCGTCCCGACGCCGTGATGCACTTTGCCTCCAAGACCCTGGTGGGAGAGTCGATGCAAAAGCCGTTTCTATATATCGGCGACAATGTGACGAACGGCCTGAACTTGTTAAGCAGCATGGTCGAGCACGACGTTAAACGCTTCATCCTGTCGTCGACCGCCAATCTCTTTGATAAGCCGGAAAGGATGCCGATCGACGAAGCCGAGCGCATCGTCCCGGGAAGCCCGTACGGTGAATCAAAATACATTCTTGAACGCATCTTGCACTGGCTAGATCGCATTTGCGGACTGCGCTTCGCCTGTCTGCGCTATTTCAACGCTGCTGGAGCGAGCCCCACTCGAGGCGAGGACCACAATCCAGAGCTGCATCTCATTCCGATTGTGCTCGAGGTCGCGTCGGGCAAACGCGAAAAAGCCCTGATTTTTGGAACCGATTATCCGACGCGTGACGGAACCTGTGTACGCGACTACGTTCACGTACTGGACCTTGCCCAGGCGCATATTCTGGCGCTGGGCGCACTCGACGGCGGCAGTCGCTTCTACAATCTGGGTAATAGCGAGGGATTCACCGTCAAGGAAGTGATCGATGCCGCGCAGGAAGTAACCGGGAAGCAGATCCGTGCAGAGATCGGGCCGCGCCGTCCAGGTGATCCCGCAGTGCTCGTTGCCGCTAGCGACAAGATTCGTGCGGAACTTGGATGGGTACCACAGTTTCCGAATGTTCGCGGGATCATCGAAAGCGCTTGGCGCTGGCACCAGGCCAACCCGGCCGGCTACCCGAAATGACTTCTGTGCGAATTTTTGGGAAACATGAAGCGACGAGTTACAACCCACGATATCGCTCGGGAAGCCGGGGTGTCGCGGACGACCGTTTCGCACGTCTTGAACAATCATCCGGGCGTTGCGCTGAACCCTAAAACTCGGGAGCGCGTTCAGACAACGGCCCGAAAACTGGGCTACGTTCCGAATTCAGCCGCCCAGATGCTGGTGACAGGACGGAGCCGGACGGTGGGTCTGATCCTCTCGCGTCCCGATCTGATTTCGGTCGATGCATTTGTGCCGTCCATGATTTATGGATTGAACGAGGTGTGCCGGGTGCGAGGATATCGCCTGTTGATGGATTCCATCCACGATTCGTCGGACATCGATTCGTACCTGGATTTGGCCAAAAGCCAGCGGATCGATGGATTGATTGTCATCAACCCGCGCGAAAACGATGCAGCACTGCGAAAGGTCATCGACTCGAAGTTTCCTCTCGTCGTGTTCGGATCGTCCGGGCATCCACAGGAAAATTCTGTCGGAACCAAGGATGGTCAGGCTAGCTGCAGCGCAACGCGTCATCTGATATCCCTTGGACATCGGCGAATAGCTCACATCAGTTACGCGCCTCTCGTCTACAATCCGGCGCGGAAAAGGTTCGAAGGGTATCGTCTCGCCCTGAAAACCGCCAGAATTCGCTTCGACAAAAGGCTTTTCGCCGAAGGAGATTTCACCGGCGAAAGTGGTTACAAGGCGATGAAACAGATTCTCGCTTCAAAAGTTGCTCCGACGGCGCTGTTCGCCGGGAACGATACTCTGGCAATCGGGGCAATGATGGCTATTCGTGAAGCCGGCCTTTCCATCCCTGAAGATTTTGCGGTCGTTGGGTACGATGATATTCCGGGCGCGGCATTCGCCTACCCCCCTCTGACGACGATTTGCTCATACCCTTTTGAGCAGGGAAAAATGGTTGGAGAAGCTACCATTGCGTTGGTGGGCGGCAAAAAGATCGGAAGGCATCAAAGCGTCCTTCCACTCGAGCTAACGATCCGAGAATCCTGCGGGTCCGCCCTCAAAAGCGCCAGGGGATGCATTGGGAATAGCCCAGATAGTGGAAAGAAAGTGCAGGAGCGCAACCCGCCGCCGGACACCTTTGGGTAGGCGATGGGATCCGTGATATCCGACCTGTCCCGAATGTCGCTTCTAAATTAAGGGCTGTTTGGGATGGTTCTTCGTCACGAAGGGACAGGAGGATTCAGAAGCCCAGGGTTTCAACCCTGATCATTATACACAACTCGGAGAACCGGCGGATACCTGAAAGCATCGCTCGGTGGTGCCAACAAATACAGGCTGGAAGCCTATGCTATGCTAGATTGGTCTCCCGACTGTCTGCGCGATCTCGCAAGGACATCCTGACGCTTTGTCCGCGAACCCGCAGCAACGACGCGACGGCGTAAAGTAGCATAGGCTTCCAGCCTGTATCGAACCACCAACCGACTTCGATTTTTCCAGACAATCCGAAATCGTCGGCCCCGATAAGAACGCCAGCCAACCGTAGTCGACGCTCGATACAGGCTGGAAGCCTATGCTACTTTGCTCTCCGGACTGGCACGCGAGGTATGGAAATCCTTCCGCGTACCCGCCACGACATGAGTCACCGACCGGCTTTATGTTCAAAATGGATATGTACACAACATGTGTATATTGTGTTACTTCATGCAAAATTTCTTCGATCCCGAAGCCGATTTCCAGGTTTATCGTCGCAACCTTCCCCATCGCAGACAGGCAGGCGTCACCTATTTCGTAACTTTCCACCTGGCCGATTCGTTGCCCGCACAAAAGTTGGCAGCTTTAGAAGAACAACGAAAACTTTGGCTCGGCTTCAATCCGCCTCCTCACCACGAACGCCAAATCGAAGAGTATCATCGCAACTTCTCGACGCGTATTCATGAATGGCTTGATGGCGGCCATGGTGGGTGCGTTTTAGCGCGCCCGAAGATCTATCGACTAGTCGAAAGCGTTGGTGTGGCATCCGGAATCCTTTGATCACATTGTCAGAAGCGCCGCTCAACTGGAACGCTTCGAGCAATACATTCGAGACAATCCGAAATCGTTGCCCCCGGATAAGAACCCGAACCAACCGTAGTCGACGCTCGATACAGGCTGCAAGCAGATGCTTCCAGCCTGTATTTGTTGGCACCACCGAGCGATGCTTTCCAGACAATCGATAGTGGCGCTGGGCTTCTGGCCGCTTCCCGCCGAAAAATTGTGTATAATGATCAGGGTTTCAACCCTGGGAACGGACCACCCGTGGTGACGCGCCCTGTAAAGGCGCAAGATAGAGAGTGACAGGAACATAAATTTATTGTGTGTTAATAACATGTCTCAATCCCTCGCCCTGGTCTTGGTCTACATTCTTTTCTCCACCAAAAATCGAAGTCCATTTTTACAGTCGACGGAAGTCCGATCGCAGGCACACGCTTATCTGACCGGAACCTTGCGAGCTTTGGACTGCGCTCCAATTCAGGTCGTCGGAGTGGAAGAGCATGTCCATATTTTCTGCGGTCTTCTCCAGAAAAAATCTCTCTTGCCGGATTGGTCAGGAATCTTAAAACTCGACCAGGATCGCAAAAGGGAAAGGCAATGACGATTTCGGCTGGCAAAGCGCTACGGTTTTGAGGAGCCATAGGTGTGGGATTGATCCAGGTTAGCTTGCGCCCCTTCGGTTTCCGGGCGAACCGTTTCATTGAATGGGTTCCCGGAGTTGAAAGCCCGCGCGAATCCTTCAGACCCTTAAGGCAAAAAATCATCCTAAACCTTCCTGATCTTCGTGCCGTCCAGTGTGACCCTGTGATCTCTTAATGATTGCGATCGAGAGTCTTTCCAAAAGCTTCGGCGGTTTTCTTGCACTTGACCGGATCGCGTTAACCATCGGCACCGGTGAACTGTTTTTCCTCTTGGGTCCCAGTGGGTGCGGCAAGACAACGCTTTTACGTCATATCGCTGGATTCTATCAGCCTGACGAGGGGCGAATTCTCTTCGACGGAACAGAGGTGACCCGTCTCCCTCCGCATCTGCGGAATACCGGGATGGTTTTTCAGAACTATGCGCTATGGCCGCATCTAACTGTCGAAAAGAATGTTGCGTTCGGATTGGAAGAACGGAGGCTTCCGAGACCAGAAATTGATCGCCGGGTGACTGAAGCGCTCCGCGTGGTTCGGCTCGAGGACCTGGCTCGGCGCAAAATCCACGAAATGTCCGGCGGCCAACAACAGCGCGTCGCCCTCGCACGAGCGCTCGTCGTGCGGCCTGCCTGCCTGCTCCTGGATGAGCCATTGTCCAATTTGGATTCTAAGCTCCGTCTGGAAATGCGACAGGAAATCCGCCGGATCTGCCGGGAGTTTCAATTAACCTCCATCTACGTCACTCACGATCAGCAGGAGGCGCTCTCGATCGCAGACCGAATCGCCGTTTTGAACGCCGGCAAAGTGCTGCAGGTCGGCACACCAGCGGAAATCTATCGGCACCCTCGCAACCGGTTCGTCGCAGAGTTTATCGGGGAAGGCAATTTTCTGACCGGTCAGATCGCGAACCGAAACGAACGGCTGGAGGTTAATCTGGGCAATCGCAGTCTCCTTGTCGCTGTCCCGCACCAATTCGGCGCAGGTGCCGGATCCCCGGTCACCCTTTGTCTGCGTCCGGAAGCTATTAGCATTGTGGAAAGTCAGCCCCTCGGTCAGGCTTGG
Source organism: uncultured Verrucomicrobiae bacterium (assembly GCA_963782115.1). Taxonomy (GTDB): domain Bacteria; phylum Verrucomicrobiota; class Verrucomicrobiia; order Chthoniobacterales; family JAFAMB01; genus JAFAMB01. The sequence continues at coordinate 108,792 of CAWAIK010000001.1, forward strand.
CCGGCGAGGTTGATCGAAACAATCTACCTCGGTCAGGTCGCTCAACATCTCTTTCGGTGCGAAGAAGATCTTCTCAGGGTCGCGGAGTTCAATCCTCGGCCGACCCGATTCCGACCGGGGCAGGAATACTTCCTATGCATCGAACCTGAAGACATAATAATTCTTGGCGAATAAGGATGCGTAGCGTCATTCCGATTCTCTTCTCTCTCTTCGTGGTCATTGCCGTGCCCTTTCTGTTCCGGCAGTCGGAGATTGATAGTAACTCCGCGGAAGATGAACTGGTGATCATCTCGCCTCACAACGAAGCGATCCGGTTCGAATTCACTCGCGCCTTTGCAGAGTATTACCGAAAATCGACCGGGCGTTCGGTTCATATTGACTGGCGATTGCCCGGTGGGACGACGGAGATCATTCGTTACCTCAACTCGGAATTTGAAGCCTCGTTCCGGAATTATTGGACCCGGCAGCTGCAGCTTCCTTGGGACCGAGAGGTCCTGGACGCCTTTGCCAACCCCAGCGTCCGCGGAGATGTCGATCGAGGTTCGCAAGGTGAGCGTGCCAGATACGCATTTCTGAATTCGAACTCCGGGTGTGGAATCGATTTGCTGTTCGGTGGGGGCAGCTTTGACTTTATCAATTTGGCCAATCGCGGACTCCTCGTTGACAGCGGCGTTCTTTCCCGATTTCCCGAATTGTTCAGCAGCGCAGGCGACCTTCTCATCCCGCGCTCGCTTGGAGGTGAACAATACTGGGATGCCCGGGGACGCTGGGTGGGTACGTGTCTGGCGGAATTTGGGATCTGTTACAACACGGAAGTCCTGGCGCGACTGGGGGTTTTAACGCCGCCCGCTCAATGGGGCGACCTGGCGAACGAACGATTGTTCAACGCGATTGCCTTGGCTGATCCCACCAAGAGTGGTTCCGTGGCCAAAGCTTTCGAGTTGATGGTCCAGCAGCAAATGAATCAACGCCTGGCCGAACTCGCAGCAGCCTCCGCAGGCGATCAGTCGCCTGAACAGCGCGAAAAACAAGCCGTGATCGAAGGTTGGGCGAGGGGACTGCAGCTCCTGATTCGTCTCGCGGCAAATTCCCGCTATTTCAGCGATGCCGCTTCGAAAGTCCCGATGGATGTCGCTTACGGGGAGGCTGCCGCAGGAATGTGTATCGATTTTTATGGGCGATTCGAAAGCGAAGCGGTAGCGGATAAAAATGGTCGAACCCGGCTGCACTACACAAGTGTGGTGGGCGGGACATCGATCGGAGCGGACTCAATTGCTTTGCTTCGCGGAGCCCCGCACCCGCAGGTTGCGAAGGTATTTATCGATTTCGCCCTGAAGCTCGAAGGTCAGAAGCTCTGGGATTTTCGCCTTGGAACACCTGGCGGACCGGAGCGTTATGCCCTGAGAAGGCTGCCGATCCGCAGAGAATTCTATCGGGAGCCGCTTCGCGCCTATATGGCGGATCGTGAAGCCGACCCATATCGTGACGCGCAGGCATTTGAATACCACGAAGCCTGGACAGCGCCGCTATTCTCGGCCATCCGTTTTCTGGTCCGGGTAATGTGCATTGATTCTCGGGAAGAACTCGTTTCGGCTCGAAAAACAATCGGCGGCGAGCCCATCGATTCTCCGGCCATTCAAAAGCTCCTCGACGTTTCCCGGGTGCGTTACGACATCGCTATGCAGCAAATTCGGGATACGCTCAGGTCGGCAGACAGGGTCAAAGAAGTGCGGTTGGCGGAGGAATTAACGACTTATTTTCGCAACCAATATCGCGAAGCCGAACGGATGGCACGGGCTGGCAAATGAAAACCATTTCCCAATCGCATGAATCGAAAGGAGACGGTTCAAGCGTCGGCGGAATCGTTCACCGTGTCTTCGGATCTCACCTCCGCGGCTTCCGCGTTTCTCGCGTCACTCTGGCGCTCTATTTAGGGGTCCTGGCATTTTTCGGCCTCTTCTTTATCCTGCCGATCGCCATTGCCGTTCGGGCCGCCTTTCTGAATCAAACGGGCGCATTCACGCTCGACTATTTCCGAGAAGTCTTCAGGAACCCGATTTATATGGAAGGCTTTACCAATGCCCTCAGACTCGCGGTGGGAAGTACTCTTCTCGCTTTTGCCATCGCAGCGCCCCTGGCATGGATCAGCGAGAGATTCGAGTTTCCGGCAAAGCGCGGGCTGTCGGCTTTCTTGCTTTTGCCCATGATGTTGCCTCCTTTTGTTGGTGCAATCGGGTTTCGACAGATCTTTGGCCAGGAAGGCGCCGTTAATGCGCTGCTTCGCGCCGTCGGATGGCTCAGCCAAAACCAGGTCATCGACTGGGTCGGCGCCGGGCGCGAATGGGGCATCATTTTACTCAACGCGCTCCATCTCTATCCGATCCTCTACCTGAACCTGGTCGCGGCGTTGGCCAACGTCGACCCGGTATTGCTGGAGGCTGCTGAGAATCTCGGATGCTCAGGATTACGGCGCGCCTGGCGCGTTACCGTTCCCCTCGTCATGCCGGGAATATTCGCCGGAGGAACGATCGTCTTTATCTGGTCGTTTACCGAACTCGGCGTTCCTTTGATGTTTGACTATTATCGGGTCACACCGGTCCAGATATTTAATGGACTGAGCGATATCGACAGCAACCCGTTCACGTACGCCCTGGTAGCGGTAACGCTGATTGGTTCAGCCTTGATCTATTTTGCGATTCGCTTTCTGGCGGGCAGACCTCCGCCGGCCATGGCAGGACGCGGCGGTCACGCCGGACAGAGAACCGCCCTGGCAGGCGTCCACGGCCTCTTGTGCGCCTCTTTCTTTTTGGCGGTTTGCGCTCTGGCCCTCTTACCCCAGCTCGGCGTCATCCTCGTTTCGTTTTCAAAAGACTGGTACCGCACGATCCTTCCTCAATCGTTCACCCTTCAGCATTATGTCTTGGCGCTCGGTAATCATTTAACCGTGCCGGCGATCCAGAACAGCCTCGTCTACGCCTCGTTGTCGACCATAGTTGATCTTCTGCTGGGAGTCATCATCGCCTATTTGATCACGCGGACGAAGATCATTGGGCGCTCGTTTCTGGATGCACTGGCGATGCTTCCTCTTGCCGTCCCCGGGCTGATCCTGGCGTTTGGCTATCTGGCCCTGACGCGCCCTGGCAGTTTCCTGAATTTTTTGGACCCGGCGCGAAATCCGCTGATTCTCCTGGTATTGGCTTATGCCGTGCGCCGGCTGCCTTACGTCGTTCGCTCCGCGGCGGCCGGATTTCAACAAGCCAGCGTCACATTGGAAGAAGCCGCGCAGAGCCTCGGCGCCTCACCATTTCGCGCGCTCACACAAATCACGTTGCCCTTGATCGTCGCGAACCTTTTTTCGGGATGTATTCTGGCATTTGCCTTTGCCATGCTGGAAGTCTCTGACTCCCTTATCCTTGCACAGAAACAAGTCGACTACCCGATCGCGAAAGCTATTTACGAACTCTCCAATATTCTGGGAGAAGGTCGCTATCTCGCCGCCGCCCTCGGGGTTTGGGCAATGGTCTTTCTCGGATTGACGATCGCCGCCGCATCCCGATCGATCGGGGCTAAACTGGGAGTACTGTTTCGAAGTTAGCCCTATTTCGGCGTTTTGAGGATGCGATACAAAAATTTTCGTGCTCGCGCATCATTTTCGCATATCTTGCGAGAAACATCTTTAAAGTCCACAAGATGTTGTATATCCTTGTAGTAATTTTCCATGAACAAACTTTATCGTTTGCCGTTGAGGACCCGAGCAAAAAACGTGTCGAGCGGTGTTCGCCGGCGCCAGAATTCGTCTAAGGTTTTAGCGACAGGAATCATCGCTTTCTGTGCGCTCGCTGCGCTGGTGGCGATTGGGTTCGCTGCCGTCTTCACTTTCAAGCACCTGACCGCGAAGCCGAAAGCGGTCGCGGCGGCTTCCCCTTCCCCTTCCACGACGCCTTCGCCTGCCGTCAAGACAAAGGATGTCTTGATGCCGCTAGTGGACCCGAATCAAACTCCTTCCGAAGCGAACCCTTCAGCGCATTCAGCGATTAGCCCCCAGCCTTCGCCCCCTGTGCCGACTCCGACCGCCGCTCCGACGCCTGCTGCATCGCCAACGCCCCAGCAACAAAAAGCCGACTCCCAACCCAAGGAGAACGATAAGGCTCTCACAAAGATCGCGCGGAGAAATCTCGAGAAGAAGCGTTTGGAGGCCGAGCGCAAGAGGACCCGGCTGGAGAAAATGTATCAAAATCACGAGATCTCGATCGACGCCTACAATAAAGGCAAGGAAGAGTATAAGGAAGAAATCCAGAAATACCGGAACGTCATAAAGTCGGGTGAGTAACGCCCGCCCCAGGAGAGCGAAGTCCTTCACCTGTCTTCTCTCCTGAATCGTGCTCGTTATCGTAGTCGTGCTCGTTGTCGATCTCTGATCGTTGATGGTAAGAGCCGCTTGCGATGAAAGAAGACACCCAAACGAAGGAAGGCCGCGACGAAGTGCGAGGATCGCTGCCAAAGACTTCGATAACGATAACGACCACGAGAACGATAGCAGCTTGAACGAGGGCGCTTTTTCTCGACGCTTCGACTCAGGGCGCTCCCCTCGAATCGCAGGCTTCATAGCTTCGAGGTTAGGATTGAAGCTGCGCGCGAGCGCTACGCGAGAAGAACTATTTAATAATAACGTTATCTCAGCGCCACCCCCCTTCCATCGATATTCACGCCACCATTGGCACTCGCCCCTCACTGAGAACTGACAACTGGCACTGACAACTTCTTCTTCTACTTTTGCAGCCTAATCGCCTTATAGCTCTTCATGGTTTCGGTGATGGCTTTTTCAACGGGCAAGCGTTCCATGCTTGAGGCGCCGTAGAAGCCGTGGACACCTTTCGTGTGGTGAAGAACGTATTCGGCATCCTGCGGTTCTGAGATCGGCCCGCCGTGACACAAAACAATGATATCGTTCTTCGCCGATTTTGCCGCATTGGCGATTTCCTGCACTTTCTCCGGCGCTTCTTCAAGCGTGACGGCGGTCGTGGCGCCGATTGATCCCTTCGTCGTCAGACCGAGATGGGCAACGATGATATCTGCTCCTGCCGTGGCCATCGCGGTGGCTTCGGCCGGATTGAAACAATAGGGCGTGGTCAGCAAATCCATCGCGTGAGCGGCTCGAATCATCTCGACTTCCAACCCGTAGCCCATGTCGGTCTCTTCGAGATTTTTTCGAAATATCCCATCATAGAGACCAACTGTGGGAAAATTCTGAACCCCGGCGAAGCCCACTTCTTTGATCTCTTTCAGAAAAAGAGGGATTTGACGGAAAGGATCGGTCCCGCAGACGCCAGCGAGGACAGGGGTTCCCTTCACGACTGTCAAAACCTCAGCGGCCATCTCCATGACGATGGCGTTTGCGTCACCGTACGGCATCAGGCCGGCAAGGGAGCCGCGACCCGCCATCCGATAACGGCCGCTGTTGTAAATCACGATCAAATCGACACCACCCGCCTCTTCAAACTTCGCGGTGATGCCGGTGCCTGCGCCGCCCCCAATAATCGGCTGATGGGCCGAGATAAGCTTGCGCAGCCGCTTCAAAATCTGCTGTCTAGGGTGTGCCATTAGCTGTTTTTGCCTGTTGAATAAGTTGAATAATCCATTCGACGGCCTGGGCTGCGAATTCCGGATCGTTGATATTGCGATCCACCACAACGAACGGGATCCCAGGGCTCAGATTCTTCTTTATCGCATCAAACATTGCCTGATTGGCAGCGCGATCGCAAAACGGTTGCCCATCTCCGTCCAACATGGAGACGCCGCGGAGCGGGACGAGGAAGGCCACCGGCCCTTTGGCAGCGTTTGCTTTCCGGGCGAAAATTTCTCCCATTTGTCGATTCTCTTCGGCATTGGTGCGCATCAATGTCACCGACGGATTCCACTCGTAGAACAACCGTTTGGTATCACGAAATTTTGCCGGAACGCTGGAAGGCGCTCCAAAGTTCGCCATGTCGACGCAGCCCGGCACGATCAGATGAGGCACAGCGCGTCGGCCAGGCGCATCCAGGCGGTCCGGACCGGCACTGAATACGCCGCCGCAAAGCTCGTCGGCCCATTCGGTGGTCGTGATATCCAGCACCGCTTCGACGAGGCCGTCGCTAACCAGGGTCTCCATGGCCCGGCCGCCGGCGCCGGTCGCGTGAAAAATCAGTACTTCATATCCCTTTTCATGCAAAGACTTCGCGCAGATGTTCACACAGTCGGTAGTGTTGCCAAACATCGATGCGGTGATGATGGGACGATCTTCGGCTGAGACAGGAACCTCGCTTTCGACCATTCCGCAAATCGCTCCGGCGGCTCGCGAATAGACCAGCCGCGAGATGCGGTTCAGTCCCGCAATATCCACGATCGATGGCATTATGGTAATATCTTTTCCGCGCACGTAGAAGGAGACATCCCCGGACGCGACGGTCGACACCAGGACCTTGGGGACACCAATCGGCAACGCGCGCATGGCCGATGCAATGATCGCAGAGCCCCCGCTCCCGCCCATCCCGATCATTCCGTCCAATTTCCGTTCCTTGAACAATTGCAAAACCAGCTTTGGCGCCCCTTCGTCAAAGACCTTCATGGCGGCGGCCTTGTCCTTGTTTGACCGCAGGTCGGCCAGGCTGGTTCCACCGGCTTTCGCGACAGCGTCCGATTCGTAATCAACCGGAAACAGAGTGGTGCTCCCGAGAACCCCGACATTGACCGTCAAGATCTGATGACGGCGTTTAAGAATCTCTTCACGCAGAAAGGCGTGATCCTCGCCTTTGGTATCAAAGGCTCCAATGATGCAGATAGTCTTTGGCATTGTCTGAGGGGATTGAGGCGGGAAGAAGCTGTCAGTCGGACAAGAAGTTGTCAGTGGTCAGTTGTCAGTTCTAAGTGGGAAAAGAGCGGGGTTATCCCTTGAACTCTCCGTTTCTGTCCTCGGTTTTCCGTTGATGGTAACACAACTGACAACTGACAACTTCCTCAGTAGCCGATGGTGAAGCGCTCTCTTCGATGCTGGGGGTTCTCGAATTCGTTGACCAGGGCGATTGCATAATCCTCGAAGGAAATACGGCTGTTGCCCTTTGCGTCGGTGATCAGGTCATCTTTGCCCAGGCAAAATTTAACTGTGCGCTCACCGGGCTGAAAGAATGCGGCGGGGCTGAAGTAGGTCCAGTCGATGCTGCTTTGCTTCAGATTCTTTACCTGTGGCTCCGTAGAGAACGATTTTCAACTTGGTAACTCCTTATATGGCACTGCGGGTGTATTGACGCGGAACAAACCTATTCACAAGCCGCTATGGCGCAAGAGGGTCCAATATTCAGTGGGGGGGAGAGGTGGTCAGTTGACAGTGCCAGTGTCAGTGGAGACGTCGATTGAAGTGAAGATATATTCGCGCCAGCATCTACCTAAACCCGAGCCTTGGCCTCCCCAACTGAGAACCGACAACCGGCACCGTTAACTTCCGCTCCGCTGACAACTGCTTCCTCCGCGTTATTCTTGCGGGACGCCACCCAGACTTCCCGAAGGCGTTCCGAGAGCTGATCCACTAACAAGAGGATGGTCCTTTTGATCTAGATCGGACACTGGGCTGTTTCGGCTTGGGCGATTTCGGTAATTTCGAGTTCGGGGCACGCGCTTCTGGCACGGAGGCAGGCTCGATCTCAATGCCGAAGATTTCTTCGAGGTTCTCGCCTGCCAGCGCGGCCGAACCGTCCGGGGAGGTCGAGGCGCCTGCGGTCACGCTCGTTGTCGCCTCGGTGACGAGTTCGAGGTGATCAGCTCCGCGAAGCACAAAGAGCAGTTCCGGGCTCTCGTCGAGACGCGCCCCAACGGCATAGAGCGTCGCCGCGACATGCTTGCACATCCCGGCCCAATCGGGGCATGAGCAACTCAGCCTGATTTCGGCCGGTCTGGGGAAAAGGCCCGTCTCGCGGCGGGTGATGATCTCCATGACCTGGGTGGAAAGTTTGCCCTGCAACAAATCAATCAGCGAACCCACCCGCCCAGCACAGTCGGTTTTCAATGCCTTCCACTCGGCCCGTTGAACGGGTTGAATTTTGATCGTGATCCGGTAAAGGTCGCTTCCAAACACCAACGCACGGATTTCGCCCGGGACAATCCGGAAATCGACGACCGAGCCGTTCCGCACGTACGTGCGACCGCGCGGGAGCCGGTTTCGATAATCACTGTAGGTTTCCAGATTCTCGCACCAGGCTTTGCCCCAGAAACTGCGGGCGATCGTTCTTCCGTCGATACGGATCGGGTTCATCTTCTGCCCTTCCTTTTCGAGCGCAATTGCCGCTTTCTTGGAGCGGCGGCGTTTTTCGGCGGCGCTTACGTACGGTTTGTAGCTCCATTCCCACCTCATAAAATTGGTCCGCTCAAATCACTCTTGCACAGCGCTCTTGAGATCAAGGGCTACGAATCGCAGCAGTTCGTCGTCTGCCATCTCTGTTAACAGGTTTTCGCCGCCGCCTTCAAGCAGCTCCGTTGCCAGGCTCTTCTTTTCTTCAAGAAGGCCATCGATGCGCTCTTCGATCGTACCACGGCAAACGAACTTGTGTACCAGGACGTTTTTCTTCTGTCCAATACGGAAAGCGCGGTCAGTGGCCTGGTTTTCGACAGCCGGATTCCACCAACGGTCGAAGTGAATGACATGGGAGGCGGCGGTCAGGTTCAACCCGGTTCCACCCGCTTTCAACGAGAGAATGAAGAACGGCGGCCCGGCATCCTGCTGGAACCTCTCGACCAGCCGTTGCCGCTCCTTGACCGGCGTGGCGCCATGGAGGATCAGTCCGGGGCGGCCAAAAATTCGTTCCAGATGCGTCGCCAGCGGACCGGTAATTTCTTTGAACTGGGTGAAAACCAGCACCTTCTCCTGACGCGCGTCGATCTCTTCACCCAACTCGCGCAGCCGGGCAAACTTCCCGCTCTCGGCTGGATCGAATGCGCCGTCGCCGAGCCAGTGCGAAGGGTGATTGCAGATCTGTTTGAACCGCATCAGAAAGGCCAGGATCAGTCCGCGCCGCTGGATGCCGTCGACGATGTCGAGTTTTTCGGCCAGTTCCTTGACCGACTGCTGGTAAAGCGCAGCCTGCGCTTTGCTCAACACACACCACGCCCCTATCTCGGTCTTCTCTGGCAGATCGCTGATGATATTCTTGTCGGTTTTGAGCCGGCGCAAGATGTATGGCCGGGTAAGATTGCGGAGCGGCGCGAAATGGCGGGTCTGGTCGCTGCTTAGACGCTTGATGGTTCGCCCAAACTCGGCGGCACTCCCCAACAATCCGGGACAGATGAAACTGAACAACGACCAGAGATCGCCAACCCGGTTTTCGACCGGTGTGCCGGTGAGCGCAATCCGCGCCTGCGCCCGTAGCTCCTTAACCGCCGATGTCTGGCGAGCCGCCGGATTTTTGATCGCCTGCGCCTCGTCGAGCACGACGAGCCGCCAATCGATTTGCCGCAGCGACGTCAGGCGTGTGGCCAGCAAGCCGTAGGTCGTGATCACCAGGTCTTTCCCGGACAGCGTGCGCGCCGGATCGGCGACAGCGTCCTTGAGCGTTTGCAGCGGCGTTTCCGACGGATGGGCAAAGAAAACGTCCAGCGTTGGGGTGAATCGCGCGATCTCGCTTTTCCAGTTAGCCAGCAGCGAGGCAGGCGCTACGAGCAGAGACGGTGCAGCAGCCGGTGCACCCGCGGTTTCGCGCTTGAGCTGGAGCAGCAGCGCGAGAGTCTGAATCGTCTTGCCAAGACCCATGTCGTCTGCCAGACACGCCCCCAGGCCCAGCCGGCTCATGAACCAGAGCCAGCGCACACCCTCGCGCTGGTAACCGCGCAATTGCGCCCGCAGATCGCCCTCGGGGTCGAACCCTTCGATGACCGAGGGATCGTGCATGGCGCCCAGGGTTTTGCGCAGCCATTCGCCGGGCATGACCTGAGACCATTCGCGGGTCTCGGGCTGCGCCAGCGGATCGCTGTCGTCGCGGCCGATGCCGGCCAGCAGCCGCATCCCTTCGAGAAACGAGACGCCCTCGTTGCCTTTTTCGATCCGCTGCCAGTGTGCGAGTACCTGAGTGAGCCGATCGCGGTCGATCTCCACCCATTTGCCTTTGAGCAAAACGAGTCCTTCCTTCGCGGCCATTAGCTGGCGGCACTCGGTAGCCGTGAGCCGATCGCCCTCGAGCGCGATCTCGACCGAAAAATCCATCAGGCTCTCCAAGCCAAGGAGACTGCTCGGTTTCTCGCCTATCCGGACATTGACCTGTGCGCGCGCGGGCCGCCCGCCTTTCCACCAATCGGGCACCCGTACCAGGAGACCGCTTTCTTCAAACAGCGGGATGTCGCGCAAAAAACGGTGAGCCTCGCGCGGGGTCCAGACCATCGGCTGAAACAGCCGGCGATTCTCTACCATCTCGCGTGCCAGGTCACTCTTCTCCGCGGCTCGTTGGACCGGCGCCAGCAGGCTGGTGAGAGCGGCCTTATTCTTCGCTCCGGCGTACTCCTGCAAAGCGCGCGCCAGCGGCAGATGCTGCGGCTTTCCCTGGTCGGAGAGCCGATGCGTATAGGTGGCTAGAAACGCGAAAGGACGATTAGGGTCGCGCTTGTTTTCAGCAAGATGAAAGGTCACCCGGCCGACGGTCTGCCAAAGCGGGTTCTTCGATTTCAGCCATCCGGACAGGCCGGTCGCGGCGGTTTCGCGGATCACCAACGCGCCAAACTCTTGCCAGAGTTTTTCGAGCAAATCGGAGGTCAGAAATTCGCCGCCGCGCATCGGCGGCGCCTCCTGCACGAACTCCAAAAGTTCGTCGCGCTCGGACGGCAGCAGCGGTACCGCCCCGCTATCGATTCCTCCCGTATGACAGAGCCGCTGCAAGTAACCGCGCGCAAAATCCCGCCAATAGGCCGGCGACGGCGGCATGGAGAGCGTCAGCGCATCGGTCGCCAACAGCAGAAGCCCCTCTGCGGCCGACGCGCCAAAGGCCGTCTCCAAGCGTGCGGCCCATCTCTCGTTCACTGTCGGCAAAATCTCCGCCGTCCGCTCGACAAAGAGCCGGCCGCCGGGAGAAACCGCTATTTCCAATGACATCGTCTACGGGCTTCCATTTCGGTCGAGTCTCGCACGAAGGCCGTGCAGGTCACGGAGGATTTTTTAGAATATTGATTCGGCCCTTGGTGCCCTGTGCCTCCTCTTAATCGTTCTCGTCATCGTCTTCGTCCTCGATCTCTGACCGCTGTCATCCCAGGCCGCGTTAATCCACCGAAGACCGAGAACGATGACGAGCACGGTCACGATCATGGATTAATTGATGATCCGCCCCTCCATAACAATCTCGAATAACAATCAGTGCTTCCTTCATCGATCTTGCGCCGCAGCGAGCTCCCTTAGTAGCCTGCCTCTGAATCGTGCTCTTCTTATAGTCGTTATCGATCTTTGACCGCTGCTAACATGCCGTAAAACACCAAAGACCCAGAACGGCACGAGAAACGAGATTACCGACTATTTGACAGTAACATGTTGCGCCTATGAACGGTTACAACTACCTGTGATTTTATCTAACGCCCAATAAAATTACTCGAATAACGCTAGAAGTGGTTACTATTCGACTCAGGGCGATGCTTGGCGGTGAACTCTTATTAACGGCACTAGCAGCTGTCAAAGACCGATACCGACGACGAGAACGAGCACGATTACAGGCTACGTAACGGTCCACCCTTCCCTAACAATCTCCAGCAACATTGCTTCTCCTCCCTTTCGGTAGGGGGTTGTATCCTCCCAAACTTCGGCGGGGATATTGTACATATTCGCCCCGGGAAGAAAGATGTATTGTCGCTTTTGTTTCGGGTTCGGGTCGTAATGATAGAGGATCGCCGTCCAGGGAACTCCGTGCGATTCCGCAACCATGTGTTTAAGCAAAAGAAATGCGCCAAAAGGCCACAAGTGCGGCCGCCGCATCATTTCTAACTCGTTGTGTCCGGCTAAGACATCGTCGTCGGTAACTCGTATGTGATTCATAATTTTTGATGACTCCTCTTTGAAATGTTGCCTGCCGCTGGCGGCTTTCCCACTGACACTGACATTATCGGGAAAGTTACTGGAGCCCGCTGTGGAGGCGAAGGTGTTAACATCGAATAGGGCGATGCTGAGAAGAGCGAAACAGGCCAGGCTTTTAAACATTGTTCAATCGTCAGGAGCTGAGGTGATCTGCATCTGCTTCATCACATCAGGTCTGATTAATGAACGTAGGAAATAACCTCTAGGGGCTTTTCTTGCAGTAAGAGCAATTTGTCGGCTGATCCATCACAACGGCGCTACGAGAGGAACGTTAAATAACGCATATACGAGTGTTTCTTGATGTAATGGAAAATGCGACGAAATCTGGAAAATCAGATTACCTGACACATTCGCAACGCGTTCGTTGCGGCGGAATACTCAATGAGCGCTTCGCGTAACGCTCATCTCCTGATGAGATCTCCACCCCACGAGAGGTTTGCTTATGTGGCGCTGCCGGCGCGCTTTGCCCTCACTGGGCGCGGTTTACGAGCCCAACACCACATAAGTGGGAAGACCACATTTTGGATCCGGCTCTCCAGTTGGTGGTTACCTTTCGAGAAGATTAGCCGATGCAATCTCCTGAACTTTCAGGTTCGTTCAGTCGTTGTCTCCCGTTACCGGGGCGGCCAATAGACTCCGGACTAGAGTCGAAGGTTCGCGTACTTGCTTTTGCTCTTCACCGAACTGAGTCCATTGGACATTTACGGTGCTGTTTTCCTTCGTACTTTCGTTCAGCATCTCCACCTTCCTGCCTCCCTTGACTCCACGGGCATTACCCCGCTTCTTCGCTACTACGGAGGCTCTGTCACCTCCCGGGCACAGTTCTTCGGGCCTTCTACTGACCATGAACGCTGTTCCTTTCCCGGTTCGTGATCCCTGATTCATATCGCTCCGACTTCAGACCATTCTATCTCCAACCACCCTATGCATTCCTATCGTTCTGCTCACTGCCTCGCCAGGGATAGGTCGCGGAATTGTCGCTCCCCCTTCACGGGACGGTCTCCGGTCTTGGCTTCGCCACACAGGAGCAGGCTCGCCAATGCATCTTGGCCGAATCGAGTTCAACATTGTTTTGTTTATGGACTGGTCTTTCGCTTCCGGTTGCTCTCCACCCCGCCTCTCGACGACGCAGTTACCTTCTGCTACGGACAGGCCAGTGTTCCCGTCCGGAAAGGACTTTCACCTTCTCTTGGTGCGTACTTTCAGGCGCACTCCAGAGCCCCTCCGGGGCAATAAATCGCTCCAAATCCTCCTTAACTTAGAAGCGCCATTCACGGCTGACCCCACAGCTGACCCCACACTGAGACGGCCCTCGAAGTGCGAACTCCAATTAAGACCAGATACCTACTGACAACCGGCAACTGACACTGACAACTTCTTCTTCTTCACCCTACGATCCATCCCTCCATGATAATCTCAAACAGCAACGTCTCGCCGCCGCTCCGGTAATCGGCAGCGTTCGTCCAGAATTCGTCGGGGATATTGTAGATATTCGTTTCCGGAAGGAAGACGTACCTCTGCTTTTGTTTTGGGTGCGCGTTGAAATGGTAAAGAATCGCCGTCCTGGAGATGCCATGCGAGTCTACCGCAACTTGGTGTTTAAGCTGAAGGAACGAGCCGAAAGGCCAGAGATGCGTCCGCCGCATGATTTCCAGGTCGTGGCGCTCGATTACGACTTCATTGTCGGTGAGGGGTGTCTCGTTCATAAGTGTCATTTCTTTTTATCATTTGTCGGTTTTTATCTCTGTGCCTCAATCCCCGAATGGCGACGTTGCCTCCCTCTACAACAGGGTTGGCCTCCCAATCTGCTACTGACACTGATAACTTCTTCTACATCGGCATGACCAACGAGACATGAAGTAACTGCTTATCCGCATACCTCTTGTTCCAATGGTGGCTATGGATAATACCTAGATTCAGAGGGAAGTGCACGTTTTGTATGGGTGCAAGTGGCGAAATATCGCGTTGCAAGAATGAGCCGCTTGTTAGAACCGTTGTGAATGTAAGATTGCTCGCACGCCGAGATGGAATTCCTGGCGTTTAGCACAGATGCAAACTTTATTTGGCTATGTTGCTTAGGCTGTATCAGAGTCATCGATTCATCTTCCAATCATCATCAAAATCAAAATGAACAATGTCGCCCGTGAAAATAGCATGACCGATCCGTGAACCGAGCTTGACACCAGTTTCCCCCGTTCATCGAACGGAACGACCTTTGCCATCGGTCGGCCCAGCAGTGTAACCATCAGCAGTGGAGGCGTGGACTGAACCCGTTTGATCTACTCAATACATCCGGCCTTAAACGCGGAAATCAAAATCCGTTCCATCCAAGAATCTAGAAGAGAGTCTGACCAAGTGAACACGACCAAGTCTTGTCAGAGTGCCCGTTTCCATCAGATCACAACCGCCTTTAGCTGCGACGGTTAAAAGCGCCTTGAACACGTGAACGGAGGAACCAACCGGATGGCGATGCTCGTTCGCAAAGACGTCGAATACGATTGTTTGTCCTGAACTCCTGGCTCCTAATCAATGAGCTTCTTGCGAATCCGAACGAGCGACCAAAGACCGAGGACAAGCGCATAAGCGAGCATAACACCCAGATGATAGGAGATTCTATTCGGCGAAAACTGATTCCAGGCTGCCATCTGCAATAAACTCACTCCATGGTAGAAAGGCGAAACCTGGACAATGGCTCCGAATACCGGACGATCCGCAAGCGGAAAGAAGGTGCCTGAGATGAAGTACATAGGTGCGATGAGAAAGGAATAAACTGTTTGGAACTGGTTGATGTTGCGAACATACGACGAGGCGAGTAGTCCGATTGCGCCGCACGGGATGGCCAGCATTCCGCCGATCAACGGAAAAAGAAATATCGCCCATGGATTGGGCAATAACCGCAGGAGCGCCAGCACAATCCCGACCCCGCCGGCCATCAATCCGGCTCGAATCGTCACCCAGATGTACTCGCCCAAGACAACTTCACGTGTACCGATCTGTGTGGTCAGCATCGCCTTATAGACCGACTCAAACGTCATGCGAACGTAGAAACCGTAACTGCACTCGAAAAACGCGGTGAAAAGGACCGTGGTAGCCGCCATTCCCGGGGCAAGATACTGAGAATAGCTCAAGCCGTGTATGCTTCCGATGAAGGGAGAAAGGCCCATGCCGAGCGCGATCATCATCAACGCCGGATCCGCGAGGGTCGGCGAAACGTTGGCCAGGAAATCTTTGCGATAAACCACCCAGTTTCTGACAACGACGCGCCAGGCCAATCGGAATGACAAAATAAAATCACTCATTTTCGCCCAGTTCCTCTCCGGTTAGTTTGAGATAGACATCTTCCAGGTTCGCCGGGCGCATTTGAATCGCCGTCACTCCGGAGGCGGCTTGTAAGGCGATGAGATGCTGGATTTCAGGTGCGCGAACGCAGTATTGCCTGGCTTGCATGAAACAATGCCAATTGGAATCAAGATGCATCTTGAGAGTACTCGCCTGATCGGCTTCAAAGATGCCAACAAATCCCGGAGTCTCTTTTTCGATCAATTCCTTTGGTGACCCCGCCGCCACCGCAACACCGTGATTGAGGATAATCACCCGGTCGCAAAGCAATTCCGCTTCGTGCATATAGTGTGTGGTGACGAGGATCGTTTTTCCTGCTTGCCCGTATGAGAGCACTTTGTCCCAGAGCAGATGCCGAACCGTGGGGTCAAGGCCGGTCGTCGGCTCGTCGAGAATCAGCAACTCAGGATCCGATAGCAGAGCTCGCACAAAAGTGAGCCTCCTCTTCATTCCTCCGGAGAGGGATCGGATCTGAGCATCGCGTTTGTGGCCCAGCGACATGTGTTCCAGCAATTCTTCAATGCGTCGGAAAGGGTCTCTCACGCCTTGGAAACGGGCGTAGAGTCTCATGTTTTCAACTACGGTCAGTTCCTCGTCGAGAGCGTTTTCCTGTGGAACCACGCCAATTCGTTGTTTGATGCGCCGCGCATCTCGACCCGGATCAAAGCCGAAAACCCGAAGATCGCCGCCTGACCGTTCGACTGAGCCGTAAAGACAGCCGATGAACGTGGACTTACCCGCGCCATTCGGCCCGAGCAATCCAACGCATTGTCCCGAATCAACGACCAAGCTTAACTCTTTCAGCGCCACGAATTCGCCGAAACGTTTCGTGACCCCGCGAGCATCAACGGGAACTGTGCTGGTTAAATTCGAGATCATGGCTTCTTGCGAACGCTGCCTACCACTACGCGGTTCGCTCTGATTTACCCAGCTATTCGAGCAAGCCTATGCTTCTTTCTTCGGTCCCAATCCTTCATCGTTTCTCCCCTTCATCTTGGACACGACAGCGTTCGCCTACTTCATATATCCGGGGTTTGCGACGGATGTGCGAGATCTCTGGGTTGATATCCGCGAATATCTTTCTCGGGAAGAGTTTGCTCCTGAGATCATTGACCGTCTTGCGCGCTTGGCCGAGACGGAACCAGGGAACGAAAAAGTGTTGCCATTCGTCTGCCTGCTCTGGCGAGGGTTCGGCCAATAAGTTCGTCAGGGAAACAGACGATGGAGCGAATGCTGGGGCGCGAGGTGTTGCTGTCGGACGATTCGTGGCTGGAGCGACATCCATGTCGTGGTTCAAGAGAGGAGACTGGCGGGGTGGTCGGCCAATTTGTACATTGTCGCAAATGACCATTTGGCGTTCGTTGCTTCTTATCTATCCGGCGATCGACGTACAGTTTCGGGATCAATCGGAAAGCGGACAACGATTCATCCACGTTCTGACGGATACGGAAGTGAGCGATGGGGTCGATTCTTTCCAACATTTTCCTTCGCTGGTCGAAGAGTTGACATCCCACAGAGCCACTGTCCGTTACGAGATCCATCGAGTGGAGAGATGCCTCACATCGTTGACGCACATGAGCGAAGGCATGTACTGGCCGTCGCCCACCGATACCCGGGAAGAGATTGACCGTTTGGCGACGCCGGGTTCCTATGATTCGATCTTCATTCTATGGCCGCAGCGCAATTTGAAGGATGGAACATCAGTGCGATCCGCGGGGTGGGGCTTGGGTCTGGCTGCTTCCAGATGGTCAAACAATGCGACATACGCCACGATCGCCAATACAGAATCGTGGAGATGGCAGATCCCGGTGGTGGGCGAAGTATGGCTTCATGAATGGCTGCATGGTGTTTGCGCTTACTTCGCCGGCCTGGGTTACCCAATGCCCGGTGGAGATGCAGACGGCGGCGCGCGACACGGATACGCGCAATCAAGAGTCTCCGGGTGGACGGAATATTATCGCGATTTGATGACGGGGAACGTGCTCGATGAAGGGAGGGTTAAGGGAATCCCGCTCGAGGCGTGGGCCAATTTCTCTTAGTCGTTCTCGTCGTCTTTATCGGTTCTCTAGGGCTACATTCAGCCGCGGGGGGGGCGTTAGTGGACGGTTTTACGGCGGAGTGGAGCGCTTTTGGCTGGCGACGGGTAGCGATCGCACAACGACGAGAACGATAACGATTTTTTGGGAGGTGATTTTCCCGGTTGGCGAAAGAGGAGCGCGGCTGTCTGTTGGGTTCACGGTTTTCTGGCGGAGTAAGGCGCTTTTGGCCGGCCGCGCTGAGAGGTCGAGGAGGAGAACGATAACGATTGAGGAGACGAGAGAAAGGAGCTCTGTTTGGGTTCACCTTTTTTCTGGCCGGTGCGATTACCGTTTCAATGTGATTTCGCTGAAAGCTCTTTGGCGACTTGGATTCCGCGAGAAGTTAACCTAATCGAATCCGAGATAAGCCCTCGTTCTTTTAGTCGTCTGAGTGAGCGGCTTAGCGAGGTTCGCGCGGCGTTTGCTTTCTCTGGTCCCACCGCCGCATCGTCGATCACCAGCCATTTGTGCCCGTAGTCTTTCCTCTGCGTTCGAAGCGGAATCTTAAAGTAATCTCGTAAAACAAAGATTCTCAAAAGGTGAACGGGCGGTAAATAGCTCGTACGGCGATATTTCTTGGGTTCGTCCGATCCTGCTTCTATGATTTCGCCGTAAGCTTCGATCAGAATCCAGCGCTGTAGACGGGAAAGCTTTTCTTCAGAGAACCAGAGCATAAAAAGGTGGAATATTCGATCCGCTGTTGCTGGAAAAGTTAGGTGGTCTGCGATCTGATTTCTTTCAGAACCATTAGAAAGTCAAATTCCCCTTCATCCATCTGTTTAGCCATCGCATATGCCACGCGCAGGACCGCTGCACAAACCAGTTGCATCACCATAATATGCGAGACCGTGCTCTAGCGGCGTTTTTACGATCAGGCCTCAGGGACAATAGGGCGGACCTTGACGGTTACGCCGTAGTCCAGACAGGGGTTGCCTTCCGCGATTTGCACCGCTTTCGTCAAGATTCGTTGTCTGAATGCACCAGTAGCCTACGATCGCTTCCTTGGATTCCGTAAATGGGCCGTCTGTGACCGCTTTTATAACGAAGAGTGGCTTTCTCGGTCGGCGGGAAAGGAGGGGACTCTCTGTTTACGTTTATTCTGCCAGAGTAAAGGGCTTTTACCGGGCAACGCTCAGAGATCGAGAACGAGGACGACGACGAGAACGAGAACGATTTTTGGGAGAGGGTGGATCAAACAGAGAGATGTCCGCCCGCATTGCTCTTGGCTATCTCGGGCTCATTTACGATAAGGTTGTTCTTGCGCTGTCGATTCGTCCAGAACAGTAGAAAGGAATACTATGACCCATCCTATCACCGTTGAATCCGTTGCCTCCGCCGCGCGCGATGCGGCGATCCCGTCGCTGTATCAATTGCTCGGCGACCGCTTGTCGACCGCCGCTCCGGTGCGCGAACAACACGGCAAGGATGCCTCCTATCATCCCTGTGTATCGCCGGACGCCGTTGCGTTCGCGCAGTCGACGGGGGAGGTAAGCGAGATCGTCAAGATATGTGCGCGACACAAAGTGCCGATTATCCCTTTTGGCGTTGGCACCAGCTTGGAAGGCCATGTGGTGGCGTTGCGGGGCGGGGTGTGTATCGACACCTCGCGGATGAAACAGATCCTGCAGGTCAGCGCTGGCGACCTCGATGCAACTGTACAGGCCGGCGTGACCCACCAGCAACTCAATGAGCATCTGCGGGATACCGGCCTGTTCTTTTCGGTCGATCCGGGAGCCAATGCTACCCTCGGCGGAATGGCGGCCACGCGCGCCTCGGGCACCACCACGGTCCGCTACGGCACGATGCGGGAAAACGTCCTATCACTTACTGTTGTCTTGCCGGATGGACGCGTTATCCGGACGGCACGCCGAGCGCGGAAATCATCGGCAGGCTATGATCTGACCCGTCTCTTCGTCGGTTCGGAGGGGACACTCGGGGTAATCACCGAGGTGACGGTCCGGCTTTACGGCATTCCGTCCGCGATTTCGGCGGCGACCTGCTCTTTCCCCAGCGTAGAGTCCGCGGTCAACGCAGTGATCCAAATCATTCAGGAGGGTATAGCGGTGGCGCGCATTGAACTGGCCGACGAAGCCACCATGGACTCAATCATTCGGTATTCGAAGCTCGATTTGCCCGTCGCGCCGATGCTTTGGATGGAGTTCCACGGCACGGAGAATGGTGTGGCGGAACAAGCTCAAATGGTCCAGAGAATCGCCGCTGATCAGGATGGTACTCATTTCGCTTGGGCAACCAAACCGGAGCAACGCCACAAGCTATGGCAGGCGCGACACGACACGTATTACGCATGGAAAGCGTCGCGACCGGGCGCGGAGCTCTGGGCGACCGATGTCTGCGTGCCGATTTCCCGGCTCGCCGAATGCATCACCGAGACGCAACAGGACATCGCGGCTTCCTTTCTGCCGGCAGGCATCGTCGGGCACGCGGGAGACGGCAATTTTCACGTCGGCTTCATGCTCAACCCAAAAGAACCGAAGGAGATGGCGGAAGCCGAACGACTCAATCAACGGCTCGTATATCGCGCGTTGTCGCTTGACGGAACCTGCACTGGCGAGCACGGCATCGGCTGCGGCAAGATCGACTTCCTGAGCGCCGAGCACGGCGAGGCGATGAGCGTGATGCGCGCCATCAAGACGGCGATCGACCCTGACAATATTATGAACCCCGGTAAGATTTTCCGCGACTGATCGACGGCTTTGGCGGTAATATACGCACTCCCATTTACCCCGTCTCAAGCTGCTTTTGCCTATCAACGCTCAGAGATCGAGAACGACGACGGTTAGGCGATTGCCGGCATGGCCTTACCACCTTTTCCGAAGGAGGAGCGTATGCTATTTTCTCTAGCTTCCAACGCTCTTCCTCCATCGTTTCATTCAAAAAGGCATCTATGTCATCCCTAACCCTCTCACAGTCCGGCCCGCCGGGTTCTTACCTGAGCAACGACCAGGTTTTCGAGATGATTCGCGAGGCTTGTCCGGCTTCGGAATTTCGCGGAAAAAAGGTGCTCCTGATCGTTCCTGACGGGACGCGAACATGTCCTTTGGGAATGCTCTTCAAAGGAATTTTCGACCAGATCGCCGCTCGCGCCGCCGTGCTCGACGTGATGATCGCGCTCGGCACGCATCAACCAATGAATGAAGAGGCTATCTGCCATCGGCTGGAAATATCTGTCGAGGAGCGCCGCGCAAAATACGGGTCGGTACGGTTTTACAATCACGAGTGGGATAATTCGCTAGCCTTGAAACACATCGGCACCATTTCGGCAAAGGAGATCAAAGATCTCAGCGGCGGCCTCTTTGCGATGGATGTACCCGTCAACGTCAACCAAAGGGTCTTTGAATATGACCAGCTCATCATCGTCGGACCGGTTTTTCCGCACGAGGTCGTGGGGTTTTCCGGAGGTAACAAATACCTGTTTCCAGGTGTCAGCGGACCGGAAGTGCTGAACTTCTTCCATTGGCTTGGGGCGGTAGTCACCAACCCCATGATCATCGGCAATAAATACACGCCGGTGCGCAAAGTCGTGGATCGGGCAGCCTCGATGGTTACGGTACCAAAACTAGCTTTCTGCATGGTGGTCGACCATGCACAACTGGCGGGCCTCTTTGTCGGCTCACCGGAGAACGCTTGGGATCAGGCAAGCGACTTGTCACGAACGCTCCACATTACTTATAAGGAGCGCCCATTCCCCACCGTGCTGTCGTGCGCGCCGCCGATGTACGACGAACTTTGGGTCGGCGGCAAATGCATGTACAAACTCGAACCGGTGGTGGCCGATGGGGGCGAACTCATCATCTATGCGCCCCACATCCACGAGATCTCGGTCACCCACGGCGCCCTGATCCGGAGTATCGGTTACCATTGCCGGGATTACTTCCTGAAACAATGGGACAAGTACAAGGACGTCGCCTGGGGTGTGTTGGCCCATTCCACGCACGTCCGCGGGATCGGCAGCTACGAGGATGGAATCGAGCGCTGCCGGGTCCAGGTGACCCTCGCGACCGGGATTCCCAAAGAGATTTGCGCGGAGATCAATCTTGGCTATCGCGATCCGGCAACAATCGACCCCAAAGAGTTTGCCGACCGCGAAGAGGAAGGCGTCCTGCTGGTTCCGAAAGCAGGCGAAATGTTGTATCACCTGCGCAACCGTCCCGGTTGGGCGCGCGAAATGTGAAGAGGACCCTCCAAGTCCAATGGGTACCTTGGGAAAACGGGCTCGAAAGTTTCCGGGCGGTGGCCGTGGTCGTAGCGGCTCTGTCGATCAGTATCGGCTGCGGGTTGAAACCTGGGGTGCGGTTTTTTGATAGCACCTAGTCTAGTTCGAGTTCTCGTAGGGGCAAGTTCATGAAGAAACATGACAACCGCGTGGACGATGCGACACGCTCAAAAGGCCCCGCGAACATGGAGCAGTTTCTTGCTCTTCACGAATTCGAGCCGGAAGCCCGCCAGCGGCTGCCGCATGCGGTGTACGAGTACGTGGCGGGTGGCGCCGGCCACGAGCACTCCATACGCGCCAACGAAGAAAGCTACCAAAGGATTTTTTTGCGGCCTCGCGTGCTTCGGTCCGTGGTGCCCGTGGATTTGGGGCAGGAACTCTTTGGCAGGTCTTTACCTGCGCCCTTCCTTCTTGCGCCAGCCGCCTACCAACGGCTTATGCACCCGGAAGGCGAACTTGGCTCCGTCCGGGGCGCATTGCGCCACGGCGTCCCTTTTGTCCTCAGCTCCAACGGGACGGTGTCGATCGAGGAGATCACGGCGGTGCCCGGGGCTCGGTGTTGGTTCCAGCTCTACGTTCAAGGCGGCCGCCGATTCACGCGCGACTCGATCGCGCGGGTCGAAGCCGCTGGCTGCGAAGCGGTGTGCGTGACGGTCGATACGCCCGTGCTCGGGTTACGCCCTCGCCAACTGCGGGCTGGCTTTCGTATTCCGGCCGATGTTCCCCTGCCGCACGCGGCACGTGTGCGAGCCGCGTCGGACCCCGGTGCCCACAGCGCGGTGACGTGGCGCGACGTCGACTGGTTGCGTTCGGTGGTGAAAAGCAAGCTGTTGCTCAAAGGCATCCTGCACCCAGCCGACGCGGAATTGGCGATTAAGGCGGGGGTTGACGGAATCATGGTTTCGAATCACGGCGGACGTAACCTCGACACGATTATTCCCCCCATCGAGGCTTTGCCCGACATCGCCCAACAGGTAGCCGGGCGGGTTCCGGTGTTGGTGGATGGCGGCATCCGGCGCGGCACCGACGCGCTGAAAGCCCTGATCCGCGGCGCAAACGCGGTCCTGATTGGGCGACCGTACTTGTACGCTTTGGTTGTCGGCGGAACGGATGGGGTGGCGCGGTGCCTTTCGCTGATAATCGAGGAGTTGCGTCTCGCTTTGGCTCTGGTCGGAGCGGCTTCCCTGCGCGAGCTCAACCGCGACCTGGAGTGGCCGGCTCCCGCCAACATTGGGCCGCCCAGATCAACCTGAAGCAGTTGACAAGCAGTTGCCAGTTGTCAGTGTCAGTGTCAGTGTCAGTGGCGAGAATAATTAGCTCGAGGTCAGTGTCACCTTTTGATGCGTGATCGAGAAGTTTCCGGTTGCTGGCCCTCGATTTCAATTTCTCTCTCGATGAGCTCACCCATCAAAATGCAGACCTCCATCGACCCTTCCTTTTCCCACTGACACTGACAACTGAGAACTGACAACTGGCCCGACCCTTCCTCTTCCCACTGACACCGATAGCTGGCCCGACTCTTCCTCCCCACTGGCACTGACAACCGACCACTGATAACTTCCTCCCCCACTGACAACTTCTTTATTGGCTGCAAAAGGCTGTCTGTGCCCGCTTGCTTATTTCTTCCGGTGTCAGGTCCTCCTTATGCGTTGCCAAGGACCAATGATGTCCGAATGGGTCCACCAGCCTTCCGTAGCGATCGCCCCAAAACATGTCCGCCACGGGCATAGTCTGTTCGGCACCCGCTGCCAAAGCGGCGTTGAAAGTGGAGTCGACGTCCTCCACGAACAGATGAATCGTGACGGGACTTTTACCGCCGATTTCCGGTCCCTGGCAGCCCATCTCTGGAAATTCATCCACCAGAAAGAGAATGGAGTCCCCGATTTTGAGTGCCGCATGCATGATCGATTTGCCATCCGGCCCAGGCAGGCGATTAAGTTCTTCCGCCCCAAAAGCCTTCTTATAAAACTCAATGGCTTGACTGGCTCCTTTCACCACCAGGTGAGGAGTGATGGTGTGATAGCCTTCAGGAACTGGCTTGATTTGATGTGTCATATTCGTGGTCTTTTCTTTCTTCAAATGCTGTTGCTTGAAATGGCCGCTCCGGCAAACATATTTTCCGTGTCTAAATTTCGTTGAATATTACCGGATTCAATTATCCGACGAACCAGCCGCACCATTCAGGACATTGAGCGGAAGCTTTTTTTTCAGTTCTCAGTTGTCGCTTCTCAGTTCTCAGTGTCAGTGGCGAGAATAATTAGCTCGAGATCAGTGTCACCTTTGATGCGTGGTTTGCCGACCGCCCTCGATTTCATTTCTCTCCCTCTGAATCAGCTCTCCTCTCAAAATGCACACTTCCATCGACTCTCCCACTGACACTGACAACTGCTCAATCGAAGAAGCCATGGCAACGGCCACCGGGCCTGTCTGGTTCCAGCTCTACGTGTTGAAAGATCGGGGATTCTCAGCCTCGCTCGTCAAGCGCGCCGAAGCCGCCGGTTGCCAGGCCATCGTGTTGACGGTCGACGCGCCAGTGCTGGGCAAGCGCGAACGCGACTTACGAAACCGCTTTACCTTGCCGGAGCATGGGCAGCTCCGAGCTGTCCCCCTACATCGCCTCGCTATTTGATGCGGCGTTGACCTGGAAAGACGTCGAGTGGCTGGCTGGGGTAACGAAACTGCCAATCCTGGTGAAAGGTATTTTGCGTTTGGATGACGCCCGGCGTGCCACCAAACTCGGCGCCTCCGGCATTATCGTGTCCACGGCGCCCGGCAGTTGGACACGACTCCGGCGACTATTGCGGTCTTACCCGGGATCGTCGATGCGGTGGACGGTGCCGTTGAAGTCTACGTGGACGGAGGTATCCGACGTGGGACTGACGTGCTCAAAGCAATGGCTTACTCTGACCCTCGCTAATAAAAGCGGTTTGCGACGGGTGCTTCTGCGTTCTCACCGATGGTGATTGGCAAATTCATTTATTTGCGGGATAACATCGCCTCACGATGAACGAATCACAGGAGCCGTCCCTTGCAATGAATGAGCGTTCGTTGGCTTTGGCAGAAGGATTTTCCAGCAGCAATGAGGATAGGCTGTATCTTGCACTTAGCTCGGCAGGCATGGGTACCTGGGATTGGCATCCGTTCGCATTCTCCATGCATTGGGACGAACGGATGCACGCGCTCTTTGGGCTTGCGCCCTCAACCTTCGGCGGGCGCTATGAACAGTTCCTTGAGATGATTCATCCTGAGGACCGACAGCAAGTAGCCGAGGAATTTGCCCAGGCACTTGAAAGGCGTTCGGAATATGACGGAGCATTCCGCGTGTTCTGGCCCATGGATCAGAGTATTCACACACTCAGGACGAGATCAAAAGTGTCTTGTAATCAGCAGGGAAAGCCGATGCGCGTGACTGGCATCTCATGGGACGTGACGGAGCGCTCCGAAATGGAGAATGCTCTCGTACGAGAGCGCTTTTTCCTGAAGACACTGATGGATAATCTGCCCGATAGCATCTACTTCAAGGACGGGGAGAGCCGCTTTCTTGCGGTAAGTCGCGCGATGGTAGATCGATCCGGCCTCAAAGATCCGGGAGCCCTGCTCGGCAAGACCGATGCCGATCTGTTCGCTCCCGAACATGCCGAGGCCGCGCTCCACGATGAACAGGAGATTCTAAGCACCGGACAGCCTCTGGTGAATCTGGAGGAAAAGGAGACCTGGTCTGATGGGCGTGAGACCTGGGTTTCCACGACAAAGTTGCCGCTGCGAGATCCGAGCGGACAGATCATCGGGACCTTTGGCCTCTCGCGGGACATTACGGAAAAAAAGCGAGTCGAGGAAGAACTGGCCACGATGGCGAGAGAATTGCGCGCCAAGAACGAAGCCCTTGAGCAGGATCTGGAAATGGCCCGGGAACTTCAGCAGGCGATGCTGCCGCACCGCTATCCCTGCTTTCCGCATCGTGAATCCAAAGAAGAGAGTGCGGTGAACTTTTACCACTTTTATCTGCCCTCCATGAGCGTCAGCGGCGACTTTTTCGAAGTCCTGAAACTCTCCGATACCAATGTAGGGGTCTTCATCTGCGACGTGATGGGACACGGGGTACGTGCGGCTCTTGTGGCCTCCACCGTTAGTGCTTTGGTGGGTCAACTGCGAGATTATTGGGGAGATCCGGGGGAGTTGCTTTGCCGGCTCAATCGGGCACTGCGCTCAACACTGGAGTATAGTGAGGTCCCGCTCTTTGCTTCGGCCTTTTACCTGCTGGCGGATTTGGAGAAAGGCGAATTGAACTATGCGAATGCGGGACATCCCAATCCTTTGCTCGTTCATTGCGGAAGAGATCGCGCCGACACCTACCCTCTGAACGGCAGCAAGCACGGGCCGGCACTCGGGCTTTTCGAAGACCCGCTTTATCCCAACTGCCGTTGTAAACTCTCGTCGAACGACACGGTGCTTCTCTTTACCGATGGATTATTTGAAGTCGAGGGACCTGGCGGAGACATCTATGACTATCGGCGTTTGCTGGAGGCTGTGAACATGCGCCGTGAATTGCCCGCCTTTCAATTATGTAATGAAGTCATTGAAGAAGTCCAGCGGTTCTCGGCAGGCAGACATTTTAACGATGATGTGTGCCTCGTTGCAATGGAATATAATCGGCTGCGGTTCAACCCAAAAGACGCTTCGACGTAGTCCCAGACCTAGTGTAAAAACAGCCAACTGACCTGCGGCGACATCACCATTATATGCAAGACGGTGCACTAATACTAGTGTGGCGTCTCGCCCAGCCGATCCGCAAAGTGCATGACTTGGGCTGGAAGCCGTTGTTCTCCCTGTCCTATACGTCGCCTCCATCGGAGCAGTGATAGAACCGGCGGTTCCGACGCTGCTGCCGAGCATCAAGGCCGAAGGCATCGAGGACGATAACGATTTGGGTGGATTGGAAGAAGGGGCAAGAATTTAAGAATCAACCAAGTGCCTTTGCTCGCTTCCGAAGGCCAGCGAAGGATCTGAGCTGGACTGACAGAACAAAAGTGATCGCATGAACAGAAGGCGTCTATTGCAGCTCGCTGCAGCAGTGATCCCATTCCTGCCAAGCATTTGGTCGTGGGTGCTCGGCCCGTTACGAGCTGGATCGGCAGCCCGTTCCATGTCCCGTGTCCGTCCGGCTGACCCGGAGTGGCCCTCCGAAGCGAGTTGGAACCGGCTCAACCAGGAAGTTGGGGGTCGAATTCTACAACGAGTCGCTGCTCAATCCCGACTGGGGTCAGCAGATTGCCCTCCGGCCGGGTAACGCTCTCGAGATCGCCATGGCGTTTCAAGGGCTCAACCGGCAGCAGGCGGAGACGATCTGGAGACCCTTCCTCGAGTGGCTAGCGAGTTCTTCCCAAGATTTCAGCATCGTGTCAGAGCCGAAGGTCCTGGATGGGCCGGCTCGGCACTTTTGGGACCCGCGATCTCTCAAGAAAGTCCCCGGATTGGTCCTTACCGATGACCGCCCAGGCGCCCCGGAAGCCAATGTGTTCTGGGCGAGCAATCTGGGAGAGGCGGGAATGGTCCTGCACGGCTATCAATCCGCATGGATCCCTGTCTCGCTCCTCCAGGCGGACCAACAAGGAAAACTCGCCGATTCCCTATGCGCTGCGGCTCGGCATTGGGAGGTGCTTCTGCATTTCAATAAGGGCCTTGCGGGCGCCGCTCCCGAAGCGATCGATGCAGCCAAAAATACGGCGATAAATCCGGCTGTTCTGGACGCTTTCGCGCTGCTTATCTGCGCGGCCTTGGAGCCGCCAGCCTATCCCGGCATTCCTGGTCACGAGCCAGACCTCGCGGCCGCTCGCGAGAATGTAGAAATGATTAAGAAGTGCAATGAACGAGATCAGGAAGGTGCTGCCGAGCGTCGGCTCCTATGTGGCGGAGAGCGATTTCTTTGACAACGGGTGGCGGGAGTCGTTTGGGGAACCAACCCCATTCGCGTCAGCCACAAGGCTAACATTAAGCCCGTCGGACCTGCACCAACGATCGGAACGTCAGTTTGGGGATTCGAAGGTGCATTCATCGTCGGAAATCCCTTTTCAAACCGGCTGAGAGCTTTTTGAAAAGAGCGCCGAAACAATCCGTCAGTTGTTCTCAAGCACCAAGCCGGATATTCCCAACTCCTTCTTTCTAAGGTTGACCTTCTGGTACACCTACTGAGCCTGCCGATCCGCGCTTGTCCGGTCGGATACCCGATGCAGGCAGAGCGCGGCGAGCGACGCGAGCAGGGGCAGAAAGGGGATCGCATCGATCGCGCGCCAGGTGAGAAAGCCGCCGGTGACGGCGCCGGCGACATAGGCTAGGAACATAAAGATCTGCCGCTTGGCGGCCAAGCTCAAGCGATGCGGCGAGCCGAGGACGGCGCCGGTCAAGGCAATCACGATCGCGGTAAGGGTACTGGTGAATACGATGGTGGTGACGCCGGGCCGGCCGTCCTGACGCGCCGCGACGCTCTGGATTCCCATACCGGCAGCCCCGAGGATGATGAGGATATAGAGAGGCAGGCTCGCGACGGGTTTCTCGGCGAACCGCCAAGCCAGCAGAAAGCCGGTGAGGAGGCAGGCTTCGACAGCGAGCAGCCAGGCGACGGCGCGGTGCGCCGGCAGCTTGGCGAGGCGGAGATGAAGCAGGGCCGCAGCCAGCGCGGCACCCAACACGAAGCCGGTGCCGGCGGCCAAGGGCGGTGCGGCGGCGGCCGGATGCCCCTGGCCCAGCGCCAGGCCGAAAAGGGCGGTATTGCCCGTCATCGCTGAGGGCAACGCCCCGCCGAGGGCGAAGAAGCCGAGCGCATCCATATTGCCGGCGCCGATGGCGAGCATGGCCAGCCCGCGGTCCGGCCCATCCAGGCGTTCGGTCGGGCCAGCTTCTGATGTTTCAAACTGTTGGCCTGTTTTGATAAACTCGAAAAGTTTTGCGCAAATGTCGAAGTGCGTTGTTGTTGCACGTCATCACCATGAAGCCGGGAAAATTCTCCGGCGGCAGCAAACATGAAACCATAACCGACAGCATGACATACGCATTACTCGTCCAGCAATCACAGGAACATTTCGACAAAGGCGATAAAGCAGCCGGGAGGGCCTACGATGAGGCCCTGCAAACTGCCGGCGTCTTTGTCGGCGGCGTCGACGTCTTTGGCAGCGAACCAAAGATCGAGAACGAGCACGACCATGATAACGAGCACGATTGGGGAGCCGGCGCAGATGGGTGTAATGCTCAAGGACCTGGCGATCGCCGGCCGTGCTTTACAAGTTCACGTTTCGGATACCACGAAGTGAAGCGAGCAGCGCCCCAGATAGCCAGAACCGTCACAATAATGGCCACGAAAGTCGGGAGGCTCGGTACATAGAGCATCATCAGGTCCGCGGCGACCATCAAGGCGAAGGCTGCGGCCCATACCGCGGTGATGAGGTAGTTGGTGCGGACGAACTCAGGCCGATTCCACAACTCACGTGATACCTGTTCACGTGCATATTGCAGCGTAAATGGCTGGCGAACTGCGATGGATACGAGCACTACTAACAACAGCCCAGCGTCCACGCACAGCCGCACCGCGGGGACGGACCATGCCGCATTCACAATGAGGGTATACGCTGCCAAACCGCCAAAGAGGAGGACCGTTCCGACCTCCAGTACTTTCATCGTTTTTTTCCCGCCTACCGCGTTACGAACCAGCAAGCCTCCTGAAGTAATTGTGGCGCCCACCAAACCCGCCGTAATGCCTAAAAGCCGCTCGACCACGACAAACACAAAGAAAGGCGCAAATGCTAGCAGAATTCCCATGCTGATTCCTTCGTTCTCGTATGAGTCACTCTGTAGCCCCAAACGATGGTTTGTGACCCTAAGTCAGCTCTTTTGCGACCGCAAGATTCGACGGGCAGCTAGGTGGTTGACTCGGCTTGTTGCCCCGGGGTTAAAGGCTGCCGGCTTGCGGATTTCTTTGGTGCTCAATGCACCGGCTGACGACGGCCAAAAAATTTTTCAACACCAGCGAAGAAGCTTCACGCAGCCAGATCATCCTCAATTGAAATAGAGGCACGGGAGAGGAGAGCCGTCTGATCCCACAGGCATGGCCTGGGGAACCGACCAGCAACTCCGGTAAGATGGCGACGCCGTAGCCGGCGGGGATCATCCCCAGGATGTTGGCCACTGCGTCGACCGGGTGGATGGCAGCGGGCGTGAAATCAGCCGCCGCGCAGAGAGCTGAGCCAGCCCTTGGGTATAGCCGGGCGACGTTTCAGGGATGGACTTAGGAGAATTTGGTTGGAAAGCGCCTCTACGCCGATCTCGGGGGCGGCGTCCCCAAAACCGTGCCCGGCTGGGAGAACAGCGACCATCGGACAAGTCACCAGTTGTCGGGACTCGAACCGGCGATCGAGGGAAGTGCCTAAATCCGGGGCGATGCCGAGGTGGATGCGTCGATCGTGCAGAGCTGCCAACTGCTCAGCGCGGTCCATCTCGACAAGAAAAATCTCGACCTCCGGAAACTCCTCGCGAAATAGCGGCTCAAGTGGATCGGATGGCTTTTTAAAGAGGGTGACTTTTTGTGACCTTCGCGATCTTCTGTTCAACAAAGTCTTTGCTTTTTTTTGGTCTTAGTGCCGGAAGAGCGAAGAAAAATCATCTGCACAGAAGATCGCAAAGATCACAAAGAAGAAGCAGCCGGCGCCTGGAGCCCCCTCTTCAAAACTGTAGCGGCTCAAGTGGATCGGATGGCTTTTGAAGAGAGTGACTCTTTGTGACCTTCGTGATCTTCTGTTCAAAAATGTCTTTGCTTTTTTTTGGTCTTAGTGCCGGAAGAGCGAAGAAAAATCATCTGCACAGAAGATCGCAAAGATCACAAAGAAGAAGCAGCCGGCGCCTGGAGCCCCCTCTTCAAAACTGTAGCGGCTCAAGTGGATCGGATGGCTTTTAAAGAGAGTGACTCTTTGTGACCTTCGCGATCTTCTGTTCAAAAATGTCTTTTGTTTTTTCGTCTTAGTGCCGGAGGAGCGAAGAAGAATCATCTGCACAGCAGCAGCAGATCGCAAAGATCACGAAGAAGCGCCCCTGTCGGTCACGTCGAACTCAGAGCTTCTCACCCCGGAGGATCGCGCCGCCATCAGCGGCGCCTTCGGTGTCCCCGTGATCGATCAGTTCGTCTCCACCGAGGGTCTCATCGGTCTTAGCGAGCCCGGCCAGACGGTGCTCACTTTCGCCAATGACCCTGTGCATCGCCGAGTGTGTCGACGACGGCAATAACCCCGTTCCCAACGGCACCGCCTCCGCGAAGGTGCTGGTCACCAATTTGCACAATCTGACCCAGCCGCTGATCCGCTACGAGCTCACCGACCGGTTCGTCCCCGTCGGAGTTTCCCAGGGCGGCTGCCTGCGAGCCAGCGTCGAAGGACGCTCCGACGAGGTCTTCCGCTATGGCGTAACCGAGGTTCACCCGCACGTGATCCGCACTATCCTTGTCGCCTCGGCGGGGATCCGCGAGTACCAGGTTCGCCAGACCGAGCGGGGCCTCGACATGTCGGCCGTGGCGGAAGGGGAAGTCGACCACGCCGCTGTCGCCGCCGCCCTGGAAGGAAGACTATGTCATGCGGGCGTCGGTGAACCCCAGGTCACCATCCAGCTGGTCGACGCGATCCCCCGCGACCCCAAGACGGGAAAAGTCAGGCGCTTCGTCCCGCTGCAGGCCCCTTCATCATGGACGCTGTGAGGGGCGCCGCCAGCGCCGTCGCCAGCGACAGCAACCTACTCAGAATACCGTCGCCAAAAAGCGAACGGGTCAGGAGGACGTGGATTTCGATTACCTCTTTGCTAATTTCTTCTAACAGTATGAGCAAGAGTGGCAGATCAATCTCAGTCCGGGCCGGCCGTTTGGAGTTCGTTAAAATCAATGCCGCCAAATTCAACCTGCGAGACAGCTATCATTTCATTCTGACCTTAACTTGGCCACAGTTCGCTGCGTTGGTCCTGGCCGTTTACGTCCTGATCAATCTGATCTTCGCCAGCTTGTACTGGCTTAGGGGCGGGTGCATCGCCGAGTTACCGCCGGGTTCGTTTTCCGAGGCCTTTTTCTTCAGCGTGGAAACTCTGGCCACGGTCGGCTACGGACACATGTACCCGGACACCCTTTACGGCCACTGCGTCACGACCGTCGAGATAGTGGTTGGCATGTTCGGTATGGCCGCTATCACCGGTCTGATCTTTGTTCGGTTCTCGCGACCGACCGCCCGGATTCTATTCAGCAAATGTGCCGTCATATCGCCTTTTGACGGAATACCAACATTGATGCTGCGGGTGGCCAACCAGCGCCACATCGCAATGGCTGAGGCAGAATTCCGCGTGATGCTTTTCCGCGATGAACCGACCCGGGAAGAAGCGAGTGTTCGGCGGTTCTATCCGCTTAAGCTCCAGTTCGATCGTATGATCGCGTTTCCGGTGGCGCTGACTCTCCGGCACGTGATCGACGAAAGCAGCCCCCTCTACGGGATGACCGCGGAAGACTTGAAAAAGAGCGACACGCGGTTGATGGCATCGATCGTCTGCATCGACACCGTCATTCCAGCGCCCGTCCAAAGCGCGACCGATTACTCATACGACGATATTCTCTGGAATCGCCGCTTTGTGGAAATTTATACAGAGACGAATGACGGTCGGCTAACCGTGGATTACGGCCGGATTCACGATACCGAAGAAGCCGAAACCCAGGTGTAGATCGTTGCTGGTTGAAGGCGGTTTGCGGCTACGAAGAGGCGTGAAACAGCGTATCCACAGGTGCCATTGCTCGCTCTCAACGGCATCGAGGACGAGCGAAGTTATTCACAATCCGGGGTCGCTCACGCTCGAAAGCCGGAAAAAACGCTTTTGCCCCCGGCTCGATGAATAACTTCGGGCCAACTTCTGTGCAAATGATTTTTCTTCGTTCCCCCGGCACTAAGGCAGAAAAAAAGCAGAAGTCATTTTTGAACAGAAGATCGCAAAGATCACAAAGAGTCACTGTCTTTAAGTTTAAGAGCCACCGGAGGCACGTGGACCTGCGTTGTCTAAATCGCGATCAGCAACGAACGAAACGCTCATTAATCCCCACTGGTCCTCTTGTTCTGAGTCGTCCTCGTTATCGTTATCGATCTTTGATCGTTGCCAGTGAGAGCGATTTGCGCCTACAAAGAGGCGTGAACAGGGTATCCGATCGAGGACGATAACGAGCACGATTGGGAATCATTCAAGAGAAGCAACCGTCCCAACGCGGTCCCCTCGCGAGCCATCGTCGACTTCAGGCTCAAGGGCCCAACGATCGTGCGCTTTTTGCAAGTGGTTGCGCATCGCTTCACGGGCTTGCTCAGGATCGTGCGCTGCCAGCGCCGCCACGATATCACGGTGTTCGGCCAAAACCGCGTTCCAGGTTTCTGCGATATCAAAAAGGATCGCGAACTGCCGGGCCCACGGTCTCTCGCCCTGGTCAATCAATTCCGTGATCAGCCGTAGGAGCACCTTGTTCTCGAGCTGCGCCGCGATGTAGAGGTGAAACCGCCGATCGGCAGCCAGGCGGGCCGCTGCTGTCGTCTTAGTTGCGGATAATCGACGTTTCGAAAACCTGACGCGGATCTGGCTCGCTGATGGCCGGGGACCACTACAAGTGGAGGGCGATGCGCGCAAATGGAATCCCCGAGCGATTCATTACCGGCGACGCCGACGATTACCATAAGTTCCTGGCCTATGCCCGAACGGTCCCAGCCACTCTTCGTAACCCGCTCTATCATTGGACGCACCTGGAATTACGGCGCTACTTTGGCATCACGGAGCTTTTAAACGAACAATCAGCGCCAAGGATCTGGGCCCAGGCCAACGAACAACTTCAGGAACTCACCGTGCATCGGATCCTCGAGAAATTCAGGGTCTCGGTCATTTGCACAACGGATGATCCGACCGATGACCTTGCTGCTCATCAAGCGATTCGGACCAGCGGCTTGCCAACTCGCGTTTATCCGGCGTTCCGTCCGGACAAGGTATTCGCGATCGACCAGAGCGACACTTTCCAGCCGTGGATTGAACGCCTGGAAAAGTCGAGTGCTCGCAGTTGTGCGGAGCTGGCGGGGCTGCTCGAAGCCCTGCGAATTCGGCACGAATTTTTTGGATCGCTTGGGGCAAAACTATCGGATCATGGCATACCTTTTACTTATTCTGAGCCATGCAATGAAGCTGAGGCGAGTGCGATCTATGCGCGTGCCCACTCGGGCGTTTCCACGACATGACAGAACCAGCAAAGACATTTAAGGATTTGGTAGTACTATCATCTTACCAAACGTCAAAACGCGCCCCAACTGGCTGACATCATGGGCAACAGCCTCAAGATCGTATATTCGGGCTACCGTGAAATCGTTGACCCTTCGCAGGCCGAACTGTACTGGCTAATTATGGCGCCAGCGCCGGCGGCCAACGTAATCACAATAGCTGGCTGATTTGCATCCTTTCAAAGAAAATCGCAGAACGCTTCCTGTGGTTCACGCAAACTGCTCGCCCGATGGGGAAGCGGTCACAACGAACTTTTGTCGCAGTGCGTAATGTGAGATAACCCCAACCAAGAAGAAATAAATGAGCAGAGGCTCCAGCAAAGTCGCTATTGCACGGCTGCTTAAGCATGACGAGCATTTGGCGAAGGAGAAAGAGTTTACCAGGTTACGCGACCAACTCAGTCAGCAGCGACGCGATCTGCCTTGGGAGCGCGTGGACAAAGAGTGTATTTTCGAGGGACCAGACGGCCCGGAATCTTTGTCGAAGCTTTTTGTCGGAAAATCTCAACTGATCGTCTATTCGATTCTGAAACAGTTGGTATTAGCGTGTTCTACAAGGACCAGGACGGGCTGATGTCTCACACCTTTTCATGTTATTCACGCAGCGTGGACATGTTGAATGGCGCCTATCATTACATCGACTTGACTTCCAAGGGCCGGGACGAAGCCGATCATTTTATACGATGTGCTCAGGAAATCAGATCGGGGATTGCTTTGGTTCAACGGCCTATTTCTCTTTTGGCTCGCGTTTATCCCGTTCCCCACAAATCGACTAATCATTGGGCGCGAAGCGGAAACTGGGAATCTCTCTTCCTAGTACATATCCGGCTTTAACGGTGCTATGAGGAGGAACAATTTTTAGGTCGGCACGATCGTTGATGGTATAAATAGCCGTATATGTTTTATCGGAGTCATTCCTGATTTTGATCGCCCATCCGAGAAAAGCATTCACCCTGAACGCTATGAGAGGTCCAGAGGTCCCCACTGCGGCGTCGGAATCACAGAAACCAGCCGAAGCGGTCAATCCCAACACCATCAGCCCCAGCGTCACTCGAAACAACAACAAAGTCTTCATTCCTGTTCGCGAAATTTATACGTGTGTAACAAATTGCTGGCAATTCCAAGCGAGACCAAAAGCGATCGGTCGATAACCGGTCTCACTCTTTGATAATGATCGACCTGAAACCTCTGTATTCCGATCGCAGTATTTTCGCCCAAATACCCATCGACAGCGTCGGCATAATAGCCGCGATTACGCAGAGCGATCTGGACTTTCCTGACGATCGCAGGATTGGCGGGATAGATCGCTTGCGATTTGGGCGGCGGCACCTGCTCATCGGAACATGCTCCCAGGCAAAGAGCCACTTCGATCAGAATGATGAGCCGAGAAATTTCTCTCATATCGCTTGTACCACTTATATGAATTCGCTACTACCGCGTCAACTTGGTTCGACTGCGGTTTATTGGTATCCATCATTTCAATTGAGGACGCATTTATCCTCATAGCGATCGTAAAAGCTACAATGACGGAAATACGCAGATAACGTCGGTAGGTGCGGTATGCCGGCGCTTTTTTGGCGGTTTCTTTTTTCGTGGAAGAAGCGTTCGACCATGTTCATCCATGAAGCGTTGGTGGGCGTAAAATGCCGATGAAAGCGCGGATGAAGCTTTAGCCAGCGACGGACCTTTTGGTCGGGGAAGTAGCTCACTTCCTCGATATGCCACTCTGCAACCTGCTCATTGCCTTGCTTCGGTTCATCCTGCTTCCCGCTCAGGCCACGGCAAGAAAAGGCCGGATCCATTTTCAATAAAGCCCTTAACGCAATGGACTCGAGACGATTCGCCGAATGAGATCGCCAAAAAAACTCAAGGCGGAGGGATTTATTGCTGGCAAAAGCTGGAGCTTTCGCTTACTTGCGACCAGTTTTCTTTGCTAGATATTCGAATGATTCATCGAACCGCCGTTGTTGATCTGAAGGCTCAGCTTGATTCCGAAGTGGTTATTGGACCGTATGTCTTAATTGAAGGTCCCGTTCAGATATCTTCCGGCACAGAGATCCAAGGCCATGCCGTGATTACCGGATCAGTTCGGATTGGTAAGAAGAATCGGATCGGTTACGGAGCGGTGATTGGCTCGTTCCCTCAGGATCTCAGCTTCGATCCGAATGCCAACTCCGGTGTGGAGATTGGAGAGAACAATGTCATACGGGAATACTGCACCATCCATCGCGGCACGAAAGAAGGATCAAATACGCTCGTCGGATCGAACAACCTTCTGATGGTAGGCGCGCACCTGGGACACAATACTCGACTGGGGAACAACGTAATCCTTGCGAATAACGTTTTGCTTGGGGGTTATGTTGAAATTCACGATCGAGTCTTTGTCGGCGGCGGCAGCGTTGTTCACCAGTTCACCAGGATGGGTGCAATTTCACTTCTGCAAGGGCTCTCCGCCATCAGTAAGGATATTCCGCCATTTTCAATCGGTATGGGCAGAAATGTTGTTTCCGCAATTAATGTCGTTGGGCTGCGCCGAGCCGGATTCGCTCCAGAACTGCGGAAGCAAGCGAAAGACGCATTTGGGCTCTTTTACCACAGAGGTTTGAATTCGACTCAGGCTCTCGAGGAGGCCAGCAAATGCTCCTGGTCGAAGGAGGTTTCGTTGTTTTGGAATTTCGTAGCAACTTCGAAACGTGGGATCTGCTCGACGGTTCGGTGGAAGGACGTTCGAGGCGCCAGCGCCGTCGAAGAGTAGGAGGCCGCGTGGACACCAACCGAAGTTTTTCGCAGCGTTCTGGAAAAATTTCAGAAAACCTGCTGCAGGCGGACCAGATCTGTGCGTACTCTTGAGGTAGGAGGTTTAATCACATGTGAATGGCTAAATCCTGGTCAAGGTTCTCCCGTCCAGCCGATTATTTAGTCTATCTTATTTTTAGATTTGTTGCATGGATCTTTTGGCAACTCCCGCTGCGGTGGACCTTCAGGCTCGGGCAGGTGCTCGGGTTGTTTGGCTATGTAGCTCTTTGGAAGGATCGCAAACTAGCATCGGTAAACATTTGAATCGCTTTTCCAGAGTGGACGAAAAACAGGTGCGCAAAAATTGCCGCGATCATTTTCGAACAATGACGGCTAATCTTTTCTGTTCATTTGTTCTCACGCAAAAGCCGTGGGATGAAGCGAGCTCGTACATCGACATTTCCCTCTGCTCGCTCAGGCTTCGAATATTAAGGCCGCTTCCAGCCGGCTTTTCTCGCTGATCATTATACGCACCTGGTTAGCGAATCCCTTCAAAAGTTATTATCGACCCGACTTCAATACCATGGGTGCGGTCCAGCTTACGGCATGGCAAATCTTCAAATGGGGGGACTACGAAACAACAGGAGAGCACACCCTCAATGAGCGGGACCGCAAGCTAATTGAAAGTCTTGGAAAAATTACGAAGAGGCAATGAATAAGAACGATGCCGCTGCGATGGCTACGCTCTTAGCGGAGGACGTGGTTCAGGTGGCATCAGGAAGGGCTGTTTTTCGGTCGACAGGCTATCGAGAAAAGCTATGGGGACGGCTTTGAGTCTGGGATTTTTTCTGACAATATCCGCAAGAGCAATCAGCTGAACGGCATCGGCGACGTGGCTTGGTCGGTAGGAGAATGGAGTTGCACTGTTGGAACTGAGGACGGTCCTGTGCATCTCAAGGGCTACCGGTCATCGAGGTATGTTCGTGATGGTGCAAGGCGTTACGGCGAACTAGCGGTTTTAGGGTTGCCACGAGATTCATATCAAAGCTTTCCCGCCAATCCGCGGGGCTGATCTCTTCAAAGGGATGTTCGGGGGTAACGGTCACGCGTGGGTCATTGCCGCCCGCGGCGTTGACCAGAATGGTGGGCGCACCCAAGCGGCTCGACAAGGCTTCGCAGGCGGTTTTCAACGAGTTTTGGTCCAGAGCATCGGCCGAAAAAAATCCAGCATTGCCCCCCTGTTTTTGAATCGAGCGAACTCTCGCTTCGCCCCGTTCGGTGTTGCGGCCCAGCACGGCCACCTTTGCTCCGTTTGCGGCTAATGTAGTGCTGCACAAATAACTAGACATTACGGGTTGGCGCGATATTGTGATCTTCAATGAAGACGTCGCGTCAGTGCGTCAATCTGGAAGAACCGCAACGGCAATTACTGGAGCAATGGGTGCGCGCTCACAGCACGCCTCAGCAAGTAGCCAAGCGCTGCCGAATCATTCTGCAAAGCGCCGGCGGAAAACCAGATCGAGCGATTGCCATCGATTTGGACATCAACCGGCACACCTGTCGGCTTTGGAGAGAGCGTTTTGTTGAGTGCGGAGTTGACTGCCTGTGGGATGTAGAAGCCGGTCGGGGGCGCAAAGTGCAGGCTGGTTTAGCTCAGAGAATCGTCGAAGCCACCCTTCATTCCAAGCCTGCAGGGCAAACACATTGGACCACGCGAAAGCTGGCCAAGGAGCAGGGAGTTCATGCCAGCACTGTGGCGCGAATCTGGCAGGAGCACGAACTCAAACCACATCGGCAAAAGACCTTCAAACTCTCGCGTGACGCAAAGTTCGTCGAAAAGCTCCTCGACGTCGTCGGGGTCTATCTCAATCCTCCTCAACACGCCATCGTGCTCTGTGTCGATGAAAAGTGTCAAATTCAAGCCCTGGATCGCACTCAGCCCGGCTTGCCGCTGAAAAAGGGTCGCTGCGGCACCTGGACGCACGACTACGTCCGACACGGAACAACGACCTTGTTTGCGGCGCTCAATGCCGCCAGCGGTAAGGTAAGCGGCGAATGTTATCCGCGTCATCGCCATCAGGAGTTCATCAAATTCTTGCGCCGGCTGGATAACGAATTTGAGCCGGATCTGGAATTACACTTGATCATGGACAACTACGGCACACACAAACATGAGAAGGTGCGCCACTTTCTGGATCGCCATCGGCGCTTCAAAGTTCATTACATCCCAACCAGTTCGAGTTGGCTCAACTTGGTGGAACGCTGGTTTGCCGAACTCAGCGGCAAGGCCGTACGGCGAGGCAGCTTTGCCAGTGTGCCTGACTTAATTGAAGCTATCTTCGACTTCATTGCACAATGGAATGAAGAGCCGAGCCCATTCGTCTGGACAGCCAAAGCGGAGGACATCTTGGCAAAGATTGAAAGGTGTCGTCAGCGGTTGGAGGAAATCTCTCCAGGACGCACAAAACCGAAAAGAGGGCTAACGAAAGCCGCATGAATCCTATGTATAGTTATTTATGCGACAGTACACTAAGGCTTCCGCCATTGCGCCACCAAGCACGCCGGTGGCGCCCATGACGGCGGCAACCTCTCCGGTCAGGTCAAACAAGTTCATTTCAGTTACCTCTTCGTTTTGCGTTAAAGCCATGTTTTCGCATTGCATAGAATCGCCCACTGCTCTCACTGCAGAGCGGCCGCTCTGATAGAACGCGCGATGATTCTTTTGGTGGAATGCTTGACAAGCTCTCCGAAGTTGTCTAATGGTCAAGTGGTAAGACCTTGGTTTCCCCCTGATTATTGTGAAAATCGAAAAATACACTCTCGGCGTCGGTGACCGGTTTGCGCACCAAGGTCGAGCCCAATTGCAGGCCATCTTCAAGGCGCGCGACGCGGGTATGCACGTTCACCCGGTTTGGAACAAATCCAATCGCGAGCATCTGATTATTAAAAGCAAGCCCGACGACGTTCGGGCAGAGGCTGACTCGGCGGTACCGCGCTAGGCTGGACCGCAGCTTACCATGTCGATGCCGACCACATCGGCTTAAAAACGGTGGATGCGTTTATTCCGGCCAGCGACTTTTTTACCCTCGACGTGGCGGATTTCACCGGTAAGGCGGCCGAAGAGGACGCGATCTACGCTTTCTTGAAGGCCGTGCGCCACTATACCGGCTCGCTTTCCATTCCGGGTATCGCCCGGCCTTTTGACCTCACCGAGGAAACCGTGCGCGGGGCGGCCCGAAAGTTCTTGCTCGCCGTGCAAGAGGCCGGTCGCATCTACCGCCACGTCGAGGAAAGGAAAGGACGCGGACGATTTAACAAAGGGGTCGACTACGTCGGCGACCTCGCGCAATTCGAGAAAGAGTTCGACGAGGACCTCTGCGTTATCGCCTTTGCCATTCGCGAATTCGGGTTAGCCGATACCCTGAAGCTCAGCGTGCATTCCGGCAGCGACAAGTTTTCTATATACTCCCTCATGAACCGGCTGATCAAAAAACATGACGTTGGCATAGCACGGTGATCGACATTGATCCGAACAAACTCCCGGACCCCAAATCCGTGGAGTCATCTCCTCAATATAATCCGCACTTCCGGCAGTTGTTGCACGTCGGTTTTAAGGTCGCTGCCTGGATGGGCAGGCGTTTTACCGACGCTTTGGAAGCCAACGAAGAGATCGTCGGCAAAAACGTCACGGGAAACCTTTTTGATCGCCATTTGCAACCCATCTTCGCATGAACCGGGCCGGGGGAGAAGCCGCGGGGCGTTGGCGTTTGACCACGGCGGCTTCGTCCGGTCCGGTTTTGCGGCTTGACCCTTGATTGACGCGGTGCGGCTTCCACGCGGAAACTGAACGTTCCAGAAAAGGAAAAAATGTTACAAGCGCTGAAATCCAAAGCCGAGACTGCCGTGACAACCGGTCGCTATCGCTGGGTCGTCTGCGGGCTGTTGTTCTTCGCGACGACTGTCAACTACATGGACCGGCAAATTCTGTCCCTCCTTAAGCCGATCCTCGACACTCAATTGCACTGGAGCAACGAACAGTTTGGCGCAGTAAACTCCGCCTTCCAGGGTGCCTAACAGGATTTATCTGGTTGGCTTTTTGGATTCCGCTTTACCAGGTTCCGGAGCGGCAGAAGCACCTGAGCGCGGACGAACTGGCTTACATTCAGAGTGACCGCGATGAATCGCATGATGAGGGCGCCGGGAAAATCCCTTGACTGAGACTATTCAAATACCGGCAAGCGTGGTCGATCATCGTCGGAAGATTCATGACCGATCCTGTCTGGTGGTTCTTTCTGATCTGGCTGCCCGACTATTTTAAGAAGACGCGTAACCTCGACATCGCGCACAGTTGGATGCATCTGGCGACCATCTATTTTATTATCACGGTGCTAAGTAATATTGGCGGTTGGTTACCTGGGCACTTGATGAGGCGTGGTTGGAGCGTTACTCGCGCGCGCAAGACCTCCATGTTCCTTTTTGCGCTCTGCCTGGTGCCGATACTGTTTGTCACACGTGTCGGCGACTGGGCAGCAGTTTTCTTGATTGGGCTGGCAGGATCTGCGCACCAGGCGTGGTCGGCGAACCTTTACTCAACGGCATCCGATATGTTTCCGAAGCGCGCCGTAGGATCTCTTATTGGGTTAGGCAGCGCGGCGGGTTCAACCGCAGGAATGATTTTTCCGATCTTCTGCAGTCTCTTGCTGGACAAGTTCACAGCCGCCGGCAACGTCACGGGAGGGTACAACGTTTTATTCATCATTTGCGCCTTTGCCTATTTAGTAGCGTTTGGGCTTAATCATCTCTGTGCACCCAAATTCGAAGAGATGTCACCTGCCGAGCCCGAGGTATGAGGGATCAGCCGCGGGAACTGCCTACCCGGGACGTTTCGTTCTGAAAGCTGAAAGTGGCGCCCGATGGAGTGTCGCGGCAACACGCACAGAAAGTGCAGTGATAATATGCCTCACGCACTCGCCGTTTTCTCTTGGTGCAGATCATTTTCTCCCACCAGAGCTGGGAGCTCTGCTCAACGAACACGGCCTTCCTGTTGAGCAGCGATTGGTAGGAGATCGAGCCAGGTGAGCTTGCGCGTCGGCCAAGATATTTCTTTGGCCGGGATTGGAATCCACTGACTTCTCATCCGCGGGCCCGGGAGCGTTTGATCCTCTAGTCAAGAATCGTGCTTGACACCAGCCGCTGGTGCGCGTTTGCTGTTACTATAACGTGTAACGAATATCTAGTCAGCCCTTGAAAGAACGGCTTCTTTTCATCGTTTTGGAGATTGTTGGAACAAGGAGGTCACCGCCGCGCAGAGTTTTCTGGCGCTCGTTACCGGCACCACGAACCTCAAGGTGATCCTGGTCGATCGTTTAACT
Source organism: uncultured Verrucomicrobiae bacterium (assembly GCA_963782115.1). GTDB lineage: Bacteria > Verrucomicrobiota > Verrucomicrobiia > Chthoniobacterales > JAFAMB01 > JAFAMB01. The sequence goes on from CAWAIK010000001.1 coordinate 150,929, forward strand.
GAAATGCTCCACAATCGTCCAGATCTCCGGCTCATGACTCGGGTTGCCCGACTCTACCACGAAGAGCGCCTTCTCCAGAGTGAGATTGCCAACCGGTTAGGGATCACCCAGGTCGGCGTGTCTCGCCTGCTCAGAAAAGCGGAAGAACACGGGATTGTCCGAACGACGGTCGTTACGCCGCAGGGAGCGTTTGCGGAACTGGAAGAATTAATCGAGCACAGCTTTGGCCTTAGCCAGGTGATCATCGGCGAAGCCACCAGCGATTCGGAGGAAGCCGTACGTTCCGCGATCGGCTCTGCCGCAGCCCAGTTTCTTGAATCCACCATGAGATCGGGAGAGGTAATCGGGATCTCGTCCTGGAGCGCCTCGCTGCTGTCGACGGTGAATCAAATGCATCCGATCCGAAAAGTCGAAAAATGCCTGGTGGTGCAAATGCTCGGAGGCATAGGAAGCCCGTCTGCCGAACAGCACGCCAATCACTTGGCCGTCCGCTTGGCCAGATTGGTGCGCGGCGAGGCTCGCTTTCTGCCGGTCCCGGGCATCGTCGGCTCCGCGCGCGCAGCCAAGGTCTTGTTGCAAGACCCTAACGTGAGCAACACCCTGGCGCTCTTTGAAAAGGTCACCCTGGCGCTGGTGGGCGTCGGCAGCCTGGAACCCTCGTCGTTGGTAGCCAGTAGCGGCAATATTTTTTCGAATGAAGAATTGGAAATGCTTCAAAAGCAAGGCGCGGCGGGAGATATTTGCCTGCGCTTTTATGACAGCAAGGGTCACGCCATCCGAGGGGCTCTTGATGGCCGGGTAATCGGGATGTCCCTTGAGGGCTTGCGCCAAGTGCAAAGATCGGTCGCCATCTGCGGCGGCAGAAAAAAGTTTCCGGCGATCCTGGGAGCCGTGCGCGGAAAATGGATTAACACCCTGGTCACCGACCAGCACACCGCCGAACGTTTGGCCAAAACGCAGCCGGAAGCATAGCCAGCGCTCCAGACTCCAAACTCTTTGGCAGAGCAGAGAAGATTACCGATCAGGATAAATCGGTGAAGGAACGTTTGGAGAGCATTCGTGCTTACGTTCCAACGAGCGGAATTCCGTCTCCGGCCATCACGAAAATGGCCAAACTCGGAATTGTCCGGGATGACTGGATGAGGAACAGTCGCCGGCAGGACACCGAAGGGTCAGTTTAGTTATTCCCGTATCACCACGGACGACCGCCACGGCGTCATTCGGTCGTATGTCGGCGATGGGCAATTTGTGGATGATCCATTAGACACTTTCGGCAGCCGCGCGGTGGTGGAAGTCGAGGATCTGCAGGGACTGATGCGTTATGTGTGCCATCAGGGTTTTGAGCACCATGCAGCTATGAACCAGTCGCATTCTGCGGCCGTGTTGCACGAGGCGTTTGCCAATTATTTCGGTTGGGAAACCTATTGGCATCAGGCTGGGGCAAGGGTAGAAGCATAGGCTGTATTTTGCTCTCATCGACGAAAGTTGATGACGCTTGGCAAATGTCGATGCGCCTCCCCCGGTTTGCCCGCCTCGATGCTCTCAAGCATTTCTTCAGGTGCGTGCTTGAACTATCGGCAAATGGCAGTTAAGCTGCGACAGATGCCAAATTACAAGACACGGAGCCAACTTACCGAATCCCTCCTGGTTCACACCCATGCCGTGGTCAAGGACGGGCTGAAAGCCGGCGCCTACGACAATCTGCGCAGCGCCTTGGGCATTAGCGACCAAAAGCTAGCCGACAGCCTTTCTATCCCGATTCGCACGCTACAGCGGCGGCTTGACCGGGGACGCTTCATGCCTGACGAATCCGACCGAATCGCACGGCTCTCGCGTATCTACCAGCGCGCCAGTGAAGTGTTTGAGTCTGCTGACTCGGCCCGTGAGTGGATGCAAACGCCCAACCCGAGCATTGGGTTTGCCGTCCCGCTCGAACTCTGTTCGACCGATCCCGGCTGTGTCGAGGTAGAGCGACTACTCTACCGGATTGAGTACGGCGTTTTTTAGGGCGGGCGTATCTCCGGTGGCGGCAATCCGATGGAGAAAGCCTACGCCTGGCGATTGGCCAAGGCCAAATACCGGGAGAGCGCCTTCGACGGAGTAGGAAGCGCTCTGGGCGGCGGCCGCTGGAATAGCGTCGGCACGCCCGTTGTCTATTGTGCTTCGACGCTGGCTCTGGCCGTGCTTGAGGTGCGGGTTCACATTCCGCTAACGAACTTCCAGCCGCATGCCCGCTACGTGGGTCTGGAGATCTTGATCGACTCTGCGTGTGTCGAAAGTGTCGCCAAGCTTCCGCGCGGATGGCGCATCACTCCGGACGCGAGCACCCAGAGCACCGCCGCCCGCAGATTCGGCGATCAGTGGGTGACCGAAAAACGCTCCGTCGCGTTACGCTTGCCGAGTGCAGTGATCCCGATCGAATTTATTTACCTTCTAAACCCGGCTCATCTGGATTTCAGCCGCGCGGTCCAATTGGGCAGGGAAGTGGACGTGTTTCTTGATCCGAGGTTATGGCGAGGGTGAACATGGCTAATTCGCCGGGAATCCTTTGCTAGACTTGATTCGATGGCTACCGAGTTTGTTCGATTGGGTGCCTTCCGCGCTTCATGGCAGAGCTAGTCAGCAATCGGGCCAAACAATCACTGAAATGGGGTCGCTAGGCAAATGCCGAGCGCTAAACCCATGCTCATGTGATTTTAACCGGCCAACAACGTAGGCATGCGACCCGCTTTTTAACCAGAGTCGGCCAAAAAAAATGACACATGCCACGAACACCGAAGCGGAAACCGACGGAGAGACCAACTCCACCGTTGGATAGCTCCCTAATCTCTTTTGAAAACCTCGCGTTGCGATGGGATCTGAATTTTGAAGTAACCAAGCGCCGTGTGCGCGAGGCGAAAATCCCGATCATCCGAATCAGCTACAAAACTCTTCGATTAAGGATGAGCGACATCCTGGCTTTTGAAGAGCAATCAGCATCGGGCGACGTGCCCGAACATCAATCGGCCAAAGTGGCCGAGATGCATCCGATGAAAGCCGAGACTATCGATGGAGAATGAGCCTCGATCGCGCGGATTGGTTGCGCCTCATCGAGCGATTGGCCGTGGCAGTGACTTATCCGAATTTTAAATCCGAGGTCGCCAAGCAACCAAGTCAGCAGAACAAACACGAGGCCTATCACCAAGTCTGGGCGATTATGCACACCCTACAGGCGGGAGAACTCCCAGATAAACCAGCGGCGAAGTGCAAAGCGAGGAAACGAAAGGCGAAGAATGTTCCCAAGAATTGATTCCGAAGGTCGAGTGATGATCTCAATGCGCGCAGAAGCGGGTGGCTTGATCGGTGACGGGCTGGTCGAGCTCAAACCCGGCGAACCGAACTACGAGGAGATGTTCAACATGCTCGAGGTCCAGCATCTCAGGGAACGTTGCGCGCTTCTGGAATCACTTCTCGCTGAATCGCTCCGTCACGGTTACCTTAAAGAGAACGTTTCACCGTCTTGGCTTACCGAGGCGCATCGAGCGACCGATCGCACGAAGTAATCGACTAAATCTTGGGTCAAAACCTGAAACTGACCCGCTTATGATTTTAAGTCACCGCCTTACTTTCGCGCCAAAAGTGCATATGTTCATGGCACGAACGAATGAACCAGACAGACTTAGCCGAACTTTTAACCGATGATCGATTCAGTCCTTTCGTGATTACTACCGTTGACGGGTTCAGCCTCGCGATCGGGCCGCAAGAACGAAACCACATATTGGTTGGCGCGCGAATGTTGATCACGTTAGACGCCGAAGGGAATGCAATTCACATCCCTTATCGATCAATCGCGCATATCCAAGAGCCGAAAAAAACCGTTTAGCCGTTCGCTCGTGACGTTGGCGCACCGAACGTCGGCCTCGGCAGCTTCACTCGCTCCGCTTCATCCGCGAGTATCGCTTTCGCCATCGCGAGACCTTTGATCGCCGCTTGATTAAATCCGCGCCAATGATCACCGCTGATCCGAGGTTATGGCGAGGGTGAACTTCCCCAAGTGCCCCTAAAAATGGAACCTGACCGGTCCTTGTTGGCTTCCGTTCGAAATGACCGCTTCAAACAGCTTAGGATCTGCGTTCGGGTGTAGCTCTACGATCCGGAAATGGTCCAAGTTGGGCTCAGAGGTGATCTTCTGAACGTCGTGCGTCTCGGTATTTTGGACATAGATCACATCCTTTCCAGCGTCCTCAAGCCAGCTGACCAACACGAGGTTACCAAAAGCCCCGGCCTGCGCTTGTGGAGTTGTCGGAGTGCCTTGTGCCGCCGTTTGAGCAGGTTGTGCCGGAGGAACAAACGTCCTTGGGTCGGCCCGCGGTCCGATTTTCTCATTCGGATCTGATCTTTGTTGCTCTGCTGCGTCGATCGAACTGTAGCCGCTCTTGATGTAGGCAGAATCGGGGCTTGAATCCGTGGGCCCGGAGTTGCCTTTGTTGATGATGACGACCATCGGGCCGTGGTCGACGGTGGATCTGGAGGATTCCGGTTGCACAGGCGCGGGCGAATCATCCCCATATTGGTAGTCGTCATTCGGGCCGTAATCTAAATAGGAGTAATCGTAAGGATATCCGTAGGGATACCAATAAAGCGGCCAGAACAACTGTTGAAAAAAGATCCGATGGTCGCGATGAAAGAAACGGCGGTTTTGATTGAAGGCGAAGTTATGGCGACTTCCAGGTCTCATCCTGAACGCCCTGGCGGCACTGTGGGCAACGGACCCACTACGAAAACTGCCACTGTGGAACCCACTGCCCCGCGGGCTCGCGAGAGACCTGGCGGAAAGCGTCAAAAAGGTGCTCGCCATCAAACCCGCAATGAACAATGGCATTTTCACACGACTGACTCGCCCTCTAGTTCAGCGACAATCTTTGCTGAGCATCGCTAACGTTATCAAACATCGTCACGGATTCGGCCTTGTCAATAACCATGGAGCAGCGAACGACGTTCTTTTTCGGAGAGCAGCCTGTCGCGCTTTGGCGGCTAGGCTCTACTTTCGGGCGATTTCGAATCCGCGCGACAATACGCAATGTGTGGTCTTCAGATCTGGCGCTCAGGAAACGTACAGTTTCATGCGGAAGAGGTAGTATATGCCAGCCATCGGCTCTCTCAGAATATTCATTGCTGTCGTGTGGCAAAGCCGCATCTGCGCTGCCGCCGGTTGGCCTCGAAATTGTGTTGCGATTGCAGGTTTGAAAAAATATTCTTTCGCGAGTATTAGAAACCCGCTGTGAGGATAGTTGTGGTTTGCCGGCATCGGCCCACGGCCCTCGCATCTCCCCTCAAGAACATATGAAGAGAAACATCTCAAGTTGGTCTCTGCGGACCGCAAATACATGGACGATAACGCACTTGTCCATTTTTGGTAAGAAGTCGCTACTCACTCTGAGTCTGGTGGCGTCTCTGGCCGGGTTGCTATCCGGTCAAACGAAGTTTGTGAAGAAGAGTCCGGTCAAAATCGGTTACTCGGTTTTCGACCTGCAGCAACCTTACTGGCAGGCGTACACCAAGGGAGTTCAAGATGCCTGTAAAGCAGCCGGCTACCAATTCATCCTTTCCGACCAGAAGAGCAACCAACAGGCTGAAGTGTCCGGAAGCATCGACCTCATTAACCAGGGGATTAGCGCCCTGATCAATTCACCGATTGAGCCAGCCGCTTTGCCGGCCGTCATCGAAAAGGCGCATCAGGCGAATATACCGGTGGTGATCGGCGATGTTGGGGTAGGGGGCAAGTACGACGCATTTATCGTGTCGAACAATGAAGATGGAGGAAAGCTGGCGGCGCAATACATGATCGAGCATCTCAAGGATAAGTCTGGGGCGAAAGAGGTTCTGGTGATTGAACTGCACCCTGGCGCGGCAGTAGGCGGGCCACGGACAAAAGGGTTCGTAGACGAAATCAAGAAGCACTCGGAGTACAAAATCGTCGCATCACTGAATGGCAACGACACAGTGCAGGGGGGCTACCAGGCGACCCAAAATACGTTGTCGGCTAACCCGAACCTCTCGGGGATCTACGCCACCAATGATCCGGAAGCAGAGGGAGCGGTTCAGGCACTGAAGGCGTCGGGTAAGAACGGCGTGAAGGACGTCTTTTTAGTCGGTTTTAATGGAGATCCTCCCGCACTGGAATTGATTAAGAACGGCGAGATGGCCGCAACGATCCGCCAGGACCCTTATGGCCAAGGACAAAAATGCGTTGAGATCGCGACAAAGTTCATGAATAACGAACCGGTTGAATATTCGGATCCTGCGACGAAATCAGTCTTCTTTCCAGTAAAAGTAATCGACAAGGAAAACGTCGACCAGTTTCTCCAAAAGTAAAAAGAGACCAACTTTGGACCACAGACGAAGCTAACTGCGGTCCTGCCGCGGAGGCTGCGATGGGAATAGATCAGAAATCTCACCAGGAGCCGATCCTCGGCCTGACTGGGATTTCGAAGCAATTTCCCGGGGTAAGAGCCTTAGATAGCGTGGACTTTAGTCTCCAAGCCGGAGAGGTTCACGCTCTGATGGGAGAAAACGGTGCCGGGAAAAGCACACTGATCAATATCATCAGTGGGCTTTTGCACCCGACTGCCGGAAAAATTTGCTTGGCCGGTAAAGAGGTGATTTTTGCCAACGCGATCCAAGCGCAAAAGGCCGGCATCAGCACGATTACCCAAGAATTTAACCTGGTTCCTCAGCTTACGGTCGCCGAGAATATATTTCTCGGTCGCGAACCGACGGTGCGAATGGGTCTGCTAAACTGGCGCGAGATCAAGCGTCACGCTTCAGAGGTCCTTGATGAGCTGGGGCTCAACGTACCTTTAGGCCAGCGCGTAGCCTACCTGAGTGTCGGAGACCGGCAACTTGTGGAGATCGCTAAGGCGCTCTCGATGGAATTCAGGATCATCACGATGGATGAGCCAACGGCAGCCTTGAATGCCGCTGAAGTGGCGCGGCTTTTCGAAATCATCGAAAGATTAAAACGGCGCGGAATCGCAGTTCTTTATGTTTCTCATCGCCTCAGAGAAATTTTCCGAATCGCGGATCGGGTAACCGTCCTGCGGGACGGGAAACGAGTTGCTAGCCGGTGCCTCAATGAACTGAGCGAAGACGACGTTGTGACCATGATGCTCGGTCGCGCCCTGAAGAAAGAGGCGGCTGTCTACCAGGCAATACCGGCCTCGGAAAAAGCTGCTCTTTCCGTCCATAACATTACGGTTCCGGGTTTTCTGGCGAATGTCTCCTTCGATTTGCGGGTTGGCGAGGTCATGGGCTGCGCTGGTTTGGTCGGATCCGGGCGTTACGAGTTGACGCGTGCGCTCTTTGGACTTCTGCAAATTTCAGGGGGTAAGGTCGAAATCGATGGGAGACCGGTGGTGCTTACCTCATCCGGCGATTCCATTCGCCATGGTATTTACATGCTGCCAGAGGAACGGAAAATCGAAGGCATTTTCCCCGACTTGACCGTCCGCGAAAACCTGTTGATCAGCGCAAAGCGATTGTTTCATCGATGGTCAGAGCTCTTAATTAACGCGGACGAAGAAGAAAAGCAGTATCAAAAGATGCGGAAATCGCTCGATATCCGGGCCTCCACTTCAGGACAGAAAATAACCAAGCTGAGTGGCGGAAATCAGCAAAAGGTGATGCTGGGTCGAGCCTTGATGAGCAATTCGCGCATTCTGCTGTTAAATGAACCGAGTCGGGGCGTCGATGTCGGAACGAGGGTCGAAATTCATGCCGCCATCCGCACGTTAGCTCAGAGTGGTTATGCGATACTGGTAAGTTCGTCCGACATCCCCGAGCTGGTCAGTGTCAGCGACCGATGCCTGGTGTTGAGTGTCGGCCGGACCAAAGGATTGTTGGATCGAGCACAAATTTCCGAAGATAACATAACCGCTCTGGCGATCGGCCAGGAGATCACAGGAGTCAACAATGAGCAACGCTCCTGAATCGCTCAACTTCCGGACCATTTTCAGTCTATCCAACGCGACACGTTTCATCCAGGTTGCAGAAAGTCTTGGGGTTGTCGCTTTGTTGCTGATCGTGGTGATTGGGGCGTCAATTATTGCGCCGGGGTTCTTTACCTATACCAATTTCATCAACACCCTGATCGCCGCCTCCATTACGGCGGTCACCGGTTTAGGGATGACCTTTGCGATCGCGATGGGTGGTTTCGATCTGTCGGTCGGATCAGTTCAAGTACTGAGCGCGATTGTGGCGGCCGGTTTGCTTTCGGTGATCGATCCGCCGCTCGCCATTCTTGGCGCACTTCTCACAGGGCTAGCGCTTGGGCTAATAAATGGACTGCTGATCAGCAAATTAAGGCTTCCGGCTTTTGTCGTGACGTTTGGAATGATGAGTATCGTGCGGGGTGTCGCGCTGCTCTTCACCCAGGGGCAATCGGTGATGATCACCAGGCATCCTGAGTTTGGATTGCTAAACAACGGCAAGGTGCTAGGCCTGCCCGTACCGTTCATTATCATGACGATCGTGTTCGTCGTGCTCAGCGTTTTGCTCAAGCATACAGCGTTTGGGCGCCACGCTTGCGCAATCGGAGGAAATCGGTCGGCCGCGATTGTTTCCGGCATCAATATCGATCGGACGACCATAGCAGTGTTTGGCCTGGTCGGCGTAACCGCGGCAATTTCTGGGGTGATGCTGAGTTCCCAGCTGATGATCGTGGATGCAACGCTTGGAACCGGGTTCGAGCTTCAGGCTATCACCGTCAGCGTGCTGGGCGGCACCAGTCTTTCCGGAGGACACGGGAATTTGCTCGGAACGGTGTTTGCCGCGCTGCTTTTGGCCACTATTGCCAGCGCTCTGAACATTTTGAAGGTGATTTCGTTTTACCAATACCTGGCTTTGGGGGTGCTCTTGATTTTCGCATTGGCAATCGACACCGCGCGTCGCGCCTTCATCACCAAGTCGCTGCTAAGGCGTGCCTAATGTACCCATGGCTCTAAGTGAAATAGCTAATAAAAAAATCGATGGGCGACCTTCTTTGGGGATCTCTGTCCTGAGTTTCTTGACGAGGTACTATATTCAGTCCCTGCTTGCCATCTCGGTAGTAGTTCTTGCGGCCGTGAATCCCTACTTCAGGACCGTGGAGAATTTAGAAAATGTTCTCCTGCAAGCTTCATTTGCCGGGATTGGGGCCGCCGGCATGACACTCTTAATCGTTTCAGGTGCCTTTGATTTATCGGTAGCCGGTCTACTCGGACTCTGCGGCGTCCTGATTTCCGAGTTGTTACCTTCCTTAGGCGTAGTTTTAACAATGGTGGCTGCGTTATTCTTCGGTGTTCTCCTGGGTTTACTAAATGGCATGGTAGTTACCAAACTGCGGATCCCCGCTTTCATCGCAACCCTGGGAATGATGAACATCTACCTGGCCCTGGCCTTTATCTGGACCCAGGGCAGCCGGGTTATCTCCGTTTTAGATTCGAGCTTCACCATTCTCGGCACGGGAACGTTGTTCGGCGTTTTGCCGATTCCGTTTCTCATGATGATTGTCACCTATCTGGTCTGCTATGGAATTCTGAACCGGAGTGTTTATGGCCGTTGCCTTCGCGCTGTCGGAAGCAGTGAAATCGCGGCGCGAACTGCTGGTCTGCCAGTTGATCTCATTAGAATTCTGGCCTTCGCTATCGTTGGGGGTTGCAGCGCCTTAGCCGGGACCTTCCTTACGGCAGAATTATCGTCGGCCAGTGCCATCATGGCTACCGGTTATGAATTAACCGTAATAGCGGTGGTCGTCATCGGAGGTACCAGCTTAAAGGGAGGTGAAGGTACGCTTTTCGGTTCGTTCGCCGGCGCTCTATTTTTCGCTGTCATTAGCAGTGCACTCAACATCTTGAACGTTGGTGCGTATTGGCAATATATCGTGACCGGTATTTTTTTAATTAGCGCGTTGGGTGTACAAGCCTTGCGCAGCCATATTCTCGTGGAGTGACGGTCAGCCGGCACGCGCAATAATAGAGTTTATGGGCGCCATGCGCGGCCGGCCACCGTTCCGAGCTGGCAATCATCGAGAAGCAAGCAGCGCCTTAGACAATTTACACACCATGGTATAGGCCGGGTCGAAGACGTTGCCAAGGTCGTATCTGACACATTGCCCTAGTAGCAGGCTCGCGCTGGTCGCGTCTAACCCAAAATCGTCCTTGAGCCACCGGAGCATCTCGGTCGTCGCGTGCTGCACCGCCTGGTCCAGCGGGCGGGCGTTGCCGACGGCGAAGATAAACTCGGCGTTCTCACCCCGCGGCCAGCGGATGCGCTTCCCTTTGATCACCTGCACCGTGAACTGGACCTCCATCGAAATTTCGATCCCTGTGCCGACGATCTCGCCATCTCCCTGGGTGGCGTGGCCGTCGCCAAGGTGGAGCAGTGCTCCGGGCACAAAGACCGGAAAGTAAGCGGTGACGCCAGCTACGAACCCGGGATAGTCCATATTTCCGCCGTGCTCGGCCGAGGTCGCGGTCGAGATCGCCTGGCCGCGTGGCGGGGCAACGCCAAAGCATCCGAGCATTGGCGACAGCGGAATCGTCAGGCGACCGAGCTTGGTTTCCGGCTTGATCAGTGTGGCCGTGCGGCGCTGGTTATCGACGTGCCAATCGGCCAGCTCGCGCTCGGGCAGTTCGCGGACATACGACGGCTCGACTACGTTCTCTGCGACAACTGTGCCAGTGTACCCGATCGCCCGGTTCGGCGAGATGCGGTCCAGTTGCACGACCAGGGTGTCGCCCGGGTCCGCGCCCGCGACGTAGAATGGGCCGGTCTGAGGGTTTCCGCGAGGCGTTACCTGCCTGTCATTGGCGTCCTTGCCCAGGGCGTCGACAGTGGTGGTGAGCACGGTGTCTCCATCGTCGATTCGCAGGACCGGCTCGTGAGAGCCGATGGCGTTGTGGTAATGAGTTGGTTGGAAATGGTGTATTGCCATTCGTGCTCCGTTCGTGAAAGAGATACGGCCATTGTAACACGACGAGCCCTGGTGGCTAGCGAGCGGATCTTGGCCGGATCTCAAAAAAACACTAGTTTCCATATATAGTTTTAATTTCCATATAGAAATTGATTGTTCATACACTTTGTTAGTTTCAATCGGGCTGCCAGTGTCATCCGTTAGACGGTCAAGGGCGAACATTGTTGGAGTCACTGCAACCATTACATTTTTTCGTTCCTCTATAATCTTTTACCATATTCTAAAACTATGGTGCGCGTGCAAAAAGAGTATTGGCGACACGCTTGATTCCCAAAGACAATGCCTAATTGTCTGACAACGGATTTTCTAGCATGAAGCCGCCGGTCGGAGAGGCGGTGGGGCTGCTCTCAAAAATCCGAAGTGCAGGCCGAGTTAATGTTATATGGGAGAGACTAACAAGTACTATGTAACCGTGGCAGTGGACCGATGTGTCATTCCGGAAGGAGTTATGATACGGGCGGCGAATAGAGACCTAGCAGCCTAGAAAGCTGAGATGAAGGTTGCGCTGCAGATGCAAGATGCCATTACGGTGCAGGCCATCAACGTCCGAGAGGGCTAAAGCGATTGTCGGAAAAAGAAAGTGCTACCAATGACACCCATTCACGCGAAAGTCGTGGCGGTCGACAAAAAGGACGACAAATATCTGGTCATCATACAGATCATGCTTCGGAAGTATCGAGGCTCATTCAATACGCTTACCTTCGGTGAAAAGAAACCTTCCGTCGGCTCCTATCACAACGGCCGCCTCGATCTCGTTTATTATATAGACCCGGGTCTCAAGACAGGAGGCCCATTTCCGTTATGGAGGATTGACTGAGGAAGCGGGGAAGTTGTCAGTGTCAGGGGGAAGTTGTCAGTAGTCAGTTGTCAGTGTCAGTGCGGGAGGAAGCCGGGGAAGTTGTCAGTAGTCAGTTGTCAGTGTCAGTGGGCGGGAAGAGTCGGTGGAAGTAGCCAACTCGACAAGTGTCAGCTCGAAATGGATACTTGCACCGAAGCTTCCCCCTCCTCACTGACACGGACTACTGACAACTGCTTCTGAGTATCCATCTCGACAAGTCTCAGCTCGAAATGAAAACTTCCACCGAAGCTTCCCTCTCCTTACTGACACTGACAACTGACTACTGACAACTTCTTCATGAGGATGCTGTTCGTCGCCGATCTGCAGTATACGCTCAAACAGCTCGACTGGCTGGGGGCACACGCGGGCAAGTATTTGTCGACGGAGAGAGTGCACTGCTCAGCGATACACGCCTCCCCGCCTGCCCATGGTGGAATGGTCCCGTGTCGCGCGCTGAGCTGGAAAACCTACTCGAGCGTGAGTCGGCAAAGAGTGCCAGCCGGTGGATCTGGAGCCATCACGAGCCGCCCGAAGGTGCGCGCGTCAGTTGGTCGGGAAAAAAGCTCCTTGGCGATCCCTTTCTTCGCGAGTGGATCAATCGCTTTCAACCCGATCTGGTTCTGAGCGGCCATATTCACAGTGCGCCCTTCTATCCAGAGAGCTCATGGATTGACCGGATCGGCAAGACCTGGAAGATATTTGTTTACAGCGTCGAGCCGGCGCGCAACCAATTCGCAGACGTGCAAACAAACTCTCGGTGACGCCTCCAGAAACTGGCGCGGGTTCTGGACAACATGAAATGCGCAGGGCTTAAGCGCTCGGACCGTCGCTGTGTGGTTGCAGCCGAGCAGCGCGGATAATTCGGCCAAATACCGCGCCCGGTTGCGAAGCCGTGGCGACCTGAACGCCATCCTTCACTACCTCGACGAGAAAAAAGAGCAGATCGGTCTTTTTGCCTTGATCGATGACTACCTGTCCCGCGTCAAAGTGCCGCACTTCGCTGCCGTAAATAAGCTCCAGGATCGAAGACATGGAGGAAGTTGTCAGAGGAAGCTGTCAGTAGCCAGTTGTCAGTGTCAGTAGTCAGTGTCAGTAGTCAGTGTCAGTAGTCAGTGTCAGTAGTCAGTGTCAGTAGTGAATGGCGCTTCTATGAAGCCGAGTTTGTCAAGAAAATAGTCTTTGTTTTATTTTTTGTTCGTTTTTACCGACTTCTGACAACAACTCACCTCTTTGGCTTTGGTGCTTGATCATGCGGCGGCGTTTACGCCGCAATGATCAAACGCCAAAGTCAGTCACTCTTTGAGCGCGCAACGTAGTTGGTTCAAGGCGAACAACGGAATAAATGGCAGGGGCCCGCCGGAGGCGGGAAGGATGCCGTTTATGCCGGCTGTGAGATTGAACCAACGCAGTGGAGCGCTACTGAAGTGGGATCCGCTTTTTAGCTAGGGGTTTTTCTCCGGTTCGCTTCCTCCTTTTTCTGTTTTCGCCCTGTTCTGCAGTTCAATCTTTTGGCCCCTTTCAACGTCTGCTGTCCGAACGCGAGCGATGTCTTTGGTGCTCGGTTTAAGCTTCTATCCGCTGGAGCAGGCTCCAAACATGGTGATTTATGCAATGAGCAAATCAGGGACAGCAACGAGCGGTCTAATCTAAGTTGCGGGTTTGTTCGCCCAAGCGCCATTGAAGACGCGCGCCGTTGCTGCCAAAAAATTCATCTGCGGACTAGCGGGTTTAAATTTCAGTGGCTCCCCTCCTTCTCCTGAGAGGTGAGCTCTCTCTTTATTTGGCGGAGTGCATAATTAAACCTAATTTTTCAGGGGTGGTTTGCCCGGTGGATAAACGCCATAAATCAATCGCTAAACGCCGTGCTGCTTGAACGACCAAGCGCTTCCTGGCGCGTTTGCCTTTGACCAAGCCTGTCGCTAAGCGACGCACCGGTGGATACTGCGGCTGCCAGATCATTAGGCGCCACACCATCTCCACCAAAGTCCAGCGCACAATCCCTATCCCACAGCGGTTGATCGAGCCCTCTTTGCCGCGACCATCGCTTTGATGAATCCCTGGACATAGACCCGTCATGCTGCCCACTTGGCGCCGATTGGTAAAGCGCTCGAAACCCCTCATCTCGTAATGGAGTACTGCCGCGCTATAGGCCCCGACTCCTTTGGGGAGAATCGCCGGAGCAAGCGCGGCGATCCGCTCCCGCAACGCGCCTTGCTCCTCATCAGTGCTCAATATTTTGTTGCGCCAACCGATCAACTGTTCCTTCATCCAGTCCTTGAGCCGAGGATCGCTCTGGACTTCCAGCCACGTGTCGCCGTGCCACCATCGGCCATGGACCTCGATGCCTTGAGCACACAGCAAGCCTTTCCCTCGAGCCTCACAGCGGCCGCGGTCGGCCATAATCTGGCGATGATAGCGGATCAGTGCTCGCTTCTCCTCTTGTTCTTCGGTTGGCACCGCCACCACACTCAAGGCTTTATCCTGACCACGCAGATAGCGATCCAGGCAGTCGCATAACTCCCCGGCATCGCGCTTATCAGTCTTTTGCTTCTTGCCTCCTTGACCCATCGCCTTGGGCACCACCACCAGGTTTTTGACTCCCACCTTCACTAGCTCACGGTGTAACCAGTAACCGCAGGCTCCGGCTTCGTAACAGCTGTGGATTTCCCAGCCTTCTGCCAGCTTCTTCCGCACCCAGTTCAGAAAATCCACGTGACTCATTTTCCCGGCCGCTTTGATCCGGCCCCCATTCTCCTGCATCGCCACCGTGACCTGCCGATAATGCATATCGAGTCCCAAATGCAGAACTCGATTCAGACAGTTGACCAGGCTTGGCACGCTGTTACCGTTGCTTGATATATCGTTGATCATAAGAGCCGACAATTTACAGCGGGTGCTGTTTCTTGTCGGCTCATGTCATCTAAGTTAAGGGTTCTTTGGGACGATCAACTGCCCCGAAGCCGAAGGGGTTGGAGAACTCAGCCCAAGTTTTCAACCCGGGAAGGTAAGGCGGGACGCCTTACTTAGTGCGCCTGAGAGTGCGCACCAACAGTGGGGTGGAAGTCCCCATCGGACGGAGCACTGGCTGTCCGTAGCTGAAGGAAACTGCGTCGCCGAGAGGCGGGGTGGGGAGCAACCCGAAGCGAACGACCAGTCCATAATTAACAAAATGATGAACTCGATACGGCCTGATGCATTGGCGAGCCTGCTAAGTAAAGGCGAAGCCCAGAACGGAAGCCGCCCGGAAAGGGAACGGTAACTCCGCGACCTGACCTGCGGCGAGAAGTGAGCGTGGGGCCAGGAGTGCATGGGGTGGGTGGAGATAGAATGGTCGGAAGTTGGAGCGACATGAATCAGGGATCACGATTCGGGAAGGAACGGCGTTCATGACCGGCAGAGGGTCCGAAGAACCGTGCCCGAAAGGTGACAGAGCCTTCGTAAGAGCGCAGAAGCGGGGTAATGCCCGTGGAGCAAAGGAAGGCAGGAAGGTGGAAGCGTGAAAGACAGAACACAGGAACAAAGATCGCCGAGAGTGCCCGAGAGGGCTCCACAAGACGAAGAGATCCGTGCCCGATGGGCATGGGTGGAAACTGAGGCCTGGACAGAGCGCATGTTGGCAACCCTGGAAACGGGGATTGAAGGAGGAACGCCTACTTCACCACCATGGGCTTGTTCTCCTTAGGACAGGCTCATCATCAGGTGGCTTGCCAATCTTCTTGAAAGTTAACCACCAACTGGAGAGCCGAATGCCGGAAATCGGCCTGTTCGGTTCGGAGGGAGGGGCGCCGACACACGGCGTCCCTACCCTATCGGCAGATAGGCGGGACATACTGGGATAAAAGGGGTAATCAAACGACCGGTTCGCCCGCAGCAGTAAGTAAGGCGTCTCGCCTGACCCCTCTTTCGCAAGCTAACCGTCCCGGTTTGCCCGCAGCAGTAAGTAAGGCGTCTCGCCTTACCCCGCGCCCTGAATAGTTCTCGGAAAGTCCAAACTCCAGACGGCGCCTTCGGGGCCGTGAAACAACCCAAACCGCCCTTAACTTAGCGCCATTCGTGTCAGTAGTCAGTGTCAATGGGCAAGTTAATGGCTCGGGCTTTGTGTTTCAAATTTTGATGCATCGTCCATGAATCTTCCTTGCTGGCTACCCCATCCATTTTCTCCCTCTATTGATAAGTCGCCCCTCGAGATGGATCCTTCGATCGACGCTTGCTCCCAACTGACAACTGACCACTGACCACTGACCACTGACCACTTCCTCCTATTTCACTGTGAATTTTTCTTCTACGGTCCCGTTGCGGCCTCTGGCTTTCAAAGACCATTCGCCCGGGGTGAGTTGCCAGAAAAAGCGGCCGTCTGGTTGTGCTGGAATGGGTGCGTCGCCGACAAACCAACTTACGTCGCTGCCGATGGTGGCAAGCAATTCGATCATTTGCTGTTTTGGCGGAAGAACCGAATCAATTTGATAGGTCGCGCCTGGACGGGGATTGATTATGCGTGGTTCAGGCAGGATCATCGCGCCGAATGCATTCTCGCGGCTGGAACACCAACTCGCATATTCGCCGGGCAACAAAAGTTTTCCGTCATCTGTGAACCAGACGGACGAGTCCTGGACCGGCTCGGTTTCAGGCAGGAAAAGTTCGGTGATTGTCCCCGGACTGAATCGTGATGGCAATAATCCGGTGGCCGCGCAGATTTCCCGCCGGACAAGAGCTTGGTCAGGTGCAGGGATCGGATGATCGTTCCGCAACAATTCATGCATAATAGTTGCCCAGAGTGGGGCGGCGCACTGCACAGCAAGCGTATCGCGCATCGGGCGACCATCGGGATTTCCAATCCATACGGCTACGGTGTGCTCTTTGTCGAATCCAACGGTCCAAGCATCTCGAAACCCGCTGCTGGTACCGGTCTTGGCGGCGATTCGTTCGCCCAACGCTAGAGGCGAATTGGCGCCGAAGCTCTTTTTGCGGGCTTGGTTGTCGCACAAAATGTCGGTAATGATTTCCGTAGCCGCAGCCGAGGCTACGCGGTTAATCGGGAAAGACTCCGAGGCTAGCAGTTTTGGTCTGATCGACAATCCGCCGCGTGCCAGACCGGCATAGGCGGCCGCGAGATCGGTGAGTCGAATTTCGGCGTTGCCGAGGATGAATCCGGCACCGTAGTCATCGAGGCTGCGTGGAAAATCGAAACCCCATTTCTGTAATTCG
Organism: uncultured Verrucomicrobiae bacterium; assembly: GCA_963782115.1. Lineage (GTDB taxonomy): Bacteria > Verrucomicrobiota > Verrucomicrobiia > Chthoniobacterales > JAFAMB01 > JAFAMB01. The sequence goes on from CAWAIK010000001.1 coordinate 167,962, forward strand.
TAGAAGGCAGAACGCGCGCCGACTCGGCTTAGCGCCAGAATTGCCGGAACGTTCAAGGAACAGGCGAGCGCTTCACGGACGCGTACGGGACCAAGATAACGATGGTTGAAGTTTTGCGGATCGTAATCGCTGTATTGATCACGAATGGCGTCCGAAGTATCGGCAAGCAGTGTCGCCGCGGTCAGCAATCGGCGATCAATCGCCGTGAGATAGACAAATGGTTTAAGTGTCGAACCGCAGCTCCGCGATCGCATTGAGCCATTGACTTGATTGCCTGAATAATTTGAGGAGCCGACCATTGCGCGCACCGCGCCGGAGGCATTGTCTAAGATGACAACGGCGCCGTCTGCAACGTCATAACGATTCAATGAAGCGAGATGTGCGCGCAACTTCAGCTCGGCGAAACGCTGTAAATCGAGATCGAGAGTGGTGCGCACCTTTCCGGCAATTCCGGGTTGGCGCTGCTTGATGGCGTCCACATAGTTTGGAGCCAAATGAAGGGGATCAAAGTGCCCGGGCACAGGTGGTGTTTCGCTGAGAAGCGTTCGCTGGCCGCCGGCAAGGAAACCTGTTTTAGCTAAGAGATCCAATGAACGGCCATATTTGCGCTCCGCACGTTCCGGATGGCGCCAGGGGTTAAACCTGGTGGGCGCCTGTGACAGACCAGCGATATAGACCGATTCTGCGAGAGTCAGATCACGTGCGGGTTTGCCAAAGTAAGCACGTGAGGCGGCCTCCGGTCCAAGGCGGCGGTTGCCAAAGCTGCTGCGATTCAAATATTCGGCAAGGATCCGCTCCTTGGTCCAGCGGCGTTCCAATTTCCAGGCAACGATGGTTTCGTAAAGCTTGGCGAACCAGTTTCGCTGTTGCCGGTGGCAAGCAATTTTGACGAGTTGCTGCGTGATGGTTGACCCGCCTCCGATGATCCGACCCGCTCGGAAATTCCGGAGACCGGCGGCGCAGGTGGCCTGCCAGTCGATTCCGCTATGGCGATAGAAACGCCGATCTTCAAGGGCCACGGTTACGCGTGGCAGCCAGTCGCCCATTTCAGTCAGGGTGATCGGGGTCTGCACTCGCGCCCGCTGGGAAGCGAGTTCGGCGATTTCACGTCCGCGGACGTCGAGGAGCGTGGCTGTTCCCAAGAGAGGACTTTGCAACTCCTCCGGTAACGGCAACCATAGTATCCAGAGCGCAACTGTGGCAACGATGACGGTGAAAATCGTTATTCCGCTGAAACGACGCATACGCTGGACGGTGAAAGACCGGAGAACCGGCTATCGTACATCGGCGCGATTTGTGTGGCCGGCCACCTGAATGTTCCGGCGGCTGTTGTTCGAGCCAGAATGGAATATTTACCGGGGCCGGCAAAGAGCTCGTCGAAATAGAGGAGAGTCGAGCGATCGCGCAATTCGGAGTGCGAGAGCTCCAGTGCCCGATCATCGGTGTTATCAGATGGAACATCGAAGAATTTTGCAATCATCGCCAACGCTGGGTTTACGGTTTCCAGTCCGGCCGGCAGAAGGTCTTCGAGCGCCACATAGTTCTGGGTCTTCTGGGTATTAACTCTGTAAGTGACGAGGATTTGATCACCTAGCTTAAACGGAGCATCCGCGTTTCCGGTGCGTTTTGGATCGGTCAGATCATGCACGACTCGTTCGATTCGAATACCTCGATCGACATGGTCGGTTTGAGGCGATTCGCTAGCGTACTTCGCCCGCAGCAAATAGCTGACATTCTGCTGATTCATATCCGCGGTGAGCGCAACATCGGGGAGCAAGCGGTTCAACCAGGCCGCCGATCGGCCATTTTTTGAAAGGACCGCACTCGGGTCGGAGATCCTTAAAGGATTGGATTCCTCGGTGCCGAGCATCGATCTGAACGCCAGTAACAACCATAAATTTTCCTGGGTGGAAAGCGATGCGGAGGAATTCATCAGAGTGTTCAGTCTTTCCCGCACGCGTTCTTGCTTTTCCGGTGTCCAGATTTTTGGCGCTATGGTCGCGAATGCGAACGTGCAGATTGCTTCCGCCCGTGTCGTGGAAGTGAAGGTGCGCGGGTCGAAGGCGCGCGGCTTGATGGGCGCATCAATTTCGCGAAGCAATTGCTCCTGCTCCTTCGGCATGATTTCAAGACGATGAAGGGCCAAGGCCAGGAGTGCTCTCGCTTCGTCGCCGGTCTCGACTCGCTGCAGGTAAAGCTCCTCCGCTGCCGCTGTAAAATCCTGGACTGTCGAAGCATGGCTTAAAGCAAATAGCGCAAATACCTGGTCGAATCTCGAGGCGGAAAGTTGGCCTTGGACAACCTTCATGAGCGCGCCGCGAAATTTGTTCGCCAAACCTTCCGGGACCGCGAAGCCCGCCTCGGTTGCCTCATTTATGGCCCATAACGCCTGCGCCGTGACGAAAGCATTTCCGATTGTACCTCCCGGCCAATAGGGGAGCATACCATTCTCAAGAGTCGATTCGTCAATTTGCTGCAAGCCTCGCCCGATCACGGTTCGATACTCTTGATCCCGCGCTTCCGAGTCGGGCAAAAAAGCGAGCAAATTCCCCAACATAGCGTATCCAAGCAAGCGACTTGAGATCTGCTCGAAGCAACCGTGGGGATACTCGAGGAGTGCAGGCAGCCCGGTAATTTCCGGCAACCAGGGAGAAGTAGAGACAGTCACGTTGATCGTCCCGCGCCCCTGTTTCCAGGCTTCGGGCAAGACTGCCCGGACATCGAGCTGGGCACCCTGCAATGATCCCGCAACACTTTCCACGCGCGTAACGGTCGGCGCATCTACGGGAAGCGTCAGTTCCATGGAGTCCGCCATCTTTGAATCCGATTGAGCCGTGACATCAAAACGGATCTTGGCCGGCCTCAGTTCATGATCGGTGACCCTGGCCTTGAATCGAAAGACGGTTGGTACGTCTCGACCAACTGTCGCCGTCAAATCCGCGGCTCCCGCCAAGGTACAGTTCGCGTCGGTCAAACAGTGGACGTGGAGTTCGTCCGAGTTCGCAAAGTTCTGGTGAACAACGGCTCGCAACTCGATTTCGTCACCATCGCGCAGGAAGCGAGGCAGAGCGGCCTGGACCAGGACCGGTTTGGAAATCTTAAGCGTGGTGCCGGCATCTCCGCCAAATTTACTTTCCTTCGTCTCTCCCAGCGCAACGAGCCGATAAGTTGTCAGGTTATCTGGCGCGCTAAACTGAAATGCCGCGTTTCCGTCCTTGTCGGTTTTTAACGCACCTGCCCAAAATGCTAACGTCTGGAATTCTTTCCTGACGTTCACGACATTCGCGAGTTTCTCTTCACCGCCGTCGCCGATGATGAACCCTTTGTGAGTCAGGCTTTGGCGAGGGATTGCCTCCTGATAAGAATCGAGTGATTCGTAGCTTTTTATGCCGAACGTGCGCTCGTAATAGAATGCACCAACAAGGTCGGGTAATTGCCAATCCCCGAGTTGCAGGACGGCGTCGTCGACCACGAAGACCGTTAAATCCGCATCAGGAGCGGGCCGGCCTTCGGATGTCACGTGCAGCCGGCCGTGAATCATCTCCCCTGGTTGAGCGGTCACAGCAGCAAGGTGCGGTTCGATTTTGAGTTTCCAGTCCGGCCGCTGAACGATTATCTGGGTGTAGGCGAAACGCTCCAGCGGCAGTGCATGCTCGCCGCCTGGACGGGTGAGGTAGATAGAAACAAACGCATTCGGCCCATATTCCTTTTTGATTGGAATCTCAATGCGACCGGCATTGCCAGGAATCGGGACAAGAAATGTATCGAGAATTTTGTCCGTTTCAATCGACACCCAGGCAATACCCGGGAACGGAGCTTTCGTCGTCAGGACTGCGGTCTCTCCAGGAACGAACGGTTCGGCCCGCTGTACAATTTGAAAACTGGTCTCGTTTTCAACGGGCAGTTCCGCAAGCTCTTCTCCGGTAACGGTTGTCTCGTCGCTGACAAGTGGCGTTCGAGTCCCAGGGGCGCTCACGGCAACGACATAGCGGCCGGTTTGTTGCACGTCGAAACGAATTGTTCCAGAGCCTTTTAATTCCTGCGAAGCAACTTTCTTGAATTGGTCGGTATTTCGGTATCGATAGACAAATGGTGCAACCTGTTCTTTGACTGTTTTTGTAATAACGAAAAACAAATCGGATTGTAGGGGGATATCGGTGACCGGTTGATTGTCCAGATCGAAGGCCTTGATTTGAACCTGCACAGCTTTGGGTGCGCTGGCAACCTCGGTCGCCTGCGCGGCCAGATGCACCCGAGCCGAGGAGACTAATGCAGAGGCGCCCCCTGTTAAGGTCTGACCGTCCATCGAAGTGACCTCCGCGCGCCATGAGATATCGCACAGTCCGACCGCGGGATCGTTCTCGAACGGTGACTCGCATTTCAGCGATGCCCGGCCGTGCTCATCGAGCTTGGTGTCGCCTTCAAGGGTTTTGGTCGGCACGGCGTCGGGATCGAGACGGGGGCCGATTTCGGCGTAGGTATTGTAGCATTTAAAGCTATCCTCTCGTACCTCGGCTGATACGGTCCAGGTTACTTTCCAGTGCACGTTGGCGCCGGCATTTGGCGCGCCATGAAAGTAGGTCGACGAAATGCTGGTGTGCGCGACTTGGCCGACCTCGTTTACGGCCCCGACAATCACTGAAAAGAGGGGAACGCGGTATTCTTCGATATCAACTTCCGCGATTCCCGCGTAAGCATCATTTCCAATCTGGCAGCGGATCTGGTAGCGTCCAGTCCGGGCCTTGTCAGGCACCACCCATGATGTCTCCCAGGTTCCATCCGGGGAGAGGGTCGCTGTTCCTTCTTTGACGACGTGTTTTTCATCCCCTTCGGAGACTTGCCAGCAAGCTTCGCTCGACATCGGAATCGTAAGATTGGTTTCATTGGCGTCACGCACAATGCCTTTGATCTTAACTACCTGTCCGGGCCGGTAAAGATTTCGATCAGTAATGATCGCCGCACGGCGATGTGGTGAGGCCGGAATTTCTTCACTTCCCGATGTATATCCCGTATTGGTGTCCAAGGAACGAACGACCGGACCCTGGACGGTATCAGCGATAATGAGAGCGGCGTGCGATTGCTGATCGGGAAAAAGTTCCGCACGGGAAAGCGTGGCTATTCCATTCTTATCGGTGGTGGCGCGTTGCAGTTCGATATTTTCAGCCGTTACGGCGCGAAGGGCAACGCCGGCCACCGGTTGTGCATCGGCCATGCCCGTGATACGCAGGATGATTGAATCGGCTGTCCGTTTCTGCGTCAGGATATAGTTGCTGACCAAAATGATGGATCGATTGCCGACGATGCGCCCGCTGGCAACCGTGGAATTTGCCTCGAGCAAATAGGGGCCCGAAAAGGACTGGCCGTCGCTCGACACGCACCGAATCTCGCGCATGGTCTCTGCGTCGTCATTTGGGGCATCCAGAGTGCCACTGCTAACGACCGGAAGATCAAACGTTTCGATCAGCAAATCCGTGGGACGCATTTGCGGAAAACCGGTTCGAGGATCGACCACTGCTTTGCCAGTGAGTGGATTAATCTGTTGCTCTTCGAATTCTGATAACCGAGCTTTGACCGCGCCAAGTTTTTCCAATGGGATGCGCGCCAGCTTCCATTGCAGAGGGCCTGTATTAATCTGAAGGAACGAAAAACGCAGTTCTTTGAGGGCTCGCAAATAAAGCTCCGGGGAGGCAAAGACGATGCACGGATCCTTTGAATGAAATGTTGCGCCCCATTTCGATTGAAGCGGCAACCCGTACCCACGTTGACCCTTCAGTTCTGGAGAGACCGTGACCACATAATGTTGCGCAAGATCGAAGTCGCCTTTTGCAGTGACCATTTGCCCATCGGCGAGTAACTTGAGATTCTGAACGGCCGGCTCGATCCGGATTTGGTCCGGAGTCACGTTGCTGGGATCAAATTGATCGTTGAACTTGATTTCGATCATTGGTTCTTCGAGCGGGCGATTGTAGGCTCCGATCCATTCAATTTTCAGTGGAGTGGTCGTTCCGACCGGAAAGACGCGGGGGTAGGAAAGCGGATCATCGCTGCTTGCGTCGGTGAGGCCGTCCACAATTAAATCGTAAGTGCGGCTGACCGGCAGCTGATCTCGCGGCGTGACCCGGAACTCGCGTGTCTTTGGGGAATCCTCTTGGTTTTGAATGACATCGACGGGATAGCGTTGACGCGAGTCACGATCCTGGAAATAAGCATGCTCGGTCACATCCGTGAGACGCACCTCGTAAGTGGATTCGAGTGGGACTTGTGGTTGGCTGCTCAGCTCGTTACGGATTTCGTAGTTCGCCGTGACCGAGAACTGCGGTGTCTTGAATTCCGCGCTCCAATCCTTTGGCAGTACAGGTTGGTTAGCGAGATCGTTCAAGCCCGGTGGAAGACCGAGGTGATAAGTGGCTCCGGCTTTAACACGTTTGATCGTGAACACGCCTTCGTTCTGACTTTTCCAAAGAAACTCGCCTTCGAGCGCAGGCCGACTGGTGAAAGGCAACGGTTGATTTGGAACATCGATGTTGGCGGTTCCGATCATCGATGTCGGAAAAGTCAATGTGAGGACAGTTCCGGCTGCAAGCTCCCCACCGCTCGTTTCGATGAGAACACCACCGGCATCGGGACCTGGTTTTTCTGCCTCTGCGGAGCGAGCGATCCAGGGAAGAAACCAAAACAAAATAATGAGTGTGCACTTCATTCTTGCGGCTCGGGTAGCTGCTGCCTCCGTTGGGCATCAAGTTCGGCATCGGCGATCCGACCGATTCGCCTCTCGCACTTTTCTCGTTCGAGCAGCGCCACGCTTGATTCACGGATTGCCAGTGATCGGCTTTGACATTGGATGGCAGCTTCAAAATTTGCGCGTTGGGCTTCAAGCAGCCCCCGATAGTACCAAATCACAGGATCGCCAGAATTGAGCTGAGTCGCTCTTTCGACGTAAGTCATTGCTTCGCGCGTGCGACCCAATGAGTCTTGCGCGTGGGCCGCCTGAAAATACGCCGGGGCTGAACCCGGATCGAGCTTGATGGCAAATTGCGCATCGGCGAGAGCAAGGGTGTACTGATTGATCTGGCGCAACGCTTTCGCCCGTATAACCAAGGGCTCGGCGTGGCCAGGATTTTTCCAGACCAAGCTATCCGCGGCACCAAGCGCCCGGAGCGCTTCATCAGGCAGATGATTGTTCTTGTCGCGTTTGAGATCGTGGCTGACGCCCAGGTTCGCCGCTTCATCCCCGCGGCTGAGATCCAACAAAGCTTCACCTGCCTGTATCCGAGCTCTCATCATCCCGGGAGCCAGATTCATTGCATGTTCAGAATCCTTAAGGGCGAGATTCGGGCGATTGGTCAAAGCGAAAAGGCGCGCGCGATCCAGCCACGGGAGAGGTGCAGCCGGCGTTTTCGCAACCTGGGCATCGAGGGCCTTGATTTGGGGTATGAACTTCGACAGGAGTTCGAATCCAGGCAGTGCATCTTTGACCGCCTTGGCGGAGGGATCGATCTCGTTCGCCTTGCCGACGTCGGCAAACGCTTTTTCCCAGGCGCGGAGTTCCAAATAATCATCCGCGCGAGCGATCAATTCCGTCCCTGTTTTGCTCTCTGCAAGTGCGCGGGTCCGCCAGTCTACCGCCTCTTGCCAATGTTCCGCCGATTCGCTGAGCTTGGCGAGTTTCTCCAATGTATCAGTGGCTTTGGGATCCGCAGCGAGGTACAAACGCCAGTCATGTTCCGCTGTCTTGTAGTCTTTTCGCGCCATTGCCAGATCACCGCGGATATCATCGATCACTCCCGGTCTGGGCTGAACACGAGCTTCCCACGCGTCCAGTGTTGCGGCACAACGATCTCGATCGTCTAGTTCCAGTTGTTCCTTCGCGAGCTTTTCCCATGTTTGCGAATCGTTTGGGTCCGCTTCCACAATTCGCCGGCTCAATTCGACAATCGCCGAATTATCGGAGGCACTCTCGGCCGCCTGCAGTTGTTTGCGCAATACTGGCAGATCCGCTTCTGCCGCGTGAATCAAAACGGCGGCGAGCCCAAGCAGTCCCGGTACCATTAATTGAATGGAGGCGACGTGGGAAAAAATCTTAAGGGACCGCCTTTGGCAACGGCGCTTCAATGTCATTAAGTTTGTGAGTGCGATTCGCGACTCATCATTTATAGAAATTTTAGATGGAATGGAAGGAAGAAGTGGCAGTGGCAGCGTCAACGGCAGTGTCAGTGTCAGAAAAGAGGGGTTGCTCCCTGAGCTGTCTGTTGTCGAAAGCTGAATCCTTTAAACCTTGCGCCGCTTCTGTTCCGGAGACGGAACGGTTGGGATCGTCAGACCGTCGTTCCGACCAGTCGGGTGCTTTCGATGACCCAAGCAGAAGTGGGGATTCGGGGAGTTTGAGCAACTGTGCCCCAAGCATAACCTGTAGACCAAAACATCCGGGATTTTTCTCGCGTTGCGATCGCCGAACTCTTCCATGCTCATCCGCATAGTTTCCTGTTTCGGGATTTACTGGGTCTTTGGCACTGATCGGGGGCTTAGATGTGGCTCCGGGCGTAGGCCGTTTCTATCGAAAGGATTGTCTTTGTGACCTTTGTGATCTTCTGTGCAAATGATTTTTCTTCGTCCATAAGACAGAAAAAAAGCGAAAGTCATTTTTGAACAGAAGATCGCAAAGATCACAAAGAGTCACTGTCTTTAAGAGCCATCGGAGGCACGTGGGCCTGCATTGTCTAAATCTCGATCAGCAACGAACGAAACGCCCCTTAATCCCCACTCGTCCTCTTGTTCTGAAATCGTAATCGTCGTAGTTAATGACTCCCGTATCACGCTGATACAGAAATTGCCAGATGACCGCAACGTAGGTGTGCGCGATCAGCAAAGGAAAAAAGTAGATTGATCGAAAGAAGTTGCGTACCAGCTGGGGCAGGCGGCGATTCAGCACACCAGGGAGTGAATGAACTTGACGGATTCCAGCGCCTTCGGATCATCGAGAATAGATTTCTTCCAATCGGAGGATAGAACAGAGGTGTTATTGGTGTGATAAACTCAGAAAACGAGGGTGGATCCAGGCCTTGAGCGCGTTTCGGCTTAAGCCTGCCCTCTCTTCAAACATCGTGGACAGCGGAGGGAGGATATGAGGCTACCAAGCGACTTATCCAAAGATCATTCAATAGATTTTCAGCCATCTTTGCCGCAAACGACTTAATTGCTCTGGGATCGATGCTGGCTTTGCACGAGCGCGGAATCAGTGTTCCCGAGCAAATCTCCGTCGTAGGTTTTGATGGGATGCCGGAGTCCCAGTTCTTCTATCCGTCGCTTTCGAGCGTGGCCGTCGACTTCGATCTTCTGGCTAAGGAGAGCTTGCTGAGCCTCTTCGCCGCGATCCAAAGGCCCAACGACGAGCCGATCAAAAAAATCGGGATTCCAAAGCTGATTCAAAGGAAGAGCACCGGATCGCCAAGAACTTAACTTAGAAATTCAGACTCCAGACTTAACAGGAGAGGCGGAGGATTCCCAGTGAGCGGATTTGCCAATGATTTGAATGCTGAGCCGAAAGACGGAAATAATTTGAGTGACCACGAGGTCGTCGCCGAACTTCGCGGCGTCAGCAAATCGTTCGGTGGGACCGTGGCCGTCGACGATGTGTCCTTCGACCTGAGATCGGGCGAGGTGCTGGCGTTGCTTGGCGAAAACGGAGCAGGAAAGAGCACCTGCGTTAAGCTACTGGCAGGTGTCTATCGACCGGACCGGGGCCACACCTTTCTGCAGGGACACCCTCTGGATCTGCATTCGCCGTCGGAAGCGCATCGACACGGCATTGCCGTCATGCACCAACATCCCGGTCTGTTTGACCATCTCTCGGTGGCCGAGAACATTTTTGCAGGCCATCCGCGCAAGAATCGTTGGGGCTGGCTGGATCACTCCGGCATGAATCGCGAAGGGAGCAGGCTGCTGGAGGTGGTCGGGCTGTCCATTGACCCCAATGAATTGCTTGGCCGATTGCGTACCTCCGAGCGACAACTGGTGGAAATAGCGAAAGCGCTTGCGGTAGCTGCTCGTCTGCTAATCATGGACGAACCGACGGCCGCATTATCTCAGCGGGAGGTCAATCGGCTCTTCGACGTTGTCGGCGCGTTACGAAAAAGGCGAGTGGCCATGTTGTTCGTCAGCCACCGGATGGACGAAATTTACCGGATCGCGGATCGGATCGCGGTGCTGCGCGACGGCCGCCTGGTGGCACTCATGCAAGCTGACCAGATGCCGCGCAATCGGGCTGTGCAACTCATGGTTGGTCGAGCGCTTTCCGATATGTATCCGGCGCTGGATTCGCAATTTGGCAAACCGGTCTTAAAAGTGGATAGATTGGCGCGTTCGGGCGTATTCAGAGAAGTTTCCTTCACGCTCAGAGCAGGGGAAATTCTGGGGTTTGGAGGCTTAGTAGGGAGCGGTCGAACTGAAATCGCCCGGGTACTGTTCGGCGTTGATCAACCCACGACCGGGACCGTCTGCATCGCGGATACGCCGGTTTCGTTCCGCTCGCCGGCGGATGCCATGAAGGCCGGAATTGCGTACGTATCGGAGGACCGTCTCGGACAGAGCTTGATCATGGATTTCGGGATACTTACCAACGCATCGTTACCTGTCATTGATCAGGCGACTCATCTGGGACTCGTGCAAAACGAACGAGAACTTGAACTAGTGAAGCCTCACCTGGATCGGCTCCGCTTGCGGTTTCGTCGTTTCGACCAACCGGTTAATACCTTGTCGGGCGGTAATCAGCAAAAAGTGGTGTTGTCCAAGTGGCTTGCCACGACTCCTCGGCTGATCATCTTCGACGAGCCAACGCAAGGCGTTGACGTGCAGACAAAGGCTGAAGTGCACGCGATGATTGCCGATCTTGCGCGGCACGGTATTGCGATCATTCTAATTTCGTCTGAGCTACCCGAACTGGTCAGCATGTGCCATCGCATTCTTGTGCTCAAAGAAGGGCGGGTAACCGGCGAGTTTGATCGCCACGAGGCATCACAAGAGCGGATCATGCATGCTGCGACCGGCGCTAATGTCAGTCAGAAAAATTCTGAAAAAACGCCAGGATCGGGGCTTAGCACGCGTGCTGCGATGGCTCCGCGACGCCCGAGAGCCAAAGCCCAGAACCTTCGATTCCAGGCGTTTTTTCGCAAGGTTTTTGCCCGACGCGAACTGGGTCTGATCATCGCGATAGCTGCTGTGGTAATACCGGTTTCCGCGATTAACCCGCGGATGATCAGCGGCTCTAATCTCATCGCGCTGGCGATGGATGCCGCGCTGCTCAGCATTGTCGCAGCGGGGCAGATGCTCGTCATCATTACGCGAAACATTGATCTGTCGGTAGCCTCTGTTATCGGTCTCGCCGCCTATATTTCCGCCGACACGCTGCGAGCTCATCCGGGTCTGAACATTCTTCTCGCCGTGGCGCTCGCTTGCGCGGTGGGGTTGGGGTGTGGGATCATCAACGGTTTGGTGGTGACCCTTGGCCGGGTGCCCGCAATTGTCGTCACGCTGGGTACGCTGGCTTTGTATCGGGGTCTTGACAGCTTGGCGGCGCACGGGAAGCAGATCAGCGCCGATCAGGTTCCGGCCGCGTGGCTCGATCTCACTGCCGGATCGTTTGCCGGTATTCCGGGTGTAGTGGTCATCGCGATCACGGTGCTGCTGATGCTCGCATTGGTGCTTCGCTATTTGTCTATCGGTCGTGAGTTGTTCGCCATCGGTTCAAACCCGGATGGAGCGCGACTGATTGGTGTACGAGTGGAAAGACGGGTTCTCGCGGCGTTTGCCTGTGGTGGCCTGCTCGCCGGGTTTGACGGCGCGTTGTGGGCATCTCGCTACGCCACGATCGACGCGCGTGTGGCGTCCGGATTCGAGTTGACTGTCATCGCGGCGGTCGTCGTCGGTGGCGTGGGCATTCGCGGCGGGTCGGGGACAATCCTGGGAATAGCGCTGGGCGGTCTCACGCTGCTCGTCATTCGGAATGGGCTGATACTGGTTCGGGTAGATCCGCTGTGGCTCCAGGGCGTCTATGGGTTGGTCATCCTGGCCGCCATAACAATCGACGCCTTAGTTGGCGGCAGGCCGGTTAGGCGGACCGTTGAGAAAAAAATATTCCGGGGGACAGGAGACGAGTGAAGAATGATCAAGAGCATTTTTAATCGATTCGCCAGTTGGAACGGTTTCCTCGCGATCCTATTCGCATGCCTCTTATCCTATGCCACAATTTCGGTCCCGCATTTTGCCAGTACCTTTAATCTTTCCCAGGCCGCAGCCGGCGTTTCCGAAAAGGCGATTCTGCTCTTGCCGATGGCGCTGCTGATCATTGCTCGTGAGATCGACTTATCGGTGGCGAGCATTCTTGCGCTCACCAGTGTTGTCCTTGGGATCCTTCTCCGGGCGAACGTTCCACTCGTAGGAGCGATTCTAGTAGCTTTCATTTCGGGCGCGGCGGCGGGTGCGCTCAATGGTCTCCTGGTCACCGGTCTTAACCTGCCTTCGCTGCTTGTGACCCTGGGCACCATGGCCTTGTTTCGGGGGATCGGTTACATCCTGCTGGGAACTCACTCGGTGAATGAACTGCCAGAGGAATTAACCGACTTTGGCATCAACACGGTTGGTTCAACGGCGATACCGTGGACGATCGTTCCCTTCATGATCCTGGCGCCCATATTTGCGACGGTTCTCCATTGTACGGCTCTCGGTCGGCGAATCTACGCGATCGGTGGAAATCCGGAGGTAGCGCTTTATACCGGGATCAGAGTTCGGCGTTTACGCTTCGGATTATTTGTTGTCTCCGGACTCATGTGCGCGCTGGCCGGGATCGTGTTCACGGCCCGGCTGTCAAATGCCCGGGCGGATAACGCGGTCGGCTTTGAGTTGGATGTCATAACGATCACCCTGCTGGGTGGGATAAGCGTGTTCGGTGGCCGAGGCAATCTGACAGGCGTACTATGGGCGCTCGGGCTGGTGGCAATCGTTCGCAATGTTCTTGGACTCAATCGAATCGGCGGTGATGGGCAAGGTGTTGCCATCGGATTGTTACTTATCTTGTCATTGCTGCTTAGTAACAGCATGCAGAAAGTGCTCGACAATATCAAAACACGGCGCCTAATCAAATCCATGGCTCTGCGGCAATCCGAGACCGGTCTTGGCTCTGATCTTCCGAGCGCCGGCGGAGAATAAATTATTACCCCTGGAACGAAAATGCACAAATTGCTTACCAGCACCATTCTACTTTGCGCTCTTTGCGCTACAACGGCGCTTGGCGCTGAGGCAACTGCCAAAGCGGCTATCGTTGGCTTCATTCCCAAGCTCGATACAGATCCGTACTTTGGCGTGGCAAAATCGGGCGCAGAAGAAGCGCAAAAGGAAATAGGCGGTACCGTCGTCCAAGAAGCGCCCTCCAGTGCCACGGGCGATGCCCAGATCGAGTTCATTAATGATCTGGTCTCTCAGAAGGTCGACGTCATCGCCATAGCAGGCAATGATTCTAATGCGGTCGCTCCGGCTCTGAAGCGAGCGCAGGCCCAGGGTGTGCGGGTTGTTTCCTACGACTCCGATGTTGCGAAGAGCGCTCGTGGGCTCTTCATTAACCAGGTTAATTTCGACAGCGTAGCAAAACAGATGCTCGAAAGCATGGGCAATCTTATTGGCTATCACGGCGACTTCGCGATCCTTTCTTCCACGGCGACCGCCACCAATCAAAACGCTTGGATCGACTCGATGAAGAAAGCACTCGAAAGCGATTCGAAGTTTGCCGCCATGAAGCTTCTCCAGGTTGCATACGGCGAGGAAAGCGAACAAGTCAATCAACAACAGGCTCTGGCACTCGTCCAAGCATTCCCGAATTTGAAGGGCATTATCATTCCTGCCGGCATTGGCCTGCCGGCGGCAGCACGCGCGCTTGATCAAGCCGGCTTACTGAAGAAGATCAAGCTGACCGGACTTGCGCCTGCAAGCCTGATGAAGAAATACATTGTCGATGGCAGTGCACAAGATATTTGGTGGAATGTCCAAGATCTGGGCTATCTGACCTATTACGCCGCCCAGGCGTATGCCCAAGGCAAGATAACAGGCAAGAAGGGCGAGACTTTTCCGGCGGGCCGGCTCGGTAATTTTACGGTCGGAGAGAACGGGGAAGTCATTCTCGGCCCCGCAGTGATCGTTACCCCGGACAACGTCGATAAATTTAAATTCTAAGTGCAGCTGCCGCGAAGGCCTCCCAACCAAAGCGAGAGAGAGGATGGAGCGGTGGGGAGGTGGAGTGATGGAGTGATGGAGTATTGGAGTGATGGAGTATTGGAGTATTGGGGTGGTGGAGTGATGGAGCTTGCGGTGAGCACTAGACTCGCGCGGACGCTTCCGACCGAATGCTTTTGTCTTGAGATGTCGGTTTAGCGCGCGCTGTCAGACGCTACAGCGTCGAGAGGGTCCAACGCAGACGCGTCGGAGCGCGTCGCGACAGTCCCAATGAGTACCACCCTCACGTCCACAGTTTTATCCACACGCAGGACAAGGTTGCTCGGGTCTTTCATTCCCCAAGCTACGTACGGCGCCGCAAATGTCGTTGTCGCCGTCACGAGGTCGTTTTGCACCTGGACCCTGACAGAAAGCGTCAGATCATGTTCGCCGCCATGGATGCGCAGAGAGCCATGCACTTCGACTTGCGATTCACCACTCAACGCAAGTCGACCCCTGACGCGGTCGGGAGAAAAAACTGCGTCCGGAAAACGATTGGACTCCAAAACGCTTTCGTGCATTTGCCGGTCACGCGCGTTTTCGCCAGTCTCTCCACTTCTCACGTCGACCGCGATTTGACCGCTTGCCCGACCTGATGTCGGGTCGAAGCGAACGGTGCCGCCTTTCACTTTGAAAGTTCCGTGCACGGTGTGAAGAAGAGCGCCCAAAGTAAATTGCACGGTACACTTCGATGGATTGATTTCGATCTCAACCAAACCGGCTGCAAAAGCTGGCTTTTCCGTCGCAATCGAACGGCAACACACGAAGACCAGCAGCAGCGCCAATGAACGGGCAATCATAATTTTAGGAAGGTACTAGTGTTAGTGTCAGTGTCAGAAGTGAACGACAGCTCAAATAGCAAGGATCAGAGCCCCTAACCTAACTCATCCTTTTTCCGTCGCTTCCACTGACACTGGTACCGACACCGGCACTGCCAACTGCTTCCAGAAACTCCACGCAGCGCGATTCATACCAAGGCCGGATGTTGCGTGCCGAATCGATGAATCCGACATGACCGCCCCACTTGGCTGCCTCAAAGAACAAGTCAGGGTTCCCTTCTGCCTCGCCGTAGGGGAAGGATTCTAGCGTGAGAAAAGGATCATCGCGCGCATTCAAGAGAAGTGTAGGAACCTTGATCCGGTTCAGATACTGTCTCGCACTCGATTTCTCCCAATAATCCTTCGCATCGCGAAAACCATGGATCGGTGCCGTATAGAGATTGTCGAATTCGCGCAGCGTTCGGACTTGATGGCTCCTGCTGGCATCTAGCCGTTCCGGGAAGAGTAGCGCTTTGGCATCGACTTTCGGCACGAGCCTCCTGAGAAAGCGCCGAAGATAGAGCTGGTTGCTCCAACGGCGATCAATGGCGTCGGCGCTGGCCGCCAGGTTGACCGGCACCGAAACCGCGAACCCGGCTATCACCGTTGGATGGCAGGCGCCTTCCCCAAGATATTTCAGCGTCACGTTTCCGCCGAGGCTGAATCCGACCAGCGCGATCCGTGGGTATTTCTGCGCTGCAAGTGCAATCACTGCGCCCAGATCGCCCGTTTCACCGCTATGATAAAATCGCACGAGACGGTTCATTTCCGACCCGCATCCGCGAAAATTCCATGCCAGAATATCCCACCCAGCCGTTTGAAGCCGACTTGCCATCCCGCGTATGCAACGATCTTCAGAGGATCCCTCTAACCCGTGCGAGAGAATTGCTAATCTCTCTCCTCTGGAAGTCGCCCAATCGAGGTCAAGAAAATCGCCGTCGGCAAGTTCTAACCGCTCCCGGCGGAAAACTACCGAGAATCGTCGTGGAAAGAGCTCCGGAAGTATCGTTTGCAAATGGCCATTGCGGAGGAAGCGAGGCGGCTGAAAGAGGGAAGTGACAACAGGCATGTCTTAGGAAGAGAAGAAGTAGTCAGTAGTCAGTAGTCAGTGGTCAGTGGCAGTGGGAGTGTGCATTTGGAGGAGAGACTCATCATGTGTTTGGCGCGGAGCGAGATCGAAGAAGGCAATGATTCGCAGTACACGATTGCTTGCGTCCTGAAGGGCAAGGAAGGCTGGGTGCTTTCTTGGCCCTTCGGGACGGCACAACTCTCTCGAATCCCCCAATCGTTCTCGTCGTGGTTATCGTTCTCTTCGAGAAGAACTATCCGAAACAGCCGTGAATCATCTATTATTCAGTTCCGACACTGGCACTTCCTGCGTTGGCGTTCCGCGCCTCGAGCAACCCGCGGCAGATAAATGCATTAATCTCCGCGTTGCGACGAACACTCGTCACTTTTCGGAGATAATTGTGGAATTCGCTCGGATCAATTGCAGTCCCTTCAACGGTTGTGAAGGCCAAACTCTCTTCCGCACGGCCGGCGTGTATTCGTCGCCAACTGAAAAGGTAAAGATTACGTAACGCCATGCCTGCCGCCGCCAGATGCAAGAAGATAAGCTCCCGAAGGCTGGCCTTTACAAACCAGAGCGGCTCACAACCGTTTCCCAACAAGTGGCGGATCAACAACTCTTGGCGCCGTTCATAAGCTTTTCCCAAAAACTTCTGCCGGATGGCGCTGAGATCGTCATCGGTCTCGCCGGGAAATGCATCGCGGAAGTCTTGCCTGAGAGCGACGCTGCGATTGATCAGCTCGGCACTGAAATGATCGAGCAACTCAACCTTTACGTTCCGAACCCAGGAGATCTCAGTCACCGCATCCCGCATATCGCTGGCCATGAGGAAGGCAAAGTTCGGGGCGCACCAATACGTCGGCAACCTGAACTCGATCCGAACGTTATCCTCCTGTTGGATTTGCACCGAAGTGACGAATTCAAGAGAGGTTACGGACTGATCAATTTCAGGATCGGTCACGGTATCAAGGGCCGACCAAACCTCCTTCATTTGATTCCCGCTAGCCATGGATTCCAGAATTCGACCTTGGTTACACCGCGACAGCTGCTGCCTCTACTTTTTCCGGGGTCTCAATGCCGAGTTTCCTGGATCGCTCGGCAATATCGATGCCATACAGTCGAGCAGCGTTCTCTCCCATGATCTTTCTTCTGACGTCGAGAGTAAGAGCCTGGCCAGTTTCCGCGGCTACATCGGCCGGCAACTCATAGCTCATGAACGCCTCCACAATCCACTTTGGGCTCCAAATCGCGTAATCACTGCCATAGAGAACGCGGTCGGCTCCTAACCAAAATAGAATTTCGCCGAGTACTTCGCCAAAAAAGTGGGGACGCTTGTGTATCAATGCCGACAGGACTGCAATACCGGCATAAACGTTCGGCTCTTGAGCCGCAATGTAGCAAAAGTCTTCGAACCGGGGCAGACCCACATGTTCAACGATAAAGTTGAGATCAGTAAAGGCGGTTGCAGCCTCGTCGACGTCTCGCACGTCAAAAGCATCCTTATTCAGCGGGCGAATCGTGGGACCCTTATGCACGTGGATGTTTTTAATTCCGAGTTCCCGGCATTTCTCAAAGTATCTATATGCCCAAGGATCGCTCAGTTTCCAACCCTTGGAGTCTGCGAGCCATTCGGCGGTGTAAAGCTTCACTCCTTTCCAGTTGTAAGCTTTGGCGTCCCTCTCGAGCAGCTCCAGACCCATTTCTTCATTGCGTGGGTCCCAAACGCCGTTGGCGATGATGCGGTCCGGATGTTGCTGTCTGAATGCCTCGTTTCGTTTCAGATTTGAAAATCCGTGGTGAAAGAAATCGCCAAGAATTTGCGGATTGAAAATCGCGACGTCAGCATACCCTTCTTCGAAGACATCCTTGACATAGTCCTCCTCGGTATAACGATCGAATTTCTCTTTTGGCCAAATATAAGAATCCGGGCCCAAATGATGATAATCATAAAAGCAGTCGATAAACTGCTTTCCGTGAATGTTCTTTTGGTTAGCGGGACTGCCATCCCACAAATGGGTGTGGGCGTCGACAACAAATATTTTCTCGCCGGTTTTTGTAGTGTACATGATGGTAGTTCGATTTGAGATTGATTCTTAAGGTATTAAAACGGCTCGACCCTTGACCTGGCCATGGTTCAGGTCGTGCAACGCCTGGTTAGCTTCATGTAGTTTGTAATATTTCGTCGCTAAATGGACCTTTCCCCGGTCAGCTAACTCCATTAGTTCGACTAACTCTGCATAGTTCCCAACGAGATTCCCGATGATTCTTCGCTCCGTGGTAATCATATCAATTGCGGAAATGCGGATCTCACCGCCGTAACCGACTATATAATAGGCTCCGTTGTTCCGCGTCATCGCCAGCCCGTTGTCGACAGAGTTTCCTTCTCCGACAAAATCGATGACCGCTTCCGCACCCTTATCGCTGGTCAAAGCCAGGACCGCTTCCACCTGGTTCTCATCGGCCTTAACGATGTGGTGAGCGCCACACTCTTTGGCCAAGCCCAGCGCAATATCTGACCGGTCCAAAGCGATGATGTCAGCAGAACAGAGGGAGCTTAGGACTTGGATCCCGATATGACCGAGCCCGCCCACGCCGATCACCACCACAAATTCCCCGGGAAGAAGATGATGGGCTGCCTTCTTCGCTACGTGATATGCCGTCAAGCCTGCATCCGCCTGGGGTGCGACATCCTTGGGCGCCAGTGTCTGCGGCAATTTAATCAGCGAGCTTGCACCGGTCCGCAACAGTTCCGCATAACCGCCATTGGTGTTGATGCCGGGAAACTCGCTCCCTTCGACATGCATATCATGACCGCGTCTGGCTTCCAGCGCGTGGCAGTTAGAAATCAAGGGATGACAAATCACCGGATCGCCTTTCTTGAAGCCCTCAACACCTTTACCCACTTCTTCCACCCAGCCGGCATTTTCGTGTCCCATGACGTAGGGCAGTTTCACCTCCACTTTTTGACGCCAGATACCTTCGATCACGTGAAGGTCGGTGCGGCATACGCCGGCTCCGCCGATGCGCACAATGACATCCGTGGTTTTCTCGAGTTTTGGTTCTTCAACTTCCTCCAACAAAACGAATTCCTGGTTCGTCAGCGAAGTATCATACTGATGAAGTACAGCGGCTTTCATAGGTTACGAGAAGGTCAAAACAGATTTGAACAAGCAGAACGGGCGCGTGGTCCAGAGTTGCGCCGGATTCCGATGTTTTTTTGGGGGGCATGTAGATCCGCCAATGATGATGGCATCTTCTAAGGTGATTTGGAAGCACGAAGAAGATGTCAGAAGAAGTTGTCTGTGTCAGTTGTCAGTGTCAGGGTGGGAGCAAAGCATCGGTTGAAGTATGCATCTCGAGGAGCCTGCCTTCCTCCCCACGCTGGCACTTGGCACTAACCACTGACGAAGGTTTGGGACGTTTTTTGCCCCGAAGCCGAAATGGGCGACAGGATTCAGCTCAGGGTTTCAACGGATGTTCCTTTAGCAAAATGATGTAAGTCATTCATTTTAAATATGATATGCGATTTTTACGCTTTAAAAGTAGCCACTAATTATTGTAAAATAAATGACATTCGTTCTTTACAATAAACGAGTTATAGTTACGATTTGTGCACACAATGTATCTCGACACCTGTAAAGTCCGCTCTGGCAATAAGGTCTATACACGTGTTCTGCTGCGCGAATCCTATCGCGAGGATGGCAAGGTTAAGCACCGCACCATTGCCAATCTCTCCAAGTGTTCAGATCAGGAAATCGCGGCGATCAAACTCGCCTTGCAGCACAAACACGACTTAGCCGCGTTTCGGGAAAATGCTCAACTCAACCCCAATGTCACTCTGCGACAGGGCTTAAGCATCGGCGCGGTAGCAGTCCTGGAGGCCCTGGCCCGGGAACTTGGCCTGGTTAAGGCGTTGGGAACAGACCGGGAAGGCAAGCTGGCTCTCTGGCAAGTCATCGCCCGAGTCATTGATCAGGGCTCGCGCCTCAGTGCGGTGCGCCTGGCTCAAACCCATGCCTGCTGCGATTTGCTCAAGTTGGATGCTTTCAATGAGGATGATCTTTATTCTAATCTTGCCTGGCTCACAGAACATCAGCATCGAACTGAAACACGGCTTTTTGAGGTCTTGCACCCTGGCGAAAAACCGGCACTTTTTCTCTACGACGTCACAAGCAGCTATCTGGAGGGGAGCAACAATCACTTCGGAACCTTTGGCTATAACCGTGATGCCAAGTCTGGAAAGAGGCAGATTGTCATTGGCCTGTTGTGCGACCAAGCAGGGATACCCTTATCAATCGAAGTATTTGCCGGCAATACTTCCGATCCCAAGACGGTCGCTTCGCAAGTAAAAAAAATAGTCGGCCATTTTGGCGGCGGATCCGTGACCTTTGTCGGAGATCGAGGCATGCTTAAGATCCCGCAAATCGAGCACTTGAGCGAGCATGGGATGCATTATATCACGGCGATTACCAAGCCGCAGATAGAGTCACTACTCAATACAAAAGTGTTGCAGGTGGAGTTGTTCGATCAGCCTTTGGCCGAGGTCAGTGAAGAACAGGTCCGCTATATCTTGCGGCGTAATCCTAAACGGGCGGCTGAGATGGATGCCGCTCGCGCCAACAAACTGGGCCGCCTTGAAGACAAAGTAAATGAAAGCAATGCCTATTTGAGCGCTCACCCACGAGCCAAAGCTCAAACGGTGATCAAGACTCTGAGCAAGGAAGTCCAAAAGTTGAAGCTTCAGAGCTGGGTTGAAGTCAAGTGCGGCAAAGCTCGTTGCGTGGCATTACAGATCGATGAGTCCGCACGAAATGAACAAGCCAAGCTCGATGGCTGTTACGTGCTCAAGACTGATCTGAGCGCAGCACAAGCCAGTAAAGAAATGGTACACGATCGCTACAAAGACCTGACCTTAGTAGAGCAGGCTTTTCGTACCTCTAAAACGGTGGAACTGGAAATGCGCCCCATCTATGTGCAACTGGAAAATAGCACTCGTGGTCATGCATTGGTCGTCATGTTAGCCTATCGCTTGGTGCACGAATTAGCGCGGCGTTGGCAGACACTGGACTTGACGGTTCAGGAAGGACTAAAAAAACTAAGCACCCTTTGCGTGGTTGAAGTGGAGCTTGCCGATCAAACAAGCTGTCTGACGATTCCGGAACCATCCGCCGATGTCGCCAAACTCATCGAACTGGCCGGCGTGAGGCTGCCAACGGTTTTTCGCAGTCGAGGTGTAAAAGTAGCCACAAGGAGGAAGCTCCAAGAAAACAGGTCAAGTCGTTAAATATGAGCTACTTACGGGCGCTATTAGAATACAAAACCATGGGAACATGCGTTTCAACCCTGATCTTTGTACTCAATTCGGAGAAACGTAGGATACCTGGAAAGCATCGCTTGATGGTGCGAACAATACAGGCTGGAAGCCTATGCTACATTGCTTTCCGGAGTGTCGAGCGATCTCTCGAGGACATCCTGGCGCAATCTCCGCGAACCCACGGCAACCACGCGACGGCGTAAAGTAGCATAGGCTTCCAGCCTGTATTTTGTTCGCACCAGCGAGCGATCTTATCCAGACAATCGATAACCCAGGGTTGAAACCAGGTTGAAACGCTGGGCTGATTCCTCAAGCCACCTTCGGGGCGAAGAACGATCCCCAACCTTCCTTAACTTCGCGCCATTCACCACTGACACTGACCACTGACACTGACAACTCTCTTGTCTAATGCCAGCGGCGTGTTCTCGGAACAAAAAGCGCGGAAACGGTTCTTTCCTCGCGTCCCGCCCGCCAGCTTACTTTCGCCGAAAATCCGGGTTCAGCCACGGTCACCAGGGCATCCACGTGAGGGAGCAGACGAACGGTGTGCCGCTCGATCTGATCGGTTCGGCGACGATGGTGTTCCACGCGCGTAGCCTCAAGTCGGTCCGCGCAGCGTTTTATTGCTTCCTCTCTGCGCTGGCGGCCCAGCCGTTCGCTTAATTCGCGAGCATAGTTCTCGAAATATTCATCGATTCGGTTTAGCTCTCGGCGCAGAAAGAGCTCCTGCCTTTCGTTGATTTTCGTGAGTTCAGGAGCCAGTTCGGTGCTCAGTGCCCGGCCGATCCAATCAGATAATGCCGCCGGATCCAGCGTTGGCCAATCCGGTTTTTCGCCGGACGGCTCGACAGGGCTCATTTGGTCGAGCGCGAATTCCAGAGAACTGTCGCGGTCGCCATCTGGAAGAGTAAACGCCAGGCGATGGCTGCTCCAGCTCTGGTCGATAGCCTGAACCTCACAGCGCACTGTCGCCACCACCGAGAATATCCAGGCAGGCACAAAGGGGGTCGCCTGCCAGCCACCGCGCGTGCCGAACTGCGCCTGCCAAAGTTTCTCCGCGACCTCTGCGGTCGGCGCTTTTACGCTGATTCCCGTGGAGAGACAAACGCGGGAATGAGCGAGAAGGCGATGCCAAAGCGCGTCCACCAGCTGAAACGTGAGTGGGCAGCCGGGAAACACCTCGCCATCGGGATTGCCCGTATCGACTGAAGCGGCATCACGAAAACTAAGCTCGCCGGAAAACAATTCACCGTCTTTCCGCCACAGGCGTGCAGCGTCTCCTTCCGCCAGGATCTCCAGGCGATCGTGCCACGAACGTTCACAAACAGCCCCTAGAGAGAGGAGGCCCTCTTCAAAAAAATCCATCAAATGTTCAGCACGCGGAGAGATCTTCGGAAATTTCATTGAGGATTCGCTGCTTAGATACTCTCGTAATCGTGCGCAAACAACGTTTCGTCGAGTCGCTTGATCTTTTCCAGATTGGATCGACCGTGACTGAGCTCCTCCCCGAGAGTCTTGAGCGCCCCGGCCACGTCGCCCTCCGAATTCTGCCAGCGCCGGAAGATTTCCTCTTCAAAATCTTCACTCATAAAGCGATCGCCAAGAATCAGTCCGGTCTCGCCGATAATCAGGTCGAACAAATTCAGCTTTTCTTGCAAAATCTCGAGCAGGTGCGCCTGTAAGGTTCCCGCCTGCACCAGATTATAGATCTCGACGACCCGTACCTGGCCGATTCGGTGAAGACGGCCGACGCGCTGTTCTATCTCCATTGGGTTCCAGGGCAAATCAAAGTTCACGAGCCGATGGCAGAATTGGAGGTTGCGGCCCTCGGTTCCGCTCCTTGTCAAGAGCAACGCACCACCATGATCGCGAAAGGATTCGACGATTCCCTGTCGGTTGGCAGCCGGCGTCTGGCCGTTCAGTAACCAGGTCTTTACACCACTTGCTGACAGCTTCTGGGCCAACGCTGATTGCGTGGCGAGGAATTGAGTGAAAATCACAAGGCCGCCCTCGGTCCGCGTCAGCGGCGGGAGAACAGAGGTCTTTCTCTCCCAGCTCCGTTCTAAAGGCGCCTGCGTTTGCCACTGTTGAACGAGCTTGGGATCGGGAAATTTTGCCAACGCTTCCAGCCAGGCGGCAGGGCTGCTTCCGACGGTTTGCAGGAGCAACCGTCCCCACAGACTAGCCTTACCGGGCGGCATGCCTGCAAGAACGGTGCGCAGCTCCCGATCCCATTCGGCCCAAAATTCAATTTCGCCGGGTTCCGGTTCGTAGAGCACCGTCTCGGCACGACGCGAAGGCATTTGAAGATTGGCATTCGCCCGAGTGTTACGAATCATCACCTGTCCGAGCAACTGGCGCAGCTGTTCCGGTTCACGTGGTTCGTAGGGTCGGTCGCCGTTGATGAATCGCTGGCGAAATTCTTTGGGCGAAGGCAAATGACCGGGTTTCAAAAGCGTGACCAGGTTGTAAAGCTCTTCAAGCGAATTCTGGACCGGGGTCGCGGTGAGCAGAAGCAGAAACTGCCGCTGCAGAGCGTTGACCGCTTGCCAAGCTTTTGACCCACGGTTTCGCAAATGGTGCGCTTCATCGATGACGACCATGTCCCATGGTCGGCGCGTCGCCAGTGAGAGGTGGCTATTCTGTTTGAATGTGTGAATGGAACTGATAAGCGCACCCTCTTCCATCCAGAATCGCTCCGGATTTGCACGGAACTGCGGTTGGTTGCTCGTAGCGCACAACAGGGAAAACTTCGTCTCGAGCTCTTCAGCCCACTGATCAATTAAAGAGGGAACAGTCAAGACCAGAAATCGGCGCACCATACCTCGTGTGACATATTCTTTAAGCACAAGCCCGGCTTCGATGGTCTTGCCGAGACCGACTTCGTCAGATAGCAGCGCTCGGCCGCGCAGCGCTCCGGTGACTCGCAGCGCCGTACGGATCTGGTATTCAAGATGATCGATCGCACAATACGGAAGGCAGAGCAGATCGTCCGACTGATTCGAAATCCACATCAGCGACGCGCGCTCGATCTTCAGAAAGCTGTCGATTCCGGCATGGGTGCGGAAAAGATCGTACGGCGGCATTTCAGCAGCCGCGATCTCGAGTCGCACCCTGGGCAGCGGCGCGATGGGTTTTTTGATTTCGACAGGCGGATCCTCTTCTGGACTCTTCGACGGCCGTTTTCCAGAATCCGTCTGGCGCTTCAAGTTTCGTAACGAGGCATCCGAGACACGCTGTTGGATTGCTTCCAACTCGCTTCTTCTCTTTTCCTCCCGCCGCGCCCTTTTCGCCAGCAGATGAATGGACTCCAACGCAAAGCCCAGATCTTCCAAGGCTGGGGGTGCAGCAATCATTTGTTCACCCATTTCCTGCACTTCCATGGCCAAGTACTTCCAGGGATCTCCGGTTTTGTGAAAGCGCGCTTTTTCCCACTTATTCAGCGTCGAGTTAAACTTCCGGCCGAAAATTGCGACGTCTCGTTTGGCGACCGGTAAATGGCGTGCAACGTGTTCTACCGCCATCTCAATTGCGGTTGGTGAGGGGAGACAATCGAAATTGTCGGCCTCGCCCTCCCCGGTGATTCGCCATCGCAGCATCCCGTTGGAGACCGATACAGCCCCGTGCGCCAGTTTTCTTTCGGTTTGGTACGGCTTCCAATCGAACGTGATTCGTCCTTTCGACCAATCGAGTGTTATATGCAGCTCAATTCGGGAACCTTCTGGAAACAGGGGCTTTGTTCTCATGCTGGCCAGGGAGAAGCTGAAGTTCAGAACAATCAATGTCCAACGACTTCGCTTCTCTCTCAATCGTAATGATGCCCCGCGCAGCGTGTCCAGCTTCTGCTCAGGGAGGCATACACCTAACGCCCTTCAAAACCTGACGGTGATGGCCCAAGGTTCCAAGCGGTATTGCTTAGCGAATATTTTTAAGGTAAGCCTCGGCAAGACGAAAGCGGGTTCCCATGGCAGAGCAATCCAGTAAGCCGTCCGACGCACCCGCGACCGCAGCAGACCGGGTGGTGGAGCTGCGTCTCGCGCCGCAGATGTTGATGATGTGCCGCACCTTTTGGGGCTCGCCCGAACGAAACAAGGTCTTGCTGCTCGGACTTGCCATCGTCGCCGTTATCGGCGCGACGGCCTTCGGCCAGGTCAGGCTAAACGCCTGGAACCAACCCTTCTACAACGCACTTGCACACAGAGACCTAGGCGGGTTCCTCGACCAGCTCAAGGTTTTCGCCGTGATTGCCGGCGGCCTTTTGATTCTGAACGTGGCGCAGGCCTGGCTCAACCAGATGACCAAGGTCAAGCTTCGCGAAGGGCTGGTGCGCGATCTGTTTAACGAGTGGCTCAAACCTCAACGCGCCTTTCACCTGGTAAATGCCGGCGAGATGGGCACCAATCCCGACCAGCGCATCCACGAGGACGCCCGCCACCTGACCGAGCTGTCGACTGACCTCGGCATCGGGCTGCTGCAGTCTTCGCTTCTCCTGGGGAGCTTCATCGGCGTCCTTTGGATCCTCTCGAAAAACGTGACCTTCTCTGTGAGCGGACATAGCTTCAGCATTCCGGGCTACATGGTCTGGTGCGCCCTTGTCTACGCCGGCACCGCCTCTTGGGTCAGCTGGCTCGTCGGCCGCCCTTTGATTGACCTTAATTCCGAGCGCTACTCGCGAGAGGCCGATCTGCGCTTTGCGCTGGTGCGCCTCAACGAGCACGCTGACAGCGTAACGCTCTTTGGCGGCGAACAGGATGAGAAGCGGCGCCTTACTGTCGAGCTTAATCACGTGCTTCTTGTCATGCGGCGGATTGTCAGCGCGACCACGCGGCTCACCTGGGTCACGGCAGGTTACGGTTGGTTCACAATCATCGCGCCGATCCTGGTCGCGGCCCCTGGATACTTCGGAGGCGATCTTTCCTTCGGCGCACTAATGATGGTCGTTGGCGCTTTCATTCAGGTTCAGCAGGCCCTGCGGTGGTTTATCGACAATTTCAGCACCATCGCCGACTGGCGCGCCACTCTGCTGCGCATCGCGAGCTTCCGCGAGGCGGTTGTGACGATGGACAGGCTCAGCGCGACCGGGAAGCGGATCGAGTTTGTCGAGGCGCTCGGCGGCAAGCTTACCTTTGAGAATCTCCAGGTCGCCACACCGACGGGTTGCACCTCGTTGAGCGAGCGGCATGTCGAGATCGCGCCGGGCGAACATGTTCTCATCGTTGGCGAGCCCGGTACCGGCAAGACCATCCTGTTCCGGGCGATCGCGGGCTTGTGGCCCTGGGGCTCCGGCCGCATTGCGCTGCCGTCGTCCCATGAAGTTATGTTCGTGCCGCGCCAGCCCTACGTGCCGCTGGGAACGTTGCGCGCAACGCTGGCCTATCCTTCGCCCGAGACCGCCTACAAAGACGAGGAGTTGGTCGCGGTGCTTCAAAAAGCCAGTTTGGACCGCCTCTCCTCTTCCCTCGACCGCACCGCGCGCTGGGAGCGCGAACTAACCGATGACGAGCAACAATATCTGGTTCTCGCACGTATCGTGCTGCACAAGCCCCACTGGGTCGTGATTGACGAAGCCCTCGATGCCCTCGACGACGACGCACGCAATCGTGCCATTAGCCTTTTCAAAGCCGCGCTCAAGGATGCCGCCATTATTAACATTGGCCGGCCCGAGACTAAGCACCATTACTTCAAGCGTGTTCTGCATCTGGTCAAAGATCCGCGCGGAGTTTGCTTTGTACCCGATCCCAGCGTGGCTTTTGCTCGCCAGCCGGCGGTCGCTCCCACCGTCGCTTCGAAAGAGGGAGCGGCGCCGAGTTAGCTCATAGCCGGCTCGCCGGCTGAAACCCGGGCAGCGCTTCTCGGGTCGCAACGATTCTGAGTACCGGCCTTCCAACGTCCCAGCGCTGTCTGCAATTCCAGTAGCCGGATCGGCTTGCTAAGATAATCGTCCATCCCGGCAGCGAGACACTTTTCGCGGTCGCCCTTCATGGCGTTGGCAGTGAGGGCAACGATGTGGATCGGAGACTGCCCCTTGGTGCCCTGACCTGAGCTTTGCTCCCGCCTTCGTATTGCGCGCGCGGTGTCGTATCCATCCATTTCCGGCATCTGACAATCCATGAGAATGATGTCGTAAGGAATTGACTTGAGCGCCTCCAGAACTGCCAAACCATTTACCACGGTATCTGCGCCATAGCCAAGCTTCCGTAATAGTCCCAGGGCAATTAGTCGATTGATGTGGTTATCATCCGCCAGAAGAATCCGCGCTTTCCCGGGTTGCGGATCGACCTCTGAGGAGTGCGCCGGAGCAGCAGATAGATCCGATTTCGCAACGGTGTCGCGCACCGGAGCTTTGTCCATTGTATTTGCCAAACAGTCAAAGAGCCGCGACTGCTTGACCGGCTTGACGAGGTAGGTGTCGATATCGGCCAGTTTCAATTCCTCCGTGCTGCATGCTTGTCCCAGAGAGTTTAAGGCCACGAGCCGGATGCGGGCGATGGATGAGTCAGCCTTAAGCGCGTGGGCGAGAGCTAATCCATCCATTCCAGGCATCTGGAGATCCAAAAGGGCGAGGTCATAAGGAGTGCCCTCCTGTTCTGCCATCCTCAGCTTCTGTAATGCTTCCGGACCGCTGGCTGCGACGTCCGCTTGCATCTTCCAGTCAAGAATCTGACGGCCCAGGGTTTGCCGATTGGTCGCGTTGTCATCGACAACCAGTACTCGTAGCGTAGCAAGGTCGCGATCCTCCGTTGTCGTTGTGTTGACTTCCTGTTTTTCAAACCGGGCTGTAAACCAAAAAGTAGAGCCTCCTCCCGGCTTGCTTCGCACGCCGATTTCTCCCTCCATCATTTCCACGAGTCGTTTGGCGATTGCGAGCCCTAAGCCGCTGCCGCCGTATTTTCGGGTGGTGGCGCCATCAGCCTGACTGAACGCCTCAAACAGTCTCGCTTGCGCCTCGGGTGGAATGCCGATACCGGTATCTTGAACATAAAACTTCAACACTGCATGTGTTGCCGATTCGCTCTCTTTGCTGACCCAGACGACGACCTCGCCCTTCTCGGTAAATTTGATAGCGTTGCCAAGCAGATTGGTGAGAATTTGCCGCAACCGTCCCGGGTCTCCACGCAGCCAGGTCGGAATGCCAACCGGGACGGCGTTGACTAATTCAATCCCCTTGGTGAATGAGCCCGCGGCCACGATATCCAGGGTGCTTTCGATCGTTTTGACCAGATCGAAATTGATCACTTCAATTGACATTTTGCCCGCTTCAATTTTGGAAAAGTCCAGAATATCATTGATGATCGTGAGAAGCATTGCCCCGCTGAGACGAATAGTTTCGGCGATTTCGCGTTGCTGTACGGCTAGATCGGTATCCAGCAGCAAATCGGTCATCCCAATGACGCCGTTCATCGGGGTCCGAATCTCGTGGCTCATCTTGGCGAGGAACTCGCCTTTAGCGCGGGTCGTCTCCTCCGCAGCTTCCTTAGCCAACTTCAGGTTTTGTTCAGCTTGTTTGGCCGACGTAACGTCCCAGGCCATACCTTGGGTGCCGACGACCTGGCCGCCGGTATCGAGAACCGCAAGCCTGATAATGCGGTACCATCGTTTCTGACCGCTGGAATCGAGCCAGTCATCCTCCTTTTCAAACGGCCTGCGTGTTTCCGCTAAGGTCTTTTCAATCGCCCGATATCTCTCCGCCAGTTCCGGGGGGTCAATGTCGAAGTTTGTCTTGCCGAGAATTTCGCTGGGCGCCCTGCCTTTGAAATCGCTAAAGCGCTTGTTGGCAAATATAAATCGGCCTTCGGTGTCTTTCCGGTAAATGGCGACCGGAAGATTTTCTACAAGAGATTGGAGAAATACCTCTGAGGTGGTAAGTGCCGACGCCAGGCGTTCGAGCTCCTGGTTTGCTGTTTGCTGTTCTTGCATCAATCGTCGAGCCGTCTGCCGACCTGAGTCTGCATCCGCTTTGGCCAGTTCAATGGCCAGGACCCGGTCGCGGATTGCGCGCGAGATAAGCCAGGTGAGAAACCAAAACAGAACTAAACAGCCGAGGCCAAAGACCAAAATCTGCCGCCAGTTTGCGGCAAGGCTTTGCTCCACCCGCATGGCCAGCGCCTGTGAACGAACCTCCGCTGATTCCGCAAACGCGGCTACGGCGGCATCGATGTCATGTGAAACTAACCCAAGATCATCCTTGAGTTTCTCGTGCTCGCGTCGAAGCAGGAGAGCGTCCCGCCAAAGGCTATAAAGACCGCCGCTCCCGACTACGATTTTTAGATGCCCGTCGACCGTGAATCCCTTGCCGAAAAGGGAAACCTTCAGGTCCTCAATTAACTCAACTTGATAGTTTATCCGGTCCAGGGCCGGAGCAAGTTTGTTGTCCTTCAGGTCGGCGAGGTTGTCGACGTTCTGTTCTCCGTTGAATAATTCGACAATTCGAGCCAGATCGGCCAAATCGGTCTTGAACTCGCTCAGACCATGGCTCTCTTGTCGCGCTTTCTCGATGAGAATCTGTGCCAAGCGCGCCGCCTCCTCCCCTTGCGCCATCCGCCAGTTTTTGAATTGAATCGCTTCTTGCAATCGCCGTCTCCCCTCCTGCAGCTCCGCTTCATTGCGCAACGCCGAGAGGTAGGCGCGCACCTGTGTCCGCTGCTGTGCCAAATCTTCGAGATCAACATCGTATCGGGTACGCCAGGCAAGCGCCTGTTTTTCCACCGCTGACATGGTTTTAGCCACCTCAGCCAGCCGATTGAGCGCCAATACGGCGGGTGGGTCATCCATCGACTGCGATAATTGACGTGCGGTTTGCGCCAGACTGGTAACGGCGCCTAATTTTTCGGCAAATGGTGTGTTTTCATCGAGCGCCGCTTGGATTTCGCTACGGGCCGCCCGCGCGCGCTCGAGGATCTCGCGTGTTGGTTGATTCAGATGGTCTTGCTCCTCTTGAAGGCGCACGCGGCTGGTCCGCATCGATTGGAGCTGCAAACCACTTTGACCGATCATCACGGCGACGATCACGAAGCCGAGAGCCCCGAGAAGCCGCACCATCCAGAAAATGGGTTGCCCTCTTTGGGTCGTTTTCATCGCGGCGATTCACCCTGCAAGAGAGCCCTGATGTCAGACCAATGAAACGGCACGAACCGACCCCCTCGCAAAACCGTCGGCCAGACTCGATGACTCGCCTGATGTTCCGTCCTACTTAAGTAAAGCGGTTCCCCGAGGCCGATATCAAATTGACCCAACCCTTCCAGCACGTCGACGACCGCGTCGCGCGTTGGTAGTCCTTGAATTTTTCCCAGCGCGAGGGTCAGGATCCGGGCGGCAATATATCCCTCGAAATCGCCAAAATCCGCTGAAACCGGCGGATCCATTGCCTTGAGGTCAGCCTGAGTGAAAAAGGCGATTTCCTCCGGTTTCAGGCCAGCGATGTTGATGAGCGCGTCGAACATTACTCCAGTCTCCTCGACGTAGCTTGCGCGGAAATTAATGACGTAGCGGTCCGGCGGATCATTGCGCAAGACCGGACCACCAGAGAACGCCGCGAAAAGCAGCGTCTTTTGTTCGTTGGCTAACGGAACGGCGACGATTGCATTAGGGGTGCCGACGTCGCCAATGATGGCTAGAACATTCTCCTTTTCAATCAACTGCCGAATGTTGGGTGCCGTGCGAGCTGGTTCGTACCCGTCATCGAGTGGGACAAGCCGCAGCTTGCGACCGTTCACGCCTCCGTTAAGGTTTGCGCGTTCCAAAGCGACCAGGATACCCCGCTGCATGTGTTTGCCCAGGTCTTTGGCGCTGCCGGTGAACGCGGCAGACATTCCGAGGACAATTTCGGTTGAAGAATCACCCGCAGCGGCCTGTGCCCCGCGGCTCCAGAGCGTGAGGAAAAGGAACAAAATTGTCAGCGCACTCGTAAAGAAGGGTGACCAACTCACACTTTTCCAAGGCCCGCGCGCAGGGCCCGGAATCAGGGCTAGAGGAGGAGGAAAGGAGAGTTTTTGCACCGTAAGAGTTCCGTCGGATGTATATAATTACCATATTTTACAGCAAATTCCATTGTCTCTGGATTTTAATCCTGGTCCGATCGAATACAGGTTCGCAAACCCGCAGGCATTGGAGACCCGCACCCGGGGCCAGCGAGGATTAATCTTTGCTCGATGAAGCTCGTGACGCGATCGCAGTTTTGCGAAAGCAGTGGATGAGTCATAAATTTGATTAGCAACCATATATGTCGTATCTACAATAATGTGCGATGAAGAGATGCCTGTCAGCGCGGCCCCTAGACTGTTCTCGATGCCAATCCTCGAATACGGGGCCGATCAGAAACAAGGCATGCGCCAGTCTCGCCGAGATCGGACAGGCTGCCATTGAAAAGGCGGAAGGGGTGATACCATGAACAGACCTTCATTGACGCTAAGACGGCATCGGGAAGAACTTTTGGCAAAAGTGTATCGAGCCATGCGTCAGTTAACGACGGGGCCGACGACTCCCGACCGGACAAGGTAAAGAGAGATGAACATCAATCCTCTCAAAAACCACCGCATCCTGGTAATTGATGATACCCGGGCTATTCATAACGACTTTCGTAAAATACTAACAATTTCGTCCGACCTCTCAAGTGATTTGGCTGAAGATGAAGTGGCTCTATTCGGAGATACGATGGTCAAATTGACATTGCCAATATTTGAGATTGATTCCGCATACCAGGGACAGGAAGGCCTGGATCTGATTGAAAAAAGCCTCCGGGAAGGGCGACCCTATTCCTTGGCCTTTGTCGATGTCCGCATGCCGCCGGGCTGGGACGGAGTCGAGACGACGTTCAAAATTTGGGAAAAGTATCCCGATCTACAAGTTGTCATATGCACAGCATATTCTGACTATACCTGGGAAGAGATGTTGAAAACACTGGGATATTCGGATCGGATGGTGATTCTGAAAAAGCCATTTGACAATATCGAGGTATTGCAATTGGCCATTGCGATGACTGAGAAATGGCGACTTTACCAACGGGCCAAGGTTCACCTGGATGATCTCGAACGAATTGTTCAAGAGCGCACTCTTGAACTGAATGCTGCTAACAACGACCTGACCTCGGCTAATTTGCTATTGATTGCGAGCACGGAAAAAGCGCAGCGAATGGCGGCCGCGGCGCTGGCGGCCAGTGATGCTAAAAGCGGGTTTCTGGCCAACATGAGCCACGAGATCCGAACTCCCATGAACGGTGTTATTGGGATGATTGATTCGTTGCTAGGTACGGAGTTAACGGACGGGCAGCGGCAGTCTGCCCGGACCATCCAAAGTAGCGCCTATGCTCTTCTATTGATTCTCAATGACATTCTCGATTTTTCAAAAATCGAGGCGGGCAAAATGACGTTTGAAAAGATCGATTTTGATTTGCGCGAAGTCATTAAGAACACCGTCGATCTCATGGCCACAGTGGCGCACGGTAAAGGATTGAAGCTTGGTTATGGTATCAGAGAAGGCACCGCCACCGATCTGGTGGGTGATCCTACACGTCTTCGGCAAGTCCTGCTTAACTTACTGAATAATGCTATTAAATTCTCGGAACAAGGCAAAGTGTTCCTGGAAATTGTCCAGATCAGTGAAATTGAGGAGGAAGTCGAATTGTCGTTTTTTGTTCATGACACCGGCATCGGAATCTCGGAAGAAGATCAGAGAAAGTTGTTTAAAACCTTTACCCAAACTGATACCTCGACCACGCGGAAATATGGGGGGACGGGTCTGGGATTAGCCATATGCCGTAAGCTTGTGGAGTTGATGGGAGGCACTATAGAAGCCACGAGCAACTTGGGAAAAGGCTCAAGTTTTAGCTTCACCCTGCAATTTACGAAACGGATATTCAACGGTCCATTGACTCATCTGCCGATGGCCGCCTCCGGACGTTCTCATGATGCCAAAATTGCCGCATCTCCTGTCGGGCTAAATGGCAACCGCATCCTTTTAGCTGAAGATGGCAAGACCAATCAAATGGTCGCGGTACGAGTGCTGGAGAGACTTGGCTACACGGTAGATATTGCTCCCAATGGAATCGAAGCAGTGGAGGCCTGGCGGCAGAATAAATATGACATCATTCTAATGGATTGCAATATGCCGGAAATGGATGGATGTGAGGCCACCCGAAGAATCCGTGAACTGGAAGCAGAACAAAATCTCCGACCCACTCAAATCATCGCCATGACAGGGAGGACGATGCAGGAAGACCGCGAGTTATGCCTGGCAGCGGGCATGAATTATTATACTACGAAACCTATCGATCAGGGCGCGTTGCACGCCGCGTTGACAAAGGCAAAAAGCCATGTGGAGCAGAGAAAAGAAAAAAACCAATCGGATCACCCGAGTGCCGCATCTCAACCTTTTTTCAACGCCTAAGCTCGGGGTTTTCAGCCATTCGAGCTGTGACCCTATGGAGTGAAGACGAGAGTCGCCTTCATCACGAAGGTATTATACTCGCGTGTTGCCAGGTTTTGCCGAGGTTGTCGGAGTAAACAAACCTCGAGTAATTGCAATCCTATACGCCGCCCACCTTGCTGAAACCATGGACGGACATGTAATGGAGATAAATCCGATCTCCGACGCTGACCATCGCTGTCGGGATTCTCGTCTGTTCGCCATCCTCTGCCGTGAAGGCCGGTTGATGGGCGCCCTCGACAATGGCGATTGCCGTCGTATCCAAAGGTGTCCCCGAAGGCAAAGAAGATTCTATTACCGATCTCAGTCATCATACCAAGGTCAACTCTTCCATGCTCATCCGCATATTTTCCTGTTCGGGATTTACTGGGTCTTTGGCATTGATCGGGGGCTTAGATGTGGCTCCGGGCGTAGGCCGTTTCTATCGAAAGGATTGTCTTTGTGACCTTTGTGATCTTCTGTGCAAATGATTTTTCTTCGTCCCCCCGGCACTAAGACAGAAAAAAAGCAAAAGTCATTTTTGAACAGAAGATCGCAAAGATCACAAAGAGTCACTGTCTTTAAGAGCCATCGGAGGCACGTGGGCCTGCATTGTCTAAATCTCGATCAGCAACGAATGAAACGCCCTTAATCCCCACTCGTCCTCTTGTTCTGAAATCGTAATCGTCGTCGTTCTCGACTTCTACGGACGGGGGAAACGCCCGACTTTTTAGCATTGTCTTGGCGGGCGCGAACGATTAGGCTCGCCCGCGTTGTAGCCGTTTCTTCACCCCTAAAAGAAAATCCTGATCCTCGTTCACTGAACGGGGGAGCAATCCATGAAAACGCTTCTGCTAACCGCCGTTGTGCCTCTTTTACTCCTCACCCAACCAGTGAGTATCACCCGGGCCGCAGACACCTACGAGCCTGACTGTTTCAAACCGTATGCCCCCGACACCAAGACGCTCCAGTATCCGGCGAAAAAACCTCCCTATCGAGTCGCTTTGGCGAATGGATTCGTCGGGAATACCTGGCGCATTGAGATGATTAAATGTCTCCAGGCCTACGCTGAAGACCCGGAGATCAAGCCTTTCATCAAGGAACTAAAGATTGTCAGCACGGGAACTGATGTCGCTGCCCAAATCGGGGCGATCGATAATTTCATCAACGCTGGCTATGATGTCATCCTGATCAACGCGGTCAGCTCGACGGCTTTCAAACCGATTATCGAACGGGCCAAGCGAGCAGGCGTCTTGCTAATTTCCTACGATAATACGATAGACAGCGACCAGGTCATCGCGGTGAACGAAGATCAGCACGAGATCGGACGCCTGATGGCGCAGTGGCTCTTAAAAGAAATGGGAACGAAGGGCAACGTTATCGAGGTACGGGGCGTAGCCGGTAATCCGGTGGATCTGGACCGACACAAGGGTTTGCACGAGTTGTTGGATAAAGAGAAAGACATCAAGGTAGTGGAGGTGGTCGGGAACTGGGATGATGGTACGGCGCAAAAGGCGGTGGCAGATGCGATTGCGGTCCACGGGAAGTTTGACGGCATGTCTTGCCAGGGTGGTACCACCGGAGCGGTGCGCGCACTGATCGACGCTAAAAATCCTTTCATTCCAGTCGCGGGCGAAGCGGAAAACGGATTCCGCAAATTGATTGCCGAGCACGCGAAGGATGGCCTGAAAGGCTGGTCATACGGCCAATCTCCCGCGTTAGTAGCCATTTCATTAAAAGCTGCGATCGCCGCCCTGCAAGGCAACAAGTTGCCACAATATATCTCGGCACCGATTCCTTATGTCGACTACACCAATATGAAGCCGGGTGTGGACTATTTCCCAAACCTCTCAGATGACTTTTTCGTCGCCAGCGGCTTCCCGCAGTGCAACATCACGCTGGATGCCGGTAAGCTCATGAACGCGGCCAAGACAAGCGATTGATCCCCTGATTTTGGGAACAAGCTCCCGATAGCCTGAGTCGCCACAACCTTCCTGATTGATGTCTGACCCGATACCTCATCCCTTCCTTACATTAGAAGGGGTCACCAAACGGTACGGTGGCGTCACGGCACTCGCGAACGTTGATTTTGCCTGCGCGCTGGGCACCATTCACGCGGTGGTTGGCGAAAATGGCGCCGGTAAAAGCTCGTTGATGAAGGTTATAGCTGGGGTAATCCGGCCGGACGAGGGCCGGATCTACCTGGACGAGAAGCTGGTTCATTTCGCTTCACCAGCAGACGCTACCCGGCATGGGATTGCCTGTATTTTTCAGGAGCTTTCGCTGCTGCCTGATCTCTCGGTCTCGGACAATATCTCAATCGCCAGTCCGCCGAGGCGTTTCGGGTTAATAGATCGACGCCGACAGCGGGAACGCGCCAGGGATATTTTGCGCGAGATCGGTTGTCCGGACATCCATCCGTCGGAACGGGTCAAGGATCTCCCTTTGTCGCGTCAACAAATGGTGGAGATTGCCAAGGCATTGGTTCGGCAACCTCGTCTCATGATCATGGATGAGGCCACGTCCGCCCTGACGGCGAAGGATGTGGAACAGCTCTACAAGGTCATCCGTCAACTCAGAGATCGAGGACTCGCGATTCTTTACATCTCCCATCGGATGCACGAGATCGCCGCGGTGGCGGATATTTGTTCGGTCTTCAGGAACGGACGCCACATCGATACCTTTCCGATGGCGGCCCGAAGCGCGGCCGAAATCGTGCCTCTGATGATCGGCCGCGATGTGAGCCGAGCCTATCCGCCAAAACCGACTTCGAATGGAACTGCCGGCAGGATTCCCGGAAAGATCCATGTCGAGTCGCCTTCACCGGTCTCCTCTCTCGAGGTGGTAAACCTTAGTTGGGAAAATGTTCTCAATGGGATCTCGCTCACCGTGGCGAAAGGCGAGATCGTCGGGTTGGGCGGTCTGGACGGTCAAGGACAAAGCGAATTGCTGCTCGCGCTCTTTGGGGTACTTCGCGGGGTCGGCGGCAAAGTTTTGATCAATGGTCTGCAGCCGTCAATCGGTCACCCCCGGCAGGCCAAAGCGTCTAACGTCCGTATGGCTTTGATTCCCGAAGATCGCAAAACTCAAGGGCTACTTCTGCCCATGTCGATCCGTGACAATCTGGTCCTTGCGGCGGCGTCCGATTTGAGCAACCACGGAGTGATCGATTCAACGAAGGAACGGACCGCGATCGACGTGGCAGTCGAAAAGCTGCAAATCAAAGTGAATGACCTCGCTGCGCCGGTGCGCACCCTGTCTGGAGGGAACCAGCAGAAGGTCGTGATCGGGAAGTGGCTGATGAAAGAGCCGCGGATCCTGCTTTTGAACGATCCGACGCGTGGCATCGACGTCGGAACAAAACAGGAAATGTATCGCCTGATGCGCGAACTTGCCCAGGCGGGAATAGCGATCTTGTTCTATTCGACAGATTACGAGGAGCTCATCGGAATGTGCGACCGGGTCGTGGTTTGTTACGGAGGCAAACTGATCCGTGAACTGAAGGGCACAGATCTGAACGATCACAATCTCATTACCGCTGCACTCAATCTGAGCGAAGAGTTCGTTAGATCGGGACCGGCGGGCGCCGCACGTGAAACAGGAAGCGGTCAACAGTCGAAATGGCAAACGTTTCGTCGCTTCTGGCGGTGGAATGTCGGCCCGTTCACCGCCTTCCTGGTGTTCGCAATGATGTTCCTGCTCTTCTCCGTGAAGCAGCAAAATGGTCTTTCGATCAACGTTCTGACCTCGTTATCGAACAAGGGCGTCGTTCTTGCGCTGGTCGCAATGGCCCAGACGTTAGTCATTCTGACGGGTGGTTTTGACCTGTCCGCCGGGATGATTCTGACGATGGCGTCCTGCTTAGCCTCGGTAGTGGTCAACGGTTCCCCCGGTCAGATCGCTTTAGGCGCAATAGCGGTGTTGGTGAGCGGGTTGGCTGCAGGGGCAATCAATGCGACGATCGTTGTCCTCGGCCGGATCCAGCCGATCATTGCCACGCTGGCGACCGGAGCGATCTATTTCGGGATTGCTCTCTTGCTGCGCCCTAGCCCGGGAGGCGAAGTGAGCGAAGACCTTGGCAACGCTCTAACGTACGATCTGGGCGGGATACCCACTACCTTCCTGATCCTGGTCGGCATCCTGGTGTTCGTCTGGTGGCCCTTTCGCAATTCGGTGCTGGGTCGCAATTGCTATGCAATGGGATCGGCGGAAGGTGCCGCGTACATGTCGGGTTTGGCAATCGGTCGATCCAGATTTGCCGCATACTCTCTGGGAGGATTGTTGGCGGCTGCCGGTGGTTTGGCACTTTCGCTCATCTCGTTGTCCGGAGAAGCGAGTGCCAGCCAAGGCGGATTCTATACACTGAACTCCATTGCTGCCGTGGCGATCGGCGGCACATCACTATTTGGCGGCTCGGGAGGGATGATTGGGTCCATTCTCGGTGCTTTCATACTTCGGACAATTAGCGACCTATTATTTGTCTTCAACGCTCCAGCGCTGTGGCAACCTCTCTTTCAAGGGTTCATTTTGCTGGGCGCAGTCTGTTTGGGCGGATTACGCGTTCTTCGCAGGAAGAATCAGATGGACGTCTTTTTATGAAGCGGATTCTCTCCAAAACAAGCCAACCGATCTTCATCGCGAGCGCCTGTATCCTGGTGATCCTGGCCATTGGCGCGGCGATTAACCCCAACTTTGTCTCGCCCAATTACCTGCTTCTGCAACTCGAGGTGGCGTCGTTCCTGGGAATCGTGGCCGCCGGAGCGATGTTGGTGATCTTGCTCGGTCACATTGATCTTTCGATTCCCTGGACGATCACTCTGGGTGGCATGATGTCGACGGCGGTGGCCCACACACCGGAGACCGCGGGCCTCCTGACGTTGCCGGTCGGACTTGGATGCGGAGTGCTCGTGGGCCTGATCAACGGGTTCGGTGTGGCTTGGTTGCGGGTGCCGTCGATGATTTTTACTTTGGGAATGAACGCTGTTATTCAGGGCTTGGTCGTGCTTTACACCGGCGGTTCGGCACCGGCAAGTCACGCGACCAAACTGATGTCAACCATGGCCGTGGAGAGGACGTTTGGTATTCCTAATTCCTTGTTCGTGTGGGGCGCCGTGTCGTTGCTGATCGCTTTTCTGCTGCGAGCGACGCAATTCGGCCGTTATATCTACGCCGTCGGCAATCGCGAACGTGCAGCTTTTCTCTCCGGTGTTCCGACGCGTTTGGTGATTGTAGTCTGTTTTGCGGTGAGTGGTCTTACCGCCGCGTTAGGCGGGATCATGCTCACGGGGTATTCGACCAAAGCCTACCAGGGAATGGGCGACGCTTATCTGTTGCCATCCATCGCGGCCATCGTTTTGGGCGGAACAAGTGTATTGGGAGGCAGCGGCCGTTACATGGGAACAGTCGTCGGCGTCCTTCTCATCGTGCTGCTCCAGAGTATGTTGTCAGTGCTCCAAATGCCAGAAGCTGGACGACAGATCATTTACGGAGGGGTCCTTCTCAGTATGCTCTTATTGTACGGCCGCGGCGCACGTCTTTCGGAATAGGTACGCACGTCAGCGTCACTGTTGGTGCGTTTAACTGGTCAAGTTACCCGCATGCCTCGGCTTCACGGCAAAAAAGCATCCTACTTCCCGTCGTGCATACGCGCATGAAGCGCGTCAAAGAGGCGCGAAATGCTCTGCTTATTGGCAAAATTCATAAGGAAGGGAGGAATACCGCCACCGTCGGTGTAAAGCGTGTAGGTGGCTCTTGTCTGATTGCCAATCGGCTCAAGTAGCCACGATCCTTCGTTGGCGGTCACTCGAGTCACACCAGGTCGCGGCGCGGGTCCATCGACATTGGCTAGTTCCCAAGTCGAATGGTAAGTGGTACCGCCATCAGCGCCCTTTAGTAACTCCTCATGAATTCGAATCGTATAGTCCAGCGATCCAACCAACGGCGGGTTCAGCACCATGTAGCAGAGTTGAGCGTTCTGCGGCAGCAGATGCGATTCTTTGGTGTAGGGCATGAATTCCGAATATTTTGCGACATCAGCTAAAATTCCTTTAAGGACCGAAATCGGCGCATTGAACTCCCCAATTCCGCGGACCTCCTCGATCGGTGAGTCCGCTCGATGACGGATATAAATGGCGAGATTGCTATTTTTGCTGACTTCCTGCCATCCGGTTCCGTGCAGATTGCCGACAACCAGGAGGCTCAAAAGGACGCTGGAGATGAGCGATCGATCGACTAGCGCCAGCACATTTAACCGTCCAAATAATTTCATAGATAAATTTGGGGCACCGGGAACCTAAGGCTTGTCCAGCGTCCCTAAGATTGCCTTTCGGTTATTTACTCTCGTATTGGAGAGCGTACTTAGACCGAAAGCGAATACGCGATTCTTCTGAAACGAGCGAGTAACGTTCGTCCGTGTCCATTCGCATTTCCCATACTTTTTCAATAAGCGTTACGGTTCGTTTTGAGTATGGCGGAAAAGGTTGACTCTCTTTCACTGCGAGCAGTGCCAGAAAAAATACCGCACGCCAAGCGCTTTTCGTGGTGAACGGAGCCCGGCATTGTAATTACTATATTAAAAATAGATTTCATGTATATTATAAACACTAGTGTCTAAAACCATCCGGATTGTCTTCAAACTCTGTCTTAAGCTCATGTTGCCAAAACGCCTGCATAATTTTAGCAAGATTGTGGCGCTGTCAGCGCTGTCGTCCTGCCTGCCGGTGACGGCACAGGAAAAGGAGGGCTGGCAATACGACTCACTCGGCTCAAAGTCAGATGCAACCAAGCCCGATGCGCAACGGGTCTACGAAGTCTTGCTGAATATGCTCGATCGCTGGAATGCCCATGATATCGAAGGGCATTTAGACGCTTACTGGAAGTCTCCGGAACTGTTGGTTGTCATTGATTCTGAGCAGGTTAACGGCTGGCAGGAACTGCATGATTCCTACGTCAGAGGGTATCCGGATCGTAGCGCGATGGGATTCATCGAACCCGGCCGCGTCCAAGTGCGGCTGCTGACGCCCGATCTCGCACTCGCCCTCACCTGGTGGACGATCAATTTCCCGAGTTCCCCACAGAAGGTGGTGGGAAACACCACGATGAACCTCCAAAAGTTTGCCGACGGCTGGAAGATCGTCGCCTCTCACTCCAGTACCAACGAGATGTGATCCGTCTGCTGCAGACGGATGATCTCTCGAACGGTAAGCCGCGATTGAGCGGCTATCACTATCCCAATGCCGGTTCTTGGACCGGAAGAGTTGGCATGGTAAACGCCAAGTCGGCCTGAGGGGGATGGGTCGGCATGGTAAAGGCTAAATCGGCCTGAGGGGGATGGGTCGGCATGGTGAAGGCTAAATCGGCCTGCGGGGGATGGTAAACGCTAAATCGGCCTGAGGAGGATGAGTCGGCATGGTGAAGGCTAAGTCGGCCTGCGGGGGATGGGTCGGCATCGTAAAGGCTAAATCGGCCTGAGGGGGATGGGTCGGCATGGTGAAGGCTAAATCGTCCTGAGGAGGATGGGTAGGCATCGTAAAGGCTAAGTCGGCTTGCGGGGGATGGGTCGGCATGGTGAAGGCTAAGTCGGCCTGCGGGGGATGGGTCGGCATCGTAAAGGCTAAATCGGCCTGAGGGGGATGGGTAGGCATGGTAAAGGCTAAATCGGCCTGAGGGGGATGGGTCGGCATCGTAAAGGCTAAATCGTCCTGAGGAGGATGGGTAGGCATCGTAAAGGCCAAGTCGGCCTGCGGGGGATGGGTCGGCATGGTGAAGGCTAAGTCGGCCTGAGGGGGATGGGTCGGCATGGTGAAGGCTAAATCGGCCTGCGGGGGATGAGCCGGCATCGTAAAGGCCAAGTCGGCCTGCGGGGGATGGGTCGGCATGGTGAAGGCTAAATCGGCCTGCGGGGGATGAGTCGGCATGGTAAAGGCCAAGTCGGCCTGCGGGGGATGGGTAGGCATGGTGAAGGCTAAACCGGCCTGCGGGGGATGAGTCGGCATGGTAAAGGCCAAGTCGGCCTGCGGGGGATGAGTCGGCATCGTAAACGCTAAATCGGCCTGAGGGGGATGAGTCGGCATCGTGAAGGCTAAGTCGGCCTGCGGGGGATGGGTCGGCATGGTGAAGGCTAAATCGGCCTGCGGGGGATGGGTCGGCATGGTAAAGGCTAAGTCGGCCTGAGGGGGATGGGTCGGCATGGTGAAGGCTAAGTCGGCCTGAGGGGGATGGGTCGGCATCGTGAAGGCCAAGTCGGCCTGCGGGGGATGGGTCGGCATGGTGAAGGCTAAGTCGGCCTGAGGGGGATGGGTCGGCATCGTGAAGGCTAAGTCGGCGTGCGGGGGATGGGTCGGCATCGTGAAGGCCAAGTCGGCCTGCGGGGGATGGGTCGGCATGGTAAAGGCTAAGTCGGCCTGAGGGGGATGGGTCGGCATGGTGAAGGCTAAGTCGGCCTGAGGGGGATGGGTCGGCATCGTGAAGGCCAAGTCGGCCTGCGGGGGATGGGTCGGCATGGTGAAGGCTAAGTCGGCCTGAGGGGGATGGGTCGGCATGGTGAAGGCCAAGTCGGCCTGCGGAGGATGGGTCGGCATGGTAAAGGCTAAATCGGCCTGCGGGGGATGGGTCGGCATGGTGAAGGCTAAATCGGCCTGCGGGGGATGGGTCGGCATGGTGAAGGCTAAGTCGGCCTGAGGGGGATGGGTCGGCATGGTGAAGGCTAAGTCGGCCTGAGGGGGATGGGTCGGCATCGTGAAGGCTAGCGGACAAGTAGAGTTTTGCCCTGCCGTCCCAGGTTCCTGGATTTCTCGAAACCATGGATGACCCTTGTCGAAAGCGCACGTTGTCTGATTGTCTACCGGCGTCACAACGAGACTTTGTGCAGCGCGAACGCCGTCGAAAGCCATGGAAACGCCAAACAGAAATAATAGTAATTTTCTTCGCATGTGCAATAATTACCATAGTTTCCATATAAAGGTAACGTTTTTACGAAGATTCACTACGCCTCGTTCCGCACTTTTGTGTTTTCCTATCCGAAAAAACTCCTGTTTTCCACGGTGCGGTACGCGTTGAACGAAAGCAGCAGAGGCAAACCTCGAGAGGGCAAAGGCCAAAATCTTGAGGCCATCGCAGCTTCGGGTTCGTGATCTTGAACCCGACACGGGTCAGGCTGCCGGTGCCGAAGATCGCCGGCATGACTCGCGAGGATTATCAGTCTAACTTCGGCGATCGTGCCGAACGGTTCGACCAGGAGTCCCATTCCGGCCAAGCGTATCGGATTGAACGGGCGTAAGTGTTCCAGCTCTACGATTTAGGTGCAATCGCCAATGCCGTTGATTCGGCCAACTGACGAAACCGTTCGTGGAAATACTCCGCCGAACCCTTCTGATTTTGAACCGTCAGCTTCCGGCGATCTAACGCAGCTTTAAGTTCAGGTGCTCGGATCGGCTTGCTCAGATAGTCGTCCATCCCGCCGCGAGGCACTTTTCGCGGTCATCCTGCATTGCATTGGCGTCAAGGCGTCACGAAGCGGGGACCGATCGCAAAGGAGCGCTATGAATTTTCGGCTGTAGTCCGAATAATTCCATCTGTCCCATGAATTAAATAATTATCATACTAGCAATAATTTGAAGATGAAGAGCAGCTCCACAAACCCTCACTCGGGACTAGCTGATTTGTCTCCTTCACGGTGGAGACTTGTGCCGAGCCCTACGTTGAGGTAGCCATGAAAGCAGGTCCGCCTAAACCCGGGATTCGTTCGCAAGAGGACTTTCTAATGGTCCTCCGGGATACCCGATCCGACATGCGCCAGGCGATTTCCCCGAGTTCATTCTTAATGTACGTGATTATCGGAGGGATATATGGTATTAATATTAAATATGGTACTTCTACATCCGGCTCCCGGTGCGACCGGTTCTTGCCAATGATCGCCCCGTTGCCGTCTAACGAAGCAGAGCGACTGGCCGCGCTGCACGGCTACGATATCCTCGATACCGGTCCAGAACAGGCCTTCGACGACATTACTCTTTTGGCTTCTCAGATTTGCGGAACCGAAATCGCGACCATCAGCCTCATTGATAGAAATCGCCAATGGTTCAAATCCAAGATCGGAATGTCGATGAACGGAACACCGCGCGACATCGCTTTTTGCGCGCACGGGATTCTCCAACCGGGAGTCTTTGTCGTGGAAGACGCGCGGGTGGACGATCGGTTCGCCGCGAACCCAATGGTGATTGGAAGTCCGAAGGTAAGGTTTTACGCCGGAGCACCACTTACCACACCGGACGGTCATGCCTTAGGAATGCTGTGTGTATCCAGTCCGGTCGTGCGGGCGTTGAGTCCGGAGCAGAAAGCAGGGTTGGAGGCGCTGAGCCGCCAGATTGTAGCCCAGCTCGAACTACGCCGCAATGCGGCTCAGCTAGTTCTTGCCCGCGACGCCGCGCTGGAGGCAGCGCGCTCCAAATCGCAGTTTCTGGCCAACATGAGCCACGAGATCCGGACTCCGATGAGCGGCGTTATTGGCATGGCCGGCATGCTGCTCGATACCTCGCTTGATCATGAGCAGCGCGAATTTGCCGATGCTATCCGTACCAGCGGCGAACTGCTGCTCACCATCATTAACGACATCCTCGATTTCTCGAAGATTGACGCCGGTAAGCTGACGTTTGAAAAGCTCGAATTTGAGTTGGGCAAGGTGGTGGAGAGCACTCTGGAGTCGCTCGCCGAGCAAGCACAATCGAAGGGTCTAGAGCTGTTGGGCCTCGTTCATCACACCGTTTCGACAAACCTTCGCGGTGACGCAGGGCGCTTGCGCCAGGTCCTCACGAATCTGCTCACCAATGCCATTAAATTCACCAAACAAGGCGACGTGGTCTTGCGTGTCTCGCAGGAAACCGAGACGACCGCCGGAGTCGTGCTGCGATTCGAAGTGAAAGACACTGGTGTCGGAATCAGCCCGCAGGCACAACAGCACCTCTTCGATTCGTTCAGCCAGGCCGACAGCTCGACGACCCGGATGCATGGTGGCACCGGCTTGGGACTGGCAATCGCCCGCCAATTGGTTTGGATGA
Organism: uncultured Verrucomicrobiae bacterium; assembly: GCA_963782115.1. GTDB lineage: Bacteria > Verrucomicrobiota > Verrucomicrobiia > Chthoniobacterales > JAFAMB01 > JAFAMB01. The sequence goes on from CAWAIK010000001.1 coordinate 212,872, forward strand.
TGCAAGGCGAGATCGGCGTCGAGAGCGCGATGGGCAAGGGCTCGACGTTCTGGTTCACGGCCCGTTTCGAGAATCAACCTGACGAACTGCGAACGGGCGAAAACCAGGAGCGGCTGGTCGGCGTCCAGGCACTTATCGTCAACGACAACTGCAGCAACCACATCCTGCGGCTTCATCTTGCCAACCTTGGAATGCGTTTTAGTGCGGTCTCTGACTGCCGAGAAGCGGTCGAACGGCTTCGAAGTGAGGCTGCAAAGGGAGATCCGTTTCGGCTGGCCATTCTCGATTTGATCACGCCGGAGGTTGACGGGCTAAAGTTAGCCCGGTCCATCAAAGAGGACGCGGCCCTGGCGGCGACCAGGTTGGTATTACTCAGCTCTGCAGGGCAGCGATTGGACATGGACCTACTGCGAGCGGTCGGTATCGGGGAATCCCTTGTCAAACCGGTTACGCAATCGCGTCTACAGGATTCCCTGGCAACGGTCTTGAGCCAAGGCGCCACGAGTCCAGCGCTCTCCGAACCCTTGTCCATCGTTCCTAGCGAACCGCAAACTTCGAGTCATGCCATACGCATTCTTCTCGCCGAGGACAACGCAATTAACCAGAAGGTGGGGCTATACCAACTGCAGAAGTACGGCTATCAGGCGGACGCCGTCGCCGATGGGAACGCAGTGTTAGAAGCGCTCTCGCGCGCAGCGTACGACATCATTTTTATGGATTGTCAGATGCCGGATATGGATGGATACACAGCGACGCGGGCCATCCGGACACGAGAGCAAAGATTGGATCAAGGCGTTCCTGCGAAATCGCCGGTCTACATCGTTGCCATGACGGCAAATGCCATGCAGGGCGAGAGGGAAAAGTGCCTTGCTGTAGGAATGGACGACTATATCAGCAAACCGGCGCGACCGATTGATCTTCAAGCTGCGCTCGAACGCTGGAAACAGGTGGCCCATATCAAATCGATCGAGAGACCGTTTCCGACAGCGGTTTCTTAGCCAGGCCGCAAATATCGTGAATTCGAAAGACTCCTTAATGACAGGGCGTAAGCCATCATCGGCCGAGGATCCAAGGCACCCCGTGACTCCTGAATCCGCCTCAGAACTCAATTATCGACGGTTATTCGAAGCGGCCAAGGATGGCATCCTGATTCTCGACGCTAAGACCGGACGCATCAACGATGTGAATCCTTTCCTCTCTAAACTATTGGGTTTTTCCCGAAGTGAAATGGTCGGCAAAACGGTCGGCGAGCTTAGCCCGTTCAAGGACCTCGAGCCAACTCAAGCCATGTTGGAGCGACTACAACAGAGTGGCTATGTACGCTATGAAGACCTGCCACTGGAAACGCGAGATGCCCGCCAAATTGCCGTGGAGTTTGTCAGCAACGTGTATCGAGCCGGCGACCGCAACTTGATCCAATGCAATATCCGCGACATCACGGAGCGCAAACGCGTGGAAGCTGAAGTACGCCGTCTTAATGAGACCCTCGAGCAACGCGTCGACGAACGCACGGCGCAACTGCAAATCGCCAACGAGGAACTGGAAGCGTTCAGCTATTCCGTCTCCCACGATCTGCGTGCGCCGCTGCGCCATGTCATGGGCTTCGTGAAACTGCTGCAACAAGACGCGGGGCCGTTGCTTTCAGGAAAAAGTCTTCGGCATCTGACAACTATCTTCCAGTCGGCACAGCGGATGGGGGATTTGATCGATGCCCTGCTGGCTTTCTCGCGCGTCGGGCGTGCGGGATTGCTAAAGACTGACATTGATCTCAACGAGCTAGTCCGGGAGACCTTGGGCGATTTGCCAGCGGAGACAAGAGATCGGAATATCATTTGGGAAATCCACCCGCTGCCAGCAGTATGGGCCGACCGTACCTTGCTGCGAATGGTATTGGTCAATCTGATTTCCAACGCGGTGAAGTTTACCGGCGCTCGCGCTGAAGCCAGAATCGAAATCGGTTTGGCTCCCAAAGGGAACGGCGAACCAGTGATCTTCATTCGCGATAACGGCGCCGGTTTCGATCCGAAGTATACCGGGAAACTTTTCGGCGTGTTCCAACGCCTGCACAGTGAGACCGAGTTTGAGGGCACGGGCATCGGGCTGGCTAATGTCCAGCGCATCATTCATCGCCACGGCGGCCGGGCATGGGCCGAAGGAGTGCTCGACCGCGGCGCGACGTTCTATTTTTCAATCCCAAAACGCAACGGATGCATCAATGGACAGTGAAACAATAAACATCAAAAACACTCTGTTGGTCGAAGACGATCCGCGGGATGTCGAACTTACCTTGGCAGCGCTTGAGGAGCAACATCTGGCCGACAAGGTTGAGGTCGTGAACAATGGCGCGGAGGCCTTGGATTATCTTTATCGCCGGGGAAAATTCAAAATGCGCGAGGGCGGCAATCCCGTTGTGGTGTTGCTAGACAACAAGATGCCGAAGCTAAGCGGGCTCGAAGTGTTGAAGATCATCAAGTCCGACGAGCATTTGAAAATGATTCCTGTCGTTGTGCTCAGTTCCTCGCGCGAAATTCCGGATTTGATTGAGTTTTATAAACACGGCGTCAACGCCTATGTGGTGAAGCCTGTCGATTTTTCCGAGTTCATGCAGACTGTCAAGCAACTCGGAGTCTTTTGGGCGGCTGTTAACGAACCCCCGCTCGTCACCTGGAGAGACGAAACCGGAGCTCAAAGTCGGGCAGCAGCTCTCTCGAAAAAAAAGAGGTTAAAAAATGACATCGCCGCTTCACATCCTGCACTTGGAGGATGATCCAAACGATGCTGCACTCGTCCAATCCACCTTGGAAGCCGAGGGCATCATTTGTGCGATCACCTGCGTGCAAGCACGTGATGATTTTGTGGTGGCGCTTGAACGCGGCGGCATTGACTTAATCATTTCGGATTTCTCGCTGCCCGCCTTTGATGGGTTGTCTGCGGTTGGAACCGTGCGCGCCAAATGGCCAGACCTGCCGTTTATTCTGGTTTCCGGAACTCTGGGCGAGGAACTGGCCATTGATTCGCTTAAGAGCGGCGCGACGGATTATGTCCTTAAGGACCATCTCTCTCGGCTCGTTCCGGCGGTGCGCCGTGCCATGCAGGAAGTCGATGAACGGGCCGAACGCCGGCGGCTGGAGGCACACTTTATCGAAGCGCAAAAAATGGAAGTGATCGGCCAGCTCGTCAGCGGCGTGGCGCATGATTTTAATAACATTCTCGCCGTCATCATCGGCTACAGCGATTTGATCACGTCAGATCTCGGCGCGGACAGTTCTTTGCGAAAATATATCGAGGAGATCCGGCACGCGTCGGAGCGTGCCGCCGGGTTGACGCGGCAACTGCTCGTCTTCGGCCGCAAACAAACGGTGCTGCCTGTCGTGCTCGACCTCAATGATGTGGTGAACGACCTGGACAAAATGCTGCGACGGCTCATTGACGCGAACATCGAAATGACGACGATTCCCGGGAAAAAAATCGGGCGCGTCAAGGCCGACTCCGGCTACGTGGGACAAGTGCTGATGAATCTGGTCGTTAATGCCCGCGATGCCATGCCGAACGGCGGCAAGCTCACCATCGCAACGAACAATGTCAAAATCGATGAAAACTACGCGCGCACCCACGCGGGCGCCATTCCCGGCGAATACGTGATGCTCAGTGTCAGCGACACGGGAACCGGCATGACCGACGAGGTCAAAGCGCTTTTGTTTGAGGCGTTTTTTACGACGAAGCCATTGGGCAAGGGCACCGGTTTAGGCTTGGCGACCTGCCAGACCATCGTTCATCAATCCGGCGGTCACATCGGCGTTTACAGTGAGATCGGCAAAGGCACGACCTTCAAGATTTATTTTCCGCGAGTCGCGCAGCCGCTGGACGTTGCGGCCAGAACGCTCCGGACGGGGCCGTTGCCGCGCGGGACGGAAACCTTGCTGGTCGTGGAAGATGAGCCATCCGTGAGGCACTTGGCTCGCAACGTATTGGATAACCTGGGTTATGAAGTGCTGTCGGCCTCGAACGGCCAGGATGCGTTGCACGTGGCCCGTGATCATAAAGGATCACCGATTCGTTTGGTGATCACCGATGTCATCATGCCGCTGATGGGAGGGAAAGTGATGGCGGAGTGGCTGAAAGCAACTTATCCGGATCTCAAAATCCTCTTCACGTCCGGTTACACGGAAGACGCCATCACCCACCATGGCGTGCTTGACACCGGAGTCGAGTTCCTGCCCAAACCTTACACGCCGGCGATTCTCGCCCGCAAAGTGCGTCAGCTACTCGACGAGAAATCGCCTTAGGCCAACCGGCCAAGCATGAAAATTAAAGCTAAGATTCTTTGGACATTGCTTGGCATGTCCTTGCTCGTGGCACTGGTGGGTGCGCTGGCGGCGAACCGATTACGCGCCTCCGCGATGGCGGGCGTGACCAGAGAAGCCCAGGATGTGGCCCACCTGGTGAGCTTCATTCTCATGTCGGGCTCAAAACTCTCCCCTTCTGCCCAGGAAATCGTTGCCAAGCTTCATCAGAAACAGGGACGAGACACACCGCTCTACAATGAATTGATGCGACTGACGAGAACCACAATCCATCATGTCCTCTTGGCGGGGTTGGGCAGCGTCGCGATCGCTTTGTTGATTGCACTCTTAGTGGGCCGGTCGATTGTCAGACCGCTCCGGCAACTGACGAATGTGGCGACTGGCTTTTCCTATGGGCGAACGGATTTGCCGCCGCCGCCGCCGCGGAATGATGAGATTGGTGAGTTGGCGACGGCCTTCAATGACATGATGCAAAAGCGCCGGCGGGCTGAGGACGAACTTCTGCGCCTCCGCGACGAACTCGAAGTGCGTGTGGCTAAACGCACCTCTGAACTGGCAGAAGCTAACGAAGCGTTGCGGACGGAAAACGCCGATCGAAAGCGAGCCGAAGAAACGTCGCGCGAAAGTGAGGAAAAATTCCGCCAGTTGGCGGATAACATTACCGATGTATTCTGGGTGACTTCGCCCGACTTGAAAGCAATCCACTACATCAGTCCGGGTTATGAACTGGTCTGGGGACGTTCGACGGAGAGTTTGTATAGTCATCCGCACCAATGGCTCGAAGCCATCCTTCCGGAGGAACGTGAGCGTGTTTTTGGGGTCTTCGCGGGGCTAATGGGAAGCGAGGCGGAAGCGAGCGTTGAGTACCAAATCGCTCGTCCTGATGGGATAGTCCGCTGGGTTCATGACCGTGGTTTTCAGGTCCGAGATGCCGCAGGTAACCTGGTTCGCCTGGCCGGGATCGCCACCGACATTACGGAGCGCAAACAGACCGAGGAGGCGTTGCAGCGGCAAAAGACCGAACTCCGGGTGCTCTTCGACTTGATGCCGGCAATGATCTTTTTCAAGCACGGAAAACGGCATTCTGCGGGTCAACAAACGATTTGCGGAAACCGTTGGGAAGTCTGTCGAAGAGATCGAAGGAAAACCCTACCTCGAGATTGAGTCCGAGGAAGCGGCCAGGTTTTATGCGGATGACCTGGAAGTTATCCAATCGGGATTGCCCAAACTGGGGATTGTCGAGACGATTCGAGACCGGGAGGGTAAAGAAATCTGGATGCAGACGGATAAGGTTCCGGTCTGCGACCAAGACGGGCAGGTAATCGGCATCGTCGTCATGTGCCAGGACATCACTGAGCGCAAGAGAGCCGAGCAGACGCTGCTATTGCTCAATTCTGCCGTGCTGCAGTCGAAGGAATCCATCTTAATCACCGATGCGGAACTCGAGTTGCCCGGGCCGCGGGTTATCTTTGTCAATCCCGCCTTCACAAAGATGACGGGCTACACTGCGGAGGAAACGATTGGAAAAACGCCCCGGATTTTACAGGGGCCGCAAACAGACAAAACCGTATTGAGCCGGCTTCGGCAAAACCTCGAACGGGGCGAAGTGTTCGAGGGCGAAGCCATTAATTATCGCAAGGACGGAACGGAATTTGACCTGGAATGGCAAGTCGCGCCCATTCGCAATGCCAGCGGGACAATTACTCACTTTTTAGCGATGCAACGCGACATCACGGTGCGCAAACGGTTGGAGGCCAAACTGGCTCAAGCTCAAAAAATGGAAAAAAAGACCATCGATCTTAACCGGCTCATCGTCAGTATGGAAGGTATGTTTCACCATCTCATGGGCGGTGATGTGGATACGCAGATCGTTCCCGGCCCTGACGTGCACGCGGTGCGGGCGGACGCCGGACAGCTTGAGCAGGTCATTATGAACATGGCCATCAATGCGCGCGATGCCATGCCCAACGGCGGCAAATTCATGTTGGAAACCGCCAACGTCTCCTTCGATCAAGAGAGTGTGAGCCGTTATCCAGAATTGAAGTCGGGCGACTACGTAATGCTGGCGCTGACGGACACTGGCACGGGGATGAGTGCGGAAGTGAAAGCGCGCATCTTCGAGCCATTTTTTTCCACCAAAGCGGTTGGCCAGGGAACAGGTTTGGGATTATCCACCTGTTATGGCATTATCAAACAAAGCGGCGGTCATATCAGCGTCTATAGCGAACTTGCCCGAGGTGCCACCTTCAAGATTTATCTGCCGCAAGTTGAGCAGCAGGCGAAGATTCCCATGCATTCTCTTGGCTCACCTGGGCTACCGCGCGGGACGGAAACTAATCCTGCTGGTCGAAGACGATCCCGCCTTGCGTGAGATGGCTGCGACATTGTTAAGACGCCTTGGTTACACAGTTTTGGCGGCGGCCAATGGCATCGAAGCCTTGAGCCTGAAACAACAGAGGGATATCGGACACGTTGATTTATTGTTCACCGATGTCGTTATGCCGCATATGAGTGGCAAAGAATTGTCTGAACGTATCCAGGCGATATTCCCGCACACCAAGGTTCTTTTCACCTCCGCCTACACCGAGAATGCCATCATCCATCAAGGTGTGTTGAACAAGGGCTTGGCACTTCTGCAAAAGCCGTTCACGCCCTCCGCCCTGGCGCACAAATTGCGGGAAGTGCTCGATCAACCGAGCGTTCCGGAACCGGTCACCGTGTAGTGTCCTGTTCATATCCTGAAGCAATCATTACGGGTCGAGAATAGTATGGCAGAATCTGATGGAACAGGACGACATATATGAAACAAGGAATTTAAAGGTTGCTAACCGATCAATGAATTGGACAGACATTGAGATCATTCGGCGGGCGGTTATTCACTATGGCTCGCCGATTCGAGATAGTGAGTGACACCTCCTTGCGCCTGCTCGGACCGGAGGCTTCCAACATGGTCCGCATATATCCGGCGTGGGTCAGCCGTAGAAAGCACCAATGACTGCCATTCGCGCAGAAGTTCTTGCTATCGATAGGCAGAGTGACCGATACCACGTAATAGTTCGACTTGGTCTCGCGAGATATCGAGGCTCATTCGACACCCTCGTTTTCGGAGAAAACAAACCTTTCGTGGGTTCTTGTCATGACGGGCGGCTTGATCTCATTTACCTTCGAGATCCGGGCCTTCATGCAGGACAAGAATTTCCGCTGTGGACGATTCACTAGCACGATGCGGCACCTCGAGGGCCGGCTTTGAGGTGAGTGCCCGGTCTTGCGAATTCGATACATCCAGAGCCACCAGCAATCTCGAACGACTATGATGTCCACGCTTCCTCAAATTCCCGGCGCTCCTTTCCCACCCGGCGACCCTCAACCGACACCGCCTAGTCCGGTGCCTCCGCCCGTCGAGCCTGCGCCGCCTCCGCCCATGCCTACGCCTCCGTCACCGACGCCCAATCCCGTCCCTCCAATCGAACCGTTACCGGAACCGGCTAAGATCTAAAAGAAGTTGCCAGTGTCAGTAGTCAGTGTCAGTGGCGGAGGCGGAAATAAATAGCACGGAGCGGAATTCCCAACTCTTTCTTCGACTGACACTGACAACTGACACTGACAACTTTCTCCGACAACTTCTTCATTCGAAGAACTTCTCGCGATGCGGCCGCAAATCGAGTTCCAGGCTCCAGGCCGATCGATCCTGCTTGACTAATCCCCAATAGGCTTCCGCAATGGCTGCCGGATTCATGACCGGTTCCGCGCTTTGCTCTTCGGCGCCCAGCTCGACCTCGCTCTCACGGATCACGCCATCGACAATGATGTGGGCGACATGGATGCCCTGAGGCCACAACTCCCTGGCCATGGCCTGAGCGAGTCCGCGGACCGCAAACTTTGCGCTACTGAAAGTGATAGCACCTCCCCGCACCGATGAAGTCGCGCCAGTGAACAGGATGCAGCCAGCGTTTTTATCGAGCATATCAGGAACGACCGCCTGCGAGCAGAGGAACGAGCCTAGTACGCCAACCCGCCAACCTCGAGTAAAGCTTTCCGGAGCGATCTCAACAAAGGGGCGGCCAAAAGGGCCGGCCGCACTGGCATTGTTGATGAGAAGATCGACCGAGCCGAACCGGTCGCGGACGCGCTTGAACGCCGCGGCGACCTGGTCAGGGTCCCCGACGTCAGTGGGAATTGTGAGGATCTCCGTTCCGTGCCGCCGAAGTTCTTTGGACAAAGCTTCGAGAAAATCGGGTGACCTGGCCAACAGAACCACGCGGCATCCTTCTTTAGCAAATTTACGCGCCAGCGAGGCTCCGAGTCCTGGACCGACACCCGCGATAACCGACACATCCGGAGTGAAAGTATTCATGTGAAACAATGTTCTTTGCTTTGCGTTCCTGGGAAGCTGGAAACTTCAGTTACTGCTCCGAAGCTCCTTTATCTCCTTGAGGATTCCGTCGACGATGGCCCGAACCACGAACTCCCCCTTCTGTCGAGTTGCCAGGGTGGCATCACCATAGATTCCTGAAGCCGAATAACTGCCGTCTCCTTTGGGGTCACGCGTCAACCCGCCGTTCGCCGAGGGATGATAGTCCTTGATCGCCTTGCTCATATCGACGGTCCAAGGCGCGATGAATAACATCATGGATGTCTCAATTTCACCGGCGTGTGTTCCGCCCTCCTCTTGTTTCCCTTTCCATTCGACTGGTGCGATGAGCTTGAGGATGTCGGTGTATCGGAAATCGATGCCCTCTTCGGCGAGTATCTTGGACGTCAGTTGCAACGGCCTCATCGTTGATACACCTGTATTCAACGCATAAAATTTGCGCGGGCCGCAGGGAGCCAGGCTCCTGCAAATATCCACCATCAGATCGCGGGCCGTCTCCAGCCGGAGCGAGATGGAGCCGGGATACTCAACGAACGCCGGATAGTATTGATAATTGACGGTGGGCGCGATCACGACGCCGGCTATCTTCAGAGTTTCGCGCTTAAAATATTCGGCCAGCAGCCAGTCGTTCTTAAGCCTGAGATGCGGTCCGTGCTCTTTGGATGCGGCACCGATCGGAATGATGACGATCGTATCGGGACGCAGCACCGTCTCGGCCTCCTGCCACGTCAGATCTTCTAGCAGAATGCCCTTGTCCCTAGAACAACGAGCCAATGGTTCAAGTTGATCGTTCAATTCGCGGTAAATAGATTTTGTTCGTTCCACGCACTCTGGCCATGCCGCGGGAGAGCTATTTTTGTCATAAGGGGTTGATGACGGCTACTCGGATGCGGAGGGCGGAGCCAAGACCTCTGTCAGACCCTCTGGAGTGAATTCGCGATCGGTATAGGTCACATCGTGTCTGATTCGGGAGCCATCCAAATCGGTCACAGAATCTTTTCGGGGACCGCGTACTGTCAGATCGGCAGGAATCGGACGGCCTTTGTCGTCTGTGACCACACGGACGGTATCAATGCGGCGCGCCAGTTGGCCCGAGGGCAGGTATTTTTCCACGCGAAGCGGGACGAGTCGGTGGAGGTCAATCCAACTGCGGATGCTGCCGTAACTAGAAGGCTCAACCTTGTCAGGTCTCGACTCAAGGATGAGGCAACTCACACGGTTCAGGCTCTCGGTGCCAACAATTGCCTGGTTTTCCCATCCGAAGAAGTTCTCAATGACATCCCGATAAGATAGGTCACTGCCGAACAAGGCCTCGTTCATTTGCGAGGCGGTCAGAGGGCGCGGCTTGTCAGGCGGTATGAAAAGAAAACCGGTCGGAGGGGCACCATCTGCTTTGTGTAAGAGGACGGCCTCTCCTTTCCGCTCTTTGGGCCAAAGCACCTGGTAAACAAGATCGGTGGCTGTCTTCGTGTGGCGCTCCTTGATCTGAAGTTGAAGCGTTATCTTCGTGGTCTCGATTGGCTGTTTCACCTCAAGGCGCAGACGCACGTAAGACGCGCCATCCTGCAGCGCGGAAAGGCCGGCTGCGAGATCCTTGGCCGAGATGGCAGCCGGCTCACTGTCGGCCGCGCCGGCCGAGGAAATCAGGAATGCGAGGCTAAGCGTGGCGGCAGTAACGCGCAAGATCTTCGAATGCAGCAGATGCATGTTTTTTGATGTTAAAATTCAGGCTTGTAAGGCCTGGCTTGGCGTGAGCCGGGAACTGCGCCATGCAGGATAGAGCCCACTGATGACGCCTACGGCGACAGCGATCGCCACAGAGATTGCCAGAAGGCTGATGCTGAGGTCCGGCTCCAGGAGTCCGCGGATGGCGCGCATCGCTCCCAAGACCTTCACGCCAACGGCACCTATCAGCACGCCCGCTACGCCGCCGAGCAAGCCGAGCAGAGCCGATTCCCACAACACCATGCGAATGATGCGCCCACGTTTCCAGCCTAGTGCGAGTAAGACGCCAATTTCCTGGGTGCGCTCAAACACGGTCATCAGCATCGTGTTCATCACGCCGAGCACACCGACGAACACCGCCAGCAGAGAAGTGGCCCAGCTCATGGCCTGTGCGATGCGGTATGCCTCGCTGTTGCTGATATGCTCGCTGGCCACCACGGCGCGTCCTTCCGGGACAAGCCTGTTGATCTCCTGGCAGAGACGCTCCACATCCTTGGCATTTGTGGAGGGCGTGACGCGGATGTCGATAATGTTAATCTTGTCGGGGTTCCCGGTGATTTCTTGAAAGATTGGCAAAGCGAGAATAACCGAGCCGTTTTCCACCCATGCGTTGCCATCGACGATCCCGACCACGGACAATTCGTCCGTCTCAATCTGGATCTTATCGCCGACCTTTTTCTTAAGGACATCCGCCGCATTGAGACCAAGGACGACGGCCTTCTCTGTGGCATCGTGCGGCATGCGCCCGGAGACCACCCTGAGGTTGCTCCACGAGAATCCGCCCCACTCGCGGGCGGACACCATGATCATCTGGGCGTTCTCAACGCTCATCAGGTCTACTAATATACCGCAAGTGGCAGCCACACCGGGAAGGTGAGCGATGCGGTCACGAATGGAGACGTTAAAAGGCTTGGGGATCAGCGAGTTACTCATATTGCTGACGACCACATCGGTACCCCGCGCCTTCATCCCTGTCTCCCAGCTTTTGCTAAATCCGCGTGAGATACCGACCAGCGCCACAACCGCGGCGATGCCAACGGAGATGCCTAAGATTGTCAGGCCGGTTCGCACCGGACGACGTACCAGCCCGCGCGTCACCACCGTGAAAAAGGTCATATCATGCTTCTGCGATGGTTGATTGGCGATCTGATATGATGAGCCCGTCCTTCATCTGGATGGTTCGCGATGCCCGCTGGGCGATGCTCAGGTCGTGTGTCACCAGCACCAGCGTCATGCTTTTTTCACGGTGAAGCCGAACGATCAGGTCGAGGATGTGGCGTGCGTTTTCGCTGTCGAGGTTACCAGTGGGTTCGTCCGCGAGCAGGACGGAAGGGGAGTTGGCCAAGCTGCGGGCGATGGCAACGCGCTGCCTTTCTCCGCCGGACAGCTTGGCCGGGAAATGGCTGAGGCGATGCCCCAACCCAACGGACTCTAGCAAGGTGACAGCTCGATCTCTCCGCTCTGAAAGGGGAAGGCGGGTTTCAAACATCGGAATTTGCACGTTCTCTAGCGCGGTAAAAGTTGGCAGGAGATGAAACGCCTGGAAAATGAAGCCGATCTCGCGAGCGCGATAGCTTGATTGATCACGCAGGTCGGGAACAGAGTTTCCGCGGTAAAGCAAGGTCCCCTTGGTAGGCCGGTCAAGCGCGCCCAAAATCTTTAGCAGCGTGGTTTTTCCGCAGCCGCTCGGTCCGGTAACGGCCAGGAATTCTTCCGGCACTACGCGAAAACTGACACCCCGCAAGGCCTGTACCTGGCCGTCATCGAACTCTTTCTCGATCCCTATCGCCTCGAAAAGGTACTCCGAAGGAGCGGCCGTCGCGGTGCCCAATTTCGCTGGACTAATAGATGAATCGGCAGATCGCACGCCAGAGCGCCAAGCTCCAGCATCGGCGGTAAATACGGTCCCAGCCCAACTCCGCAAGCGATTGCTCATCGTATTAACCGGGTCCCTGCTCTTTGTTGTTCCCGTTTCTCCCTGAGTGCCTCCCGCCTTTCTTTTCTGCTCCAGTGATCCTCAATTCTTCTCAGGGCTCCGCGGTTTAATGCCGAATGAAAGCGACGCCCCATATAATTCGTCTTGATACAAGGAATCGGCCGTACGTGGTCGCCTCAATTGCGCGCCGCGGCTGTGCGCTCCTGTTCACGATGGCGTGGCGTTGATCCACTGAGCCCCGGCGCGGGGGTCGGGAAGGTTGCAAAGAAGGTCCACCAAGGCGTGGCGGTAGCTCGGAAACGGGGATACTTCGCCGGGATTCTCTGGCGCGAGCTCCGAAACGAATCGGGGCAGTTCCGCGTGCGGGAGGCCAGCGTGCCGATGATGCACGCCATGATAAGGCTCATGGAGCAGAGTAAAGGCTACGATCCGGCCGAGTGGTCCCTTTGACACAATGCTCCGGGTAGAGCTATTCACCGTGGAGCCCGTGAGTCCGACGTGCTCGATATATTTGCGCCAGCTTTGCATATTTGAGGCGAGATACGCGGGCGCAAGGTACATGCAGAGAAAGTATTTCCACGCACCCCACCAAGTCACCGCCGCCAGCAGGCAAAACCATACGCCGCCGGTCAGTGCGAACTCAGCCCAAATTCGTCGACGGAGCTTTTTGTTCCGAATCGGAGAACCGGCGCGGAGAAAAGTGCGAACGAACAAAAAGGGCGTGTAGAACAAGCCGAGACCGAGTTCAAGAATGGCGGCCAGGACCCTGATCCACCGCGGCATTCCAGGGATAACGAAAGGCCAGAGTTCTTCGTCCCGTTTAGTGGCCAGGTATGCGTGATGCAATTGATGGGCAGCGCGGTAGAGGCTAAAGCTCGTCAGGCTAAAGATTCCGATAATAACCCCATCTATCTCATTTAAGCGCCGGTTCTTTCGAAGCAGCCCATGAGACGCCTCGTGGAAGCCGATCAACATCCCGTGCATTAGGTGGCTGACAGTCAAAACCAGCGGCACAGAGAACCAGACAGAACCAAGGTATAGCGCGGTGCCGAGCGCGGCTTGATTGAGAAAGAAGACGGCCGCGAGGATCGGGAAGGCCGCCCGGCTCACCCAATGGGTCGGGGGCGGCTCAAGCAAGTTTTCTGTCGGTGGCGTGGTGTTCATCGCGTTCGGCTCATAAGGGTGGCGATCCGGTTTTCCGGTGAACGGCAAGCATCTGCAAGCACGGCCTGGAACAGGTACGACAAGTTTTGTATTTCCGCTAGCGGGAACAGATTTACCCGGAAAAGCCACGCCACCTCTAGCCCCTCCTCGATTACGGTGATTTCGCATCCGACATGAAAGCGCGCGGTACCAGTCGAGCGCATCGTGAGCCGGGCGGACAGCCCGTGAAGCGCGACGTCTGGAACGGGATGGTTTTGCAAAGCGAACCGCACCTCAAAAACCGGATTATGGCCCGGCGCCGGCGAGTCCCCGAGCACTGGCAGGAGTTCAGCAAACGGCATGGCGTTCGCAAAGGAATCCACGGTCGCTTGATGCACCGCACTCAGGCTATCCGAGAACGGACGGTCTGCATCGACTCGGCCGCGGAGGGGGACAATGCCGGCGAAGTAGCCCATTGTTTCCCGCGTAGCCTGCCTGGTCCGATTCGCCACTGGTGTGCCTACCAGGACGTCTTCTTCGCCTGTCCACCGGGAGAGGGTGACCTGAAATGCAGCCAGCAGAGTGCTGAAGAGCGTTGCGCCATTGGCGCGGGCCAGTTTCCGCGCCGCGTCCGTCAGATCGGCAGAAATATGCGAAACCAATCGATGGGGCGCACCTGACGCGGTCTTGGATCCCTCCAACGAGTTCCAGAGCCGGCGGCTGCCGGCCAGATTGGATTTCCAGAAAGCGGCGCGCCGCTCCAATTCCGCCGGCTGCCAGAACGCCCGTTCGGCTGCACCCCACGCGGCGTAAGTGAGCGGCAATGTTGAAAGTTGCTCGCGCAGACCCATAAGGCCCTGCACATACGCAATACACAGATCCCGGACGAACACCCCGAGGCTCCATCCATCGGCAATCGCATGGTGGATCGCGAGGACCAGCACATGGTGATCGGCACTTCGCCGAAGGACCTCGGCCCGGTAAAGCGGTCCCTGGACCAAGTCGAACGGCTCGCTGAAAATTTCTTTCGCCACCTCTTCGACGGCCGCTTCGCGCCATTGGTTAGACGAAAGTTCGCGGAAGCGGACAGTGGCTTCGCTGCTCTGACGAATCATCTGGACCGGCCGGTCTTTGCCCGGCAGGAAGGAGAGGCGCAGAACCTCCTGCCGTTCCACCACTCGCTGAAGTGCAGCCTTGCAAGCGTCTTGATTAATGACGCCCCGCAACTGAATGAGACAGCAAATGTGATTGGCAATATCCGTGACGCTTACAGGCGACGCCTCCCACAACTCCCGCTGCGGGAAGGTCAGGGGCTGGAGGCGTGTTTTCCCACTCGCCAGCCATTGCTTCAGAAGGGCACGTTTGTCTGCCGACATCTGGGTCAGGCTCCGGTTAGCGCACGGCCTCCCTGGGATCAGGAGGGCCATCAGAGACCGCCTCATCGCCAAGCAACTGTGCAATCTCCTCGTCGGAAAGAGCTTCCAAGTTCACCTCGTCGGCGGACGCCGACTCTGGAACCGAGATGCCTGCTGCGGTTGCCGCGAGTGTGCCGCCGGCACTCTTTGCGCCCATGTGCTCAGCGATCAAGGAAACGATCTGGCCGATCGTACGCGCCCGAATCAGGCTGGCTTGGGGCAACGACACGCCGAGAGAGCCTTCAATCGAGTTTTCGATTTCGACGCCCATGAGTGAATCCAGCCCCAGGTCCGTGAGCGGCTGGTCATCGCGCAGAGTGTCCGGCTTCACGCGCAGTACGGAGCCGACGGAATCGCGCACCGCCTGCTGGATAATGCCCGCCAGCTCTTCCGGGGTTGCCGACTTGATCTTGAGACGCAAGTCACCGGTTGCGCGGCCCGTCTCCTGTCCCTCGACGGCTGCAAAAATCCGCTCCAGCAAGGGGTTCTCCTGCATGCCGCGGAAAAACTGCCGCCACTTAGCCCAATCAACGCGGATCGCCATCACCTGCGTGGCGCCTGCGGTAAGGGATGATTCGAGCAGTGTCATCACTTCCCGTGGCGAGAGCTCCGCCGTGCCTTGTCGCGCGAGGAATTCGGCAACGCGCGTGTTGCGGGCTACATAACCCTCACCGCCGAGGACCCCCCAATTGATCGTCAGCGCCGGCAAGCCCAAAGCGCGACGATGGTGGGCAAGCGAGTCGAGGAAAGCATTGGCGGCGCCGTAACTGCCCTGCGCCGGATTGCCAAAGATGCTCGAGACGGATGAGAACATAACGAAGCAGTCCAAATCGAAATCCCGCGTGGATTCGTGCAGCAACCATGCGCCATACGCCTTGGGAGCCATCACGCTCCGGATCCGCTCGCGGGTGAGCGAAACAAGCGGCGCGTCGTCGATCACCATGGCCAGGTGGAATAAGCCTCTCAACGGTCGATCGGCCGAACGGATCTCTGAGATGAGGCGTGCGACGTCTGCAGGTGAGCCAATATCCGCCTGCACGACTCTCACATCGACGCCTCGCTTGCGGAGGGTTTGCACAAACGCCTCGGCATCGGGCGCAGCCGCGCCGCTTCGGCTGGTGAGCACGAGGTGACGGGCACCGCCCTCGACCAGCCATTGTGCCAGCACTTTCCCGAAGCCCCCAAACGCTCCAGTGACTAAGTAGCATCCCTTCGAATCGATTGTGAAGGTCGGCTGAAGCGGTTCACCGCGGCGGGGAAGGAATGCTTCGGGGAATGCGACGACGACTTTGCCGATGTGTTTGCCCTGCGCCATCAGCCGGAATGCCGAATCGACGCGGCACGCGGGAAACGAGCGGAACGGGAGCGGAAAGAGCACACCATTTTCGACGAGTCGGGAGATTTCCTCCAGGATTCTTTGCGTCAACGCCTCATCACCGGAGAAGACCGCATCCATGGCGACGACATGAAATGACGCATTGCGGCGAAGCGGCCAGAGCGGGATCCGGGCATTCTGATAGATGTCGCGTTTGCCGATTTCGATAAAGCGGCCGAATTCTGCCAGACAGGAAAGTCCCATCGGAATCGCTTCGGCGGCGAGCGAATTCAGGACGACGTCCACGCCGCGCCTGCCTGTCAACTCCATCACGGCGCCCGTAAAATCAGCGCGGCGCGAGTCAATCACATGCTGTACTCCGAGGGTCCCCAGCAGCGCGCGCTTTGCTGGACTGCCGGCGGTGGCGAGGACTTCTGCCCCGAGATGGTGCGCAATCTGGATGGCGGCCATCCCGACGCCGCCCGCGCCCGCGTGCACGAGAATACGCTCGCCCTCCCGCATCCGCGCGACATTCTGCAGCGCGTGCCAGGCGGTCATGAAAACGACGGGCAGCGTAGCCGCCTGCTCAAACGAGAGTCCGCCAGGAATGCGGCGGACGTTGCCTCCCCTTGCCAGCGTATGCGAAGCGAGCCCGAACACCGCGAGGCCAAACACCCTGTCTCCCGGAGCGACATGGTGCACTCCGGCTCCGACCGCCTTAACCACGCCAGCCACCTCGTCGCCGAAGATACCAGCGTCCGGCGCCTCCCCGGGATACAGCGCGAGGGCCTTCAAGACGTCGCGGAAGTTCATTCCGGCCGCTTTCACTTCGATCAGCACCTCGCCGACGCCGCAAGCCGGCAGAGCGAAAGGCATGAAGAGCAGTGTATCGAGATGCCCGCGTTCGCGCGACTCGAGTCGCAGCGGTGCTGTCGGATCGAGCCATTCTTCGTGTAGCGCGCGACCACGAACGAGGCGCTGAACGTATCGGGCTTCGCCGCGGAACGCAACCTCACGCTCGGCATCTTCACGCAACAGTTCGCTCCATAGCAACGACTCGTCAGATGCCGAAGCATCGGGTGGCAGGTCGATCCCGCGCCCGGAGAAGTTTGGGTACTCATTGCGAATGACGCGCAGCAACCCGACGAGCGGTGCTTGCGCAACAGCGACCGCATTCATCGCGCGCCCCGGCGGCTGCGCTCCCCGCGTGATGAGGTCCATCCGCAGTTTTGCCGAGTATTTGATATCTTCAACCGCTTGGATCAGATGGAGTAAGGCGTCAGTGCCCATCAGCGCAGCGTCTCCTTCGGCATTCGGCCGCGGCGCGTCCAAACTCCACAAGTAAACAAAACGTTCCGGTGGAGCGTCCTCCGCGCACTCGTGAAGGAGCTGTTTCCAGTCCTCGAGTGCCTCTGAACGCAGGATGAATGAGTCCTCTCCATCCAGCGCAAAATGGTCGCCACGGCGTGCCACACGGCACCGGACGTCCACCCCGCGCAATTGTGAAGCCAACTTGTCGCCGAGACCGGAGCGGTCCGCGAAAATGAGCCAAGACTTCTCCGCCGGTATCTCCAGGTGCGGCTCTCGAGAGGGAGACGCGGCGGCGGCCAAGTCATGCCAGGGCTTGCGCGCAAGGAGACCAATCTGGCCCTCACCATCTGGACCGAGCAGTCCCGGTAGCGAAGCGGTTTCGTCGAAGCCCGTCTCCCGTAGGACGGCCTCCCACTGGGAGCGCCCCAACAATGGATGGAGCGGACGCAAATCCCGATCCGTAAAGCGCCACCAGCCGGTCATGAGACCAAAGACTGCCTCCGTCCACAACTGTGGAATGGCGACGTCCATGAATACCAGGCTCCCGCCCGGTGTTAGCAGTTCGTGAATATGCCTCAGCGTTGACCGCAAGTCACTGACCGCATGCAGCACATTAGTGCCGATGATGAAATCAAACGCTCCGGCCTCGAAACCCTGCTCCGTGCCCGGTTTCTCGAGATCAAAAATTTTGTATTCCACTCCGGGAAAACTGGCCAGCTTTTGCATGGCGCCGCTGAAAAATGCCGGGGAGACATCACTGAAGACGTAGGAATGCAAATCGCGCTCGATAAGCGGCAGTACATGCGATGTCAATCCCCCCGTTCCAGCCCCGACTTCCAGGATGCGCAGTCCGCGGCCCTCTGGCAGGTGGCGGGCTGCTTCCTGGATGGCAGCGGCGATAGCCGCCAGCCAGTGGCTGGTGTAGAGGCCTTCTCCGTAAAATTGGTCCAAAAACTCCGCTGAGGTCCCGGCGAACAGCACCTGGACGGCATCCTTCTCGCCTCTCAGGATTGGGCCGAGCTCGGCGCAGTTCGCGGCGCAGAGCAGGCCCTCGGACAGATGTCCTGAATGATTCGATATGAATGAGCGCAGCATTTCTTCGGCGGAGTCTGCGGCGCTCACAAGGGAGGGTGTGGCCCGATGACCCTCACCATCCTTTTCCAGCCAACCGCGTTTCGCCAGGCCGGCCATCAGACGCTCGAACACCGTTCGCATCGGCTCTGCCACCCGCAGGGAATTGGCCGTATAGCTTTCGCTCGATCCCGATACCGCTGCCATCTCCCGCACACCACGAGCAAGAAGAGCCGCTGCAAGCTCATCTCCGGCCGCCATGGCATTCTGCAGGTCGGCTCGGCCTCGCGTGGCGATCACCTGGTCTAGTGCATCTTGCGCTGCGCGCCGCAGGCGATCCAATGGGACCGACGGTTGAGATGCGGGGCGCGACTGAGCAGGCGTTCGTTCCCAAGCGAGATGGTAAAGAACGCTGCGGCTTCCTCCCAAGGCACCAGATCGGCGCGCCCCGGAGACGCTAACCGCACGGAACCCATCGATGAGAACACAAGGCTTTCCTGCGCCATCATACATTTCGAGCCTGCCTTCGACGTACTCGTCGTTGCACTGCTGCACGCCCGTGCGGACGAGACTGGAGGCTCCCGGTGAGCGTAGAAACAGAATTTTGGCGAAGCGCACTGGTAGCTTTAGTCGCGCCTTGCGATCCTCAACTGTCGCAGCCCCCGCCGAAAAGATTTGCAGCGCTCCATCGAAGAGAACGGGATGCAATGAATATTCATTCGCGCGTCGGATAATCGCGTCGGACAAGGAAACTCTGCCCACCGACTCGCCGTCGCCAGCTGACAGCTCGCGGATGGGCCTGAACTCATCGCCGTACCGAAGTCCCATGTCACTCATGTTTCGGTAGAAGTCCTCCGGCTCTACCCGCTTCATGCCAATGGCTCCTTTGCGCTCCCAGGCCGACGACGCAAAGCCCGCGTCGGTACGCTCGCCACGCATGGAGCCCACGACATGCAGTGACCACGCAGCGCTTTGTTCTAACTTGCTCTGGATCGAGAACGTCCGTTCATGCGGATCATAGGCCACCTCTAAGTGCAGTCCCGAAACCAGATCCGGCAGAATGAGCGGCTTGCGAATTTCAAGGTCCTCAACGACGAAAGGCCGTCCGTTGAACAACTGCACGCCCGCTTCCAGCACCATTTCCACAAAAGCAGATGCGGGAAACACGACAAGATTTTCGACCTTGTGATCCTTCAAAAAGGCCATGTGCCGTCCATCGAGCTCAGCGCTCCATGTTGGCGTGGCTCGGGGCAGCCGGATGTCGAGCAATCCGCGGCCACCGGACCCCAGACGACCCTCCCGCCAATCGCTCGACTCATGCCACCAGCGGCTCTTGTCCCAAGAGTAGGTCGGCAGTGAGAGCAGCCGTCGAGATGGCGTCATCTTCGCGAAATTCAACGCGACGCCGGAGCGGTGCAGATCCATCGCGGTCTCGAGCACGGATTCGTGCTCGCGTTCGCGACGTGCAGAAGAGAACACCGGCGCTTTTTCGGCGCGCCCGGCGAGGCATTCCTGAATCGAATGAACCAGCGCGGGTTGCGCACCGATTTCCAGCCACACGTCGACACCCGCCTCCATCAACATGTTCACGGCCAGCGCGAACTGCACCGGCTGTCGCACTCCTCTCCCCCAGTAACCGGCGTCACACGCTCCGCCGACACACTGCTGGCCGGTGACCGTGCTGAAAAAGGGGACCGTCCCTGCCTGAGGCGTGAGATCTTCCAACGCTTTTTCCAAGGCCTCGGACGCTGGTTGCATCAAACGATGATGGAAAGGGTGGTCTACCTGCACGAACCGTACAAAAACTCCGCCGAGTTCAAGCTCGGCGGCCATCGCATCCAGTGACATCCGGGATCCTGCGACGGTGAGCGAGCGCGGTCCATTGAACGCGGCAATTGTCGCTGTCCGGTCGTGCCGGGCAATCAACGCTCGCGCTGAATCCTCGTCCAGACCAATCGCGAGCATCGTTCCTTCACCGCGCGCGCAATCATCCATAAATCGCGAGCGCAGCACGATCACCCGTGCGGCTTCCTCCAAACTTAAGACACCCGCGACGCACGCCGCTGCGACTTCACCGACGCTATGGCCAACGAGTGCGGCCGGCTGAACGCCCCAGGATTTCCACAGTTCCGCCAGCGCTACCTGGATTGTAAAAATGGCCGGCTGCGCAATTTCCGTCCGATGCATTTGGGAGGCTTCTTCCGTTCGGCCAAGTTCTTCCATCACTGAAAACCGTCCAAACGGGCGCATCATGGCATCGCAACGCTCGACGGTTTGCCGGAACACGGGCTCGTGCTGAATGAGTTCGCGGCCCATGCCCCACCACTGCGGACCCTGGCCGCTCATGACGAAAGCGACGCGTGGCGGATGCGTTTGCCGTGGCGTGAAGGCCGTGCGGACTTTAGAGCCCTGTTGGCCTGCCGCATAGCCATTGAACTCATGGATCACTTCTCCGATCGACTGCGCAACGAGTGTGAGCCGGTACGGATGGTGATTGCGCTTGGCCCCGAGGGTATAAGTCAGCTCCGGCAGCACGGGCGAGTTGCCATTCGCGTTTGACCGCTCATCCAACCAGGCGCTCAGGCGCAATGCCGAAGAGCGCAGAGCCTCCTCGGATCGGGCGGAAAGCACCAATGGCCACGCACGGTTTGGGTCGGTCCCTAAATGTTCCGTCTGGAGGTGTGACGGCGCCTCCGTGAGAAGGACGTGCGCGTTGGCACCACCAAATCCAAACGAATTGACGCCCACTATGCGCGCGCCAACAGTCGCCGGGAAGGGTTCCAGGGTGGTGGGTACGCGGAGTTTCAGAGCAACGAAGTCGATGTTCGGGTTGGCGGTTTCGAAGTGCAAGCTGGCCGGAATGCGCCCGTGCTTTAGCACCAACAGCGCCTTAACCAGACCTGCGACGCCCGCCGCGGTTTCCAGGTGACCCAGGTTCGTCTTCACGGACCCGATAAGCAGCGGTGATTCCTCCGAGCGGTCTTCGCAAAGTGCCTCAGCGAGCGCGTGGGCCTCGATCGGATCGCCTACTGCAGTGCCGGTTCCGTGGGCCTCGACGAATCCGATCTGAGACGGGTCGATGTCGGCGTCCGCACATGCATCGCGCACCAGCCGAGCCTGCGCCTGCGCGCTGGGTAGAGAAATTCCATTGGTATGGCCGTCCTGGTTAAGAGCAGTCCCGATGATCACTCCGTGGATCGGATCGCCATCGGCGATTGCCTGGGAGAGTCGCTTTAGAAGCACCATGCCTGCTCCTTCGCCGCGAACGAAGCCATCGGCCGATGCGTCGAAGGCCTTGCACCGGCCATCCGGAGACAGCATTGAAGCTTGAGAAAAGCCGATGAATCCGCCCGCGGTTATCATCACCGTGACGCCGCCCGCGAGCGCCGCGTCGCCGCGGCCCGCCCGGATGTATTCGCACGCCGCGTGCACCGCTGTTAGCGCAGACGAACATGCGGTATCCATTGCGACGCTCGGTCCGCGCAGATTGAAGCAGTAGGAGATGCGGTTGGCGGCGATACTGTGAGCGCAACCGGTGGGTGAGTGCGGACCGATCCCGGAATGCTCCCATGGCGTACCCTGAATCCCCTGATATTCATTGTGAGAAATTCCAACGAACACTCCGAGGTCGGTTCCCCGCTCGAGATCGAGCACCAGGCCCGCATCCTCCATCGCCTCCCAGGCTGTCTCCAGGAGTAAGCGATGCTGCGGATCCACGTAGGGCGCTTCCCGGGGCGAGATCCCGAAAAACTGCGGGTCAAACTGATCGATACCCTCCAAAAACCCCCCGCGGCGAGCGATCGACTTGCCCGGCAGACCGGGCTCCGGATCGAAAAATCGTTCGATGTTCCAGCGGTCGGACGGCACATCACTCACCGCCTCGCGACCCTCCACGAGCAGCTTCCAGAATGAGTCTGTGTCATTCACTCCGCCGGGAAAGCGGCAGCCGGTGCCGATGATTGCGATGCGATCTTTAGTCAAAGAAGTTGGAGCTGCCATAATCAATCGGAAGCTGCTAAGCTAAATTCCGATCGTGACAAGTCAATGCTGTGCTGGCCTTTGTAAAGCGTGTTGTCACATTCAGCAACGCACGGGAGGAAGGAAGGCCGACCCGATACTGCAGCGAAGAAACATCGATCCGGCCCTGCGCTTTGTATCTCCTTGTCTGCCTCCAATCCCTTTGAGGTACACCGAAACTGGTCAAAAAAATAGTTGTCCGCCGGCCAGGGTCTGGACTAAAGGCTGACTACTATGTGCGGCATCGCTGGTATCGTCGATCTAGCCGGACGCCGAACGATAACGGAGGGCATCGTCCAAAGGATGACGCAGGCGATATTTCACCGCGGCCCTGACGAGGAGGGCTATTTTAAGAGATCTGGCGTTGTTTTTGGATCGCGGCGGCTCAGTATCGTCGGCCTGGCGGATGGGCAGCAGCCGGTCGCCAACGAAGACCGGAGTGTGTTTGCCGTGTTCAATGGAGAGTTCTTTGACTACCCCGAGAAACGCGCAGAGCTGGAAGCGCGCGGGCACCGACTGGTCACTCACTGCGATACTGAAATTATCCCACACTTTTGGGAAGAGCGTCAGGAAGGCATGTTCGAGAGGCTACGCGGCCAGTTCGCCTTGGCGCTGTGGGATGAGCGCCGGCATCGTTTGGTGCTTGGACGCGATCGTTTCGGCATCTGTCCGCTCTACTGGACACGTCAGGGGGACTGGCTTTTGTTCGCCTCGGAAATCAAGGCTCTTCTGGCTTCGGGTATGGTGCCTGCGCGACCCGATCTGCGCGGTATAGACCACATTTTTACGTTTGCCGCTCTACCGGGGCCGATAACCTGCTTTGAAGGTGTGCAGCTTCTGCCTGCTGGGCACTATCTGCAAATAAGTCCGGCGAGCGATCACGGCGCGACGTCCGTCGTCAGCGAACGTGCGTACTGGGAGATGGATTTCCCGGATCGTGGCGACGAGAACCGTGGGCCGGATTCGCGCGCTCTGGTGGATCGCTTTGAAAAGTTCATGCTGGATGCTGTGGAGAAGCGACTGCGAGCGGATGTGCCGGTGGGTGCCTATTTGTCGGGTGGCGTGGATTCGAGCATGATCGCTGCGCTCGCCTGCCATCTAAAGGGTCCGGCGATTAACACCTACACGATTCGCGTCGACGCTCCTGAACTCGACGAACTCAGTGCGGCCAATCTCGTGGCCCGGCACATCGGCACGAAGCCGCCGATCGTCCAGGATTGCAGAGCCGCCGACGTCCTCAACACTTATCCCCAGCTCATCGAAGCGGCAGAGGCTCCGGTAATCGACACCTCGTGTGCAGCTCTGCTTCAATTGGCGCATCGCGTTCATGCGTGCGGCCAGAAAGTGGTGCTAACCGGGGAAGGGGCCGACGAATGGCTGGTCGGTTATCCTTGGTATAAAGGGGCCAAAGCGCTGGGCTTTCTGGACCTCTTGCCCGGACTGCCTCTCAGCGATGGCGTACGCCGCTCCTATCTTTCGCTGCGCAAAGTCCCCCAATATCCTCGCGAGTTTCGACGTAAGGTGGAGGAATCCGTCGGCGGTCCCAACGCCTGGATTGATGCTTACGGGCTTCTCGGGCTCTCAAAGCTTCGCTTCTACGCTGCGCCAATGCGCGACGTGCTCGAGAAATTCAATCCCTGGACTGATCTGCACATTCCACTGGAGCGTGCCAAACGCTGGCACCCGCTGAATCGGGGCATCTGGGTCGCAGCACGCGTCACTCTGGCGGGACTCCTGCTTCAGGCCAAAGGGGATCGTGTGTCGATGCACTCCTCTGTGGAGGTGCGATATCCTTTCCTCGATGAAGAGGTCTTCGATTTTTTGGCGGGAGTGCACCCGCGTTGGAAACTCCGCGGTTTTCGGGACAAACACTTGCTGCGCCTCCTGGCCGAACGTTGGCTTCCACCATCCGTCTACCGACGGCGCAAGGTTATCTTCCGCGCTCCGCTGGACAGTTTCCACATTGAACCGGAGCCGGCGTTTGTCGCGCAGCTCTTAGGCGAAGAATCGCTGCGGCGAACAGGATATTTTGAGGTTGCGGCGGTGCATCACTGGCGGCGGGCTTTTCGCGTGATGCCCGCCGGCTCTCTGCCGCGCCTTTCCGTGGAGATGGGTTTGACGGCGGTCGTGGCGACTCAGCTCTGGCATCACCTGTTCCTTGGCGGGAAACTAGCAGAATTGCCGACATGGACAAACCGTGGGCAAGCATAGGCTAAACAAATGAAAAAACGCCGCTACGTCATCGCACCATGGATACTGGCAGGGCTTTTGCTGACAAGCTGTCTCAGCGGCTGCTCAATCCTGCAAAGACATGCGCCGAATGTTTCGCACGACCGCGCGTTCATCGATTACTGGCCGGCCCCTCGCAACAGCAAGCAGTTGAGGCTTGCAGTCAAAGATAACATCGATATGAAAGGCGTCGTCACCAGCGCCGGCTCTGAATATGTCTCTAAGAACAATCCGCCGGCTGCGCGTGATGCGGACTGCCTGGCTATCGCGCGCAAGCGAAACGTGCGGATCGTGGGAAAGACAAACCTCAGCGAATTTGCTGTGGCTCCTTCCGGCCTGAACGATTACTTCGGAACTCCGAAAAATCCACTCAGCAAGCGGCGCAAGCTCATACCGGGAGGTTCGTCGAGCGGTTCAGCGGTGGCGGTCGCAAACGGAGGTGCCGACGTCGCCTTTGGAACGGATACCGCGGGTTCCATCCGCGTACCGGCAGCCTGCTGCGGCGTTGTTGGATTGAAGACTACTTTTGGCCTCATTTCCACAAAGGGTGTATTCCCGATTGAGTCAAAGCATCTGGATACAGTGGGGCCGATGGGCAAAGACGTGGCTCACGTTGTACAAGGGATGGACCTTTTGCAAGACGGGTTTACCACACGATATCGAACAGCCATGGCCGCCAAACCGTCGGCCAAGAAGATTAGAATTGGACGACTTTACCTGAGCGGCACCGACCCTAAGATCGACAAAGCAGTGGATCAAGCTCTCGCCCAAGGACATTTTCAAGTGATCACACTGAACCACAGCTTCAAAACGAAGTGGGATCAGGCCAAAAATGATGGAAATACCGTGGCGGCAGCTGGCGCTTGGGTAAGCGATCGAGAGTACATATACAAGAGGGGAGTGCGTATCAGGACCCTGGCGGCGGTAGTCTTGGGGAGAGTTTTATATCCCGCCCAGTACCGGGGAGCCCTCCGTAGGCGGGCGCAGTGGCAGCACGCTCTCGGCCAAATCTTCAAAAAGGTCGACTTCATTGCTCTCCCAACGCTTCAGTCCTTGCCTCCGACCATCCCGCGTATTGGAAAAATAGCCCTTTTAGAAGCGCGAGTGCTGATTATGCAAAACACCGTGCCGGTAAATCTTGCCGGAAATCCTGCGCTTGCGGTACCGATTCCGGTGAATGATAAGACCGTTCCCGTCACCAGCCTGCAGCTTGTCGGACCCCGGTTGAGCGAAGCAGCACTTCTAAATGCGGGTCGCCTGATTGAGGCCGAACGTCCACAGCTTGAACAGCAGGTGCGCGGCCGCAAAATTCTCCTGCGCACGCGCTGAAAGCACCGGTGAGCACGCCGCGGCGTTACGGGGTTGCTGGTGCGCAAATGTGCTGCTAGTATATCAGCCGCGACCGAACTTTTCGTCGCCAACGGTTTGGAAGTCCATGAATCACGCTTTCTCCAGGATCCTTCCCGCGATCGCAGCGCTGCGAATGTCGGGGATGGCATTCGGGGCAGAGGCCGCTGACGACCTAATCGAAAAGGGCGACCTATTTTATGCGAAGTTGCAAGCTGCCAACGCGCTCAGATTCTACCTGCCCGCGGAAAAGCTTGAGCCGAATAACGTGCGCCTCCTGGTGCGAATCTCGCGCGAATACCGCCACCTGATGAGCGACGCCGCGACGCCGGAGCAGAAGCTTAGTCTCTGCAGCACTGCGGTGAACTATGCGAAGCGTGCCGCGGCTCTCGATCCGAATGAACCGGAAGCCCAGCTCGCCTTAGCGATCAGCTATGGAAAACTGGAACCCTTTGAAGGCATTCGGGAAAGACTCGAGACTGCGCGCGTTATCAAGGACGCCGCGGATAAGGTGATCGAGCTCGATCCGCGTAACGATTTGGGCTGGCACGTGCTGGGCCGTTGGCACATGGCGTTTGCCGATGTTGCCCCGGCCCTGCGTGTCCTGGCACAATTGACTTACGGCAAGCTGCCGGATTCTACGTACGAAGACGCTACCAGATGCTTCGAGAAGGCGATCGAACTCAATCCCCATCGCCTCATGCACTACATTGAGCTTGGACGAGTCTACGCCCACATGGGACGAACCGACGACGCCCGGAGTTTCATCACCAAGGGTTTGGGGATGCGGGATACGGAAAAAGACGATCCCGAGATCAAGCGTCAAGGGAAAGAGTTGCTGGCAACACTTCAATAAAACTCCGGAGGCTAAACCGGAAGACACTTCGTAACAGATCGGACGTACTCGGACCGTCTCTTGATTACAACCTGTCATGGCGCACGTTAGTGGCATGGTCGATTGGGAGGATCTTGCTCAACGGCACATTGCCGAGATTCAGCGCACACTGCCGGGGCCGATCCGGGCCCGAGCGTCAGAAGTCCCGGTCTTTTTCATTTGGGCAGGGGACGAAACAGGCGGCGCATGCCTGGGCATTTTCGAGGGGCACTCCTTAATGGAGGGACCGGCGGCTCAGCCCGACGAGTTGCCGCGGATCACCCTTTTCATCGACACCATCGCTCAAGTAGCAGATTTCCGGCAGACGGCTTTTCTTCGAGAGGTGCGGATTACCTACCTGCACGAATTGGGGCATTTCTTCGGGTGGGACGAAGAACAGATCGCAAATGTCGGCTTGGGATGAGGCACCGTCCGCCGTTCGGCGTCTCGCAATTTAATTCAAGCCGAATCGAATCCCGTGTTCGGCAAAACTCTCATGGGAAAGCAGGTTCGGATTTCAGGCTGAAGCCTGTTCGCCGCGACCTCGAATCACCATTTTCAGAGCTTTAAGCTCTCCCCGAGCCATGCGCTCCATGACGCCGGGCGTTTCCTCGAGCGAGCACCAACCACTAATGAGCCGACGCAGCTGAATCTTCGTTCTCGACGCCAGACGTACCGCTTTTTCAAATTCAGTGCGAGTGAATCCGTATGACCCGCGAAGGGTTGTCTCATTCGAAGTCACTCCCTGTAACGGAAGCGTGAACTCCTTGGCCAGATTTCCAATAAGAACGACCGTCCCGCCGAAGTCGCAGAGATCATACGCCGTCCGCACAGTGGCCGCCATTCCCACCGCTTCGAAGACGCCATTAGCCTTCCGTCCGCTGGTTTCGTCAGCGATAATCTGCGCCGCTAGATCACGATCGGCGCGGATCGTCTTCGCGCCAAATTTCTCTGCCAGTTCCAGCTTTTCGGCGATTTTATCGATGATAAAGATCGATTTTACACCGAGATCCCGCAGCACGACGACCAAGGCCAGGCCGATTGTCCCAGCCCCGACGATGGCCAGGATTGCGCTCTTATCCGGATTCATCAGGTGAACAGCGTGAAGAGCGACGGCAAGCGGCTCGGCAAAGAGACCAATCGCAGGATCAACTTGCGGATCGAGCCGGAAGGCCTGGCGCTGGTGACAGGTGAAGAAGTCTGCCATCGCGCCCCAGTGACCGGCGTTGACCCCGAGAATACGCTTTTCGGGACAGATATGTTCCATTCCAGCCAGGCAATGTCGGCAGATCCCGCATCCCAGGAGGGGAAAAACGGCCACCCGATCTCCGGGACGAAGCGAGGTAACCTTGGCGCCCGCCTTCGCCACGGTGCCGGCCACCTCATGCCCCATGACCATGCCTGGCTTTCGCCGACCGCTTTCCCCCGTAAAGCCATGGACATCGCTGCCGCAGATGCCAACCGCATCGGCGCGGATTAGCACCTCTTCGGAACCAAACGAGGGCGTCGGAGCCTCCTCGAGCGAGAATTGCCAAGGGCCGTTGAACTGGAGGATTTTCATAGATTAAGTCGAGGGATTGGGTCGCAGGAAAAAACCCCCGTCGACAGTGTAAAGCGAGCCGACCGCATAGCTGGCCTGATCGGATAGAAGGAACTCGATGACTGCTGCTATTTCGTCGGATTGGGCGGCGCGACCGATCGGGATCGACCGAGATAGCCGGTTTTGCTCCTCCTCCGAGAACCAGCGCCGCTCCCCTGGAGTGTGAGTCCACCCAATGTCGACGGCATTGAGACGGATGTCGTGCTCGATCAATGCCAAAGCCGCGCCACGCATGAAATGATTGAGCGCGGCTTTGGAGACATCGTAGGCGAAAGCGTTCTTGAATACCATCGTTCCATGACCGGAGGAGCACACCACCATTTGCCCCTTGCGCCCGGCCGCAATCATCTCGCGGGCGACTTTCTGGATGATCTGAAAATTGCCCAGGATATTGATGTCAAGCGTCCGCTGGATCAACGGGAGATCGGTCTCAAAAAATCCCTTCTTCTCCTGGTAGGCCGCGTTGCAGACCAAAAGATCGAGCGAACATTCTGATGGATATGGCCAAGCATGGCTTCCACCGCCTCGGGTGTGCCCAAATCGGCCTTGATTAATTCCGAGGCGTAACCAGCCTCATGGAATTGGTCGAGCGCTTCTCGAGCAGCCTGCTCATTTCTGGCGTAATTCAAGTAAACCACGGCGCCCTGGCGCGCCAACCGCTCGGCGATCGCTTTGCCGATGCCTTGCGTACCGCCCGTGATAAGAGCCCGCTTTTTCCTAAATTCGGGATAGGTGGGACTCATGGCAAACTGTGCGCTTTCATTTGAAATGCAGGTCGATCTTTTTCTTCAGAAATCGGACGGATTCGCGCATGTCCTCGATGCCATTCATCCCGTCCTCGATCGAGATCCAGGAGGAAAAGCCAACGGAATTCAAGGTAGAGAATATTTTGTCATAGTCGTTGAGTCCCTGCCCGATAACTCCATGTGAGAGGCGACTGGCATAACCAAAAGCATCCTCCTCTCTTCGAAGATCTTCCAGAGTACCGCTATTAAGAAAGCGATCACTGGCGTGCATAGACACCACACGGTGCTTTACACGATTAAGCATTACTAACGGATCCTCGCCGGCCAGGAGGGTATTGGAGGGGTCATAATTAATGCCAAACCACGGAGAATCGATCTGATCGATGATCGCGGTAAAGATCTCCATCTTTTGGGCGAATTCGGGATAGCGCCAATAACTATCTTTGTAGTGGTTTTCCATCGACAGAACCACATTATGCTTTTCCGCAAATGGTAGAAGGCTCTTGATAACTCGAACAACTTGGGCAATACCGGTTTCGATAGATAGTCCCGGCCGCCGTTGGCCGGAGAGAACGCGGCAGAAGCGTCCACCAAAAAAGGCGGTCATTTCGATCATCCGCCGCTCTTGCGCAATTTGGTCCGCCAGCAAATCGGGATCAGGCTCGGTAAAGTCAGGAGAGCAACAGAGCATCGGCATCTCCAGCCGGTGTTTTTCCAGCGATGCTTTCGTCTCCCTCAAGAATGCTTCGTTATCCTCAAAAAATCCGGAATAAAACTCGAGTCCTTGCACTCCGAGCGTGGCACCTGTTTCAATCCATTCACCGAGGGTCATTGTCCGGTGCACGCACAACTCGTCCATGTAACATTTTGGGAAGGCTGCCAGTTTTGGTTTCATGATTGTTTGTATAGCGTCGGTTACCCGGGTGTGGCCGATAGCCACGGCGAGTTCAAATCTTTTGAGATCCCGGGCTATTTCGGGGACAGGACACTAGAACTACAAAACTAGATGCCTGTACTGGATCCAAGTTCGTCCGCTGCGGCAGCAATTGCTTGACGGCCAAGGCCCGATTTAACGATCCGAATCAGTTCTTCCTCGCTTGTCTCGGAGGTGGAGGCATCCAACACGATCTCGCCAGAGTGCAGGAAGTTAATGCGATCGCACACCTCAAAGACCTGGTTATAGTTGTGCACGATCAAAATGATAGAGACGCCGCGTTGACGCCGGAGATTCTGGATCAGGCCTAAAACGTGGGCGCCCTCTCGCACGCCCAGAGCAGCCAGCGGCTCATCCAGAACCAGGATGGTAGGCGACGAATAGATCGAACGCGCCACGGCAACGGACTGTCGCTGTCCGCCGGACAACAGGTCGACTGTGCTGTTCACGCTGGGAATTTGGATTCCCAGCGAGTTGAGATAAGTCTGAGCCAGATCGCGCATCTTCCGGTTGTCCAGCAGCTTCAACCCCAGGACGCGCTTGTGATACTCGCGCCCGAGGAACATGTTGTGGTAGATGCTGAGGTCGTTGATCAGCGCGAGGTCCTGGTAGACGGTCTCGATGCCTTGGGCGCGCGCATCGCGAGGTGAGCCGAAGTGTACCTCTTTCCCATGGTAAACAATTGTGCCGTTGTCAGGATGGTGAAACCCGGAGAGGATCTTGATCAGGGTGGATTTGCCCGCGCCGTTATCGCCGACCAAGGCCAGTACTTCTCCTTGACGGAGCTTTATGCTGACGTCGACCAGCGCGGTGACGGCGCCAAAGCTCTTGCTGATGCGGTTCATCTCGAGAATAACTGGAGTGCTCGGGTTGAGAGCGGGAATGTCCTTATGGTTCATATGCGTCTCCGGGCGCGCACTCGGTCGACTTGCACGTTCAGTATCATGGCCAGGATGATCGCAGTGCCCAAGTAGATGTCGGAGACGGTAGCCTGCGCGCCCATCATGACAAGACCGTTGTTGAGCGTGGCTACCACGAACGCTCCCAGCAGTGAGCCAATGGCCGTGCCGGAGCCGCCGAGCAGAGAAGTCCCGCCGATCACCGCTGCAGCGATGGCTTGCAGCGTGAGAAAGGGGCCGCCGGCCAGTGGATCGGCTGAGGCGAACTGAATAGTGTTGATAACGCCGGCCCCAGCGGCAAAGGCCCCGGCAATCATGAAATTGTACACCTTGATCCGGTTGGTGCGGACGCCGATCTCCTGCGCCCCGATGATGTTGCTGCCGGTCGCAATCGTGTGCAAGCCGAAGGTCGTTCTGTTCAGCACCAAGGCCATCACGGCGACGACCATGAGGGTCCACAGGAAAGGGGTAAATGCCGTTAAGCCATGCCAGGACCAGAGAGAATCGTTTGGGCTGTACAGGTTCTCGCCGAAGATCTCATTGAATGGTTCTTGCACGGGCGCCACGATGGGTTGGCTATTGTAAATCGACACGACAACGCCTTGCAGCAGGAAAAAGGTGCCGACCGTCGTGATCAATGAGGGCACGCGGAATCTGACGGTGATGATGCCGTTGACAAAGCCTATCAGCACACCGAGCAAGATCCCGGCGAGGGCGCTCACGACCAGCGGAACACCCCATCCAATGGACATCAGGACCATCACGTAGGGAGCGAGAGAGAAAGTACTGCCGACCGAAAGGTCGATTTCGCCGGTGATCATCAGCATAACTTCGGCCACGGCGATCAAGCCAAACCGGGCGGTATCGCGGAGAACGACACTCAGCTCTTGCGAGGAGAGGAAAATCCCATTGCTGCCGAACTGGAAGTAGATGACGAGGACAATCGCGACGACCGCGATGCTGGCCTCCCGATAGCGGGAAAGGATGACCAGAGCTTTCTCCAATGCGGTGTCCGGTACCTTGATGCCAACCTTGCGCCCCGCTATCTCGCCGGTCCGGCTTGTCCGCGCCATATCTGCCTCTTTACACAAAGCTCTTTTGGCAGTGACCGATGGTCCACGCCGGACCACGGCGCGCAATTTGCCCATTCCTTTCGGCGCCGTGTACTCGCATCACCATCAATGACCGGACAACAGGAGACTAGGTCGGTTCAGCGCTGGTGCTACCCTCGAAGCGGCTCTTGCCAAGATAAAGATCGACGTTGTCTTTGGTCACGTAAGCCAGACTGGTATTTACATCTGCCGGGGCAACGGCGCCGCCCGATAGCTTATACAAGTACATTTGCAGGGTAGGCACGAAGCCTTGCAGATAGGGCTGCTGGTCGGTCGTGAATGTCATGTCCCCAGTTTTAATATAGCCCAGGGTTTGGGGGTACAGGTCATAGCCTGCGGCAATCACCCCCTTTTTTGCCAGACCATACTTGGCGGACACGAACCCGCAGGCGTAGGTGTCTCCGCCACCGGTCCCGAACAGGCCTGCTACGTCCTTATGGCTGAGATAGTAGCTCTCGATCCGTGATATTTCTGTGGCCTGGTCTACGCCGCTGTTGACGACGTCGTAGGTAACAGAGTTGCCATGGTCCTTGATGGCCTGGATGTAACCATCGAGGCGAGGTTGCAGGTTCAGCGTGCCGGGGCTGGGGATGGAGAGCATGACGTGGCCGCTTTTGGGCACCAGCTTCAGCCACCTGGTGGCAATGTTATACCCGGACTGGTAAAGAGGCTGCCCCACATAACAAAGACGCTTGTTTGGGCTGCCGGCAGGCACGTCGGCGTTATAGCCGATCACCGGAATGCCGGCGGCAAGAGCGTTGGACGCCGGCGAGTCGAACGCCGTGGCGTCGATGAGGCACACAGCGATGCCGTCTGCCTTTCCGGCAATGGCAGTCTGCATCGCATTGACCATCTCAGAAACGACGCTGTTCTGCGAGCCGGTCCATTGGTAGCTGCACCCAAAGAAAGCGCAGGCATCCTGGATACCGTAAATCGTCGGTGTGAAGAACTCGTTGGTTGTTACATGATTGACGAAAACAAATTTATAGTTCTTCTTGGGCAGCCCACCGGCGGCTTCCGGGGTATTTGCTGCCAAGCCTGTGCCCAGCCCGCCCGCTAAGGCCGCGCCGCCCAATCCAAGTTTTGCCGCCATCGCGAAAGCTTTGCGACGGCTGACCGACATGCCGATTTTTTCCGCCATTTCCGCCTGGTCTCTCATCTCATTATCCATCTCGAACCTACCTTTCTCTCAATTGGGATATGAGCCCTCCTCGCCGCGCGCCGAAAGCGCGACCCGCAGTCAAGATCCCGGTTAGCCGAACCCGAAGGGCCGTGCACCGTGGTCCATCATCAGGGAGACGAGTGGGGGGAACGGGGACGTACCCGGCTGGTCAGAACAGCGCGCTTTTTATTAAAAGCGGTGCTCACTGTCAAGAAGAATGGCGCGTGCAACGCTTGGCGCAAAAATCTCACAATGCGCTTTCGCTGGTGAGATTTTCGGGCTGGAACGTCCCATATTTCAGCTAAGCTTTCCTTTCGGAGAGGTCCCAACCGGGTGAAACCGCCATTGCCTGGGCGTTGCGCCATCCAGCGGTAACCGGCGCGATTCTCGGCGCGCGCAATTCAAAGCAGGTGGACGGCGTTATCGGGGCAATGGATTTCCGACTTACGCCGTCGGAAATGCCGAAGTAGAGGGCCAATAAGCCCTGTGAGTCTCGTGAAATGATAATCAATGCCATGAGCCTCTCGATAGAAACCATCGACCATATCGTTCTGAACATAGCACGACGTGGAAGTTAGCGCCGCTTGGTACGTGCGCGTGCTTGGCATGCAGCGCATCGACTTCGGGTCGACTACGGGTTTGCGGGTAGCACTGCAATTTGGCAACCAAAAGATCAATCTGCGACCCGCGGATGCGGATACGGTCGCGTGGTTCACCGGTGTCGCGCCGGTGCCGGGAAGTGCGGACCTCTGCTTGGTGACGAAATTGAGCCCTGACGCGGTCAAGGCGGATTGGGTTGCACAGGGAGTCGCGATCGAAGCAGGTCCGGTGGAGCGATCCGGCGCGCGTGGTCCGATGATCTCGATGTACTGCCACGATCCGGATGGTAACTTGATCGAAGTCGCGACCTATCCTTGTTATAGAGCCAGTGGGGAAAGCCGCCGCGAACTAGGGGCATGACCCCCGAAGGAGAAAGCATTAAGCCGGAAGATGAAGATGTAGAAACCGAAGACCTGGATTCGGATAAAACCCAAGGCGACGAGGCCGCCGTAAAAAAGAACGACAAAGCGAGCGCCCGATGAGACACTTTCGCCGGCATTAAATTAGACCGCCCACCTGACTACCCAAAATCATTGGAGCGATATCAAAAGGCCACTAGTGGACCGTCTCGAATATAATGGTGATAGCGTTGCGTTCAAAATGGGCCGCCGGCAAGGCGCAAGGAGGGCGCATATCTGAATCGATATGTAACCGACGAGCAACGCCGCCGCCGGCCCATTTTCAACGCAAGCCTCCGGGCCGCGGCCAATTGGCTGTTTTTCCGCGTTGCTCGCTCGACCCGTATGACTCAGATATGGGCGCTTCGCTCGCGCCTTGAAAAACAGCCAACTGACCTGCGGCGACATCACCATTATATGCGAGACGGTGCACTAGTGTAAGGGCTCGCTATTATAACAGGCTTCTTGGTTTGGTCTCACTCGTCGCCTGCAAATTTTATCTCATTCGACAAGATAGACGACGCTGTCGGGACGAGTTAATAGTTGTTCCACCTTCTTTAGCATTTTCGCCGCGGATTCGCTGATCGAATGGGGTTTTTCCTCTTTGAGTTCGTCGGCATGTCCTTCGCCAACAACTGAGACCAGGCACTCTTTGGCGATGCCTTCGATTTCCTCTCGTCCGCGCAACTCTCCGCTATCGGGCTTACGGGTCTGCACCTCAATCAAGTAACGTTCTTCGGGAAGAACCAGGGCATATTCGAAATACGCTAAATCGCTCATGCGACCAGCTTATCCGAATCGATGGTAGAGGACCATCTCCGTTTTCTGTGAACGCTGCCGCCCGATCGAGGGACGGAAAGTACTCGAAGTCGCCTTGATCGCCAGATCCGTGCTGGATGCATGGACCACGGAAGTGAGATACTCTCAACGGGTCTGGATCACCAGGCGATAAGTACCAGCGGTAAACGCCTGAGCAACGACCTCGCTCCCCCGATGGGTGGAACGCACCTCGTAGTCAGCAGCCTTACCGTTCAGCGTGACCAATTCAATTGAGGCATTGGCAGCCAAGGCGTGACCGATCTCCAGGTGGTATCCGGCCGGGAGTGTTACTTCGGTCACGTAGAGTTTGTCCGAGCGCTGTGCCGCTACGGTCAGGTTTTGGTTGCCGATCCGCAAATCCTGGATGCTCAAGTAAGGTAGGCTACTGGGCAGCTGCGGAACCACGATGAGAAGTCCTTGGGCCAGATGCGGTTGAATGCCCAAGAAATAAAAAGTTATTGGGTAAAGCACCCCGTACGACGACCAGGCCTGCATCACCATCGCTCGCCTGGGAAAAGGATGAAACGGAAAGAGGACATAGTCTGGGCTGGACATTTGTTCTGGAAGGGCCCCGGGTTGCTCCAAGTCGAGTTGGCGTGCGATATCCAGAATGTAACGCATCGACTCGTCGACACGTCCATAGTTGGCTTCGGCGACTGCCATCACCGAACTAGGAAGGGCGGAAGCTTCGAGATCGCCTTTGCCGGTGGGACCACCGCCTCCGCCTGCTTGATAGAAGCCGTTTGTGCCAGTAAACACCGAAGACTCCAATCTTTGAAAAGCGGTGTCGGCGTGGTCGCTCGAAGCGAAGTTGGTCTCCATCGGCGTGGCGACTGTCCAGTACAGTTGCTGCAGCTTGGTGGTGGGCGCGGGGCCAAGTGCGGCCAGAGGATTGGTCGGCACTTTTTGGTTCAGTGCTAAGGAATCGGCATAGAGCCCCCGGTCAGGCATCCACCAATCCCGCTCGAATCGGCCAAGCAGCACGTTCGCTTGGTCTATCGCCCACTTCTGCGTTGCTTCGTCGTTCTTGCTGGCCGCCATTTCCGCCAAGTCATTCAACGCCCGAATGGTGTAAACCGCGACGTCCAGCTTCTTCGCGCCCATCCCGGACTCTTCCACCATCCCATCGCCCTCCGGCCATCCATCGTTTTTCACATCCAGGTCGCCGGTGAGGTAATGGAGGCCGTCGATGATAAACTGGTAGTTTTCTTCGCGAACCTCGTTATCGCCGCTCCAGCGCCAAAGCGTGGCCACCGCGGTGGCGAACTCCGCTGTCTCGTTGACGTCACCCGATTGGTCTTTGGTACCATAATAAACCGAGCCGTTTGTCACGATTTCATGCAAAACTTTACCGGTCGAGCCATTGACCGTACGCGAAACTTCCCGCAGAAGTCGAAGGTGGTCTTTGGCGGCTTGGAACTGGCCGACCGCCACGAGTGCAAATACCGTGTAGGCACCGTCAGTGCCGAAGTACCATGGATAATCCGGGTAACCGGCAACTAAGCCATTTAGCAATCCATAGGTCGCAAGCAGGGGCGGATAGACATAGCCCTGAAGGGTACCATTTTGAGTGTCCTGAATCTGGACGTCAGTGACAACGCGGCGCATGTCAGCCAAGTTCAGTTTGGCCCAATCGAAGGCCGCCTGAAGCGTAACGTTTGGGATATCGGCTCGGCTGTTGGCCAAAAGCGCCATTCGACCATCTACCTTGCGGCGCAGCAACCGATCGGGTCGCTGCAGTGCGGCTGCACCGGCCAGATAAGCTGGAGTTCGACCGGTGTGCGAACCCGCGACCGTGAACCAAAGTTTTAGTTCGTTTCCAGCTGTGACGGTAACCTGCCAAATCAACTGCCCCACCGCCCGCTTGGGTTGCGTCGCGGAGTCAGGGAGCAAGGCGAGCACAAAGTTGGCGGAGTCGCGTCCATTTGAGACCTGGGATAAACCGCTCACCAATGCGTAGAACGGCCTATCAGGTGCGCTGAAAAGCAGTCCGCAACAGATCGGTTCGAAGCTGACACGGTCCGGCTGGTGAACCTGGTCCGAGGTTGGCGTGGTTCTCGACCAAGGATAAGCCGCGATCAACTCGCTGGTCGCCTCTATCAGAAGCCGGAAGGACTGCGTTCGGTTCGACGCGTTCCGCAAGCTCAAACCCACGAGCACCGCCGGGATCCCATCCGGCGCAAATACCGTCCGCGTGATCTGCAGGCCGTTGGTCTCAGGATACTCGAACTCAACGTAACCTGCACCTGAAGTGAACTTATTGGCGCTCGGGAAAGGCCGGCCATCGATCAGGAATCGATACGATTCAAGTAGCTTGATCGGGTGTGCCCAGACGCCGTTCATGTGCCCCTTAATGTGCCAGCCGATGGGGGGGAAAGTACCGTCGAGGGTGCCCACTTCGTAGGCACGGTCGCCCGCAGTGACATAACGCTTGACGCTGAGGTTCTCCGAGGAGGAACGGGTGGGGGAACCGAAATAGCCCGACGCTGGGGTTTGCGCAGGCCGGCTCTTGGTCGGAACTATTGCGACCAGCGACAACAAACCAAGGAGAAAGATACTGCTGCCTTTGGGTTGCTTCATGGTGTTCATGCATCTGAGAGTCGACAGCCTACGCACCCTGGGTAAGAAAATCGCTACAGAAAAGCCCCATGGATACTCCATTGGTTCTATACGGAAGGAAGTCTTGAGGGTATCTCGAAGCGGCAAATCTTATGAAACTTCCATACTTCTCTCTCTTCAGTGCTGAAAGGGATTGCGAGACTCCCGAATCGCGGTCAATTGCCGACAAATCCCAACGTCATTTGATCTCAAAGCGCCGACTGTTGATTTCGCTCCGGTCACCGAGCGACCAGCTCCAAATCGTGATTTTTCCATTCGTCTGTGAATAGTGATCGCACTTTTGCAGATTGTAAAATGAGGCAGGGGGGCCGCCGCGGACACAATTGGAGTTTTCTTAGCTGGAAGTCTCGTTGCGGAAGCTCAGGATGCTAACGGCTGGAATTCTTCATCGCATGGACACGGATGGATCCGCGACTGCTGACTTCCGATTCCCGGCTCCTGACTCCTGTTAGGTTTTACCGTGCTCGAGGTAGGAAAGATCGTCTTGAGAGAGTTTGGCTCCCACGCTTCGCAGGCTTTCCTGCAAGCCCGTTAAAGTCTTGGGACCGATGAGCGGAAATACCGGGAATGGCTGGTTGGTGAGATAGCCAAGAACGATCTGCGCCACCGAAAGGCCCATTTTTTGTTGGAGCCGCTGCATTCGCTGGAACCGTTCACGGTTTTCGTGGTGGTCGAACATCCGTCTTATTCGGTTGTCCACGGGAAGTAGGTCCAACGTGCCTTGTTCGACGCGTCGAAAATAGCCGCCTGCCTGGCTGATAAAGGGAAAAGCTGATAACCCATGTTTGATGTGCCACTGGGCAAAGGACTCATCGATGTAAGCCCAGGTTGGATCCATTTGAGACACCTCCGGTTGAGCCAGGCTCCACATGTTCTGACTGGCAATAAACCCTTGAATACCCAGGCGCTGCGCCGCCTGACGAGCCTCCTCGGCGCGTGCTTGAGTCCAGTTGGAACAACCGGCATAGCGAATCTTTCCGGCTTGCCATGGGCTTGTTCACCTTAAGACAGGCTCATCAGGTGGCTTGCCAATCTTCTTGAAAGTTAACCACCAACTGGAGAGCCGAATGCCGGAAATCGGCCTGTTCGGTTCGGAGGGAGGGGCGCCGACACACGGCGTCCCTACCCTATCGGCAGATAGGCGGGACAATCCTGGGATAAAAGGGGTAATCAAACGACCGGTTCGCCCGCAGCAGTAAGTAAGGCGTCCCGCCTTACCCTCTTTCGCAAGCTAACCGTCCCGGTTTGCCCGCAGCAGTAAGTAAGGCGTCTCGCCTTACCCCGCGCCCTGAATAGTTCTCGGAAAGTCCAAACTCCAGACGGCGCCTCGGGGCCGTGAAACAACCCAAACCGCCCTTAACTTAGAAGCACCATTCCTGTCAGTCCTCTACGAACTCGCGCAGCCGGCCAAGAGCGTCGTTCCACTGCTTTGAGATCAGGTCGAGGTATCGGCGCGCCTCTTCAAGGCTCTGCTGATCAATTTGCCAAAAGCTCTCGCGCCCGTAGCGCGTGCTATGGACGAGACGCGCTGCCTCCATCACGCGACAGGACACTACGATCGGCCAAGCCGAATTGTCGACGCAGACCAAGTTCGAACAAGGCTCTGGGAAGAAGTGTGCGAAGGATCCGAGCCTGCCGAGCGCCTCGCCCGACGAGTACCTTGACATTCGGATCTTTTTCCGTTGCCGCCTGCACAACGGCTTCTGCAACCTTCACAGGATCATCACCGTTTTCAACGCTAAGTCGCATCTTCTCGACAATTCGAGTTCGCACGCCTTCGTAAACATCCTTCAGCAACGATCCCACGGACGAATTGCGATCGATGTCCGTGCGAAAAAAACCTGGTTGTATCAAAATCGCGCGGATCCCGAACGGGCGCACTTCGAGGTCCAAAGTCTCCGTCCAACCAGCGAGCGCATGCTTGGTGGCAGCGTATACCGCCTGGAAAGGCATAGGTACAAAACCGGCGACCGAACCGATGTTCACAATCCGTCCAGCAACCTGCTGACGCATCGTGGGAAGAACTGCTTGGGTCGTTCGCACAACACCGAAAAAATTTGTTTCGAAGACTGTCATGACCTGAGCGAGGCTCAACTCCTCAATCGCGCCATAGACGCTAATCCCGGCATTGTTCACCAAAACGTCGATTCGTTTAGCCTTAGACAATAGTGACTCAACGCACTGCGCGCCCGATCTCTCGTCCTGAACGTCAAGCGGCAATAACATCCCGGGCGCCCACTGAACAGATTCCGGATGCCGTGCCGTGCCGAAGACCCGATCACCGCGTTGGGCAAACTTTTCCGCGATCGCTTTTCCAATCCCCCGCGAGGCACCTGTGACTAAAACGACTCGTTCTTTCATTGGAGGTCGGTTTTAGAATTTAGCTCAACTTCTAGCGATTAAAATACATCGTCGAGCCAACGCCGCCAGACCTGGCTAGCTACAATTTCCAGTTCCGGACCGAAAGTATGACTCTCTTCACGCAATTGCCGCACGCAAATGCCCGCTTGCGCCAACTCGCTAGCATGGCCAACATACCAGCGCTCAAGTCCTTGGACCGTCACTTCGAGATGAAACTGGAGGGCCAGCGCATAGCTTCCCATCACAAATCCTTGGTTAGCATAGTGAGCTGTGCCCGCCAGGTGGGTGGCTCCGGCAGGTAAGTCAAATGTATCACCATGCCAATGTAGGACGTGCAATTCAGGCCTGAGTAAGGCTCCAAACCATGGCGGAATGCTCAAGCTCGAACCTGCATGGATTGGTGCCCAGCCCAGTTCCTTGCCATGCGTTCCGGGATAGACACGCGCCCCCAAGGCCGCCGCCATCAACTGCGCACCCAGACAAATACCTAACGTCGGGAGTTTTGCGGCAAGCCGCGAGCGCAGCAATTCGATTTCGACTTGGATGAAGGGATAGGCGTCGCCCTCATAAACCCCGACTGGGCCGCCCAGCACGACCATGAGGTCAGGGTCGTAGGCATCGATTGCACGCAAGTTGGCGGTGCAAGCATCGATTACTCGAACGTTGAAGCCAGCATGCGTTAGTTCGATGCCGAGTGATCCCAAGTCTTCAAACGCGACGTGGGTGATGACCAGCGTGGTGCGCATGTGCTTTCCTGTTCATTCTGACCGGGCAGTCGCTGTGTGTGCGATAGGTTAGACACGATTCGAGGCATACGCACTGGGGTCGAAACCCTCCGGACTGGGTCTTTCGTTCCATTTACGATCATTCATGGATGCTCTACCGGTAAGACCATGCAATTAAAATCGAACGCGAGTGAAAGTTAAGCCTCTAATTGCGCTCGAAATTTGGGAATTACCCGCTTCGTTACACGGAGGAAGGCACCTTCGGAACACCAAACCATATTCAACAAGCGATGAAGTTTACACCGCGAGAATTGCAAGTCGCGCCCGGCGCTCCACCTGCGCCGCGCATAGATGAAGCCACAACAGCTTTGGAGGTAACCCACGCCCCGTCCGCGTGCGCCCTCGACTTTTTTGAGGCCCTTGATCAAACGCGCACTGCCGTTGGCTAAGGCGGCGGCGATGTATTTTCTTGCCAGCGCTTCAGCGCGCTCCCCGCCAGGCTGAATCGGTGCGGAGACTTCGGTGGGGTGTTTGCCGATCACCTCTTCCAACCTGAAGACGTAACCAACTTGGATTCGCCTCGAATATTCCATTTTCGTCATGCAAAACAACCGCCTGACTGGTGCCTTCAAACAGCGCGCGAAACTTTCCTTCCGATTCGCGCAATAGATGTTCCGACCGCGCGCGATTCGATTCTTCCAGCGCCAGCGAAACCATTGACGCGAGCGCTGAAACAAAGTCAATCTCCTCCGCCGACCAATCGCGAGGTGGGCCGGTATGCTCGTGGCAAAGAACACCGACGACCTCGCCGCAAACCCAAACGGGTGCGTCGAGCATGGAAGAAATGCCGAGCGGCTTGAGGTAATTTTCCGCCAAGCCGCTCGTGGCCGGGTGGGTCAATACGCGGTCGGCAACGATGGGCCGTTTGGCGGCTAACGCCTCAAAATAGGCGGGACAATCAGAGAAGCCCAGCCGAGTTCCAGCAGCACGTCGCGGTGTATCTGTACCTGCTCGCCGTGTTCGCGCAACTGTTCTTCAGCGTGCTTGAGTTGCTCGTTCGATCGCACGAGTTCGATCGTGCGCTCGGCCACTCGCTTCTCAAGCGAGGCGTTGAGCTGACGAATTTCGCTCTCCGCCCGCTTGCGCTCCTCGCGCGTGCGGAGCGCCATTACTCCATACGCCAGGTTGTTCGCTAAATCTGTATATTGCTCGATCGCACTTTCAGTGAAGGCAATTTGTCAGGTGGGGTTTGCGCTCCTGTGCGATCAGGCCAATCCTGAGTTTGCCAACGGGCACGCGGGCGTGTTCGCCGTCCAAGCGGGTATCAAGACCCGCACTGGCCTGCAACTCCAGGACATTCTGTCGGTCATTGAGCGTCCAAATGCGAGCGAAAGCCCCGTCGAGGTGACGCACGATGGCCGATGCGCTGCGCTGCAGGATAGTTTGCAATGAGCTGTCGGTCCCGCTCGAGAACGCCGCATGAATATCTGCACGCAGCGCCCCTTGGCGCGCGCGCCTCGCCTGTAGTTCTTCGGCCCGTTTCAATTCCGTAATGTCTGTCGCGATGCCGCAAACCGCGTACGGTTTGGCTGTGCGGTCCCGCAGCAGAAATTTAACCTGGGCTTGTCGATAGAGCATCCACCGATAATCGTAAATGGAACCAAAGACCCGCTACTGCCACGATCGCCCTTTACCACAGGACGACAACCATGAACACCAAGGATCTCATCCGCCTCGGCGTGCCTGCGGGCAAACCGATCCAGCTTGCGCACGAGTTCATCCAGAAATTCATGGCACAGGGCAACGACGGCGCGCAGTTGGAGGTCGAGATTTTCAACATTGTCGCGGATCCGCCCGCGTTCTTCGCAGACGAGCTGCGGGCGCAGCTGGCTCGCGCGATCTATCGCCCGGTCTTTCCGGGGCGTCTGGAACTCGCGCCGTGGCGCCAATGGGGCGAAGGACTCGAAGCTGAGGCGGTGAAGCAGATGACCAATGCGTGTGCGTTACCGGTTGCCGTGGCGGGCGCGCTCATGCCTGATGCACACGTGGGCTACGGACTGCCGATCGGCGGCGTGCTCGCGACTGACAACGCGGTGATTCCTTACGCCGTCGGCGTGGACATCGCGTGTCGAATGAAGCTGACCGTCTATGACCTCAAG
Source organism: uncultured Verrucomicrobiae bacterium (assembly GCA_963782115.1). Taxonomy (GTDB): domain Bacteria; phylum Verrucomicrobiota; class Verrucomicrobiia; order Chthoniobacterales; family JAFAMB01; genus JAFAMB01. Next base: position 256,065 of record CAWAIK010000001.1, read on the forward strand.
GCGAGCTCCCTCGCCGGCCAGCGCGACCGACTTGCGAACATCCTTGAAAGCGAGACCCGTTTCGGCACGGGCTGCGAGTTCATGCAGCGTCGCGAGCACGAGGTGATGGACGAAGACTGGAGGGTGTCGCCCGTGACCCAGCGGCTGCGCGATAAGGCGTGGGCACAGCTCGGCACCAGCGGAAGCGGCAACCACTTCGTCGAGTTCGGCGCGTTCACCGTGGAGGCGGAGCCGGCGCGGATGCTCCGCCTCCAGCCGGGTGAATACCTTGCGCTCCTCTCGCACTCGGGTTCGCGCGGTACGGGCGCGCAGGTGTGCGAATACTACAGGAAACGCGCGATGGCCCGCCACCTGCACTTGTCGAAGGAACTCAAGCACCTTGCATGGCTTTCGCTCACAGAAGCCGACGGCCAGGAATATTGGGCCGCAATGAGCTTGATGGGCCGTTACGCCGCGGCCAACCACGCGCTCATCCACCGCCACATCGCGCGCAGGCTCGGCACGGAAATGATCCTCGACATCGAAAACCATCACAACTTCGCGTGGAAAGAAACCCACGAAGTGAGCGGCGAGGAACGCGAAGTTATCGTGCATCGGAAGGGCGCGACGCCCGCGAGCGCCGGCATTCTCGGGATCATCCCCGGATCGATGGCTTCGCCCGGATACGTCGTGCGCGGCAAGGGTTCGGCCGAGTCGCTGCACTCGGCGTCGCACGGTGCTGGCCGCCTGATGAGTCGTACGAAAGCGATGCACTCCTTCACCTGGAGCGGGACCAGGAAGCTGCTGGCGGAGCGTGGCGTCGAGCTTCTCTCCGCCGGCCTCGATGAAGTGCCGGGTGTCTACAAGGATATCCACGCCGTCATGGCGGCGCAGACCGATCTGGTCGAAGTCCTCGGCCAGTTCGACCCGAAGCTCGTGAAGATGTGCCCGGCAGGAGACCGCGCCGAAGATTGAGATCGCGTCTGCTTGAGCGCCCGACCAGAACCCACTGGCGGGTGGCGGAGAATCAGCACCAAACAATTCGGAATTAAAAATATTGAGAGTGTGACTTTGGGATGCAGACCTGAGACAATCGCGGAACTCGAGCCACCATCCCCCAAAGCCAGGTTTTGCTATGCGCGGAAATTTATTGAGAACTTTGTGGCAACAGGATTCATACGCAGTCAACGGCTGGCTAGGTCTGCCTGCGACTTTCTCTGCTGAAGTGATGGCCCACCAAGGATGGGACTCGCTGACGATCGATCTACAGCACGGCCTGATCGACTATCAGAGTGCGGTCGGCATGCTCCAGGCGATCTCGACAACCCGGACGGTGCCGCTCGTACGGGTTCCATGGCTGGATCCGGCTATCATCATGAAAGTCCTCGATGCGGGTGCCTACGGTGTGATTTGTCCGATGATCAATTCTGCCGCGGAAGCGCGCGAGTTTGTGGCTGCCTGTCGCTACCCGCCCGAAGGCATACGAAGCTGTGGTCCGATTCGGGCGAACGTCTATGCCGGGCCTGATTACGTAGCCAACGCGAATCGAACCCTCCTTACTATGGCAATGATAGAGACCCGCGGAGGACTTGATAATCTTGATGAGATTCTTTCGGTCGAAGGACTGGACGCAATATATGTCGGCCCGGCGGATCTGGCGATGGCGCTTGGATGCGAACCGCAGCTTGATCCGACTAAAGAAGAAGTCATCAAAGCCATTGAGTACATCGTAACTCGGGCGCGGGAGAAAAAAATTGTGGCGGGAATTCATACGGCTTCCACAGCCAATGCGCAAAAGATGATTCGGCAAGGGTTCCAATTCGTTACCGTCAGCACCGATGTCCGTCTGCTGGTAGACAAGGTTTCGGAAGTCTTGGAGACCATGGGACGCGGTTCTTTCGGAGCCAAAGCAAACTCAGCGCAGCGCGGACCATACTGACTAATCCGCCGCACCATGCCTAAAGTATTAGTGACCGACGGGCTTCGGCAGGTTGGGCTCGATATCCTGACTCAACACCAGGATGTCGTAATAGAGAGTTGTGAGAATCGAGCCAGCGAGGAAGATCTGATTGCTCGGGTGGTTGACGTCGATGCTATTCTGGTTGGTACAACACCGATCACTGGAAGGATCATAGACGCAGGACGAGTACTAAAAGTGGTTTCGAGACGCGGTGTGGGCTACGACAATATCGACCTTGCAGCTTTGCGCCGACGCAAGATTCCGCTCATGATCGTCGGTTCGGCCAATGCTTCCACGGTGGCCGAGCATACCCTCTGTTTCATACTCGCCCTGGCTAAACAGGCGATTGCCTACGACCGCGCGACCAGGGCTGGTAATTGGCGATTTCGAGAGAGCCTGCTGGCGGTGGATTTGCTCGGGAAGACATTGTTGCTGGTCGGTTTCGGCCGCGTTGGCCGCGCTGTCGCCGTTCGCGCGTCGGCTTTTGGCATGCGTGTGGTGGTTTATGATCCATTGGTTTCGGAGGAGGTATTCGGTGAATTTCGGGTTGAGCCCGTCATCGATCTTCTACACGGGTTGGCAATCTGTGATTTCTTAAGTGTGCATGTGCCGTTGGTCCATCAGACTGCGGGCCTGATCGGCCATCGAGAGCTCGCGGCGATGAAGCCGACTGCATTCGTAATTTCTACCGCACGCGGCGGTGTGGTTGACGAGGATGATCTGGTAAACGCCTTACGGATGGGGTTGATTCGAGGGGCTGGACTGGACGTGTTCAATGAGGAGCCACTCCCGCCGAATCATCCGTTGACTGAATTGGAAAATGTAATCTTATCGCCGCACGTGGCGGCGCTCACGGAAGAATGCGCACAGCGAATGGACCAAGTGGCAGCCAGGAACTGTCTTGACGCCCTTGAAGGGAAGCTGGATCCCGCACTGATTGTGCCAAATGAATCCTTCGGTCCGTAACTGGGACAAACATTCCTTCCGATTGTCTGATGGGAAGGCTTCTAAAAATTCGTGAATGGCTCCGTGCGCCCAGCCATTGGGACAATCAATTCTTATCGCTGGTGCATCGTTCACGGATCCTCGGGTCAGGCCTGGCCTCGCCCGTCTTACGAGGCATCAGGGCGGATGGTCTTCAGGCGTAAACCAGGAAATGAATTTCTTCTGGCAAAATGGTGGAAATGTTACTGATGATGTTACCCCGAAGCAGATTGAGGAGAGCGCTCCGTTGCGGCGCGCCGACAATGAGATGCGACGCACCTACGGTTGCAGCAATGTCCACGATGGTGTCCGCCGTTGAGTCACTCACCGCATAACAAGGCAAAAGCCGAAGACCCTCGGCTTTTTCGCTCGCATACCTGAAAATCGAGGTAGCTTCGTCATCTTCAGTCCATTTTCGTCTGCGGTCGCCGGGAGCGATCACGGGTTGTTCGCGCACAAATAAGAGATAAAGCGGGCGATCTGTTTCCCTCGCCGCCTCGATCGCATAGTCCAAGGTACGTCCGATTCCGCGAACCGCACAAAGGATCGGGGAGCCTGTGGGTTCTCGAGCCGACGGACTGAATAGATCTGGAAGCGACGGGGCCTTCTTGTCTGTTGAAGCAGCCAGAGCGGCTTCAGCGGCTCTGCGTTTGGTTGCCCGCTCGGTTGCCAGGCCACGCAGCACCAGACCAATCGCAAGTATGGCAAGGGCAAATAATCGTGCGTTGGGCTTATCGAGGAAAAGGGAGATCTCTATGGCTGCCATGATTAGGAAGGTGCCAAACATCAAAACCCGTTCCCAACGCGCCAAATCCAGTTTCCGATCGGTCGAAACCGCCCCGAGGTTCGTCGCGATGGCTCCTACGACTCCCACCGCGTAAAGATCGGCCAAGCCGGCCACGTCCCGAACCGCTATCACTAAAAGAGCCGGGACCAACGCTGCCACGAGCAATCCCAAAGTCGGAACTCCGAAGCTGTTTAACTTTTCAAAACGCTGTGGCAACTCTCCATCTCTGGACATCAAGAAGAATGTACCGACCAAGGCGACGATCGCCGTGTTCACGGCCGAGAGCAGCAGGCAACCAAAGACAATGCTCACGCACCAGGCTGCGATTTGTCCCGCTGCAGGTCCTAGAGCCCCTCCGACGAAAACGTCGCCCATATACTTCAGCATGTAGTCGCGCACTCCGGGATTGCCAGGAGCGTCCACGTTTTCTCCCTGGATCTGCAATCCATGTAGAGCCTGCATTCCCAGGCCTAGAAGCGCAGTGAAGACGCAAACCTCTAACATCACCCAGACGATCGCACGATTCGAAGTATGCGTTACCGAAGGATGATCGTCGGTGCTGCCCTCATTGAGCTTCATCACTCCGGTAGCATTGGCAATTGCCTCGACTCCAGAGAGCGCCAGCACGATCGATACGAATCCATTCCAGTTGTGGAGCCAGCTACCATGCAGCGGCTGCATATTGCGGATAGCCTCTCCGACATGCGGAAGAACGAAGCAGCCGAGAGAGATGACAACGATCACCGTTGGCACCGAAATCAAAAAAGCCACGCCGCTGGAGTGCTTAGGTCCAAAAAAATTCAATCCGCCAATGAGGAGAATCGTTCCTGCGGCAAAAACCTCTGGGTAAGGCCAACCGAGATATTGAAAAGCCGAAAGGGCACTGAGCGCCGCAGTGACAATATAATCGGCAATCAAGAGGAAGGCGCCGACAATGGAGATAACCTCGGATCGATGGCGAACGCTGGCGTAAACGCCCCCTCCGTCAGGATAGTGCCGGCAGATGGCCATGTAATTTACGCCGACCAGCGCCATCAACACGCACATGGCCAGGATCAACCAGAACGAGCTGTAGCCGGCTACCGCGAAAGCCAACCCAATGACGTAGGCTTTGCTTGTGCCCCAATCGCCGTAGAGAATCGCTGCCGCTCTAGGCGCGTCGACATTACGCGGCCTTTTGGTTTTCCCAACGATCATTCTAGCGATCGGTCCTCATAAACCTTTGCAAAATCAGCGAACTGGAACAAATGATTCGCCGGATGAAACTTCCCAGGCGAGCATTTTTTGCACCGTGGATTAAAGAAACAAGGTTTCAAGCACGATTCGCTCTCTCCCGTTGATGATCCGGCCAATTTTTGGCGAAGGCGAATGCTTTTGCCGAGAGAATGGAAGGCAGATAGCTGCTTCGCCGCCACATGGCTATTGGCAAGTGTCCAGCCACCTTGAGCCCTTCCTCAGGGCTACCACTCACTTCTGGAAATCGAATAAAACGAAACCATCTCGTCACCCGCCGGCGAACGATGGCGCAGATAAAAGCTGTAAAGGTATAAAAGAATATGGGAGCAACAACACATTCGATAGACGTCAACGCACCTCTCCGAGCGGTTTACAATCAGTGGACGCAATTTGAAGAATTCCCGAACTTTATGGAGGGCGTGAACGAAGTTCAACAAGAGGGTCCAAAGAGTCTTCTTTGGAAGGTAAATATCGGGGGCAAGGACAAGCAATGGGAGGCCGAAATAACGGAGCAGGTTCCGGATAAGAGGATTGCCTGGAGCAGCATAGACGGCACACCCAACGCCGGAGAGGTCAATTTTGACTCCCTGGATGCCGAACGAACGCGAATCACTCTGACCATGGAATATGAGCCAGAAGGCTTTTTAGAAAAAGCTGGAGATGTGCTTGGCATCCCTTCCGGCCGAGTGGAAGGAGACCTGAAGCGATTTCGGGATTTTATCGAGAAAAGAGGAAGTGAATCGGGTGGCTGGAGAGGTACGATCGGAGAAGAAGTGAGCAGGGGTTCAATCGCCAATCCAGAAGAACCGGGAATGGGCATCGAGGGAACTGTCGCCAATACAGAAGAGCCGGCGAGGGGCGTTGAGGGAACTATCGCGAATGAAAGCAGAGGACAAACAAGTGAATCCTCTTTGGTCGATAAAACAGCAGACCCGTTGCGCACAAAAAACTGGACAGATAATCTTCGGACGGAGCAACGAGAGCCGCTGAAGGTCCCGGAGTCTGCGATCGCACCTTCGGACGAACTGGATCCCATTGAAGCTAAACAGCGAACCTCGTCGGTAAAGCCGGAAATCCATTCAGGCCATGTGGACGTCGCCCCGCCCACGCATGAACAGATAGCACGCCGAGCCTATGAACTTTATATGGAACGCGGGCAGTTTCCAGGCCATGAACGCGAGGACTGGTTGGAGGCTGAAAAACAACTTTCGGCAAACTCGGGCGTTAATACTCTGCGAGATAACGAGTAGGTGGCACGACAAATACCGCTAGCCTGCTGGAACTGATGTCCCTCCTCGCGGATTTGGATGGTGTTGCGCCAAGCATGGAATGGGGAGACTGGCGTCCCGGAGATCAATGCTACTATGTGACGAATTTTTTCAGTGTTTCCCGGTAGCAACCGACACGGATAATTGACCTCTTCGGCGGAAATGCATAAGGGCTTGCACCAGCGCAAGCACCTGCGCAATCGCTGCGACGAAGAACGTCGCACCAACCCGCCAATCCGTGGGATCCAGAACCGATACCGCGGCCAGAATTGGCGCCCCCACCAACGGCGCTATGACACCCATGATGCTGCTGATCGAGTTCAATGAGCCGAGTGTTATCCCTTGGTGGCGCGGGTCAACCGACTTGGAAACGATCCCTTGCAAAGCAGGGCCGGCGGCAAAACCGCATAGATTCGCAAGAATGATTGCATACATCATCCATCCTCGGGTCGCCAATCCATAGAGCACATACGCGACAAAAGAGGATGCCAGACCGACCAGCGCTGTTTTAACATCTCCTAGTTGCCGTAGCAGGAAACGCAGCAGCACCGTTTGCGCGAGTGCTGCGGCTATTCCGACAAAAAACAACGAGAACCCGTTTTCACGCGGGCCCCACCCGAATCGAAATGTCGTGTAGAGAACCCATGTCGATTGCAGAATGAATTGAGGGAAAGCGGTCAGGATAACGACCCACACGAGGCTGCCTATTCCTTGGACCTTTGTCAGCGCGATGAGGGCAGTCAATGGGTTCGCTTTCGCAAAATCGATGGCGGTCCGTCGATTGGCTGGGAGAGATTCCGGAAGAACCAGGAAACCGTAGGCCCCGTTCAGGAGGCAGAAACTGGCAGCCGCAAAATAAGGCAGCCTCAGCCCGTATGGAGTAAGTAACCCGCCCAGGATCGGGCCACAAATGAAACCAAGTCCAAACATCGCGCCAAGAAGTCCGAAGCTCTTGCTCCTTTCTTGCTTTGATGTCACATCGGCAACGTAGGCTCCGGCAACGGTAAAAGCTGCGCCGGAAGCGCCGCCGACCAACCGGGAGACAAGAAGTAGCCAGAGCCAAGGGGAAATGGCGGTGACAAAAAAGTTGAGCCCAAGACCAAAAATCGAGACGAGCAGAACCGCGCGTCGACCGCAACGGTCACTAATTGCGCCCAGCAAAGGTGCGGAAAAAAATTGAGCGAGTCCGAAAGATCCAAGCAGAAGTCCGTACCAATAGGCCTGACTCTGCTTATCCGGAGTCATGGTGGCCACCAACGCGGGAAGAACGGGTATCACAAACCCGAATGCAAGCGTGTCGAGAAAAACGGTGACCAGGATGAAGGGGATGCCGGGCTGACGTTGGACCTGCATGTTTTGGAGGCGTGAATGCTCAGCGAATAGACACGAATTGTCGAGAGCAGTTGAGCAAACTGATCTTCCAACTTGCGGATTGCTGGCCCTCCGCCGACTGGGGCCGCCCGACTCGCTGACCGGCGCGGCACTAGCGTGTGTGCAGCCACGTCCATCGTCGCGCGTTCCTCACGGATTGAGGAAGACCAGGTTGGCAACCGGGTCTTGGACTATGGCTCCATGTGGAATGCCGGCGACGCTGATCGTCGTATGTGGTTCATAGGGACTAATTACAATGTCGGGATCCGATGTTGGCGTAGCGTACGGCAGATTCCCGTCGCCCTGGGGAGCGACCTGCCCCTGGTAAACGGTGTCGTCGGTAGGTAAATCGTTATCGCAGCCATAGCCGAATGGATCGAAAATCACCACGCCCCCATTTCCGTAGTGGAAATGACGCTGGAAACCATTGCCCGACCGGGCAACGAAATGAGTGCCAGCCGAAGGAGGGCGAAAAGCCGGAACGTGCCGAAAATGACCTCTGCTTCCCTGCGGGTCAGCTTTTGCTGCCATGACCGTCAACATCGCCAGAAACAATGCCGCCAATATCTTCATAAGTTTTGCTCTCCGGTGATATTTCAGCTTAATTCATGCCTCGCAAACCGAGGGGTAAATGCGCGAGTGAGGCATCTACAGGCACGATTGGAGAAACTGAAAAAAAGCCTGCAGAATGCAAGGTAAACCAGCCTCATTCTGCATTGCTCGACTCCTGGATGGATCGGGCTGCAACCTTGAATCTCCTCGCCTTCTACTAACACTGACACTGACAACTGACACTGACAACCTCCCCTTCCACTGCCAATGAAAGCCTTTGAAGCCGCCAATCATTACATCAGCAAGGCTTCGCGTATCATGAACCTGGGGCCGCGCGTTGAGCAGCTGTTGCTGTCGCTTGAGGCTGAGCATCACGTCACCATCCCTATCGAGCGTGACAACGGCGAGTTGGCGGTCTACAGCGGATACCGCTTCCAGCACAACTCCGCGCGCGGACCCACCAAGGGCGGCCTGCGCTTTCATCCAACGTTGGACGCCGACGACGTGCGGGCGCTGGCGGCGCTCATGACCTGGAAAACCGCCGTGGTGAACGTGCCTTTTGGCGGCGCCAAGGGCGGCGTCGCCTGCGATCCATCGCAGCTTTCGCAGGGCGAACTGGAACGCATCACACGCAAGTTCGTGGAGCGGATTAGCCACGAGATCGGTCCTCAGCGCGACATCCCCGCGCCCGATGTGAATACGAATGCGCAAGTGATGGCATGGATCATGGACCAGTATTCGAGGTTGCATGGGTTCGCGCCTGCGGTGGTTACGGGCAAACCGGTTGAACTGCACGGCAGCGAAGGTCGCGAGGCCGCAACTGGTTATGGCGTTATTTGCGTAGCTGAGAGCTTTCTGCACGACGCCGGTGACAGCCTCAAAGGTGCTACTGTCGCGATCCAAGGTTTCGGCAACGTCGGCTTATTCGCTGCACTTTTTGCCTACGAGCGCGGGGCGAAAGTCGTTGCGGTCAGCGACGTGTCCGGCGGCGTTGCCAATCGGGATGGTCTAGAGATTCCTGCGCTCGTAGAACTCGCCCGCAGCCGCCGTCCGCTCGCGGAATACCAAGGTGACGGCGTGTCGCGCATCACCAACGACACATTATTGACCTGCGAAGTGGACGTGCTCATACCGGCGGCGCTCGGCGGCGTGTTAACCCGCGACGTGGCCCGCGAAGTTCGCGCCAAGGTGATCGTCGAAGCGGCAAACGGACCCACTTTCCCGGAAGCCGACGAAGTTTTCGAGCAGCGCGGCATCACGGTCCTTCCGGATATCCTGGCCAACGCGGGCGGTGTGACGGTTAGTTACTTTGAGTGGACCCAAAATCTTCAGTGCCTGCGTTGGACCGAGAACGAAGTAAACGGTCGACTTCGCGAGACCATGACTGCCGCTTACGACACGATCCGCGGCCTGGTACGATCGCGCAAACTAGACTGGCGCACGGCCGCATATATTGTAGCACTTGGGCGCGTGGCCAAAGCGGCCATGCTGCGGGGCGTGTAATGTAACGATCTATGGAGAACGCCATCGATTCCGCTTTGGTTCACCGCTTCAGTTGCTTCCGGTCTCTCAACGCCGAGCAGATTGCCGCGTTCGCGACCCACCTGGAAGAGGTGCGCCTTCCGCCCGGCGCGATCTTGTTTAGACAGGGTGACGTGGGAGATTCGATCTACCTGCTTCTAAGCGGACAGATGCTGATCAAGTTGGGCGCTGCAGCGCAGGACGACCGCACATTAGCGACCCTTGGGCCTGGTGCTATCCTTGGCGAGATAAGTCCATTGGTAAACATGCCGCGGACCGCGAGCGCGATTGCCGCCGCCGATAGCCATCTCTGGCGAATCTCGACGTGCGCCTTCCACGACGCTCTGCGACACGGAGACGCTTGGGCAGTGAGCTTTTTGCTCGCCACCGCCCAAGTGCTGGGACGCCGGGTTATAGCCATGAACGAGGAGCTGGTCAAACTCTCAGCCGAGTTGCGCCTAAACTTGGCGCAACCGCAAATCAGGAAAGCCGTTGCCGAGATCGAACAGTTGCGGAAGCGCCTGACGACAGAGTGGACGTTCTGAGCCAACAATTTTTCGGTTCACCATGCAATCCCGAGTTGCTCTCCCTCTGACACTGACACCGACAACTGACTTCTTAGTACTCAACGTGGACGTTTGTTGCCCGACTTGTGTTGGCATCCGTTCGTGCGCACTATGTCGCCGTGAATGATTCGTTGAGGTTTGTAGTTGCTGGTCTCGGCTGGTGGGGACGCACTTGGATGGACGTTTTAAAGATACATCCGAAGGTTCAACTGGTTGCCACCGTTGATCCTTCAGAAGGTGCACGAGATTGGAGTCGAAAGAATTTGGCAGTTGCGCACTTTGCAGACCTGGATAACGCATTTCACGAGATTGATGCCGATGCGGTTCTTGTCGCTACGTCTCCGAAATTGCACGCTCCTGTCTTGATCAAAGCGATTGAGCATGGGAAACATGTTCTTGTCGAAAAGCCGCTTGCTGCGTCGCCTGAAGACGCCGCCAAAATTTCCAGTGCGGTCGAAAAGACTGCCGCGAAGGTGATGATCGGTCAGGGCTATCGATTCACCGACAGTGCGACGATTCTTCGCCAGGCGCTCCAGAGCGGGAGAATCGGTAAGCTTCAGGCAATCCGTATCCTCTTTCGCCAATATGTCCCAGATATTTTGGAACAAGATCATCCGTTGTATCAACTGCAGCACTCAATCCTGGTAGATATGGCCAATCACCACTTCGATCTGATCCGCTACTTGACATCCCAGGAGTTTTCGAAAGTGACCGCCTTTGAGTATGAAACGCCGGGGAACGCGTTTCGCTATCCCTCGAGCGCTCTGTGTCTCCTGACCTTGGAAAACGGTGTCGCGGTGGTATGGGATGGGGATTGGTGCTACCTGCATCCCCGCACTTCTTGGGAAGGAGAGTGGGAATTTATCGGTTCGCAGGCGAGGATGTTCTGGCGAGGAGAGCAAGACAAGGAAAAAAAGGGTCGCTTTCGTCCGGTGATATCAATCGAGCGTCCCGGTGATACTCCGGAAGAGATTTCGTTTGAAGAATCGATCGGTGACCGTCGAGTGCCCGTCCTGGATCATTTCATTGAGTCGATTACGCATGGCAGACAACCCGAGCCTAGCGTATGGGACAATCTGAAGATGCTCCGCGCAGTGTTCGGCTGCATCGAGTCGTCGATTGTCAACCGTGAAATCTTCCTGAAGCCCTAGTGCACCTAGACTAGTGGCAAAAGCCACTATTCCTCTGTGATTTCCAGCTGATTCCGCTAATATTGCACCGGCATGAGAGCGTTGTTATTGTTTATATTAGGTATCATTGTAGGTGCGGGCGGGATGCTATTCCTTCCGGAATTGACTGCACGGCGCGAACAGCTAAATGAGGAAACGAGAAAACATCTGGACCAACTTGAGGGTCAGGTCCGCGATCTTGGAGATCAATTGAAGAAAATTAATATTCCGAAGCCCGGCGACGACCAATCGAAGCAACCCTCGGTGACGCCGTCCCCTACAGCGCATTGACTTTACCCGGCAACGGATTCGGTCGCCTTAAACCATTGTTCATCGCGTCGAAGACGACTTCGATAACGCACGATATTGGTTTCGGCGGGCCCGGGTGCACCCGGCGGCCGCCGAGATGTAATCGACGCGCTGCCGCCAATAGTCTGGCGGTCTCGAGCCATCCGATCTGGGATCCGTTATTTGTGACCGATATGGTCGAAACCTCGCTGACCACTGGCGTAACTGAAGAATTGCGAGTGATCTTGACGAGAGCAATCGAACCAAAAGGTATTTTGGGATAATGCCGGAAAGGGAGGCATATCTCCCTTGATGAAATACAGAATAGTCGTAGGAGGGATCGGCATGGTTTACGACGGGGAATCCAAGTCGGAGGCCATGCGCCAATTCAGGCTGTTTGTTATTCAATCAAAAACCGCGACATCCAATTCGGCAGGCAAGTTGATAACATTGTTCAAAAACTACGCAATCATAAAGGAGCATTTCCCTCCTGACGAGTTGTAGGTAGCCGTAACCATCTTTGGGCATGACGCGAATCGAATAACTTGCGCACTAGTCATCAATTCCAATTTTTGAGAAAGTTTCTCTTAGGTTAGTCGCGATTGCGGCGGTTTTTGACACCCCTCATCTGAAACGCTCAAGCGCACTTTTCGATTTGTGGCGATCGAAGATCTCTGGAGGAAGTGGCATGGTGGAGTATTGCCTCTGTTACAGGTTGTCGCCTTCTTGAACCCGTTGCCTCTTTTGGGAAAAAGTTATTCACAATCGAGCATTAGGCATTCCACGGGGTCTGGAAAACTTCGTCTCAACCAGAATCTTTCGGGTTGCCCGCGGAAGATTGAGTGCCTCATACCGACTCCAGCCATTGTAATAAAATGGCTTTGCGGAGTTATTCACACGATACGCACAGGCTGTACAGACAAGATCCGATGGATTTAACCAATTCCCAGGCGGCGGATTTAACTGACTAAAGAAGCTCGTGCGAGAAGACTTTACCACCGACTCAGTTGATTGGTCCGACATAACGTAGTCTTATTATCTCTAGAAATTTTGTACTCATTAGAATTATTTTCTTGCTGACGTCGCGGGGTGATTTTATCCTCCAATCCCCGCTCGACGAAGGAAAGCCGGTCGATGCGAATAACATGTGAATAACTATGTTGAAAGCTAGTTGACTGAACCCGGTTGAGGTGGCGCTCCAGATATCTCGACAGGAACGGCTCGGAGTCGTTTTGCTGTCTGTGATCAAGGGATGTGTGCTCCGCTTCTATCGGTCCTCCGGTTTACGCGAGTCGGAAAGGGTGGAAAATGATACGTCTCGCCATGGAGGAGTTTAATAGAAGCACCTATGGAAGAGACTTACGATAACGTTTGGCGGGAAATAGGAAGCGGAATCAGGTTGCAGCTCAGCGCCGAGGCATTTCAGCGGTGGTTTGCATCGATTGAACTTGTGCAGGCGGATGAAATCGCGCTCACCTTCCAGATTCCGAACAGCATCTATCAATTTTGGATCGAGAGTAATTACTTGAATGTCCTGCAATCCGCTGTGATGTCCGTGCTCGGAAGCCCGCGAAAAATCAAATTCCGGACTGCAGAAAGCGGAAGTATGCGTCCCGTTGTTGATGCCTGTGGTGACCGGGTGAGCGAGCCATTGGCTCCAGTATCCCAAATATTCCATGATGAGGATTCGGAGGGCGTCATCAACCACGGGATGAATCCGCGCAATCGATTTGAAGCTTTTGTCGTGGGATCGAATAACCAATTTGCGCACGCAGCCGCCCTCGCGGTTTCTCAATCGCCGGCCAAAACCTATAATCCGCTTTTTATCTACGGAGGCGTAGGTTTAGGAAAGACCCATTTGATGCAGGCGATCGGTCAGCAGACCATCGAACGAAGAAAGATCCAAAAGGTGATGTACCTCTCGAGTGAGCGGTTCACCAACGAGTTCATCGACGCGATCCAGCAGAACATGCTGGTCAGGTTCCGGAAGCGTTATCGTCAGACAGATGTTCTATTGATTGACGATATTCATTTCCTGGCTGGTAAAGAGCGGTCTCAGGAAGAATTTTTCCATACCTTTAACACGCTATTCGATGGTCGGAAGCAGATTGTGCTTTCAAGTGATCGTCCGGCCAGCGAGATCGCCAACCTGGAGCAGCGCCTTGTTTCTCGCTTCGAGTGTGGATTGACAACAGAATTGCAGCCGCCGGATATAGAGACGCGAATGGCAATTCTCCGGAAAAAGGCCCAGGCATTTCATATCGAGCTGGCTGAGGATATTCTGGCTTTTCTCGCGCAACGTGTCCGAACTAATGTTCGGCGTCTGGAGGGTGCCTTGGTGCGGGTTGCCTCTTACCAGTCGCTGCGTGGCCGAGCGTTTTCTCGCGAAACGGTAGAACAACTTCTTCGGGATATTTTGCGGGAAGAAGCCAAGAAGACAATCACCATCGATCAGATTCAAAAGAAGGTGGCCGAACATTTTAATCTTCGACTCACGGATATGACCAGCAAACGGCGTACCGCGAATATTGCGTTCCCGCGCCAGGTAGCGATGTATCTCGCTCGGCGCCACACCAAAGCCTCTTTGGACCAAATTGGAGAGACCTTCGGGGGTCGGGATCACGGAACGGTGCTGCACGCTTGCAAAATTGTCTCTGTGCGCATGAAGAAAGAGGATCAAGTGCGCCAAGCGATTGTTAGGCTCGATACGCAGCTCGACAGATAACCTCTACGAGAGCAATCCGACATAGTACTGGGTCTGAACATGGATGACTTATTTCGAAATGCCCTGAAGCCTCTCGACAGGTTCAAGGACCGATCCCGAGGTGAGAACGATGGCGAAGAATATTTGCCGAGCTCCGGCAAGGTCACCGTCGAACTTAGCCAGATAGTAAGGAACTGGCCCCTCTTGAAGTTCGACGGATCGCAGATAAATCTCGTGTGCGCCGTAGAACTGCTTCGCCCAGGTCAGCGCTGCGACACCTGCATTGTGCTGCCGTTGGACCGCCTCGTCCTGCGATACGATCGCGCTTTGGTCGGTATTGTTGTTCGGAATAAAGAACTCATAGACCGCGGGCGTTCCATCGGCTTTCGTCAAAGTAAATTTCAGCACTGGATCGGCAGCCAATGCCTGAAAAGCGGCTAACAGTAGCATCGGAAGAAGCAAGAATCGCATTGGTGGATAAAGGCTCGGTTTTTCTGCCTCTTGACAGTCACCTTCTCTCCGGCCTCGTTGTCAAGACACACTTCTTCATTGCCCTTTCTCTTAATCAGTTGGTATCGCGGCGCTTTGGAACCTCTTTTTAGACAGGAGCGTGGGTGCTCGGTTGTTGGTTGGACCGCTGACCTTTGTCAAGCCTCCCGGTCGCTGAGTCAGGTAATTCTCTGGAGGTCATCCTCTTTTTGGTGTCCTGAACGTGGTTCGCTCGTTCGTCGCACTATTGAATGAAGAAAACATCGATTCAGCCGCTCACGAGCGGGATGGAATTTGGGCAACGAAATAAGCGGGGTCTTGATTAAAACATTTCTACTGATGAATTACCCATACAGCAGTTTAATATTGGAAGCCCAAAGGGCGAAGCAACGGTTAGCCCGGGTGTTGCAGGCGCGGCCGGAGCGGCGCGCTGGGAGCCTGTCTCTGCCGAACAGCGAGGGCGCCCCGGCTAGGAACGACCAACAAGGCGCAGCCAGTCGGCCAAGGGTGTCCCGGGAGATTTTGCGCCGACGCAATGGCCTTTGGGATGCCAGGAGAAATACAGCGTTTCCGAGCCGGCTCTACTGGACGCGCGAGGACATGGGCACCCTAAGTTTTACATTGACGCTTCTGCTACTGGGTACCATCGCGGCAGCTCAAACTGACCGCCCCGTGCTTTGGCTCTCGGTCGGGCCCGCACCGTTAGCCGTTGCCTTCGCAGCGGCAGCGTCTCTCCGAAAAAGATTCAATTTGTGTGCCTATGTCCGTAGTCTTCGAAACCGGGCCAGGCAAGGCAGAGGGCGAACGGCACACACAGGAAGGTGTCATTGCCAGTGTTAGTAAAGGATAGCGATCTGCGTTGCTGACGATTCTTTCGTCTTCGCACGGACCAGGGCAGATTTCTTCGAGTAGCCAACCGGCGCTATTTCCGGCGCCAGAACGCGGATTTTGACTTCCGTAGGTTGGCGACGGTGGAAAACGTGATTCCTGGTTTTGACCTGCCTCCCGTTCTGGTTCTACCGTGAACACCGTGGTCTTCTCGCGAGCTCTTCTCTTTCTAAGAATCCGCGATATTGACCTCTCCTTCGTTTCCCGTATCTGTGGAGTCTGAGCAACCCGCTCAAGCTCTTATTTTGCATGCACATTTCTCCCGGCGATACGGTGCTTTTGATTGTTGCAGGCTTATTCGCGGGCGTGATGAACGCAGTCGCCGGAGGCGGCACTTTCCTCACTTTTCCCGCCCTCGTCTTTATTGGTATTCCATCGGTGGCGGCAAACCAGACTAGCACAATCGCCGTCTTTCCAGGTCAGATTGCCAGCTTTTGGGCGTACCGAAAGATCCTGGCGGCACAGACTCGCACGGTCATCGTTCTTGGCATGACCAGTCTTCTCGGAGGAGCGGTCGGCGCGATTATCCTTCTCAATACCTCCACCCCGGCATTTGATCGCCTGGTGCCGTGGCTCTTGCTCGGTGCGACATTGATGTTCGCTTTTGGAAATCAGCTCCGACGGCATCTCGGTTTGCGTCTGGTGAGCGCTTCGGGAGAAATCGGATCGGCTGCATTGTGTAAGGCCGCCTTGCTACAGTTGGTTATCGGGGTTTACGGAGGATTCTACGGTGCTGGGGCAGGCATTCTGGAACTGGCAGTGCTGGATATGCTCGGGCTGGAAAACATCCATCTGGCCAACGCGCTTAAGGTCATTCTGACGACCGCTTTTAACGCGCTGGCCGTCGTCATCTTCCTGGCTGTTGGTAAAATTTACTGGGCAGCCGCATTGATTGTCGGTCTGGCCACGATCGTCGGAGGCTACAGCGGCGCCTGGATAGCCCAGAGACTTCCGCAAGTTTGGGTGAGGGGGTTTGTGATTGTCGTGGGAGCGGTCATGACGGTCTATTTCTTTCTCAGAATCAAATAGGTACGACATGCAACTCACTGACTTTAAGGTATTGACCTTCGATTGCTATGGCACATTGATTGACTGGGAGAGTGGAATTACCAACGCTCTGCGGCCCCTGCTTGCTCGATGTGGAAAGACGCTGAGCCGCGACGAAGTGCTCGCGACGTTTGCTCGTCACGAGGCGGCGCAGGAATCCGAGACGCCATCGATGATTTATTCAGAGTTGTTAGGGGCCGTACATTCTCGTATGGCCAGCGAATGGGGAATCGAGCCAAGCTCCGAAGAAAGCAAGGCATTCGGTAGCTCCGTCCCCGATTGGCCTGCATTCGCCGATTCGTCGGCTGCACTTCAATACCTGAAGAACCACTATAAGCTAGCAATCCTTTCAAATGTGGACCGGGAAAGCTTTAAAAGGAGTAATACGCGACTGCAGGTCAAGTTCGACTACGTCTTCACAGCTCAGGACATCGGTTCATATGAACCGAATCTGTACAACTTTGAATACATGATCGAGAAACTTAGAGAGGCCGGGTACCGACAAGATGAGATCCTGCACACGGCGGAAAGTCTCTTTCATGATCACCTCCCGGCGAACCAGGCCGGACTAGCCTCTGCCTGGATTTACCGCCGCCATGCTCAGGAAGGCTTTGGCGCTACCCATCCGCCGGCAGAGATGCCGAGATGCGACTTTCAGTTTAAGAACATGGAAGAGATGGTTAAAGCGCACCAAGAAACATTGCAGGGTCCTGGCTCGCGATCGGTAACGAAGATGACCAAATACAAAAGGTGATCTCTTGGCGGACCTTCCAATGCCGAATGACGCTAGTCCGCATGTTGACACGCCGGCACGCCGGCGGCCTTGCCATGTTGCCGCTTTAGCTCTCGGTCTGCTGCTGGAAGCTTGCGTCTCTTACCCGCAGATTCCGATCAAGGGTTACCTGGCAAATAAGCCGATCGCGACAGCCGTCGATTCTCCTCTGGCCAGATACTATCTGGAAACTTCATCGAACCATCCCGCCGCCAGTACGAAGCTTGATAAACAGGTTGCCGAAATCAATCGGCGCTTTGCAGGATCTCCACTTGACTCGGCGACCTTAAGGAGAATCTCACAGCAGACCTCACCAGATTTTGCGACCATCTATTTCGTTAATCGCATTTTGGCTGACGCCGCTAATAAAGCGTTTCAAGCCCGATACTTAGGCGAGCTGAGAAGAATTGATTCTCTCGTTCAACAAGCGAGGTGGACTAGCATTGCCCGAACTCACCTCCGGGAATATAAATTTCTGTTTATCCCAGGGTTTCATTACCTTACCGATAAGAATTCAGGCGCCGATTTTGCCAACCAGAGACAGCTCATGCGCCAACTCGGTGTCGATGCTCAGTTAGTTGGCACGGAAGAGGACGGCACCATAGAAGAAAACGCGGAAATCATTGCGCGGGTCATTCGCGCCAAAAGCGGATCTCAAGCGAAACTGGTTCTGGTAAGTACCAGCAAGGGCGGTCCGGAAACTGCCCTTGCTTTGGGAAGAATATTGCTGCCTGTCGAGACGAATTCGGTAAAGGCGTGGTTAAGTGTTGGAGGACTGATTCGAGGAACGCCGCTGGCCGACCGGGTAGTGAGCTGGCCGGCATCCTGGATTGCCCGAATTTTATTTTCGCTTCAACAGACCGATTTTCGAAGCGTGCCCGGGCTGACGACCGCGGCAAGCCGCGCAAGGATGAACGGCATCAGATTGCCGGACCCCATTTTAATCGTACAATTTGTTGGCACTCCTCTTTCCGGCGACATCGCGGAGGACGTTAGGAGCCGGTACTCGTACCTGCGCAAGTTTGGTCCTAACGACGGGTTAACTCTTCTAGCGGACGAATTGATGCCTGGCGGGATCACCCTCATCGAGCCGGGGGTCGACCATTTTTACCGCGATCCAGAGATTAATCTGAAGTCACTGGCGATCGCTAATCTCGTTGCCGATGACCTGAATTATAGTGCAGCACGTCCGGCCCGCGTCGCAATGTACCGGACCAACGGGTGCAGGTGAAACTGACAACTCCGCGAAGCTCTCTTGATTGAGATAATGTGTGATAAATTTTTTTCCTCGTTGACTGCTGTCGGGATTCGCGTAACCGTTTGATGTTATGCGCCAGGGCTTCCAGCTTAGTAGCCTCGAATTTCTCCTCCTCGGGAGTGGCGCCCCAATTTGCCACCTCTCTCTCAGCATCTAAATCTTTCTGGTTGGAATCGTCTGCGGTGGCGACAGCTCTGACCTGAACCATGCGGCCACCGCGTTTTGACAATTCCTTGGACAATCCCGTGTTATGCAATCTGAGCCCTTTACAAAATATCGTCCTCTTCAACCAGTCTTTCTACCTGATCGGCAATGGCCGAACCGAGTAATCGAGCGAGCCCCAACATGGTGCAGCGTCGACCTGCGGGACGGCAATCAGGCCTTGGCCCAACCGATGGATGTGGATGAAAAACTCGGCTTCTTCGACATGCTGGCAAAGATCGGTTTTAAGGAGATCGAAGTCGGATTCCCTTCCGCTTCTCAGATCGAGTTCGACTTCTGCCGCCGCCTAATCGATGAAGCGCGTATTCCGCCGGACGTCACCATCCAGATCCTCTGCCAATGCCGGCAGGAACTGGTCGAACGCAGCTGCGAAGCGGTCAAGGGTGCTCGCAACGTTCTTTTCCATCTCTACAATTCCACGTCACCGGCTCAACGCCGATACGTCTTCGAGACTGGGCGCGCAGAGATTATCAAGATTGCCACCCGCGGAACAGAGTGGGTTAAGGAATACACTCAGCCTTTGACAGCCACCGGTACCAATGTCCGTTTTCAGTATTCTCCGGAGAGTTTCACCAGTACGGAACTCTTTTTCGCTTTGGAGATCTGTGAGGCGGTTACCGACGCCTGGCAACCAACGGTCGAGGATAAGATCATTCTGAATCTCCCGGCGACCGTGGAATACACAACTCCAAATGTGCATGCGGATCAGATCGAATGGATGTGCCGACATCTGACCCGGCGAGATCGTACCGTGGTCTCGCTCCACACTCACAACGATCGCGGGACCGGGATCGCGGCGACCGAACTCGGGCTTTTGGCCGGCGCCGAGAGGGTCGAAGGAACGCTCTTTGGAAATGGCGAGCGTACCGGGAATGTCGATATCGTGACCGTGGCGTTGAACATGTACACTCATGGCGTTCATCCCGGCCTCGATTTCAGCGATATCAATCGTATCCGCGATGTCTTTGAACTTTGCACCCATATGGAGGTGTCACCTCGCCAACCTTATGCCGGAGAACTGGTTTTCACCGCGTTCAGCGGTTCCCATCAAGACGCGATCAAGAAGTCATGGGCAGCCCAAAAACCCGGCGCCCCGTGGGATGTTCTCTATATCCCGATCGATCCGGGCGACCTCGGCCGGAGTTACAAGGCAATTATCCGAATCAACTCGCAGTCAGGGAAAGGCGGTGTCGCCTATGTCTTGGAACACGAATTCGGTTATCAACTGCCCAAACTGATGCATAAGGAGATTGGCAGGATTATCAACGATCTCGCCGATTCCAAAAAGACTGAGCTCACGCCGGAGGAAGTCCATGAGGCGTTTCGAGGAGAATACATCGATCGAAACGAACCCGTTGCGTTGATCGATCTGCAGACCATCGAGAGAACACAACAAGTGACCTGCCAAGCGCATCTCCTCGTGCATGGAGTCGAGCGGATCACACTCGGCAAAGGCAACGGACCGATCGACGCGTTCGTCCATGCGCTCCATGAGTCGGGTTTGCCCCCATTCGAGTTATTGAACTACTCCGAACACTCTTTGGACATGGGAGCGCAGGCGCGCGCGGTAAGTTACATCCAGATACAGACCTCCCGGAGGCACACCTACTTCGGGGCCGGAATTGATACGAATATCGAGCTCGCCTCAATCAAAGCGGTCCTAAGTGCGGTAAACCGGTCGCTACAATCCGGCCTCCGGTTGCAACAGCCTCCGACCAGCGTTGGTCAGGGGTCCGATCTTTAACATCTGATCTGCCCCTCATTTGTTCTTTGGACTATCCGCGATATTTGACCTGTCCCCAACTTTCGGCTTCGTTAAGTGACCATTGCATGTGCAGAAATATCAAACCTCTCTTCAACTTCGATCCACCAGTCACGGACGAAGAGATTCGAGCTGCTTCGATTCAGTTCGTGAGAAAAATCAGCGGTTTCAGCAAACCGTCGAAGGCAAACGAAGCCTCGTTCCTGTCTGCAGTCGATGAAATCGCCGGTATCTCGGCTAGTTTCCTCCGTTCGCTCGAAACCAATGCCCCACCGAAGAATCGGGAAGAAGAGGCCGCGAAATCAAAAGCTCGTGTCGCTGTTCACGATAAGGGACGCAGATTTCAGGGTCGCCAATCGGGAAATCTCTCGAGTCGCCAGTGATGAGGAGGCAGTCTCGAAGCCTTGCTGTGGCCCAAACAATGGCGTCAGGAATCCGGAGTGCGAGCGGTTTCAGAAACGCCTGGTTATCCTGCGTTATCTTGGCTCTCTCCGGTGTGCGAGCCTTCCTCTTGGATCTTTCGAAGCGCCTCGGTCATATCTTCGATCTCATCCCAAACTTCAAGGCTTACGTAGATTGGGGCGCGCTGAGCGGTCGCCATTGCGATACAATCGCTGGGCCGCGCATCGATCTCGATGATTTTCTTCTGTTTCAGTTCGTTCTCCACGCTAAGCACCAGCCTTGCATAGCAGGTGCCGCGCTTGAGATCGTTAACGATGGCCCTTTCGATCTTCGCTCCCAGCGCTCGCAAGATGTTCGCTAGCAGATCATGGGTGAGCGGCCGTTCCTTTTGGGTGCCTCGTATGAACATTGCGATCGCCGCCCCAACACTTTGATCGACGGAGATCACGAAAGCCTTTTCCTGGTTGCCAAGAAAAACGGCGAAGCCGTCGACGGTCGCGGCTACGGCACGGATCTGCACTTCGACAACGGGCTTACTCATTGTGCAAGTCTAGCTATTCGCCTTGACGCCAAGATCCGGGTTGCTGCCCGGATTGCCGACGACCCTGGAGATCAGTTCGGGCGTGCCCGACCAACCGGATGTATCGCCGGATCTATCATCGCGTGCAGTTCGACATGGAACCTTCGATTATAGGGATCAGGAAACATCAGGGTGTCGCCTGAGGATAGGCTAATCCCACGCCCGGCGAAGACCCCTAAGACCTTGCCGTTTCTCAGCTTGATTCAAACTCTTGCCTAAGGCTTTTGCCGAGTCGTCTATCATAGTCACCACCGATTTTCATTCAGAGGCGTTTCTTTATGATTTAACTCGTGATAACTCAACAAGAGACGGATGAAATGCCGAGAACGTCGGATGATCAGTTGATGGCGGCTGTTGTCAATCGCGAGCAGGCAGCGCTTGAAAGCATCTACAAACGATATGAATCGCTCCTCCGCACCGTAATATTAAACGTCATCCGCGACGAGTCGGAAGTGGATGACGTTCTTCATGACGTCCTTTTGCAGGTCTGGGACCAGGGGCATCGTTACAATCCGAACGAAAAGGGATTGCGCGGGCTTTTGGTTACATTGGCACGGAGACGAGCCTTCGATCGATTGCGCCGGAGAGCCGCTTATCGCCGCGCTACCGAAAGCCTGAAAACGGACACCGAAAATCCTTTGACCTTTGAGACCGTGACCAATTCGCATCAAGTCGAAGTCCACGATCTCTCAGAGCTTCTCAAACGTGCGATTCAAGAACTACCCGAAGCTCAAAAAGAGGTAATTGATCTGGCTTTCTTTAAAGGCATGAGTCAGCGCGAAATCGCTTCGAAAAGACAAATATCGTTGGGAACGGTGAAAACTCGGCTTCATTTGGCTCAGCGAAAATTGCACAATTACTTGTTACCCATGCAGAACAAGATCTAAAGCAGGGACACTTCACTAGGAAGTAACATGCTCACGTGCGTGCGATGAGATTTCCCACACAGGCGAAAAGAACCCGATTTAGTGGCGGAAGGCCGCAGTCAAGACTCGCGTGGACCGGTAGCTATTGGCTACAAACGCGGGTGTGTGCGATGGTATCGTTGAGTGACAAAATTCCTGCAGAATGAAGGCGCTTTTCAGGATCCAGTGAACCATCTCGGCTCCGAAAAGCCGGTCCAGGTCCGGAAACTAGTCGAGTTAGCCTACCTCGTTGTTATTCTCTCGGCTTTAGCATGGGCAAAAGAATTTTTGCTTCCGTTGATTCTTGCGATTCTGATCAGCTTTTTGCTATCGCCTGTTGTATCTCGCCTGGAACGGTGGAGATTCCCGCGTGTCTTAGCCATTCTTGGGGTCGTAGGCATCTCTTTCGCCCTTATTGCAGGGCTCTGCTCGACGCTTTCACTCCAAGGTCTGGATTTAATAAACTCTCTGCCCAAGTACCAGGACAATATCCATGCCAGGTGGGTGGCCATTCAACAGGGACCGCCCGGTCCGCTGAGTTTGGCCTTTAGCAACGTTGGGTCGGTGATTGCCGATCTAGGCAAAGTCTCGGCATCCGCTGGAGTCGCCCAAAAGACAGAGGCAACTAAGGTCCAAATTGTTAGCGGCGCTGATAGCATAGTTACAATGGTGAAGAATAGTCTGACGCCGGTGATGGGTCCGATCGCGGAATTTGCCGTGGTCGTGGTGCTCGTGATATTTATGCTTCTCGAGCGAAACCGACTCCGCGTTCGATTTCTGCGACTGATTGGACACTCCCGCATCGCGACAACCACCTTGGCTATTGATGAAGCCGGCGCCCGACTGAGCGGTTTTCTCTTGGGTCAGTTGCTGGTAAACACCGGGTTTGCCCTGCTGCTTGGGCTTGGCCTTTTTCTCATCGGTATCCCAAACGCGTTGCTCTGGGCGGTTCTGACCCTTGTTTTGCGTTTTTTGCCTTACGTAGGTCTCTGGATATCGGCCTTTTTTCCGTTGGCTCTATCAATCGCCATCTCGACAAGCTGGAACGAGCCAATATTGACTCTGGCTCTTTATGGATTTCTGGAAGTGTTAACGAACAATGTCGTGGAACCTTTTGTCTTGGGCGGTAGCACCGGAATGTCACCACTGGCCGTTATCGTATCCGCCCTGTTCTGGACTTGGCTTTGGGGGCCCATCGGTCTGTTGCTCGCGACTCCGCTCACCGCTTGCCTGGTCGTGTTGGGCCGCTATTTTCCGGCGTTCCATATTTGCAGTGTTTTGCTTGCCGCTGAGCCGCCCACTTCAGTGGAAACAAAATTCATTCGCCTCCTTACGGAAAGTCGTCTGCCAGAGGCCAGGGCGCTGCTACAGGAATTGGGAGGGATGCAACTTTCAGTGCGGATTGCCGAAGAATTAATTTTGCCAACCCTTCGAGCGATCGAAAACGACCTTTATCGCGGTCCCGCTAGTCCAACAAAAACTCGGATTTATGAGCAACTGCGCGAGCTGATCGAAGAAATGAATGTCGAGATCCCAACGGAATCTGAGCAACCTCCAGAACAGTCCACACCTGGACAGCCAGGAATTGCGATCGTGCCTTTCATGGGAGAAGGCGATGAGATTGTGGGAGGCGTCATCGGGCGCTTACTAGCGGCCGAAGGGATTAGCACGGCTTTGCTATCCTGGCGAACTCTTCGTGCGGAGAAAATGGAACGCCTGAAAGAATTGAAACCCCCTTGGATTCTGCTCTCCGCAATGGAAGCAAGATCGGTGACCACGGTGGGAAAAATGGCGCATTCCATCAAAAGTGAGCTACCCGATGCTCTGATTCTAGTGGGCCTTTGGAGTCTGCCAACTGAAGGCGCCGCACGCTGGGTAAAAAGGATAAAGGAATCTTCCGGAAGCGCTATCTACACCAATATCGACCAGGCAGTTCGAGGGATTGCTTCCCTGGTTCCCCAAGTGGGCGATGAGCTTCAGGTGCGCGCAGAAAAACAGGAGAGCGAGTGACGTCCGACGGAGTGTTATAGAGCGAATCGCTCTCCGTCAGGGCTCCTGTTTCTTAGATGAGAATGGTTCTATGGCTGCCCCAGAAATGAGCCTACTCGTCTGAGTGGCGCAATACGGTCGCAAAATATCTTGAAGGTGGCCAGTAGGGGAACAGCCAGGAGAGTGCCGGCTACCCCCCAGAGGTAGGACCAAAGAAGAAAACTCAGCAGGATGGCGACCGGATTCAGGGTTAGCCAACGCCCAAGAAACAGCGGCGTCGCCAGGTTGCCCTCGATCATCGCGCAAAAGACGTAGGCCAGAGGTGGCAAAAGGGCGTACCAAGCCGAATTGAAATGAATCATTGAAACGAGCGCCATTGCCACGATACCACCCGTTGCTCCCACAAACGGAATGTAATGGAGCAAAAATGCCGCCACACCCCAAAGCAACGGATGGGGTAGCCCAAGCAATCCAACGACGATCCAAAGACTCACTCCCACACAGGCATTGATCAGCGTCACCGAAGTAAAATAACGCGCGGCGGTTTGTTCGATCTCGGCCGCGATTTCGACGACGTTCTGTTTCTCTGAGACGCCCGGGATCATATCCACCAGCTTTTTGAGAAGCCGGGCTCCGTACAGCAGAAGGAAGAAAGCAAGCACGTGAACAACGATCAGAACCGCAAAAAATTTCGGTGCATTCTTGAGAGCAATTTCCAAAAAGCTCGGCCCGCGGATGCTTACCCGAGCGATGTCGCCCGGATTCAACCAGGTGCTTAGGCGGTCTATCGATGGTGAACTTTTCTGAACGCCTTGAAGGATGGGAGTCAAACGTTCCTGAATGTGGTCCAGGTAGAGGGGTAAATCAGGCTCAAACCTCGCTAGTGATACACACAGTGCGGCAAAAAGGCAGATCAAGACGGTGAAAAAACCGAGTGTGCCGACGAGGGGTGCCCAAAAGTATGACAGACCGATTTTCTTTAGCCATCTGGTGATAGGCGTTAGCAGGAATCCGAGAAAACCTGCAAGCACGATCGGAAGAAAAAGGTCAACAGCTACCTTTAGGACGTAGAAACAGGCAAAGACAAACAATCCGATCACCGCAATTGCGAACCAGAGATGGACTAAGTTTCCGACATCTTCCGCGGTTGAATCATCTGAACTGTGGTTAGGTTGGAGGGGATGGTTCATGATCCTTCGCTACCTAGGCGAATTGTGTCGCGCATATCGTTGAACCAGAAAGCGGCCGTACCGATCTACCTCCGCGAACTGGTTCCACGTATCTGTTGCAGAGCAGGCAACCTGAGGTAGCGTCATGTTCATGGCGCTTATATTTCAGGTAGACGACGAAAGCCATGTATCCCCCAAGATACGCTCCGATAATTGCGGTGCAATCATCGAGAGTCTATCAGTTACCAGCTTCGCCGCCACGTATTGGATTTGTTTCTCCGCCGGTTCCGGCGTGACTTCATGTGAAAGGCCAGGAAAGACGGATTGCAATAATGCGTTCGTGCTCTCGGTGGAAGACTGAGTCGATATACTGGCGCCAGGAGAAGTTGGATTTCTTGCCAAGCTCTAAAAGATGAGCGTAGTAAACCCATGTCGTTGACAAACGAAGTGAGGCGGTATTTGGTCGAACATCTGGCTGACCGGCAATTGCTCATTAGCGGGCAGGCCGTTTCCGCGATTCGCTCCAGCAACGAAATATCCAGCTCAGAGCATCTGACGGATCAGCAGTTGATCGATCATTTTCCCCAGTTATTTGCGGATCTGGTTGAATATCTCCTTACAGGCGCCGATCCCAGTGCGCGAAGACAAACGATCACGGCGGCCTTGAAACATGGAATGACCAGATGGCAACAAGGCTACGAGCTCGTTGAAGTTATTCGAGAGCTTGGAATTGTCCAAAGATCGATCTTGGAACACGGAATAGAGAAATTCTTCGAAGAGAACTCTCAATGGGGCAAAGGCATCCAGAGTGCTCGGAAAAATCTGGGCGCATTTTTTGAGGACTCGGTCGCTGGATCTGTGCAGCGGTACGTCGAGAATTTCACCGACCAGCTGCGAAGCGCAAATGCCAAGCTCCTAATCGCCAATGAAAACTTGAGCCGGATAGACGAGTCGAGGCTTCGCCTTATCCGAACGGTGAGCCACGAACTTGCGAACGTCCTCAACGCTCTGACCCTCACCGTTACTTTGATCACAACCGACACCGATGAGGCCACACGTTCAGAAATGCTTGATATTTGTCGGCGAAACGTACGGGAGATGAGCGAGTTGTTAAACGACCTGAAGGATTACTCCGTGCTGATCGCAGAAGCCGCCCCCCTTCAAATCGAGGAAATCAACGTCAAGGTATTCGGAGAGGATCTGGAATCCTCCTTCCATGCGCTAACGCAGGCCGCGGGCGTGCATCTAAATCTGCTGATCGATCCACGTCTCGATGTTATACGCAGCGATCGAAGAAAGATTCGGCAGATCATTACAAATCTGATAACAAACGCGATAAATTATTGTCGGACAACCAACAAGACGGTCGTGCTCGCGTTCCAATCGTCAAATCATGATTACTGGCAGATCGCCGTCGAAGATTCCGGCATAGGGATTCCTCCTGAGCACCTGGATTCGATATTTGAGGAATTCAAGCGAATCTCTCCCTCCGAGGAAATTAAAGGCTCAGGCCTTGGTCTTGCGATTACAAAACGTTTGGTAGAGCAGTTAAAAGGATCCATCGAAGTCTCCTCAGAGGTTGGTCACGGGAGCCGATTTGTGGTGACCATACCGAAATATAGTGTCGAATCTGGGGTACCGTCAATAGGGCGCAGCGATTAGCATGGCTGACTTGGGTCTCGAGAAAATTAAACGAGATTGGTGCCCGACCGGCGGCGCAGCAGAATGTCTGGCGCACGCGCTCAAATGGAGACCAACGGCGACAAGGAAAGCTATGCCCACTAAAATAGCGCTGATGCCGCCGGCAGTCGCTGCGAAGCTGTCGCCGGAGAGACCATTCAGGTCTGCTCGATGTCGGTTCAAAATGATCAGGATCCCGAAGACCGAGAAGCCGAGAGACAAGCTCACTAAGCTCATTGCGGTCCAGATCTTCTGTCGTGGCTGCCGATTGAGCAACCGGTCGGGCGTTTCGGCTTTCGACCCGAATCCCTGAGCGAATCTGAGTTTGAGATTGTTAGTAGTGCCCATATATCGGTTTTTCTTCGTTCAATACTACGACGAACGAACCATCCCCTTTAGGACACCAAAGATAATGGCCGGGAGGTCTTTTTGCCAATTACGCAAAACGTTTCTGTACCAAGGCCAAGACCTTGAACCGAAGTATTGGAAAAGCACCGGGCGATGATTCTGGGTGCCGCTTTGGCTGTCGCCCACCACTGCCCCACTATTGTTCATCCCATATGTTAAAAACACGACAGCATCCCCGCTCAGTTGATTGAGCCGTGTCGCCGCATCCCATCGACCAATTCTTCTATTTGAATGCTTGAGTTATCGAGTACTTGCATTTTGTTTCTCCCTATGGGACGCCTCATCATACTCTCCGGTCCTTCCTGCGTCGGCAAAGGACCATTGCACACGGCTTTCAGCAACTTTTATCCAGAAGACGCAGCGAAGTTGAGGAAGCTTGTACTCTATAACTGTCGATCTCCGCGACCTGGGGAAATCGACAGTAAAGATTACCATTTTAGATCTCGTCAAGAAATCGAGGGGCTTCGGGAAAAGAAAAATTTCGTGGTGTTGGATGTTCGCGGGGACCTTCAGGCAGTTGATTTGAAGAATGCCGAGGGAACACTGGCGACCGGAGATCTCCTCTTCGAAGGGAATCCGTTCGTTGGTCGGAAACTGCAGGAAGCATTTGCATCAAAGGCCACCGTCCTGAGCATTTTTCTTGCGCCGCTTTCACGAGAGGAAATCCTGTTTTTGCAATCGCAGGACCGTAGCGTGTTGCTAGCGGATTTTTTGACGGACGTGATGCGACGGAAATTGTTGCGCCGGACGCAGCGACAAAAAAATATCTTGTCCTTAAAAGATCTGGAGAACATCGAATGTCGGGCCACGAGCGCTTATACGGAACTCAAAGAGGCGTGGAAGTTCGAATACGTAATCCCGAATCATGATGGCGAAGACAGCGAAAACTGGGATGCCTTTTACTATCCACTGGGGGACGCTCGCAAAGCGTTGTTGGCATTTGCAGACCTGCTTGAGGGCAAGGTTTCGTCTTTGGTCGAGAAATGGGACGAGCACCTATTGTCATGATATGCCGTTCGATCAATCCTGCCGACCCCTGTGTCGACCTCACGCGTATTTCCACCACCATCAAGAGAAATTGCACAAAAGGTCTCAAAGCACCCGAAGACAGATTAACTTCGTTGCTTTTTTCTAGAATGATGAACTCCCCGGTCATATCCTACCATTCCTTTGCTTACGGCCTATTTTTGACGCAGCAGCTTTCCTAACTTCTAACTTCTAACTCCAAGCATAGGTTTCCAGCCTGTGTTTTGTTCGGACCGAGCGACGGCTTCGAGACGATCGGAAGTGGTTACCGCGCTTGCGACCGCTTCCGCCGGCTCGCTTTGTTGTGTATAGAGATGTGGGTGGAAACCCCGCGGCCCTTCGCGGGGTCAAATTTCCGATTTTTTGATTAACATCGAAGGATGAAGAGGTTTGTCGACCGACTAGTTCCGCGACCAAGTCTGCCCAGGTCTCAGGCTCGCATTTCACTATACACAAGTTGAATTTGATGTGATTGTTGGTCGGAACACCGAAAGCTTTACTCCGTCACCTTCGGCAAAACTTCCGAAACCTTGAAGCGTCGAATGAGACGGTCGTGGCGTTTGACGTGAACGATGTTTGCTCGGATGCGGATGTCGGTTCCATAGAGGCTTCTCGGATGCAGGATTCTGCAGAGCAATTGAAATTGTATCGCCTTCTCGTAGAGAACAGCCTTGGACTCATGTGCGTCCATGATCTAGACGGCGTCCTGCGCTTTATCAATCCCGCTGCGGCACAATCACTAGGGTACACCCCGGAGGAGGGGTATACTCCGGAGGATGGTGTTGGACGAAATCTGAGAGATTTTCTGGCACCGTCTGTTCGCCATCTTTTCGATGATTACCTGTCCCGCATCCGGAGCGAGCCTACCAGCGGCGGACTCATGCGCCTGCAGGCGAGAGACGGTAGCGAGCGCATCTGGTTTTGCCGGAATATTCGATATGACGAGTTGGGAGATTTGCCAGTGGTTCTTGGTCATGCAATCGACATCACCGAGCGGATCCGGGCAGAACGCGCTCTGAAAGAAGCCCAAACAGCCCTCCAGAAAGCTCATGATGAATTAGCTACGCGGGTTGCCGAGCGCACTGCAGAACTGCAGCAGGCGAACGAGCGTTTGCTGGCCGAAATGGAGCAGCGCAAGCAGGTTGAAGAGGAATTGTTCCGCGGTCGCAAGCTGGAGTCGCTTGGAGTGTTGGCCGGTGGCATCGCCCACGACTTTAACAACTTTCTTACGATCATTTCGGGGAATATCGCTCTCGCAAAGATGCACCTCAAACCTGCTGATCCAGTGTCCGATATCCTCGAGCAGGCTGCCGTGGCGTCCAAACGAGCCACCTCATTGGCTTCGCAGCTCTTGACCTTTGGGAAGGGCGGTGCGCCGGTCCGCAGGCCAACTCCACTCGCCGGCGTCGTGAAGGATGCAGTGGATCTGGCTCAAGCCGGGGCTCAGGTCACCATCGACCTGGTCATGGCAGGTGACCTCTGGTCCGCAGAAATCGATATTGAACAAATCAGTCAGGCGCTGCACAACATTTTGCTCAATGCACGGCAAGCGATGCCGGAAGGCGGACCTATCGAAGTGCGTGCGGAAAACGTCATATTCGATGCCG
Source organism: uncultured Verrucomicrobiae bacterium (assembly GCA_963782115.1). Classification (GTDB taxonomy): domain Bacteria; phylum Verrucomicrobiota; class Verrucomicrobiia; order Chthoniobacterales; family JAFAMB01; genus JAFAMB01. Next base: position 286,654 of record CAWAIK010000001.1, read on the forward strand.
ATTCGCCACCCCTACGTAGCGGAAGGTACGTGGTGATTTCCGTTCGGGACCACGGATGCGGGATTGCGCCTGATGTTTTGCCGCGCATTTTTGACCCGTACTTCACAACAAAGCACAGCGGCAGTGGTCTCGGCCTTGCCACGGTGCATGCAATTATAGCCAAACATGAGGGCCATATCACCGTGCAGTCGATGCTGGGCGTGGAGACTACGGTCTCTGTCTTCCTCCGGGCGTGCGCGGGAGCGCGACTCTCGGAATCTGCGATTGGTCAGCAGTTGCAAGCCGGCTCGGGCCGGATTTTGGTGATGGATGATGAAGAATCGCTTCGCAGACTCTTGGCGCAGATTCTGAAGAGGTTGGGGTACGAAGTAGAGTCCGCCCGAGAGGGAGCGGAAGCAATCGAGCTATATCAAAGAGCGAAAGACTCAGGGCATCGTTTCGACGCTGTTCTGGTAGATTTGACCATTCCTGGAGGTATGGGCGGCAAAGAGGTAGCCGCCCGCCTGAGGGAAATTGATGACTCTGTGATATTGATTGTCTCCAGCGGGTACTCCAATATCCCCATCATGTCCGACTTTCGCAGGTATGGTTTTGACGATGTGATCTCTAAGCCTTGGACACCCCTCCAGCTGAGCCAAGTGTTACGGCGCTATACGCCACCACTTGGAATTTCGACAAGGCGGCAAAGTGACGAAAGATGATTCCGCGAACCCTTGTCAGCGGTCAACGAAAACGAGCCCGCTTTCTTGCAGATAGGACAGGTAGCGACGGCGGAAACTGGATTGGAAGGAGTTCAAAAAAGACGCCTAAAGATTTCTCAACGCCGCAGCCACCATCGATTCGCCGCTCACAGGAATCGTGGGCCGCACTGATCTGAGTGACTTTTGATTTATTTATGCGAGTTGTTCTGAGCCAGCGGCGAGTTGGGCTTCCAATCCGGCGATGCGGGCTTTCAGGGGCGCGGCATACTTTTCCACCTCGCCGGCGGTGAAGCGCGGAGTGATGTATTGCGGGCAGTTCCAGTCGTACGAAATGACCTGGATGAGGAACAACCGCTCCGCCTTGCTGCGGAGCGCCTCGGGGACGAGTTGGTCGACGAGTTCGGGATGCTCGCGCGCGTTGAGCACGCGAGCGTGGCCAAACAGTTTGAGCCGGGTGCGGTGGGGGTAGTCCATCATGAAGAGGGCCACCCGATCGTTGGCGTCGAGGTTGCCCGTACTCACAAGTTGACGGTTGCCTTTAAAATCCGCGAACCCGATGAGATTCGGTCCAAAGTATTTGTCCTGGGCCTGCTGTACGGCAGCCGTGAGCACGAGTTGCATGTATTTCTTAGCCATGGCGTCTATCTTTCGAGGAGCGGCTTTACTCGGTTGAGGTGCCGGGTGTGGTTCAACGATCGGTGGGCGAGAAATTTTGGATTCCTGTGCCGTTTCGTAACCGATGGATGTCGTCCCGCTGAAAAGTCGAGGCCAGTTGTAACCTCTTATAATTAATTTATATGGTTACTCCTTAGGCCCGTCTGGGTAACATGTCAAATGATGGTTTTCAGGTTACGATCTCTCCTTGTCTTTTACCTCTGAAGAATTCCAGACCGCCCGCACGGAGGATTTTTGCCGGCAACATCACGCCATTGATTTTGCTACACCGCCCCACGCCTGTCGGGGTCAGCCGTTGGGTCAGCCGTGAATGGCGCGAAGTTAAGCAGGGTTTGGGATGGTTTCTTGCCTCGAAGTGGCGATAGATTTCAGGGTTTCCACCTTGATCATTATACACAATTTTGTCGGCGGGAAGCGGTCGCCCAGCGCCACTATCGCTGGAAAAGCATCGCTCGCCGGTGCGAACAAAATACAGGCTGGAAGCCTGTGCTACTTTACGCCGTCGCGTGGTTGCCGTGGGTTCGCGGAGATTGCGCCAGGATGTCCTCCAGAGATCGCTCGACACTCCGGAAAGCAATGTAGTATCAAAACTCCAGATCCCCTCCCTGCCGGCATATAGCAGGAAAGGAACTGAGATGAGACGGTTTTGCTCTTGTAGAAGAGGCTGAAGAAAGGTGCCTTTTTTGCCCGAATGTGGCAACAATTTCGGCATGCCACAGGTACAATTGCCGATCTTTCCGGCAGGAGTCACGCACATCAATTCGGAGATCGCCTATGAGGAGCGGGATGGAAAGGTGTACTACTTTAATGGCCATCTGCCGGTGTTTGTCCATGAGAAGAGTGCTCTGGCGACTTTCCGGCTTTTTAGTACCCAATTAGTCATCAATGGCAATGCGACTCAAGCGGAGATATCTCGTGCGTTCGGGGTGCCGCTGGTCACCGTCAAACGCTATGTGAAGCTCTACCGGGAGCATGGGGCAGCGGCCTTTTTTGCCCCTGCCAAGAAGCGCTCGGGCAGCAAATTGACTGCGGAAGTTTGCCAACAGGTTCAAGGGTTATTGGACCAGGGACTGACGGTGCCTGAAGTGGGTCGGGAGGTGGGGATTTTGTCCAATACCTTGCACAAGGCGATCCGTGCGGGTCGTCTGCGGGCCGGAAAAAAAAAGATTTATCCAACGATGCGATAGCGAGCACCAAGAGCGAGCGCAGTCTAGCAGACATTCAAGCCCCGTTGGGTCGAGCAACAACGCGCAGCCTGGAACGGGTGGCGGCCAGCGTCGGCATGCTCCATGGGGCTCCCATTGAGTTTGAACTGGTTAAAGATGTTCCCGATGGAGGCGTGCTGTTTGCTCTGCCGGCGCTGTTGTTACTTGGACTCTTGAGCAAGAGCCGGGAGATGTTTTCGATGTTGGAGGGCTTCTATCCGCTGGAGAGCATCTTTCTACTTCTGGCGCTCATAGCCCTAGCGCGTATTCCTTCGCTGGAAGCGTTGCGCTATGTGGCGCCGGGAGAATGGGGCAAGCTCATGGGGCTGGATCGCATTCCCGAAGTGCGCACCCTGCGGCAAAAGATCACCCAACTCTGCTCTGAGCAGGGTCTGGCTGAGCGCTGGAGCAACGCTCTGGCCAAGCAATGGATGGCGCAGGAACCGGAGTGCGCCGGGGTTTTTTACGCCGATGGTCATGTGCGGGTTTATCATGGAAAACTCACCGATCTGCCTCGGCGTTATATTGCCCGAGAACGGCTCTGTTTGCGCGGCACGACCGACTACTGGGTTAATGCCATGGACGGCCGACCTTTCTTTGTGGTCAGCTGCGCCGTCGATCCCGGTTTACTCAGTGTGTTACGCGATCAGATTGTACCACGGCTCAAAGCCGATGTGCCAAACCAGCCCACTCTAGAGCAACTGGAAGCCGACCCACTCTTAAGCCGCTTTACGATCGTCTTCGACCGCGAAGGCTACTCGCCACGCTTCTTCGCCCAGATGAAAGAGGAGCGCATCGCGATCCTGACCTATCACAAGTTCCCTGGAGAGCTTTGGCCGGAGCAGGAATTTCGGACCCACAAGGTCAGCCTCGTCAATGGGGAGCAAGTCAGTCTGGAACTGGCCGAACGCGGTGTACGACTCTCCAATGATCTATGGGTGCGCGAGGTCCGGCACCTCTCGGAAAAAGGACACCAGAGCTCGATTTTAAGCACCGATTACCGCTCTGATTTGACCCGGGTAGCCGTGGCCATGTTTGCTAGATGGTGCCAGGAAATCTTTTTCAAATATATGCGTCAACACTACAATCTGGATCGATTAATCGAGTACCAAACTGAATCCATTCCTGATACAACCCGGGTCATCAACCCGGCCTGGCGCCAACTCGACAGCCAGATCCGCCGCCAAAACGGATTACTTAACCGTGAACTACTCCAATTCGCAGAAATCCAGTTGCCCCAAGAAATGGAGTCCCAACAAGTCGAAGCCTATCAGCAAAAGAAGGGTCAACTGCAGCAGGCCATTGAAGAACGCCGCCCCCAAATCGAGCAACTTAAAGCTCAACGCAAAGCGCTTCCCAAACACATCGAGATCAAAGATCTCCCTGAGCAGGATCGCTTCCGTCGGCTGCGTTCAGAGAAAAAACACTTCATCGACACGATCAAGCTCATCGCTTATCGGGCTGAAACAGCCCTCGCCCAGCTTGCCCGCGAGAAGCTCAAACGCCTCGATGATGCCCGCTCACTGATTCGACAACTCTTCCGCACCGAAGTCGACCTCGTTCCCGACCAGCAAAATAAAACTCTGACCGTGCGTTTGCACCCAATGAGCACCCAAGCACATGACGAAATCCTCCGCCACATCTGCGCAGAAATAACAGCTACAGAAACTGTTTTTCCAGGCACCGATCTGCGCCTCGTTTACGAAATCTCCGGCTCATCCTAATTCAAGGGGATCTGGCGGTCTGAGTATAGGCTTCCAGCCTGTATTGTTCGCACCATCAAGCGATGCTTTCCAGGTATCCTCCGTTTCTCCGATTTGTGTACAAAGATCCGGGTTGAAACCCCGGGCTGAGTCCTCTCGACCCCTTCGGGGTGAAGAACCATCCCAAATCGCCCTTATCTTCGCGCCATTCGGGTCAGCCGTTGACTTATGACATTCTTTGGCAGCCGCACCGCATCGTTGCGGATCTGAGTGATCACCGATTTTTACTACGAATGATCCACTTCGCTCAGTTTGGGCGCTAATCACCTGAAGCCGCCGCTAATCACACAAAGCTGCCGAATGGTGAGGCGCGAAGTATGAGTTGGGTAGGGCTAGAACCTCCAGAACCAACTTATCAATGCCTGTGGTGAAAGAGCTACGCCATGATTCTATCGACCTGTCGATTATGGAATCGGTGGTTGGCGATCGCTTCGATAAAATCGGCGGCGAGTCTATCAACGCCGTCAGCCAACAGAACGCCCTGTTCCGCGGCGTCGGCGTCGGTTAGTAACTCACCGGTCTTCGTTTCCTTGACCAGCTCGGCTCCTTCACCGCTAGCAGCGATAGCCTTGCCGTGCTTGTAGGCCTCATCGATGAAGCGCAGGGCGTCGGGCACCTCTTTCAGCATCCCGATGCTTTCTCCTCCTCCCGGGACGTACACAGCATCAAAGATTACGGAACTGCTGTTGGCAAAGGTCTTGATGACTTCAGTGACCCCGCCATCCCCCTCGATCTCTCCGATATGCGGGCCGATGATTTCGCTCGAAACGTTCTTTGCCATGAGCGCACTCTGCATCGTCTCGACCTCATTGATAGCGACGCCGGCGGCCACGAGAATGGCGACTTTGCGGCCCTTCGCCAGCTTGGGTTGATCCACCTCCATGCTCAGCCCTTTCGTCTTGAGGAGGCCGCCCGAAGCAGTGGTCGGCGTGCTGGCCTGTTCGAGGAGTTTCAGCTCATCGGGGGTGTCGGAGGTTCCCTTCGAGGTCTTGGATTTCGATCTGGGCGGCGTGGCGCCAGCCTTTTCGCCGATACCCTTCGCCACTTGCGCGGCCAGCACATTGTTGATCTTTTCAAGATGTTCGAGGATGCGCTGGCGCACCTTGCGCGTCTCGACCTTGCTCAATTCAAACTGAAGCGCCTTGATGATGTGGTGCTTCTCCACCGGGGTCTGACTGTTCCAAAAAAGACTCGCCTGGCCGTAGTGGTCCTCGAAACTTGGGCTGCGCTCCCGGATTTTTGGCCCGCTGATCCTTTGCGTATAACTGGAGAAACCCGGCTTTGGCCCTACTTCCTCCAGCGTGTGGCCGTCGAGCGAGGAGGGCGCATAGGAGACGCGGCTCTTGTTGATCGTGACGCGCAGGTGGGCATCGCGCTGGTTATTGGAGAACGGACAAACTGGGCGATTGATGGGAATCTCGTGGAAATTCGGACTGCCGAGCCGGCTGAGCTGGGTGTCATTGTAAGAGAAGTTTCGTCCCTGCAGGAGCGGATCATTGCAGAAATCGATGCCGGGGACCACGTTGGAAGTCATGAATGCGACCTGCTCCGTCTCCGCGAAGTAATTGTCCGGGTTGCGATTCAGCACCATCTTGCCCACCCGTCGCACGGGGATGAGATCCTCAGGAATGATTTTGGTGGCGTCGAGAATGTCGAAATCGAACTTCATTTCCTCCTCCTCCGGCAGGATCTGAAGGCCGAGCTCCCATTCGAAGAAGTCGCCCTTCTCGAGGGAATCGAACATGTCCCGGCGATGGAAGTCGGGGTCTTGTCCCGCCAGCTTCACCGCTTCATCCCAGACCAGGGAATGAACGCCAAGGATCGGTTTCCAGTGGAACTTCACAAAGTGCGATTGGCCTTTCGCGTTGACGAGTCGGTAGGTGTGCACGCCGAAACCCTCCATCATGGAAAAAGAGCGCGGAATAGCGCGATCGCTCATGATCCACATGAGCATGTGCATCGATTCCGGCGTAAGGGACATGAAATCATAGAAGGTATCGTGAGCGGAGGAAGCCTGCGGGATTTCATTATTCGGCTCCGGCTTCACGGAATGAATCAGATCAGGGAATTTAATGGCATCCTGAATGAAGAAGACGGGGATGTTGTTGCCGACCAGGTCCCAATTGCCTTCCGGGGTGTACATCTTCACTGCGAAACCGCGCACATCGCGCGCCGTATCCGCCGAGCCGCGTGAACCGGCCACGGTGGAAAAGCGAACGAAGACCGGCGTCTTAAGGCTCGGGTCAGTCAGGACTTTGGCGATGGTGTATTTCGCAAGCGAGTCGTCGTACACCTGGAAGACACCGTGTGCCGCCGCACCGCGTGCGTGCACCACCCGTTCGGGAATCCGCTCGTGATCGAAGTGCTGGATCTTCTCGCGAAGAACCTGATCTTCCATCAGCGTCGGCCCGCGCTGGCCGGCACGCAACGAATTCTGATCCGTGCTGATCGGTTGACCCTGATTCGTGGTCATCGGATCCTTATCCTCGGTGGTGACCGTTGCAAGATCCCTCTCTTTTATGGTGGAGTTTGCAGAGGGAGGGTTGGGCAGCGTTTTATTCTGTGCGATAGAAGGTTCTTTGGAAAGATTTTTAGCTTTGTCGGATTTCATAAGATTAATTGGGCTTTAATTTGGAAGATAGGGAATCTTCCGTCCCCGACCCATGTGTGAGCGCAGTCACGCAGATCCTCAAGCCGGTCTCTGGCTATTCGCACGTAAGGCTTCGGCCGGACTTGAGAAGATGAAGGTGCTGTCCCCGACCGTAAATTTCCTTATCTCCCGGTTCGGCCGGCAGCCGCTGCGACCATAGTGATCAACTCGACCGGTTCGACCGGTTTGGCGATGTGCATCTGAAAGCCCGCGGCGATGGCTTTAACGCGATCGTCGACACGGGCGTAAGCAGTCAAAGCGATAGCCGGAATGGCTCCGCCGCTGGCTGCGCCAAGTGACCGTATACGTTTGATCAGCGAATACCCATCTTCGCCGGGCATGCCGATGTCGCACACCAGAACGTCGAACCTGCGACCTTGGAGCAGCTCAACTGCTTCTTTGGCCGACTCGGCAGCTGTTACGACTGCCTGGCAACCTTCGAGTAGACGTTGAACCAACGAGCGAGCATCCGTTTCGTCATCGACCACGAGTACGCGTACGCCTTTAATATCAACACCAACATCCGCTGTGCCGATGCGTTTTAGTGCTAAACGCGGGTGACGGCGCTCGGTCTCCGGTTCACGATAGCCATGCAAAACCGTAAACGGCAAGTCGATGATGAAAGTTGATCCACGTCCGGGCCCGTCGCTCTTGACGCGAACCGATCCGCCATGAAGTTCGACCAATTGTTTCACAATCGAAAGGCCGAGTCCAAGGCCGCCGTGGCGCCGGGTAGTGGAAGCGTCGGCCTGCCGAAAGCGGTCAAAGACGAAGGGCAGAAAATCCACCTTGATGCCCTCGCCGGTGTCAATCACGCTAATTTCAAGACGGGAGTTAACGCGTTCGACCAGCACCTGCACGCGTCCGCCCTTTGGCGTGAACTTCACCGCATTGGAAAGCAGGTTCCACAGCACCTGGTTTAGCCGATTAAAGTCACCGCTCACTACAATGCCATCCAGCGGATCAATAATTGTCTGCAGTCGAACCCCTTTAGCTTCAGCCGTCGGCCGGGCAGTCTCCACCGCCGACTGAACGATGGCCGAAAGATCGAGTCGCTGCACGTTAAGGCGCACCCGACCCGAAATGATGCGGCTCATGTCCAGAAGGTCTTCGATGATCTCCGACTGCGCGCGAGCATTGCGTTCGATGACTTCCAACCCCTGAGCAATAACTACCGTATTGGTGTGGTCTTGTTTCATGATATGCGACCAACCAAGGATGCCGTTGAGAGGCGTCCTAAGTTCGTGGGACAGAGTAGCCAGAAATTCATCCTTGAGAAGGCTCGCACGCTCTGCAGCCGATCGGGCAGCACGCTCGGCTTGGAGCAGATCGTCTCGCTGTGATTCCGCCCGCTTCAGATCAGTGATGTCGGTTCCAGTCGGAGCGATGAACACGGTGCGGCCCATCTCATCCTTTATGGGAAGAAGAACTAAGCTCACCATTCTTTGACCGCCATCCGCGACGAAGTAGGGAATCTCCGCCCGAAAGGCTTCGCCGGCGGCTGTGCGGGCAACTGCTAACTTGATCTGCTGCGCCAGTGCCGCCGACGGGCACCACCAGGGACACTCCCAGAACGGCTTTCCGACCACCTGCTCCTTTGTGTACCCACATGATTCCAAGGAGAGGCGGTTTGCCTCGATGATGGTGCCGTCCAGAGCCATGATGCCCGCAAAGAGTGGCCCCTGTTCAAAGAACGCCCGGAACTTGGCGTTGGCCGCCTCGGCTTTCTCCATCGCCATTTTAAGGGCCACCTCCGAATTTTTGCGCTCAGTGATGTTTCGAGCCACCTTGGACGCGCCGACCACATGGTCCAGGGAATCCTTGATCGGAGAAACCGTGATCGAGACGTTGAGCTGCCGCCCGTCTTTAGCGAGACGAATGGTTTCAAAATGACCGAAGCGTTCGCCGCGCCGGATCCGGGAGAGGATCTCCCGTTCCTCATCCCGGCGATCCGGTGGAATCAATCGCATGATCGACGCGCCGATCATTTCGTCGGCGGTGTACCCGAAGATCTGCTCCGCTCCGAAATTCCAACTGGTGACGATACCGTTCAAATCCTTTCCGATGATCGCGTCGTCGGACGAGGCGACGATGGCCGCCAGGCGGCGAGAAGTGATTTCGGCCAAATGATGCTCGGTCACGTCGCGGTAGCGCCAAACGCGGCCTGCGCTTTGTCCTTCAATGGTCAGGACCTTGGAATAACGCTCCAAAATTCGGCCGTCCTTCAACTCCAGCACGTCGAAGCTCTCTTGCGTGCTGGCGACGATTTCTTCAATCCGAGCGATAAACTGTTGCGGCTTGGCGAAGTTTTGGCTCATAAGTTTCCGCACCTCGGATAGCATCCCGACCTCCAGGACCTTCTGCGGAACCCCCCACATGGCGAGATACTTTTCGTTAAAGTCCGCGACCTTCTCTTTCTCGTCGACGACCAGGATTGCATCCGTGGTCGATTCCAGCGTCGCTCGCATCACCATGAGCGCCTGGGAGAGTTCTCTGGTGCGTTGTTCGAGGACTTCGTTCGCTCGACGAATCTCTTGCTCGGCATGCTGCCGGATTTGCAGGACGGTGGCCGCCGTCTCCAGGAGGGTAGCCCGGAGCCGTTTTGTTTCCTCCTCAGGTTGGCCGCTATCTGCCATTGATCATTTCTTCAGCCAGCGCCGTTCCTTCCACACGCGCCCGAATCTTGGCAAACGCCTTTTCCCGCGTGGTCGAAGTGTCGTCGCAGAATGGTGAAAAACCGCAGTCATCTGTGGTTCCCAGTTGTTCCACTGGTATATATCGCGCCGCCTCCAGGATGCGGTCGCGGATTTCTTTAGGATGTTCGACCCGCGGATCGATGGGCGAAACTACTCCGATGAATATCTGGTGCCCGGGTTTGAGATATTGTCGGATGATCTTCAGCACTCGCGTGCGATCCGGTTCCCCAGCCAGCGCGATATAAAAGTTTCCCGCCCGGAGCTCAAAAAGGCCCGGCAGAAGTTCGGCGTAATCCACCTGCGCGCTGTGGGTCGAATCCCTGTCCGAACCCGGGCAGGTATGAACTCCGATCCGCTTGCGTTCCGCCTCGGAGAAACGACTGAGGGCGAGATTGTTGAGCTCAATGAAGCTGTTGAGCAGCGATCCGGACGGATCGATCTTGACCGCCAGACGCCCCTCAGTGAAATCGACCTGGACCTTGTGCGCGCCCTTCGCAAGACACCCGCGGATCTCCTTTTCATGCTCGGCGAGCAAATCCCTGATGAATTCTTCCCGAGAGTAGTCAGGAAGGTTCTCCGCCGGGTACATGAGGCTTAGCGCCGAGGGAGAAATGACGGCCTGCTTAACCGGGACATGCGCGTACTTCAGTGCCCGCTCGAGAAAATCGTAGCCAAACATCAGAAACCGAAACGGCCCGGCTGTCAGCCGCGGCCACCTGCGAATGTGTCCAGCAGCGAACGGCAATTTGAACCCATCGGGCGCGGTATTTGGCAGCCCCTCGACGCAGTAAGTCGCGAAGTTGTGATACTTTCGTTGCTCCCCATCGGTGACCACCGGTGAGCCGGTAGCCTCAAACTGCTCGATCGTCTCTCGGATCGCTTCCTCGTAAAAGGGCTCCAGAAGAGGATTCGCGCTGCCGTACCGACTGATCGCATCAAGCAATGCTAAAGGGCGAGGTATACTCCCGATCGGTTCCGTCGGAATAGTCATGGCTCAGTTTTCAACATATTGAGATCCAGTATGCCTGCCGTCAAGGAACACTCTGACGACGCTCCTGGTGTTGAATGCTGTTGATTTTCGCGGCAAAAGTGGAAAGAAACACAAAATTGCAGTCTCTGATCCGCGCTTGGCAAAAATCGTTCGTAGGTGCCAGGATCTGCCCGGACAACGCCTTTTTGAGTATTCGGATTCGGATGGCAAGACCAGGGAGATTTGCTCCGATGATGTAAACGAATACCTGCAAACAATTAGTGGTCAGCCCTTTACGGCAAAGGATTTTCGGACGTGGGCTGGGACTGTCTTAGCGGCCATCGCCTTGCGCCAGATGGAAGAAGTAGACAGCAAAACTGCGGCCAAAAGAAATGTAGTGACAGCCGTCGAAGCCGTCGCGCGCATGTTGGGTAATACTGCGGCAATATGCCGGAAGTGTTATATCCATCCCACGGTGATAACCACCTATATGGATGGGAGTTTAGCTCGATTCACTTCGAATCAAGGCTGACACCGAAATCTCTGAACATTTGCACGATCTGAGACCGGAGGAAGCAGCGGTATTGGCCCTGCTCCGGGGAGAGCTGGATCGTCGCTCCGGGTTGGCAGGGGCTTAGAAGACGCCCAGGAACGAAACCGTTGGCATCCAGTCGCAGTCTCGATGGTGGGCGATCTCGGTGCCGCAGATCAGCAAGACCTAAACAAAAACGCGACCACGCATTCCGCTGCGGGCGAATGGAGTCAAACCAATCATGAATACCAAAGATCCCAGGAAAATTTACGCGCACCCACCCTACTCGGACAAGGAGCAACCTCCTCCAGGGAGTGAAGAGGCAATGAGGCCCCAAGCCGACCACGGAGAGTCGAGCTACCAAGGTTGCGGTCGGCTCAAAGATCGTCACGCACTCGTTACCGGCGCCGACAGCGGCATCGGCCGCGCAGTTGCTCTGGCTTTCGCGCGAGAGGGAGCGGATGTCGCGATCTCCTATCTATCCGAAGAGGCGGACGCCCGGGAAACCGAACGTCTCGTTACCGAAGCGGGTCGTAAAGCCATCCTTCTCCCAGGCAACATTGGTCAACCTCCCGCATCCGGGGCTGTTGTCGAGAAAGCCATCGATGCATTGGGCACAATCGACATCCTGGTGAACAATGCCGCCTTCCAGCGGACCCACGAAAAATTCGAGGACATTTCCAATAATGAATTTGAGGAAACGTATCGTGTAAACGTCTTCGCCATGTTCCGCCTTTGCAAGGCGATTCTCCCGCAGATGAAAGAGGGCGGATCCATTATCAACACAGGGTCGATCCAGTCCTTTGACCCGAGTCCGAGTCTCATCGCCTACGCCTCGACGAAGGCAGCCATCGTCAGCTTTACTCGATCACTTGCCAGCTTCGCGATCAAGCAAGGCGTCCGGGTCAACGCTGTAGCCCCGGGTCCCGTCTGGACTCCACTCATCCCGTCTACGATGCCCAAGGAGAAGGTGAAACAATTCGGCTCACAGACTGTTTTCGGGCGTGCCGCCCAGCCCGCCGAGATAGCCCCCATCTTCGTCTTCCTCGCCAGCGATCAAGCTAGCTACGTAACCGGGGAAGTTTATGGTGCCACCGGAGGCCAGATGCCGATGTGAGGCCAGGAGTCAGGAGTTGAAAGAAAAGATCCATTCAGATGAGTACTGACCCCATTGGTTAGTATCTGTTTAGCGCGGTGTAGGACCTCTCCCAATCGTCCTCTCGATCATGGATGTTGCTGGCTAAAGTCTTCCCGGGGAGACACCGGACGGAGGAAGCAAACCCGTGCCTCGCTCGTGCCGAAGAAATCGAGGACGAAGAACGACGACGAAGGACGAGAACGATTGGGAGAGAGGGGAGGGAATTTAGGTGGGGGACTATGTATCGAAGCTTGCTTCCTAATCGTCGTCGTGGTCGTCCTTCGTCGATCTTTGAACGTTGTCGGCAATCGGCGCGTTTCCCCGTCCATAGAAGTCGAGAACGACGATGATTACGATTTCCGAACAAGAGGACGAGTGGGGATTAAGGGGCGTTTCATTCGTTGCTGATCGAGATTTAGACAATGCAGGCCCACGTGCCTCCGATGGCTCTTAAAGACAGTGACTCTTTGTGATCTTTGCGATCTTCTGTTCAAAAATGACTTTTGCTTTTTTTCTGTCTTAGTGCCGGGGGAACGAAGAAAAATCATTTGCACAGAAGATCACAAAGGTCACAAAGACAATCCTTTCGATAGAAACGGCCTACGCCTGGAGCCACATTTAAGCCCCCGGTCAGTGCCAAAGGCCCAGTAAATCCCGAAACAGGAAACTATGCGGATGAGCATGGAAGAGTTCGGCGATCTGTTTTCCGTAGCGCGCGATGTAAGGCAAAAGGCTTTTGAGTTGCTGAGACATCGCGCTAAACACATACTTCCAATAACGTTTGAACTAGCAATACCTTCCGCGGCATCGCCGGCATGCTGGTTCTGAATGGTTAATGGTGATGGCGTTGCGTTCAAAATGGGCCATCGGCAAGGCGCTTCCCGCACCAGTTTTGCGGTTGTGCCGCTCCGATTTTCCGCGGCGGTTATCAAAAACTGGTGCGGGACGTAACCGACGAGCAACGCGGCCGCCGGCCCACTTTGAACGCAACGCCATCACCATTATATGCGAGACGGTGCACTAATGCCCGTAGCCAGGACGTTGTAGCGCAGGCGCTTGACTACGCTGAGATTTATAAGAGGCTGGCGTCAAATTCAGATTGCGCCATCGGCGACAAGGTCAGGTTACTTTTTCGAACGGATGCAGACATCATGGCAGATATCATTGAAATCGAGAACCAATATTATATTCGTGCCCAATCTTCTCTGGCAGATAATCGGACGCGGGTGTTGATGCGCGGAGATGCATTCGCGGTCTTCGATCGTCATGGCGATTTACATCCGGTTGGTCTCAATGAGCAAGGGCTTTTTTACAAGGAAGCCAGGCATCTCTCCAAATCAGTTCTTCGCCTGGTCGAGACGGAGTTACTACTCCTCAGTTCGACCGTGAGGGATGACAACGCGTTACTGGCCGTCGATCTAACAAATGCGGATGTAGATCTACCAAGTGGTGAGAGGCTGTTTCGCGGTGCTTTGCACATTTACCGAACAAAGTTTCTGTGGAAGAACGCCTGCCAGGAACTGGTCGAGATTCATAACTACGGTTTAGGTTCTGCAGCTTTTGAGATACTCCTCGAGTTTGCGGCGGATTTCGCCGATATATTTGAAGTGCGCGGTTATAAGCGGGGCAAGCGCGGGCGCTTACTCGAGCCGCAGTTGGGTAAATCCAGCGTTACGCTCGCCTACGAGGGCTTAGACGGTCTTTTGCGAACGACAAAACTGGATTGTAGTGGACCCGTTGCACGAGTGGCTGCCCACGAAATGCGGATCCCGTTAACGCTCGCATCCAGAGAAAGAACCTCCTTTACTTTAACAGCCTCGTGTACGTCCGAAGACGACACCAAGTCCCTGCCGTACAGCGTCGCTGCCGAAGATCTGAGCAGAATAGCAACGAGCTTCGGGAATTGCGACATCAACACCTCAAACGAACAATGCAATGATTGGTTAAATCGATCAAAGGCGGATCTCCGCATGCTTACGGCGTCGACGCCTGAAGGTCCCTATCCGTACGCCGGCGTGCCCTGGTTCAGCACTGTGTTTGGTCGGGATGGCATCATCACGGCGCTTGAATGCCTATGGTTTCACCCAGAATTGGCGAAAGGAGTCCTCAACTATTTAGCTGCCACCCAAGCGATTGAGGTTGAATCGGAGAGAGATTCGGAGCCGGGCAAGATTCTCCACGAGGCGCGCGAAGGAGAAATGGCGCGAATTGGTGAAGTCCCGTTCCGGCGATATTATGGCAGTGTTGATGCCACTCCCTTGTTTTTAGTTCTGGCCGCCGCATACTTCGAACGGACAGGCGACGCCGAGTTTATGCGTTCCATCTGGCGCAATATTGGAATGGCGCTCGACTGGATCAACAATTTCGGAGACCGAGATGGCGATGGATTCGTGGAGTATGCGCGACTCTCCCCAAGTGGTTTGGTTCAGCAGGGTTGGAAGGACTCTCATGATTCGGTATTTCACGCTGACGGCCAACTCGCCGCGGGTCCTATCGCTCTCTGCGAAGTCCAGGCTTACGTGTATGCCGCAAAACGAGGGATCGGCGCAGTAGCAGCCGCCATCGGTTACGATGAACAGGGCCAAGTGCTGGAACAGGAGGCTGAAGCGTTGCGGACTCGATTTCAGAAGGCGTTCTGGTCTGAGGAAGTCTCTTTGTACGCTCTGGCCCTCGATAAAGAAAAGCGCCAATGCCAGGTCCGCAGCTCTAATGCGGGTCAATGTCTCTTTTCTGGAATTGCCAGCGCCGAACACGCCGAGCGAATCGCGGAGAGCTTATTGTCCGATGTATTCTTCTCGGGGTGGGGGATCCGCACGATCGCTAGTTCAGAGGCCCGTTACAATCCGATGTCCTACCACAACGGGTCCGTCTGGCCACACGACACCGCGTTGATCGCGTACGGCTTGTCGCAAACCGCAGGAAAGGCCTTGCCGTGCAAGATTCTGACGGGACTTTTTGATGCTTCGATCTTTCTGGAATTGCATAGACTTCCAGAGCTTTTTTGCGGCTTCACGCGAAGCCCGGGAAAGGGTCCGACATTGTACCCCGTAGCATGCGCCCCGCAGGCTTGGGCCGCGGGGACGGTTTTCCTGCTGCTCCAAAGCTGCCTCGGGCTGAGTGTCCACGGCGACGAATCGAAGATCTGCTTAGCTCATCCCTGTTTACCGGAATCGATCCAGAATGTCAGAATTCATAATCTTTGCGTTGGTCCGAACTCCATTGATCTCGAGCTAGTCCGAAAGACGCACGGCGTCAGTGTAAACATCCTGCGCCGCACAGGAAACCTACACGTTTGCATGACCAGTTGAAAGATGCGGAATTAACTCTCCATCCGCCGAACACCCCGCGTGCGAAAGATACAAGACAAGGACGATGAAGATTGCCCAGATTGCCCCTCTTTATGAGAGCGTGCCCCCAAAACTTTATGGCGGCACGGAAAGAATCGTTTCCTACCTGACCGAGGAACTCGTTGCGACAAACCATGATGTTACGCTTTTCGCCAGCGCGGATTCTGTCACCAATGCGCGACTGGTTCCTGGTTCGGAGTCCGCATTGCGGTTGAGCACCACGCCGGTTGTTGACAAGGTGGCGCACCACATTCGGTTGCTCGAACTCGTCTTTCAGGAAGCCCATCAGTTCGATGTTTTGCACTTCCACATCGACTACCTTCATTTTCCATTTACAAGGCGTCAGCCTGTGCCCGCTGTCACGACCCTCCATGGCAACCTTTCCATTCCTGATTTGGTGCCACTGTACAAGGAATTCCGGGAGATGAACGTCGTATCGATTTCAGATGCACAGCGACAACCCTTACCGTGGATCGGGTGGTGCGGCACAGTTCATCATGGTATTCCCGAAGATCTCTATCAGCTGCAGGAGAAGCGTGGTGAATACCTGGCCTTTCTGGGACGGATCTGTCCGGAAAAGCGCGTAGATCGTGCGATCGAAATTGCCAAAAGGTCTGGGCGCCAACTAAAGATTGCCGCGAAAGTGGATCCGGCTGATCGAGACTATTTCTCCGGGTATATAAAGCCTTTGTTACGCCATCCATTGGTCGAGTTCATTGGAGAAATCGGCGAAGACCGGAAAGGCGATTTTCTAGGAAACGCCCTGGCCCTGTTGTTCCCGATCGACTGGTCTGAACCATTTGGCTTAGTCTTAATTGAGGCGATGGCCTGCGGCACACCAGTCATCGCGTACAACCAAGGATCTGTTCCGGAAATCATTGAGGATGGGAAAACTGGTTTCATCGTCGACAATCAGAATGATGCAGTCGCGGCGGTCGATCGACTTGGCGTGATCGATAGAAAACGTTGCCGGCAGGAATTCGAGAAGAGATTTAGCGCGCAACGGATGGCTTCGGATTATCTTATGATCTACGAAGGCATCCGGTCCGGAGGTGAGGCCAGCGAAAAAGTGACGGCATTGCCGCAAGCGGCCTGAGGCCCCGGAGTCATCGATTTGGTAAACCAATTGCCCCGCTCATAAATGCATACGGTGCCTGCTCCGAAGTCTCTCCACGAATTGCTTAGGCGGGGCGCCGAAATTGCCCATTTTTGTGCCGAGAACGCTGCCGAGGTTGATCGAGATGGATCTTTTCCGGAAAAGGAATTTGCTAAAATTGCTTTCGAGGGACTTATCGCCGCTCCTCTGCACAGAAGCCTAGGAGGTCTCGGACTGGGATTCGAATCGCAGAGCACCAGGCATTTGCTACGGCTTTTGCGGCTCTTAGGTAAAGGCAACTTAAGCGTTGGCCGAATCTATGAGGGGCATGTCAACGGTTTGCAATTGATCCAGACGTTTGCCCACCCAGAACAGCTGGAATGGTTTGCCGGTGATGCCAGGGACCAGAGGCTTTTCGGAGTCTGGAACGCCGAAGCCGCCGATGGTCTTAAAATTCATCCCCTCGGGCACAAAAGATACGAGCTTACGGGGTCAAAGACGTTCTGTTCGGGAGCCGGTAGAGTTCCAAGACCGCTGGTGGGCGCAATCTTGCCTAATGGTAAGCTGCAACTTTGTGTCATTCCAATGGAGCAGGTGAAAACCCGAATCGATCGAAGCTGGTGGACCGCCACTGGAATGAGGGGAAGCGTTAGCGCGAAGGTAAACTTCTCTGGAGTCCTCTTGGAGGAAAATTGGTTGATCGGAAATCCAAATGACTATCAACGTGAGCCTTGGCTAACTTTGGGTGTTATCCGCTTCGCTGCGGTGCAGTTGGGTGGGGCGGAAGCGTTGGTCGAGAAGACGCGAAGCTACTTGCAAAAACTGCGGCGTACGACCGATCCTTACCAAGTCGGTCGCATGGGACAAATGAGTCTGGCGATCGAAACCGGAAGACTATGGCTCGAAAGTGCCTCGGGAAAGGTGCGCTCCTTTGCTCCCACCTTCGGAGGCGATCTGCTTATGACTCCGAAGAGCACCGTTGCCCTGACCGTTTATGCCAACATGGTTCGGACTGTCGTTGAGCAGGTTTCAATGGATGTAATCAGAGACGCTGAACGTTGCATCGGCAGTCGCGGCTTATTACCCCCGGAACCAGCAGAACGGATCATTCGTGATTTACGGCTCTATCTTAGACAACCTTGTTTTGATGCCGCGCTCGCTGACGCTGGAACGTTCAGTCTCTCGGGCTAAGCAGCTGGAGATTTGTTTTTCCATCATGAATCCGAAGGCACCGAACACCCTGGGCCCTAACTATTTCCATGAGATTTACCAGGCGAACGCGGATCCCTGGCAATTTGCAACCAGTCCATACGAAAAAGAGAAATACCTTGCTTCCATTGCGGCATTGCCCCGGCAACGCTATCGTCAAGGCTTCGAGGTCGGTGGTTCGATTGGTGTGCTCACTCGGATGTTAGCGGACCGTTGCGATCGATTGCTGTCGATCGATGTCTCCCCTCTCGCTCAGCGACGTGCGCGTACACGTTGCTCGGATCAATCTCACGTTGAGTTCGTGATTATGCACTTCCCCCGCGAGAGACCTGCTCAAACTTTTGATCTGATTGTGCTCTCCGAGGTTGGCTACTATCTCTGCGAAGGAGATCTTTTAATTGCCAGAGACTGGATCGTTAGCGCTCTCCAGCCGGGAGGGCATCTTTTACTAGTGCATTGGACTCCTTTTGTGGAGGACTATCCACTTACCGGTGATGAAGTTCACGATCATTTTCTCGCGTTAACGCCTGCGCTGTTCAATCGAGCCTACCATGCGAAAAAGAAGAAGTATCGCATTGACGTCCTCGCTCGGCTTCCTTAGCCGCGATGATCTTTCTGCCATTTTACGGCCGGGAAGCGATGCTATTCCTGCGGGAAAGATTTGTTTTCGGGACCTGGTCGAAGGTCCGACAGGCGAATGCGTAGTGCCGCAATGGCTTGTTCCAAGAACATTTTCGGCCAGGATCGCTCCCATTCACCTTCGATCGTCTGGCGAAGACCAATTCGTTCCACTAGGCGGCCCCATGGTTGAGGTCGGTGAATTTCCTGAGACAACCAGAAAGTGGAGATTCGGAGCAAGCGCGCAGCCGCTCTAACCTGATAATCCATCAGAGGGCGCCTCGGCTGAATCTCGTGCCGTAGCGCTCGCACCATTCGGCGAGCGCGCAGTCGGATCTCGCTAGCTGAGACGTTCTCTACCAGTAGGGCAGGTGAATTTTGGTTTAAGTTATAGAACTGTTTTAATCCAGCCGAAAATCCGTGCTTCACTCTGCCATCCAGACGAGCGGATGTAGTCGCGCGAACTCCTAAACTATGGCGAAACCGTGCCCCGCTCCGCAAAATCGCCTCGTAGAGCGCGCTGTCTTCTTCCTCTCGAACCTCCGATAACCCGCCAATCCGGGCATACGTGGCGGCTGTAACGGCCAGGCTTGCGCCATTGTGATTGGGATGGCGCGGAAACGGATCAAACGGATCAGGATCGATCAGATGTTCTAGTTCGGCGAGCAAAAAGCCGTGCGCAACCTGCCGCAGGTAAGTGCGCTCGGCGAACGGATGCAGCAGCATTCTTTCGCTTGGATCAGCCACAATTCTTCCGCCAACCGCGTCGGCGCCCGCCTCGACTTCACGCAGAATACCAGCTAGCCAAGTGGGTTCCACAAAGGTGTCGCCATCAGTGGAAGCGATAATTCCATTATGCCTTTTCAGTAAAAAGAGCCTTCGGCACGCTTCGTCCATCAGTAATTTGCGAGCGCATCCGACGAAACTTTTCCCGGATGAAAGCTGAATTTCGGCCACATGCAAAGCCAATTGCGGGTGCCGGCGGCCAAACTCGCGAGCCACGGCAGCAGTGGCATCACGACAGTTATTTGCCAGCACGATGACCTCATATCTTGAGGGACTAAATGGAACCCGCTGCAAATCAGTCTGGTTGACTAGTGCTAAGAGACACTTTTCAATCCGGGCGCTTTCATCGCGCGCAGGCAGGACTATGCACGCTTCACATGTTTCGAGTGGGGGCTGCACAACGAGAGTCCCGCCGGGTTCAGTGATTAGCGAATGAGTGGCCAGCATAAAAAGCGCTGAAAATTTGGTCACCCTCTGTACGAATTTCCCGGTCCCCGTGGTTGCGTGCGCCAGTTCGATCGCCGCGTTTCAGCATTTTTGCAGCGTGCTTTTGGTTTGAGAGGAGAAGTCCGGAGATCCGACCGGCCGCGATCAACAGTTTACCGCTTTAAGCATTTTAAAATTGGCTAACGCTCTTTTAATTTCATGCGCTCTGCGTCAGGCGATCAATTTAATTCTCAAAGCCGTGGAAACCCCATAGAACTTTCAGTTCAGCGAGAGTTCGAGCCAACCGCTGATTTGGAAAATTTCGGCGTCCCGATTTTGATGTACCACCGGGTTGCGACGGATGGCCCCCCGGGATTGGGTCGGTTCAGAGTAGATCCGACCCTGTTTGATGAGCAGCTATCTGCCCTCAAGCAAGCCGGATTCCGGTCTATCGATCTCAATCATTGGGTTGAAGCTCTCTCCAGTTCCGAGGCGCTGCCGGGAAAGCCGCTCGTATTAACCTTTGACGACGGTTATCGAGATTTTCTGACCGCCGCCTTGCCCGCTTTGCGAAGGTATTTTTTTGCGGCCACTGCTTTTCTGGTCGCCGACCGGATCGGAGGGGTGGCCGATTGGGATTTGCACTACGGTGAGGCTGCGCCACTGATGTCGTGGGAAGAATTACGGACAATTGGCAATGAAGGGGTTGAATTTGGTTGCCACTCTTTGATCCACCGGCCAATGACCGAGATGAACCAGGCTGATCTGTTAACGCAGACCGGACAGGCTCGAGAGATTCTTGAGCTTGGATTGGGACGTCCGGTCCTTCACTTTGCGTACCCTTATGGTGCGGAGAACCTCTCCATACGAAACCTGGTTGCCGTTCTGGGTTTTCGAAGTGCAGTAACCTGTCGGCTCGGCATCAGCCGATCAGGAAATGATCGCCTGCGACTTCCGCGGATTGAGGTTCACGGACGTTGCAGTCCGGAAGAGTTGCTTGTTCAGCTCCGTAACTAAAGCCGTCTGTTGGCGGCCGCCGTCAGTCTGCCTATAGGTTCTATCCGGCGCCTTGGGGCGCAAGTGCCTTTGAGAAACGGGTTCCGCGGCCACCGGCAAGGTCGCATGACCTGTGACTGCATCCAAGTTCAGACCGGTCGGCGAACGTTCCTGGGAGCGCCTAAACGGAAGAAAAAAGAATGCCTGATACGAGACTTAAAAGCATCAAGGTTGTGGCTGTCGATGATAACGCGGACTCTCGAGAACTTTTGAAAATTATCCTGAGACAGAGCAGTGCTCAAGCAGTCGTCGTGGGTTCGGCCCGCGAAGCGCTGGCGACAATCAAGAACGTTCACCCTGATATTTTAATCTCCGATTTGGGAATGCCCGAAATGGACGGCTACGAACTTTTGAAGAATGTCCGGCGACTCGATCCAGAGCTGAGGCAGCTGCCGGTGATCGCTTTTACGGCTGCAACTCGCTACGAAGATCTCGCATCGACGCGACGAGCCGGTTTCCAGGCACACCTCGCCAAACCGGTCGATCCTGACAAGCTCGTAAAGACCATCATGGAGCTGGTGGGAGTGGACTTGGAGTAACAGGCCTTTGCTCGAAGGCGCGCGTGCGGGCTAATTGACCAAACCGATCAACGAAGAATTGGATTCAATTTCTCCGCAAAATCCATTCATGAAGAACCGGAACCGAACCCGCTTACGAAGGATTAACCATGGATAGTTCTGCAAAAAGAGGGAAGGATGCAGAAAACTGCTTCGCTGTTTCTAAGGCAGAGCCCGGCGATTCGCGCATCGACCGAAGGAACCTCGCCTTAATAAAATATTTTGACGGCTTCCTGCGTAGCCCCTTCACGGTATGGATGAGCCTTGCGGCCACGCTCGGCTGGATCCTCCGGCGCCTGGTATTTAAAAGGCAAAACGTTTACCGGGTTGATGACCAAAAAGGTCGCAGATATCACTCGAAAGAAGTCGCGCGTATCCCTGGCGGCAAAAAAAAGGGTCTCACCATCTTTTCGATGGGAATAGAACTGTCCGTGGCTGTAGGGATGAATTTATTAAAGAACCATGTCAAATCCTGGAAAACCGAACTCCAGGCTAGAAGAGAGGACTTAGCGTTCGAAAAGCCGTATCCAGCTGACATAGTACAACAAAGGGATCCGATAGTTGAAAACCTGCCAGACAATGTTAAGCGGGAAAAATCGCGCCCAGCGCCGGCCCCCAGTATAGAAGCTGTTTGGTTTATCTTAAAAACTACTGCGACGCAATGGATCAATGATAAATGTCCCCAACTCGGTGCGGCTTTGGCCTATTTTACCGTTTTTTCGCTCGCTCCACTTGTGCTGATACTCTTGGCTTTTTTTGGCCTCTTCTTCGGTAGCCAAAATGCCCGTGACAAGATTATAGAGCAACTACAGTTCATGATTGATCCAAGCGGGATCAAAGTTATTAAGGACATCGCGGCGAGTGTCTCGAAGCCGCAAAGCAGTATCCTAGCTACTACGCTGGGCATCATCGTCGGATTATTTGGTGCCAGCGGAGTGTTCGGTCAACTCCAGGACGCGTTAAATACAATCTGGGGTGTAAAAGCAAAACCAGGCGCGAGTTTATGGGCTTTTATTCGAGCGCGCTTCTTATCTTTTGCGATGGTGGCCGGTGTTTGTTTTCTGCTTTTGGTTTCTCTAACGATTGAAAGTGTTCTCAGGGGTTTGAGCAACTATCTGCAAAACCTGCTGCCCGGAGGGCACATTTTGGCTCTCGTTCTTTTTCTTATCCTTGACTTCGGAGTCGTCATAGTTCTGTTTACGATGATTTTCCGCTTTCTGCCAGATATAAAGATCGGTTGGCGCGATGTTTGGATCGGAGCTTCATTGACAGCCGTGTTGTTCGTTGTCGGAAAGTTTATTCTTGGCCTCTATTTGGGAAGTGGCGCGGCAGGTTCAGCGTACGGCGCCGCCAGTTCCCTGATTACCTTGCTGTTGTGGATTTACTATTCCGCACAAATCCTGCTTTTTGGCGCGGAATTCACACAAGTTTACACTCATACATACGGCTCTCGGGTCGAGCCTGAGGATCACGCAGTGAGGGTTAAGAGATTAGAAGTCGAAGTGCCTACCCCTGAGATTGAGCAAAAGATGCAAAGGGATAGCGCAAGTGAAGCGGCGCTAAGTTAAGGCCTGTCTGGATGGTTTCCAGGGTTGAAATCCTGGGCTGAGTCCTGCAGCCCTCGGCTTCGAGGCAAAATCGTTCCAAACTCTTAACGCAGCGCCACTCTTATCGCGGCCCGACGGCCTTTTTATCTTGGTGAGTCCAAATCTGGTTCGAGTAGCGAAGTTCCAATGGTCTCGAGAAGTAGAATTGCATATTATGAAAAAAAAGATAGATCCTCAGGAGCCCGTAACCTCGGCAAAGGAGCGCGTTCAAGAGGCTTCGGAGAATTTGGGGAGATAGTCCATGGATTCCAACGCTCCAGTGGGATCCTCTCCCTCGATAACCTCTGCCGCCGACTCAATCCGCAGATGGATTGCCTCTCTGGTTCTTTATCTCGAGCTGAGGGTCAGACTTCTCGGGCTGGAATCGAAAGAGGCCGGCGTACAGTTGCTGATATTGGGGCTGCTGTTGGTGAGCGCGCTGGTCTTTCTTGCAGGCTTTCTGGTGATGCTCATTGTTTTCCTTCTCTATCTTCTGATGCTGATCTTCCACTGGGAATGGGGTTGGAGCGCATTGGCCTGTGCAGGAGTGTCGCTCCTCATGAGTATCGTTGCCGGCATAATATTTCGATTTCGGATCGTCAAACCGCTTTTTCCAACCACCTTAGCCGAATTTAAAAAGGATCGTGAATGGCTGACTCACACGACAACAAAGAGCGAATAACGATGGCGTTGGGCGAAAGCTAATTACCAGACATTGAGAACTCTTCGCACCGACGAACTTGCTCTTCGCGAACAAAGTAACAAGACATAGCGGCATTGTGAAGTATTCGTCGTCACGGCTCGCGACAATCTTTATTAACCACGCCTCTTTTCTCAGTATGTCCCATGCGCGTAGTGCCAATCTGATGGCGACCATCTCTCGATTGACCGATGATATGGCTGACTCGCTCCGCTTCTGGGACC
Source organism: uncultured Verrucomicrobiae bacterium (assembly GCA_963782115.1). Taxonomy (GTDB): domain Bacteria; phylum Verrucomicrobiota; class Verrucomicrobiia; order Chthoniobacterales; family JAFAMB01; genus JAFAMB01. Next base: position 310,589 of record CAWAIK010000001.1, read on the forward strand.
GACCAATGAAGTGCCCCAAGTTTCCGAGAGGAGAGCCACTCGGCGAAGCATGCGTGTGCACGAAGTATTGGTTTTACGTCTGCTAAAGTATAGTGAAAGTCGATTGACAGGCGACGCAGACCATACGCATCACGCTCATCAGAGAGAATCACTCGAGAATCCCTGTTCGGTAGATGCTCACCTCCGGCTGAGGTTGAGCGTCCTGAGACGCTTCATCTGACCCAAGAAAAGCGGAAAATTCCGATTTTTGTTTTATGAAACCAGATAACACATGACCTGCGAATGCTTCATGAGCCTTGTGTACCGGTAGCCATCCACCATAGCTTATCCATGTGGCGCTTAAAGCCTGAATTGCTCAACAACCTGGAAAGGAATGCAAACCCTGTTTCCGCCCATACCAATCCCATCTTCCTCCCGAGCGGTTTTCTAAGCGTTTCTCGAGCGCGAGCATCTCACGAGAGCTTTAGCTGATGAGATGTTCGCGCTGCGCATCTCCTTACTGATCATCAACCCGAGGTCAGAATGAAAGATCTGGTCTCCCTTTATAAGGATGTCGCACGCGAATACATCCACATGGCCTCGGATCCTGTTCAGATTCGACATCTGGTCGACCGCGCCGTGCGGATAGCCAAGGTTGAGCGAACGGTCACCTGTATTGTCATTCCCAATGATGTGCAGGAACTCGATGCCGTGGAGGCGCCGCCGCGCGCGCACGGTACCATCCATTCGGGAATCGATTTTTCGATTCCGCGCGTTATACCGAAGGAAGTAGACCTTCGCCGGGCAGCTGATTTGCTAAACGCTGGCCAGAAAGTAGCAATGCTGGTGGGCGCCGGTGCGCTACAGGCAGCGGACGAAGTGCTCGAGGTAGCGGACCTTCTCGGCGCGGGGATTGCGAAGGCACTCCTGGGAAAAGCCGCGTTGCCAGACGATCTCCCGTTTGTCACGGGTTCGATCGGTTTGCTGGGTACCAAACCCAGCTCCGAGATGATGACCAATTGCGATACCCTGCTGATGGTAGGATCGAATTTTCCTTATTCGGAGTTTCTGCCGAAGGAGGGCCATGCTCGCGGGGTGCAGATCGATATCGATGGTCGCCTGCTAGGTCTCCGCTACCCAATGGAAGTTAATCTTATCGGAGATAGCGCCGAAACGTTGCGTGCATTAGTTCCCTTCCTCAAACGGAAATCGGACCGGGCCTGGCGCAAGGGAATCGAAAAGGGGATGTCCGATTGGTGGAAACTCCTTGAGGCGCGGGCCATGCAGAATGCGGACCCTATCAATCCACAGCGGGTATTTTGGGAATTGTCGCCGCGCCTGCCCGACAATTGCATTCTCAGCAGTGACTCTGGTTCGGCGGCGAACTGGTGGGAAGATCTGCGAATTACTGGAGGCGCCGATCCACTCTCACTTGGCGCTAACAATAGCGGCAAGGGCATAGGTGGCGGTTCTGTTCACTGGGCCGGGTTTGCACCGCGATTTCACCCGTCCGATTTTCGAGTGTATTCCGAGGACGGAGTGGGTGCCGACTGGGCAATTACTACGCGCACCTGGTCGGCGGCGCTCGGATGGGTCATGACCAGCGTACCGCAGTCGTCGACGGCTTCGGGCGGACCCCCGACATCCGAACCTCTTTGTGTGTGACGGTAGCATTCTACCGACGCAGGGATCGGCTAATCCCGGCCTGACTATCCAGGCCTTGGCTGCGCGAACGGCCGATTACCTCATTTCCCAAAGCAATGAGATTTTTACCTCAAACAAACGCAGTTTGAGCCGTCCGCCGGTCCGGCGAAATCTCTCGCCCCCAGGTACCCATGGCCCAGGGGCGCCACGGGTGCGGTAACCTGCATTTCTTCACCTCTGTCGACACTGCGGACCGGATGGTATTCGGACTTGTCGTTTCCTCTCAGGCCGAGCAAGAATAGCACCGCTGCCATTGCTTGCCGCGCCAAGGCGGCTCATCCAACCATGCCCGAACTTGCTGAAGTCGAATTTTTCCGCCGGCAATGGGATTCCGGCTTCGGTTCGCGGGTGATTGGGGTCGCCCTGCATCCCGAAAAGCGGGTCTTTCGCGGTACCGATGTCGCCGCCATGGAAAAGGCGCTGACCGGTGCAAGACTCCTCAGTTCTGAGGCGCACGGGAAGCAGATGCTCTTTCGCTTTTCGCGTGGAACATCGCTCGGAATTCATCTCGGCATGAGCGGCCGGTTACGCGTCGAGGCCGCCGGGATTTCTCCCGGTAAACACGATCACCTGGCGTTGTTCCAGGAGAAGCGGAGCCTGGTTTATTCCGATCCGCGGATGTTCGGACGCGTCCGGTTCGCGCTCGGCAGAAGGGTGCCGGAGTGGTGGAGAAATTTGCCTCCCGCGGTGATTTCAAACACCTTTACGCTCGCCGTGTTGGGTGAACGATTGCACCGGGGACGGCGTTTGCCGATCAAGGCCGTGCTGCTTGATCAGACGGTTTTTCCGGGAGTCGGCAACTGGATGGCCGATGAAATGATGTGGCGGGTCAAGCTGCATCCGGCCACGCGCGCCGGCGATTTAAGCGCTTCGCAACAGCATAATCTTTGGCGGGCCAGCCGCGCGATCTGCCGAATGGCGCTGAAAACGATCGGCATTGACTGGAGCGAACCGCCGAAGAATTGGCTGATTCATCGTCGCTGGCAGAAACGCGGTCGCTGCCCGCGCGACGGCACCTTGCTGGATCATGGAACGATCGCCGGCCGCACTACTGCTTGGTGCCCCGTTTGTCAGAAGCCAAGCAGACATCCGGCGCCCAACTCGAAATCTCCGAGGAAAGTGCTCGCTTGAAGGAATTCCTTAACTACCTATTAGAAGTTCGTTCCGGGGAATTTCCAAGTTCACAAGCCAAGGTCGCTGAGTCCCGGGTGCTCCAGTGGGCGAGGGTGCGAAGAATCCCAACGAAACTTGCGCTCGGATTCTTTAATTGGCAGATCGTTGATGGATGCGTGCCGGTGATGCATCAGTCCATTTTGATCAAAATCCCAGTTCTCGTTGCCGTAAGAACGAAACCAATTGGCTGAGTCGTCGTGCCACTCATAAGCGAAGCGCACCGCGATGCGGCTTTCGTCAAAAGCCCATAGTTCCTTGACGAGTCGATAATCCAGTTCCTTCCTCCATTTGCGCGTGAGGAACTCGATGATGGCTGTCCGATCCTGCATAAATTCTGCGCGATTGCGCCACCAGCTATCGACAGTGTACGCCAGAGCTACTTTTTCCGGGTCACGACTGTTCCAGCCATTCTCGGCCAGTCGCACTTTCTCGATCGCGGTCTCGCGGGTGAAAGGGGGAAGCGGCGGACGGGGAATTATCTCGTTTGATTTGCTCAAATTCTGCCTTTTTAATTAGTTGGTTTTTTTCCGTGGTATGAACCGTTCAAGTGATATAGGAGGTCAAGGCTAGTGCACCGTCTCGCAAGGAACCACTTGAGCTGTCGTCCCATTGACCCGTAAAAGTCAATATCGATCCAAGGCGAACAGGCTAGACGGAGTGTCAATTTCCTTCAAGAAAGAACCTTACCGAGGAAAGCCCGCATCACGCTGTTGAATTGCTCCGGCCTTTGCAGCGGTGCGAATGGCTCACGCCGGGCAGGAGGATCAATTCCGCTCCGGGAATACTCCGGGCGAGATACTCGGCATGTTCGGGCTTGATAAACTCATCATGCTCGCTTTGTACGATCGCGACGGGCACATGGATATCAGCCATATCGCGCGCAGAATAATTGGGTTGCGTCTTCATCATCCGACCGACCGCTGCGGCAAATGCTTTGAATTGGTCCGGCGTCGCCGACAGCATGCTGGATAGCCATTGGTGCGTGTTGGATGCTGCCCAACGCGGATGCCATCACGACTGCCATGGGCACGTTGTTAATCAGGTTCGTCCCCAGGGCGGCTCCGGCCGTCCCGACTATTACCGCTCCGGGGGTCGTTCCACCGGATAGTTTCAGCAGCCAGCTACCAAACATGGTCGTGAGGCCAGTATCCTCGATGGACCGAACCACGATAACCATGCCTGCGATAAACCCAAAGATGGACCAGGAAATACGCTTTCCTGTCTCATAAAGAGTTGACTGCTTCCAGTAAAGTGCCCCGATCAGCAGCATTACCCCTCCAGATAGCGCAACTAGCGAAAGCGGAAACTGTATCGCTGACGCTATCACGTAAGCCACCGCGATCAAGGTCAGCACCCCGCAGGTATACCGGGATTGATCGTGCCGGTTGTCTGACCGCCGTCGCGATCCAACGGACTGTTCATTGCGAATTCTACCAGCGGAATGACGTTTCTAAATGGACGCAACCACTCCACTTCCTGAACATGCTCTTGCAAGTAGGGCAGGCTGTATTCCAACGCGAATCCCCAGTCCAGTGCATTTGGATCGCCTGATTCACTTGGGATTACATATCCAAACGATATAAGTGGCTGAAATTCCGAGCGCGAACTTGGGAAATATCTCCTTATCGAACTCAGAGCTAATATCGATTTCTCGAGTCCTTGGAGCGCCTCCTCCAGCGGGATTGTTAAAAACAGAGACGACCGGCAGCGAGAGTTCATCCACTGCAAAAGGATCATCGGTTCGAATCGTCGGAGGGAAAAAGCGATCTCCCTCGAATCCGTGAGCACGGAGTTTTGTCGTGAGACTACAAACAGCAAGCACAGCGAAAGAGGCTGTTCCTGCAAGTTTCATGGAACGAATTAGATGCATGTAACACGTGACCCCGCCTCAGGTTAGTAGCATGTAGATCCTTGGCTCGGATTCCTGCGCTCCCCGCCCGAATGATGTCATCGATAAATGGCATATCTCCTGACAAGAGTTGCAGCATCAAATCATGCTCCGAGTTCTCATTCGCAGCGAGCTGTTGATCAGCTCTCTTGTGTCTTATGCTGTCGACAAGAGATTTAGGATATTGCTCGTACATGATTTTGCTTAGTTGAATCATTCAGCACCATTTCATCGTCCGCTTGCGAACATGATAAAAAACCAAAAGAGAAATCCTTTACAATATATCGGAGAGCGATATGTTGTCACATCTTACCAGGGTTCTTGACAATTTTTGATCTATGTATCCGCCGAAGAAAGTTGGCGTGGATCCCATTTGGAATTACACGGAAGTATGCCCGGCAGATTTGATCAAGTCTTTGCACTTGGAGCACGCTGTAATTAATAAGGATGAAGTTGTGCGAGCGGAATGGTTCTGGAGTCGACGACCGAAGGTTCTATGCGCCAACTTGATATCTTTTTTCTTCTACATAATCGTTCTTGTTTGTCTTATCTATTTTGTTCCGCAGAGTGCTTTATTCCTTATGGTATGGATGGTTGCCGGGGCGAGTTGTGTGTTTGTAGACTGTTTTCGTCTGGAGCGATGGAAAAAGGAATACGCATCCAGTATTAAACGGCTTTTTTTCCCTCTGTTGAAACGCAGATAATTGGAAGCAACTGTTCGAAAATAGACATGCTTTGGCCTCAGAGAGCTTCGTCGACGGGCTACTAAGTATTGATGCTGGCTATGGATGAAGAAAGCAAAGGGGACAATAACAACTTAAATATCGATGGCAGGTCCGCAGTCAGTAGAGACCCATTCCGTCTTCTGCTCGAGATCGAGGCCCATTTTCGCGCGGAAGATAGAAAAAACCCTTCGCTGAAGCGGGTACAATCGCGCCCGAACTTGCCAAGAAGGGACAAGAAGCGCGCCAAGTAAATGTCTAGATTGGGTCAGATGATCGACTCAGCTGAGCAATCTTTGGTCCTAAATTGCAACGCTCGACCACGTTCGCATCGCCTTTGAGCACCTCGAACTCCGTTCGCTCGCCCTCTCGCCTGAAGTGGATGTCGAACTTATGCTTCCCGATCCGGAGGTCTTGAATCGTCAGGTCAGGTAACCATGACGGAAGTGAGGGATCGACGTAGAGCTTGTTGCGTGGCGCATCGGGTAGGAATCCCAGCAACGCCTGCATCAGCATAAAGGCCGAGCCCGCCGCCCAGGCCTGCGGTACATTCGCGCCGATATACTGCACCGGAAAGTTCGTCTCGTTCCGCTCGAACGCGGTGTAGAGCTCTGGCAGCTGGTTAAGCAGGAAATAGCTCGCTGCCTCGCCAATGTCGTGGGCGATCTGTGCCGCCTCCGCCGCGAAGCCATAGGACTTGAAACCCATCGCGATGATTGAGTTATCGTGCGGCCACACAGAACCGGTTTGATAATTGTAGGGGTTGAATGCTGGATTAAGAGCGGAAAGCGTGCGGATGCCCCATCCAGACCACATATCCGGTGCCATCAGGCGTTTCACCACTTTCTTAGCACGATCCGGAGTCACGATCCCTGACCAAAGGCAGTGTCCTGCATTGGAGGCAACGGTCAGAACTTTCTTCTTCTCGCCATCCAACGCGTAGGCGTAGAAGCCTAAATTCTCATCCCAGAAAACTTCGTTGAACCGATCAAAGATTGTGGCCGCGTTCGCGCGCAGCGCCTGTGCTCGCTCGGGCTTGCCCAACGCATCGAAGATCTCGGCCATCCGCACCCATGCATCGTAGACATAGCCTTGAAGTTCGCAGAGCGCCTTGGGCCCCTTCACTAATGTGCCGTCTGGGTAGACGACGGAATCACCGGAATCCTTCCAACCCATATTCTCGTAGCCGACTGGAGAGCGCGTTTGATATTCCTGGAAGCCGTCGCCGTCAAGGTCGCCATAATGGTCGATCCAGGACAGGCAAGCCTCGGCAGTCTTGAGATGTCGCTCCAGAAGTCCCCGGTCGCCGGTAGCACGCCAAGCAGCGTGCAGCGCGATCAGATAAAGTGGCGTCGCGTCTGCGGTGCCATAATAGGGCGTGTGCGGAATGAGCTTAAAATGCGCAAGCTCACCATAACGCATTTCGTGCAGAATCTTACCCGGCTCGGCGTCGCGGTAGTTGTCCTCTTCTTTCGCCTGCAGCGATCCAAGAATGTCCAGCGTCCCGCGAGCGAATTCCGGATAGATCAGAATGTTTTGCAGTGAGACAATCAGGCTGTCTCGGCCAAACGGAGCAACGAACCATGGAAGGCCGGCCGCCGGCAGGAAAACCTTGTGATCCGTGCCTTCAAACGGCAGGCGCAGGGCGGCCATGTCCGCCAGAGCCTGACAATAAAGGCCACTGAACTCCTGGTTGCTTGTACGGATCTTAAGGACTGTCCGCAGCCAGTCCGCCATCGTCTCGGCGTGGTGCGACTTGTGAGAATCCCCAATGCACTCCCGCGGCGGGGCGAATTGTTTGTCAGCATCCTCCAACGTATACAGCAAGCATGTATGCCAAGATTCTCCCGGCTCCAAACCGACCTCAAAGCTGAGCCGGCCATTGGCGTACACTCCCCTTTTATTTGAATGGGCCTTAATCGTTACTGAACGACTGAAATCGCTGTTGCGGTAGACCGTACGCAGTTGCTGCCGCGAGTCCACCCATTCTGTGATAATCCGCCCCCGCCGCACGATGTGACCCGCTTTCACCTCGAATATATCTGCGAAGTCGCATCGGAGCGCGATTTCCAGCTGGAACTTCGCCGGCTTCATGCTGTTGTTGGTGATATCGAGATCCTCGTGCATGCCGCCGCTGATCGACCGGCTTATGGTAAGCCCCAGCTTCCGCGGCGAAATTGTGCCGTCTTCGGTGAGAATGGATCGATTGGTGAGAAAGATACGTGAGGTGTAGTAGGTGATGGCGCCGCCGTTGAGTAGCTCCCAAGCTTCGCCGTTAGCGTAGATTCTCCAACTACCGACGACGCGGGTGTCTAGGAAGTAAAGGCCCTTTTCGCTTGGCCAGTTAATCTGCCCGTCCTGCTCGCTGATTAACACTGTCTGACCCTGGTGAATGGAAATTTGGGGTGAACCGACCTGGACCTTGAAAGACATTGGGTTTGAATTGTCCCATGCGGGACTCCAGTTAATTCCACACAGCGTTTGAATTTTCGCACTCGATCGTCGCTCGTCAAGATAATCGGAGAGTGAAACATCCCCGGAAATGATGGCCAGGCATGGTTCGACGCTCAACATGCACCGCCAGTTGGACAGCGCGCGAACGGAACTCTCTTGCCAGTATGTTGACCACAATCTCATTCAAGAAGACCATAAGAACCCCGATGATCATCTCTTCCTTCTTAGTGCATGTCAGCGGTTCGGGATCTGGTATAGTCGGGCTGGCAATGGCGTCAGCCATCCGGTACATCAGGAGCGATTCGGCAGGCCAGGGAAGACAATGCTCGGTTCCGACAGCCATACGCCGGCTGCAGGAGCGATCGGGATGCTCGCCATTGGACCCGGCAGCCTGGAAGTCGCCATGGCCATCGCGGGAGAGCCTTTCTATGTTGAAATGCCATTGGTCTGGGGAATCAGACTGACGGGAACGCTTCCCGATTGGGTGTCAGCCAAAGATGTTATCCTGGAGATGCTGCGGCGTCACAAGACTGAGGCGGCAGAGGGGCACTGAAATCTATCAGACCTATATCGGCTCATCGGCCAATCCCGGTTACCGGGATTTCGCGATCGTCGCTGAAATGGTGCGCGGAAGGACAGCGCACCCGCGGGTCTCCTTGGACATCAATCCATCATCGCGACAGATTCTCGAAAATCTGATTCGTGACGGGTATATTGGTCCGCTCATCCGTGCGGGGGCGCGCCTCCATCAGGCGGGTTGCGACGGATGCATCGGCATGGGCCAGGCGCCGGCGACCGATACGATCAGCTTGCGGACAGTCCCTCGAAACTTCCCGGGACGGTCGGGGACACGCGAGGACAAAGTGTGTCTTGTCAGCCCCGAAACGGCTGCTGCATCGGCACTAAAGGGAGTCATTACCAATCCAGGTACATTGGGAATTGCCTATCCACGGGTTAGTGAGCCGGACAACATCATCATCAACACAGAAATGCTCCTGCCACCATTGCGTCTTGAAGAGGCACGCAAGGTAAAGATCGTGAAAGGGCCGAACATTGCCTCACTTCCTGACCTCGCGCCGCCTCCAGATGTCCTTGAGCTGCCGATCCTGTTGAAGCTCGGCGACAACATCTCAACTGACACGATTTCTCCCGCAGGTGCACGCGCTCTTCCCTTCCGCAGCAACATCGCGCGGATCGCGAAATTCGCGTATGACATCGTCGATGGGACCTACCACGATCGCGCTATTGCTGTCCGCGCTCAGGGCGGGCATGCTATCGTGGGAGGAGGCAATTATGGTCAGGGTTCGAGTCGCGAGCACGCCGCGCTGGCACCGCGATCTCTTGGCTTACACCTAGTCATCGCCAAGGGCATGGCACGGATTCACTGGCAAAACCTTGTGAATTTTGGCGTTTTGCCTCTCATCTTCATGGATGCGACCGATTACGATCGCCTTGGGCAAGGTGATATCATTCGGGTGGAAAGTATTTACGCCGCAATCAAATCCGGTCCGACAATTCTCGTGAAGAGCATCACAAAGAACCTTACCTTTGTCGCGCACCATGGCCTGTGGGACCGGCAGATCGACGTCTACCTGGCTGGCGGATTGATAAACTGGAAAAAAGGTCGGTTATGACGATTCATATTTGAATTATTACCGCTGCAGTCTCCCCGTGTCGTCTGGACCTCCGAGAGGTCTGTCGCGATTCATTTGTGATCTCTCCCCTGTTTTAGTGTTGTCTGTTAGCTACGGCGGTCCCGGTGATGGTAGCCAAAATGATTGCCTGTCACTATCGGCTTGCCGCACTCTTCGCAGGTTGCATCGCATTCTTGCATCTGTTCCGCGATAGTCTCGCCGCATTCTTCGGCTTGCTTTTGCATAGCTTCCAATGCTGCCTTGGGTGAAATCGAGCTGCTGTCTATGTCGAACACCAGTGCAAATTCACAATATAACTTATTCGCATATACCGCCCCTGCGACAAATCCCGTCTCTCCGGCTATGGACCCTTGTATAGATACTGGAAACGCATCCTGCTGCTCTCCTAACTCTGCGACCCTACGATAGATCTTCTCGTTCGTTTCGTTAACCAGCCTGATTAATCCCATTTCCTGAGCCGCTTCCCTGGCATCACGCGAACCTCCAAGAAACTTACGGAGTCGAACAGGTCTTCTACGTTGCTGCTGTTTCAGGTTCATTGTCCTTTTACTTTTTGTTTCCTTAAAGAGGCACTAACAGGGTTTTTGCGGTTGTCCAGAGGTTATTGCATATATGGAAATTTTACCTGAATATAGTGGATCGGAGATTGCCTGCCGGAAGTCAGCGCAAGTCCCTGCAAACCGGCGAGATCCGTAAGTTGATCGTGCGGTCAAGCGCCCATATCTGAGTCATACGGGTCGAGCGAGCAACGCGGAAAACAGCCAATGGCCCCGTGTGCTTTCGCCGCTCGATCAAAATTTGGCGAAGCGTTGCAGGTCTCGAAACCGTTGCTGAAATCGCCGCCGCCGTGCGCGTGCCTGCCCCGGCCCTGAGGGTTGCGATGAAAATGGCCCGGCGGCTGCGTTGCGGGAGATTCAAGAACCGGGATTTTGAGGCATTTACAATTAGCTGGCTGCCTCACGATTTCGATACTAATCCGCATCTGTGCGTTTTCGATGGCGTCGGAAGCCGCGTTGATCCGAAAAGGAACAAATGTCCTATCCGGTAACTAAAGGAGCGTGATGATGGCAAGTTGCACGGTGGAATGAATATTAATATTTTAATTTTGTCATTCGCGCAATTCGCGGGCGCTCATTGGTCAGCTGTCTTTACCGACGCTTCCACGGCGATCTGTCTCTGAGCAAATTCCGTTTGCGCTCGCGCTGACAACTGTCCGTCCGTCCAGAGGAGTATTCCCTTTATGTCCCGTCCGCGTTGATTCGGATCTGCGAATTTTTCTGCCACCTTACTGACCGACTCGGTCCATTGCAGATATCCAGGGATAAGGGCACTATCAACGTGCCGTTCTCGTCCAGAAGACAGAGGACACCTTCCACCGTTTGGAATTCGTGATGGCCAGAACGCAATATTTGCTCCTGCTTACAGATCCTGAAAGGAATCTGGAATACGCACCTGCAGTCGTCTTTCGCCCAGTCATTGGTTGGTTCGCGCAAACTCCAATTGCGGTGAGAATTTTTGTTCGCGGGTGAGGCTTTGCCGGGTCTTCCTGGTTGTCTTTTTCGATCTGGGACTTCCGAGCTGCCGAAGAAGAATCTGTCGCATCTCCTCGACGGCCCTGGGATGGTTCATCGCGCCGTGGTCCGTCGGAACAATCAGCTCGGACTGTGCGGTATTAAGATGCGAGCTCCAATAAGGGACAACGCCATCCGAACTGTTCGGTGTATCGCCCCGCCCGCGATCCCCGATAATAGAATTGTGGGGCGCTTGGAGTGGAAGTTTGTCGAGGGCCAGGAGCAGCGGGTTCTTTGGGGACAGCCCGGCAATGCTGTTGGGTGCACGAAATTTCTTGGGATCGTTGTCCGGTGTCAGCGCTGCGATCGCCGCCCTCGGGATCGCGTTCACGACTTTAAGTGGCAAACGAATCAGGCGCATGCCAAGCGCCCCGATGCTGCCAGTTGATAGAGTGCTTCCACGGTGCGGTGTGGCCACGAAGATGACCCGCTTGACCTCCGGATTGGCGGAAAAGATCAGTGCTTGCTTAAGAACCGAATCTTGTGGCTGAGACGCATAGACCCGATCGGCTTTGGGACCAAAGATGCCATCCCAGAGCACTCGACCGGTGTTCGTCACCTGCAAGCGGGACAGAATGCCGCCCATGCTGTGCCCGATCAGGATCACCTGATTGAAGTGATAAGTCTGTTCCGCGTAAGCGAGATCCTGCCTGAGAAGCAGCGCGGAGTAGGCGATCGGATTCCCAGTGGAATAGGAAAAAACCCAGAACTGGTAACGGCGTCGAATCTCGGGGTCGACACTCAACGAATTTGCCACATTGCGCCAGGCGTAGGCCGAAGAGAGAAGACCATGGACAAAGATCACTGGAATTTTCTCAGGGTCGTAGGGCTGCAGGAGCAACAATCCTGCTGATCCGCGCATGTGCTCGCCGCGGATCATATTCATAAATCCGATCCAGATTTCATTGATTCGCCCGTACGAAGCTTCTGCGGCAGTGTAATCGGCCGCCAGCGGGTAAGATTTTCCGTTCAAAACCACCTGGTCGATCTTGGTCGGGTCCAGTAGTCTGAGACGTACTGCGCCAGAGCCCGAGCGGTCAAAGTCAAGAACCGCGGTGACAGTCGCGCGGATGCCTTTGAGCGGTTCCAGCCGAGGGGGAGCAGTGCCGACGCCCGAACTGTGGCGAATACCAACAGTGGGCCCGCCGAGCCCGGCGCGGATCACATTGTCGCGCATCCCTTTTTTGTCGACCCGGTCGGCCACGAGAATCTTCTGAAAATAGTTGGCACGATATTCGCCTGGTCTTTCAGACTCCAATTGCAGCCGATTCATTTGACCGGATCCCGGATCTTTCAATGAGAGGGTCCCGGAATTTTGCTCTTGTCGGATCAACGATGGCAGGTCCGCCGCGAGATCTGCGGTGGCGCGGTTGTAGAGCGCCAGGGCGGAGGATTTCTCCGCCTCGGTGTCATGGCCGGGGCTCAACTGTTCGTCTGCGATTTTTGCAATGGCAAGAAACTCTCCTGCCTGTCCGTCGACATTTGAACTTTGTTTCTCGGCTTGCGCCAAGCGGCGTTCTGCCGCCACCAGCGATGGTGCGGTGCTTTGCTTCTCCACGTGGACGCAGGCGACCAGGGTAAGAGAAATCCAAATGGGGAAGGCTAATGCTGCCCGCGACAGGCCGAATCTGGTTAAGGGTATCGTCCGATGTTGGGGAACGGCGCGAAGGCGCATGATTGTTTTTTATCACGATGACCCCACCGGGCAAGAATTTACGAGTTTACTTTCAGCCGCCAAAAGCGGCGGATCGACCCGTGCCGATCCGGCCAGTTCCCGCAATTGATAATGCTCATGAACACCGTCCTCGCACTTACACAGCTTGTATTCATCACCTTAGGTACAATCTTTTTAAAGGGCATGGTGAAAGCAAATGGAGACATTACGCCATCACTGTACTTTCAGTTTCTTGATAAGAATTGGCTTTGGTTTTTTCTTTCTTCCCTTTGCTTCGATAGCGTATACTCAGGTCTCCTATCAGATTAATAAATGTCCATTTACTCCGACCATTGCTGGCGTTGTTGGGATAGTTCTTTCAGGAATCTGCGTCATTTTCTTTGTGAGTGTGATCTTTTTTCCATCTGCATAGAATTCTCATCTCCTAGATATTCCTCGAAGACCGCCCGTTAGCTTGTTGCACCTGTTAGATTCTTCGCGTTGGAATCACTATGGACTAAGTAAGAAGCTTGAGACCGGCTGGCGATTCCCGGAACGCACGCGCCCTGAGCGGACCCTTCATCATCTGTTTTGTACCAAGATTCGGATTCCGGTCCCGATTGCCCCTGTCGCGGTTCGTAAGCGAGCTTTTGGGCCTCGATCGCCTCGACGCAATGAAACCGGGCTGCTTCCGGTGGGCGACATTCGCAATCTCAGGAAAACGACCGATCGCTACGGCCAAGTCGAGTATGAGAAGACGCAGCTCGAACGGACATTGTCGGAACATGGTGAGGAACAACTGCTCGAGAGTTGGGCGTCGAAGAAGATGGAGGAGACGATTTTATGAAGGGATCGGTACAGTCACTACGATGCTCGTTCCGCGGCTGGGGGCAGTGTAGATGTCTAGTTTTCCGCCGATCTGAGCGGATCTCGCCCGCATATTACCCAATCCGAAGCCTTCATTTTTGTCCAGGGGAACTCTAGAGATCCCAGAACCATTGTCTTTCACTTGAAGAACGAGGTTTGGTGCGTCCCATAGAAGACTCACCGCAATCAAAGTTGGATTGGCATGGCGCACGGCGTTGTGGATCGCCTCCTGGGCGATGCGTAACAGCTCATGTTGCACTCTGGGCGGCAAGCTTTTCTCGGGTATGCTGTCGGACCGGAAGTCACAACGCAACCGGTCGGCCACACTGGAGCGCTCCACCAAACCTTGAATCGCTAGGGCCAATCCTGATTCCTGAGCGATGCTTAAACTCAAATTGTGGGCGGAAGAGCGTGCTTCAACCAACCCAAGGTTCGCCAACTCAATGGCTCGTTGAATGCGGCGGAGGGGATCGCCTTCTTTTGAAGATAGTTCCTCCTTGGCAACTCCCAGTTGCATGCAGATTGCAGTAAAATTTTGCGCTAACCCATCGTGAATCTCGCCAGCCAGCCGATTTCGCTCTTCCAGAACTGCAGATTGCCTGGCGGCCTTCGCTAATCGCGTGACCTGAATTGCGAGTGCTGCCTGGCTTTCGAGGGCCCGAGCTATTTCGATCTCCTCTGGACGAAATTCTCGGTCCTCCGTGAACCGAAATGTCAAGCTACCTATCAACTGGGTACCTAAGTTTAACGGAATGATTAGCAGGGTCTTTACGCCGAGCCCAAGCAGATAAGCCCGATGGGCATCAGGGATCGGTGTAGTTTGGTTCAGCAGGTGCATCACGGCTGCCGGTTGCTTCAACAGGCCAAGCTGTCGCTCATCAAGCGGAATAGATCGCAACCCTTCCGGATATTTCGCCTCCGCGGGAGTCATCACGCGATCGTCTTGAAAAATAAGGTCCAGTGTCAAACAGTTCGTTTCGAAGGTGCGCAATCGCAAAACCGACGACGCCGCACCCAGCTGCCGTGTGATGGCGGCCATCACCTGCCCTAGGAGCTCATCCAATTCGGGCACCGAGGCAAGAGCATCCAGGCATCCACGCAGTGCTTCGTTCGCTTTCGCCAGTTCGATCGTGCGCTGCTGCGCGAACAGCTTCCGCTCGCGTGCAAGGGCCGCTTGCATTTCCTCCGGCGTTACTGTCGGAACAGACTTCCGTCGCGGTCTGTGCAAGACCAGGATGGCTCCAATCTCACGTTTATTATCGACGACAAGCTCAGTACCAACGTTCGGTACCACCTGGCTCAACCGGGCCGGCCAAGCCGCGAATGAGACCTCGTTGAGGCAAGAAATACGGCCGTCACAGATCAAGCCTTCGTTGCGTCGTCCTACCGCCTGCAGCGCAGCGTTGGTGGCATACACAATCGTGCCATGCCGGTCGATCGCCACGATATCCTCGGTCAGCCAATGTGAACGCTTGGTAAGGAAATAACGCAGCAGCCGCTCATGGTCGTCCTTGATCGACTGAGCGAACATACTCTCTATCTGCTGTGCCACTGCGCCTGCAAATGCCAGGCTCTGTGGGTTGAAGGTTGTGGCCGGGCCGGAGATATCGAGAATCCCGAGCAACTCGCGGTGGGTGGGGTGCCAGATCGGAGTGGCCGCACACGTCCATCGTTGGACTTCGCTGCAGAAATGCTCGACACCATGGATCTGGACCGGTTGCAACGCGGCAATGGCGGTTCCGATCGCGTTCGTTCCGATGTCCGCCTCGGCCCAGTGTCCACCCTGCTCGAGGTGTATGATCCGACCGGAATCTGTAGTCCGCGGATCTCCCGCTGTCTCGATAATGACTCCAGATGGATCCGTGAGGATGATCATGGAACTCGCTTCGGCGAGGAGGTGCCGCGCCTGCTGTAGGGCTGGTCGAGCTGCCGCGACTAGTGCCGCGTGCTCGGAGCGACGCTGAACCACGTCCACTTCGGGCGCGAGTGGTGCCTCGCTTCGTTCAATGGGGATGCGGTACCCTTGAGAACGCTCCCACGAAGCGACTACGACCCCCGTACCGCCTTCGATGCGGTGCCGTTCTGTATAAACCTTTCCCAAGCCCGCCTAATTTCCCGATTGTCCATCAAGGATCCTCCGAGGAGGCGATAGAATCACCAAGTCTCGGCCTGATCGCCGTGTTTGATCCATCATGCTATGGAATGTTGGTTACTGAAGGTTGCCGCACGCACTCGCAAACGACAATCGGCCGGTGAAACAATCTCGCAGTGTCTAACCATGGTTGATCTTAACATCGGCTGCAAGCTGCGATGTTCTTCGAGCTCAGAACCACATCTTCTGAGTTCGCTTCACGCAAAATCCGGGTAAATCAGGTTACACCGGGCGCCACTCGAACACCGATCTGGTCCTTAGTAGTGCCCACGTAAGAGGCAATTAGAGAGTTGGAGCAGCGGGTTAGCCAGGCCATTCCACTCGGCAGGTTCAACGATGCCGATGAAGTCGCAAAAGCTGTTTTGTACCTGGCTTCGGATGACTCGGCCATTGTTTCGGGGACTGAGATCGTGGTTGACGGAGGAGCCACGGGATCTCCGCTCGGAGCACCTATTTTCCGGCACGGATGAACGCTTACCCGCAAAGCACAAACGAGTCCAAAAAGGAGAATGACAGATGCCTTACGTCAATGGAGGAAAGGAAAACTCAGCGGATATCGAACTGCACTATGAAGATCACGGTTCGGGCGATCCAGTTATTTTGATCCACGGATATCCACTCAGCGGCTCTTCTTGGGAAAAGCAGATGCCTGCGCTGCTGAATGAGGGATATCGGGTCATCAGCTCCGACCGCAAAGGCTTCGGCAAATCCAGCCAGCCGACGGAGGGCTACAACTACGATGCTTTCGCAGAAGACCTTCACAAGCTGATTACGCACCTCAAGCTGCAGGAGTTCACGCTGGTGGGATTCTCCGATGGGCGGCGGCGAGATCGCGCGGTACTTCGGGAGATACGGCTCCAAGGGTGCCAGCAAGGCAGTGATCATCGGTGGCGTGCCTCCGTTCTTTTTCCGGCTCGACCAAAGGCCGGGTTACCAATCCGGGGATCACGACTGAAAACTCGGGCAGGAAGGTTACACCAAGGCCGGCTTTCGGCCGTTCGTTACGCCATGGTTGAAAATAACTAACAGGCTTTGGCAAAGTTGATGTTTCGATGCAATCCGGATTCGCCGGCGCAGCCAAGCAGGGCTCTCTAGGCACTCGTAAACCTGAGCCCGCGTCAAATCAGGAAAGCTCCGCACGACATCATCGACGCTGGAACCGTTGACGATCAAGCCAACCACCATCTTTCTCATAAAAGATTAAGCCTTTAGACGCACGCGCCCATTAACCGGTTACTGCGATTTTCCGATTTTCTGATCCGAGAAAGCTGCCCGTCCGGCATCACGACGGCCTGCTCGTGGAGCGCGCGATGTAAGTTCTTGGGACACGTGACTAACACCGCAAGAGCAATCGATCCCACGTCCCGAACACTACTGACTGAGCTGCAGGTACCCAACGAAACTGGTGAACTCTTTCCGGGCGCCTATGTTCTGACCACCCTGCAAGCCAATGATAATCTTCAATTATCCCGGTATGGAGCCGAGGGATCTGGAGCAGCATCTCTAACGCCGAGCCGGCAGCCTCCCGTAGACCCGAATCAGGTTAAGCAGTTGTTCGCTGACAGAGTCTAACGACTTAATGCTAGTCAGTCTCCATCGCCAATTGTCTGGGGATAGCACACCTGTAAGATTCATTCGTGCTTCGTTGCCCAGCCCGAGAAGGTCCTGAACCGGAATGAGCGCCCATTTCGCCACGGACGACAGGGCTAAGCGAATAAATTCCCAGTGAACGTTTCTTTCTGTCACGGGCATTCCTAAATACTCTTCAACCTCTTTTCTTAACCTAAAATCAAGATCTCTAAACCATCCCGCCATCGGTTTCAGGTCATGCGTCTCCGTGTAAATCACGGAGTTGGGCAGGCACTTGTACGGCAGATACGGGTGGTCCTTTTGTCCGTTGAACGCAAGTTGGAGCACACTCATTCCGGGAAGTCCTAGCGATTCCCTTAAGGCGTGTACTTCATCAGTAATGAATCCTAGATCTTCGACAAACACCTCCGCCCTGCCGGCAGATTCTATCATCGCTTCAAAAAAGGCTTTGCCAGGACCCCTGACAAAATACCCATCTCTCGAACCTTTCGAACCTGCCGGAATCGCCCAAAAAGACTCAAATCCTCGGAAATGGTCTAATCGAATGGCATCGTAAAGAGCTGCACTTTCCGCGATCCGCATCCTCCACCATTTAAATCCGTCTTGTTGGTGAACCGACCAGGCATAGGTTGGCGTACCCCAACCCTGCCCTTCCGGTACAAATTCGTCGGGCGGCGCCCCTGCTTCGAGGTTCGTCTTTCCGGTAATCGGATCTACCTCAAACAGCTGAGGACTCTCCCACAAGTCACAGCTTTCGTGGGCCACGTTGTAAGGAATGTCTCCGGCAATATAAATCCCTTTGCTGTTCGCATAGTTTTTGAGGCACTTCCATTGCTCGAAGAATACGAACTGCCCAAAGCTAATAAACTGTCTATCTAACTCATTAGGAGAATCCAGCCTGGTAACATCCTCGCCCCTCTTCCGTTCACCGCAATACACCTTCCCATTAAGAGAGTTCCTCGTGACATAGATGGCATATCCTGGTAACCACTCCTTCGAGTCACAAAAACGGCGAAACGCCTCCTGCTCAGCTTCGTCCGCCTTAATCCGGAACCGTTCGAACGCCTGCCTCAGGAGGTTCGCTTTAGCTGTCACCACCTTGGGAAAATCTACTGCCTCGTTAGGAAGTCTAGGATATTGCTCCAGATCGCCAGGCTCCAAAAACCCCCTCTCCAATAATTTCTCGGGGCTTATCAGTAAATGATTAGTAGCGAACGCGGAAATAGGGCTGTACGGGCAGAAATCAGGCCTTTCCAGGACCGGATTGAGCGGTAAAACCGACCACAAAGACTGCCCACTGGCACAGAGAAAGTCGACAAACTCATAGGCAGAAGACCCAAGATCTCCAATACCGAAGGGTCCGGGCAGCGACGAAATATGCAGCAAGATGCCGCTTAATCTCTGCTCGATCAATCGAGTGCGTCGCTCCGTCCGCGCCACCATCGAATGGCTGTTCCGAGACCCCGAATGGTCCACAGTTAGGAATTGGCGTTCCTTCATATTCTCCGTACTTCGAATCCTTAAGGCAGTTTCCGGGCAACACGCGCTGTTCGCCACTAGTAACCGCCGTCGTTTAGTCCAGGTTACTCAATCACATTTTGTTCACCGGTGCAACGTCGTTGATTTCCAAAGCGACCAAGTCGAAAGCGACTCGGTACGAGCGGCGGGAACTGACACAATTAGCTGTGGATTCGAGTGATAAAGCGCACTAGATAAGGAAAACCGGTAGATGCAATGTTTGACCGTGGTTGAACCGGACGGAGAGTTCTATTGGCCGAATAAGCGCGTTTTCGGTGCTGCCCAACGAGCTTCCGTTGGTCAGGAAAAATCGACAAAGGGGGCATGATTCCGGTGGGATCGGCGTCGAAAGTCCAGATTCGAGTCCGCCTGATGTAGATTACGCAGTTGTGAGATGTTATGGGACGTTGGGATGGCGATTGGCTCTGGCCAGGGCGGAAGGATAGATAAATATTGCGCTACGGCAAATTCGTAGTAGAGGTACAGTTCAGCTGATGCCGAACTTCCTGATATGAATGAACTGCTGCTAACAGTTAAAATGACCTCTGCACGCTTGACTAACTCCACCGCAGGGACCGCCGAGCCCGTCCGGTGCTACGCCCAGCGGGAGCTAACTACCCATCCATCTCGCTGGTCTGAGGTCGCGGTTGTGCTAGTAGTATGAAAAAGAGACTGTCTGTCGCGTTAGCACTACAGGAGACACATACTCTTTCCTCTGAGTGGATATGGGGTGATGAGATATTAGCCAGAGGTCTAACTAAGTATCTCAACCAAAGCTACGACTGCCAACTTGTCGATGGGGCGGACTGCCAGGCATTATCGAACCAGGAAAGGTTCGACGTTGCTATCTATTTTCATCCCTGGCTTGAAGCCAGGATAGCTCGCTTTAATCTCGTGTGGCTTCAGAGTCCGCGTGAGGGATTTTGGTCGCACCTTACGGACAACCAATGGATTCAGCATTGGTTCGACATGGTTAGCAGCAGATTCAATGGCGTTTTATGTGCCAGTAAAGTCCTCACGGATCAGTTCGCTAAGCGCGGTTTACAGGCATATTATTTCCCACAATTCGCTGACACTAATATTTATCGTCGTCACGAGCTTGGCGGAACAGGTTCAAGTTTTGATTGTATCCTTGTCGGGAACAACATTAAAGGTGAATCGGTCAACCGGCGGGGGATCTATCCGATTGCGGAGTTCTGTATGCGCGAAGGGTTACGTTTCGGATTATTCGGTGCGGGTTGGCGATCTGCAGAAGAGTGGCGGCTGCTGTCGCCTTTTGTTCGCGGTCCCGTAGCCGCGATGAGGGTACCGGCGTTATATTCTGAAACGAAAGTTGTTTTGAATGTCCATTTTCCCTCGCACCGTCGTTTTGGAATCTTCACTTCACGCGTCTATGAAGGTCTGGCATGTGAGGCATTCGTTGTTTCAGACTCGGTACTGGACTCTGGCGAGATACCGAAAACGGCAGCGCTTTGGACTTCAGAGCCCGACGGGCTAGTCGGCGGAATTGCTCGATGCCTGGAAATGTCACCGGCGAAAGCCGACGAGATCCGTCGCCAAGGGCGAACTCTCGTACAGAACGAGCATTCCGCGGCGACTCGGGCGAAAACAGTCGAACGGATTATTTCGTCGCATTCCTGAAAGAATCATCTCGCGCTCAACCCGCGTCCTGGTCCTTGCTGGAATCCTCGCCTTTAGTAAAAGACCTTGCCCAAATCGTTTCTCCAACGGTGATCGTTGGAGGGCCATCGTTAGTAATCCAGATTTTGCGCAACCCCTCCGGCGAATTCAAGAGCGGTGGAGCATAGGCCGAAGGACCCAGTTTCTCAAGATCTAGCTCAATACGCTCGCACCGACCCGGGACATCGATCTCGACCTCGATCCACGAAAGGCCGGAATCTTGCAAATCAATGTGAGTTACGGAAGCTCTGATCGGAATCATTTTCTTGACTCTTAGTAATTGAGATTTTTCGCCACTCCTCCGGCGAATTCAAGGGCGGTCGAGCATAGGCCAAAGGACCCTGTTTTTCAAGATCTAGCGAGGCGGCGCCGCAGACCCCGAGATGTGGGGGTCTCAAGGTCCAGTGACATCTGCAAAGGATGTTGGGAACGGACGCCCTGACCGCATCCCACACAGGTGGCGTGGTAAAGTGGTCAGCCGTATGACGTGGGGGACGCACCGGCGGAATATCTTCAATGAGCTACTCGATCGCATCCTGGTCCTTGAACTGCGTGCCACCGCACTTTGGACAGGAACAGAGTTTGACCTCGAGGGACTCATCGATCTGCTCAGGCTAGGCTCTGGCCGACAGGCGCCCGGATGTCCCCGCTTGCGCCCCGGCCGCTTGGGCGCCACGGCGCGTTTTTGGGGGTCGCCACGGAAAGGAGCGGCTTGGCGGTGCGCGGCGCATTGGGCCTCTTCGAGCGCCGCTTCCAACTGAAGCTGGCAGAGAGGACCTAAACGGCATGTCTAAGTGCCCTGAACTGCAGTGATGTACCGCGTACTCCGACATCATCCGATTGGGCCAGAAAAGACTAGAATTGTTGCTCATTCTGAACCAGAATACCGCGATCGAACGATCCGCTTGATTCAGCCGCGGAGCTTTTTGAGGTGAAGCCTACCGGTCTGATCGCCCGGGCAGAAAAGTTGGGTTTGAAGCGACATGCTTGAAAGAGCGCATACGACTGTAAAATGAGCCTATTTTGCCTCAGCCCTAGCCATCAGACAGCGGCAGAGGACGTGCGCGAAAGATTCGCGATTACGGAATCTGCTTTGCCGAGAGCGTTCGCGCGACTGAAAACGATGCCGGTATTGAGCGAGGGCCTGATCGTCTCGACTCCTAGCCGCTGCCGAAGCTTCCGGTATGAATGACCTGCTGCTGACACTAAAATGACCTATGCACGCTTGACTAACTCGACCGCCAGAGAAAGCTGCCGCCTCCTGCGCATCAATTCAGGCGACTCCGGCGGCGCCAACGCAATTCTGCCTGGACTCACGGCTGCCAGTGTACAACATTACTCAACCAGTCGTAAGCGCCGCCCGCAATCTCGGAACGGCGCTTTGAACCTGGATGGATGGAGCCGAATTGCTCATTCTGGCGGCTATTTATTGTCCTTCACCATCAACTGGTCGCTGCCTTTGTTGGCTCTTTGTCTGATCCCCGCGCGGCTGTTGGCTTGGACTAATGGCGAGCTTTCAATCTGGCTCGACCCCGACCGCGGGCATGCCCTCGCGCCGATTATACAGAAATTCGAAAACGATTCAGGGATCAAGATCACGTTACAGTCGCCCGAAAATAGAACTGATGATTTCGCGATGGCCGTGCAAGTGGGCAAGGGCCCGGACATCGTCGTTTGGGCACACGATATAGTCGGGGAATGGGCGGATGCAGGTATAATTGCGCCGATTGAGGTCTCGCAAGAATTGCGCAATAGGTTCCTCTCGAAAGCGTGGGAAGCTGTGGTTCACCGGAATTTGATTTGGGGGTATCCGATCGCTTTGGAAACGGTATCTTTGATTTATAACAAAACACTTCTCGATGGTCCTCCGCCGGCACAGCTTTCCGAACTGGTAGCCCTGGACGCGAAAATCAGGAAGAAGCACTCCGAGGCGACAGCCATCCTTTGGGACTACAACAGTCCCTACTATTCATGGGGGATTCTGGCGAGTGCGGGGGGCTACGTTTTTGGGAAGAAGGGAAGAGATTATGACCCGCAGGATGTCGGCGTGGCAACTCCTGGAGCGATCGACGGGCTTTCAGAAATAGTCAGCCTGATCCGAGCGGGTGTCCTGCCGAAAAGTGTCACCTACAGCACGGTGGAAGAACTGATGGCACGAGGCAAGCTTGCCACGATGATCTCTGGCCCGTGGGCCTGGCCCAACCTGATAAAGAGCGGAATCGACTTTGGGCTGGCACCGATTCCGGGGGTGGACGGCCATCCCGGTCGCCCCTTTGTCGGGGTGTCCGTCGCTTATCTCAACCGTTCGAGCCCGAACCAGGATCTGGCCAGAGAATTCCTGGAGCACTACATGCTTACCGAAGAGGGACTAACCGCGATGGACCACGGAAAGCCGCTTGGGATTCCGGCCCTGATCTCGCTGGAAGAAACGATGGTCAAAAATGACCCGCTATTACATCAGTTTAACGTTTGTGTGGATGGCGGCGAGGTAATGCCAAACATCCCGCAGATGGGCCGTTTCTTTAGTTCCGTTGGTGCGGCGTTGCAGATAGCGACCAACGGCCAGGCTTCTCCGGAGGCAGCCTTGAAGGAAGCCGCGGCAAGCATGCGCCACTTGTGAGGATCCGTGGGGTATGAAAGTTGTCATAACGGGTGAATGGGGCGCTGTACACAACATCTAAGGAGGTGGTTCAGATGATCAGAAAACTCATTATTTCTTGCTTTGTAGTGTTCATAGCCAGTTTTTCTTTCGCTGCACAAAAAGAGGTGTATTACATCGTAGCACATGGTGGGATAACAAATCCCTTCTGGCAGCGAACTCTTAAAGGCGCAGAGGACGCTGGCAAAGAACTTGGCGTAGAGGTCCATTTCCTCGCACCACAGCAGTACGACATCAAAGAGATGGTGGATATGCTAGATACGGTGATTGCCAGTAAGCCAACCGGGATTGCGTCGACTCTTTCGATCCCCGAGATGACGGACGAACCGCTTCGTACCGCAGCTAAGAATGGTATCCCGGTAGTGCTTCTAGACGCCAACGACGACAGACCGAATCCCATTCCCCATATTGCGTTCGTGGGTTGGAATGCATATGGAATCGGTACACTATCGGCCAACAAGATCATTGACGAATTGGGCATGAAGCCGAAGCACGTCCTTATCGGGTTGCACGAGGCTGGTAACATAGCTTTGGAAGCACGAGCGCAAGGAATGGTTGACGTTTTTACAAAGCGACTCGGCCCAAGTGTGAAGATCGACAAGCTTCTGACCACTGTTGACATGGCGAAGGCAATGTCGGCATATGACAGTTTCCTGACCTCGCATTCGGACGTGGATCTGATCTTCGCAGCAGGCTCAGCAAGCGGTGACCCGGCGATCAAGTTCCTTGAAGAGAAGAATCTTCAGGGCAAGATCACCCTCGTTACAGCTGATCTCTCAGAGCAAATCATGGGAGGAATTGAGCGCGGCACTGTGGCGTTCACCTCTGACTGTCAACAGTATTTGTGGGGATATTTGCCTGTCATCTACCTGCATCTATATCACAAATACGGCATCCGACCTATATCCCCTACATTTACTGGACCGTCAATTATCGACAAGTCCAATCTCGAGGCTGTCAAGGCTCTAGTTTCCGAAGGCATCAGATAGAGGAAAGAAGTCTCGGAAAGGGGGAGAACGGCCCGTGAAGGTGTTCTCCCGCGCCGTCGCGGCGGCGTTTGGGGAGGTTGCCTTGAGCAAGAGAGAAAGCACTATGGAGCGATTTCAGATCCGCCAAAAGGGTGGTTCAACCTTGTCTCAGCGTAGAAAAGCGCCGCTTGTCATGAGGATGATGAGATATTCGCTAACGCCGCCTGCACTTGGTTTTATCGTTGTTTTCATGTTCTTTGCGATAGCGGCACCAAGCTTGTTCCTGACGGCGTCCAATCTCGCAGTTGTGCTGACCACTTCGACCGACGTCGGAATAGTGGTAGTCGGCGTCGGAATGCTCATGATAGCCGGAGAATTCGACCTCTCGGTTGGCTCGGTCTTCGGTATGTCCTCCGTCTTGTTTGCCTTACTCTCAAACCAGGGCATAAATCCTTTCCTGAGTTTGCTTCTAGTACTGATTATTGCGCTTTTGGTCGGCGCCTTGAACGGTGTCATAACCATAAAAGGCAAAATACCATCGTTTATTACAACGCTCGGGATGATGATGTTCATCCGCGGTTTATTGTTACTTCGCACCGGCGGCTGGGACGTAATCTACAAGTCCAGTGACAAACTGCTGCTGTCTATTCTCGGCGGCAAAATAGGTGATTCTGGACTTCGCTGGAGTATTGCATGGTTTCTCGCTTTGACAATTCTTCTATTTATTGTTGTAGAGCACACGCAATATGGCAATCACATACTAGCATCAGGCGGGAATAGTTCGGTGGCCCGTCACGTAGGAGTTAACGCTGATCGTATCAAGATCAGTGCGTTTTTGATTTCCGCGCTATTAGCTGGGTTTGGCGGTTGCGTTCACATGGCTCGGTTTACCGCGGCGGATTCGACTCTCGGAACGGGAATGGAACTGGAAACGATCACGGCTTGTGTAATTGGAGGCATATCACTTCTCGGTGGTTACGGGAATATGTTGGGCGCTTTTGTCGGCGCAATCCTTATTAGCATGATTCAGTCTGGACTCATCCTTATCGGCGTTCCTGGATACTTCTATATCGGGGTTTTAGGTTTCGTGCTCGTGGTCACTGCTTTCATTAACAACTACTTCGCGAGGCGAATTAGAGTGATGAGATAGGGCTATGGAAGCGACGAGGCCAGCGATGGGGGCGGAAGGAACGGCAGTGCTTCGACTGAGAGGGGTGACAAAATATTTCGGAGGCATTTCGGCGCTTGATGGAATAGATTTTGAAGTAAAGCGCGGTGAAATAGTAGGGCTCATCGGAGATAACGGCGCCGGCAAATCGACTTTGGTCAAAATTATCATGGGCGTACACAAACCGGACGCCGGGGAAATGTACTTTAATGGCGAGAAAGTTCTATTCCACTCACCGATCGATGCTCGGAAAGCCGGCATCGAGGTGGTTTATCAGGATCTTGCTTTGATAGATCTTATGAGTACCTATCGTAATTTCTATTTGGGAAGGGAACCGAAACGTTGGCGAGGACCGCTGCGCCTGCTCGATTTCCCAAAAATGAAAGAAGTAACGGAGAGATCCCTGGCTTCGGTGGGCATTCGCCTTCGAGATCTTGACCAACCAGTGTCCGTTCTTTCAGGAGGTGAAAGACAATCGTTGGCGATTAGTCGAGCATTCTTTTTTGGAGCACACCTTATGCTCATGGATGAGCCTGTTGCGGCGCTCTCCGTTAAAGAGACAAACAAAGTTATGGGATCGATTCGAGCGATCGCATCTCAAGGCGGTTCTGTTGTGATAGTCGCCCACAACATCTATCAAATCCACCCCATTGTCGATCGATTCTATGTACTTTCGCGCGGCAGAGAGCTCGGGCAATTTAAGCAAGGAGAGGTCACTCCAGAGGAGATTATTGAGATCTTGGTTGGGGACCATAATTGTGAAGAGACTTGAGGCGAGTTTTACCTAACAGAGAGCTATAACCGAATTTTGTGGATGCGCGGCTTCCACGGCAGCTGCCAAGAGCCTGATGATCGATCGGACCGCGAAAAAATCTGTGCACTTGAAATGCGTGCGCCCGCCGAGTCGGCGCCATTTTTGCGGATGACTCATTTTGCATCTTTCGATGCCGTCCGACCGGAGGTGGGGGTCCGATATCTGCAATGCTTGCGGAAATACCCAGGTCATCCGCCGGGCGCTCTGACGCGACTCGTGGTCGAGCGTCGGAGGGCAGATCTTCCTAGGATTGCGTTGAACGCTTTGACGCCGCTTGCCCCGTTCAGGTGCGCGGCAACCAGTGCTCTCGTCATGGTGTCTGCAGGTTATGACTGCAAAATAGGGGACGCGAAAAAGCCTGACGCGAGGAGCTACGCTTATAACAGGAGCAGGAAATGCAACCAGACTCTTTTGACGAGACTTTCCAGCATCGTTTCTCCCGTGTGGCTGTTTCCGCCGGTATTGTCTTCCTCGAAAAGTAAGCGGGGGTTTCGGGCTTAGTCAGCTGGTGTACCCCTCGACAGTCTTCTCGTCTCGGACTTGGGCTGCATCAGGGTCGAGTCCGGCTGCCCGCCGAGCTCCCCGCTGGCGGAGCAGATCCCAGCACTGGTCCAGCATGATCTGGAGACGTTGGAGCCGTTCGCGGTCGGCGTCCGTCGCGGTGCCGTGCGACTCCCTCGCAAACAATTCATGCTCCTCGCGTGCAAGCTCATTGATGTTCTCAATTACCATCTTGTCATCCACGGTGTCTCTCCTTTGTCAATTCCTGGCTCACTCTTTAACCTCTGCATGGTATTTAAAGTGTCGACGGATTGCAAGCCGGAGAACTCAACGGCGAAATATGGAAAACGGTCAAGGTTCGTGATTGTCCTGATAAAGTTCGTACCAGAAAGCTCGTCACAGAACATACTTTCCGTGGCGAATCCAACAGCCAAATTGCCATCGGCATGAGGGTAAGCGCCCAAATGACGCTCGAACTCGTACCAGAAAGTGAACCGTGCCAAATGCGGATTCCCCAGCGCGCTGCTAAAAGAGTGCTTGCCTCGCGAACCGACCACGGTGAATGCCTACGTATGTGGTGTTTAGCGCGATGTCTCAGCAGCTCAAAAGCCTTTTGCCTTACATCGCGCGCTACGAAAAACAGATCGCCGAACTCTTCCATGCTCATCCGCATAGTTTCCTGTTTCGGGATTTACTGGGCCTTTGGCACTGATCGGGGGCTTAGATGGGGCTCCGGGACGTAGGCCGTTTCTATCGAAGGGATTGTCTTTGTGACCTTTGTGATCTTCTGTGCAAATGATTTTCTTCGTCCCCCGGCACTAAGACAGAAAAAAAGCAAAAGTCATTTTTGAACAGAAGATCGCAAAGATCACAAAGAGTCACTGTCTTTAAGAGCCAGCGCAGGCACGTGGGCCTGCATTGTCTAAATCTCGATCAGCAACGAATGAAACGCCCCTTAATCCCCACTCGTCCTCTTGTTCTGAAATCGTAATCGTCGTCGTTCTCGACTTCTATGGACGGGGGAAACGCGCCGATTGCCGACAACGTTCAAAGATCGAGACATCTGAGGTGAGCCTTTCGAGAATTGCTCCTTCAACGACCGCGCCGGCATCGGCGTCAAATCATCGCTAATAAGCCCTCTCCTCGCTGCTTCTGTGCTTTTGCTAATGATTCTCCTCACCTGTTTTAGAAAGCGGGTTCGTGGGATGAGCCGCATGGGGATTGCAGGATTCCGCCGTCCATCCAGCCTTGGCCGCTCTATCCGGCATCTCCGGCCTTCGGCCGGGAGGAACGTCAAACTCGCAACTTTATTTCCCTCGCTTCGCAACGATTAACAAATGCAGTTGGACCAGGTCGTTCACTAGGTGTTTGCCGAGAGTGCAAAAAATTTTCCGGAGGCGTACTGGACGTCCCAGCGAGTTCGATCCAATTCCAGATAGCCCTGGGCGGCGATCGTTTCGGCCTCAGTCTGGCCTATAACCGCGGAAAAAGTGACTTGGTCAGTCGACGGCTTCGCGAACCCCTGGCGCGCTGCAGTACTCTCGCCTCGCTTTCTTCTTGTCATCGGCGTCGTTATCGTTCTTGATCTTTTGGCTTTCTGTTGTTTGAACCCACGTCCGCTTTAATGCGGCAAATCGAATTTGTACGGAGAACGCGGTGGGCGTCGACGAGTGGATTGCTAGAGAAAATCGTATGTCCAGAGAATATCAGCCGATCGAGAACTATGGGATTATCGGGAACTTGCAGACGGTTGCCCTCGTTGGGATAGACGGGTCGATTGACTTTCTTTGTTTCCCCTATTTCGACTCGCCTTCGATTTTTGCGAGTTTGCTAGATGCGGAACGCGGAGGATGTTTTAGCTTGTCGCCCGTTTTACAGAATCAACGTCCGAGACAGATTTATCTTGTAAATTCGAACATTCTTTTGACTCGGTTCCTTTCCCCTGACGGAGTGGCGGAAGTCAGTGACTATATGCCAATCTCGCTGGAGTCGCGGGAAGATCGCTACGACCGGATTCATCAGCTAATCCGTCGAGCGAAGTGTGTCCGAGGGGAGGTCAAGTTTCAAATGATCTGTGATCCGCAGTTCGACTATGGCCGCGCCAATCATGAGGTGAAGCTTCTTTCCGAACAGGCAGGGGTCTTTATTCCGGGAGGGCGCGAAGTGGCGGTTAAAGCGATTCGACTTCGAGCCCAGACGCCATTGGTCGTATCTGAAGGACGGTTGCAATCGGAATTTGTTTTGCGTTCGGGAGAAAGTGTCTTTTTCATCCTCGATGGTGATGAGAATGGGCCACACGCGATTGATCGGGTTCGCCAAGCCTTCGAATTCAAGGCTACCCTCAATTTTTGGCAGTCTTGGGTTGGCAAATCGAACTACCGAGGACGGTGGCGCGAGACCGTCGATCGTTCTGCGTTGGTGTTGAAACTCCTGACGAGTCAGCGCCACGGATCGATCGTAGCAGCGCCGACTTTTGGTTTGCCAGAAGAGATAGGTGGTGCACGGAACTGGGACTATCGTTACACTTGGATTCGCGACGCTAGTTTTACATTGTACGCTCTGAGCCGGCTCGGTTTTCTATCGGAGTCAAAGGCGTTCATACGTTGGTTGGCTGCTCGTTGCAAAGAACTGGGTCCTGACGAAGCCCTCCAGATTATGTATGGAATTGATGGGTGCCGCGATCTCACTGAATTCGTGCTCCCCCACTGGGAAGGCTATCGTAAAAGTTATCCGGTAAGGATAGGTAACGGTGCGCAAAATCAATTGCAGCTCGATATTTACGGCGAACTGATGGATTCAATCTATCTATTCGACAAGTACGGCGAACCAATCGGTTACGAGCTGTGGCTGCAGCTCGTGCGCTTAATTGATTGGGTTTGCCAAAACTGGAACAAAGCGGATGAAGGAATCTGGGAAGTGAGAGGAGGTCGGCAGCCGCTATTTTACAGCCGACTAATGTGCTGGGTCGCGATTGATCGAGGGTTGCGTCTAGCCGCGAAGCGGAGTTTACCGGCTGTGGAAGGTTGGATAAAAGTGCGTGACGAAATTTACCGTCAGATCCATACAGAATTCTGGAACGAGGAATTGCAAAGCTTTGTGCAAACTAAGGGCGGCAGCACGTTGGACGCCGCATGTTTGTTGGCGCCATTGGTGAGATTCATTAGTCCGACGGATCCGCGATGGTTGTCGACACTGAGGTCGATAGAGCAAAAACTGGTGGATGATTCGTTGGTCTATCGATACAGGACCGAAGATGGGTTAACCGGAAGCGAAGGAACATTTTGTATGTGTTCTTTCTGGTACGTCGAGTGTGTGGCGAAGAGCGGCGACATCGACAAGGCGCGATTTCTTTTTGAGAAGATGCTGGGCTATGCGAATCATCTAGGACTGTATCCGGAAGAGCTAGGCCCATCGGGCGAGCATCTAGGCAACTTCCCGCAGGCGTTTACCCACATGGCGCTAATCAGCGCGGCCTTCGAATTGAACCGCAAGCTGGGCGAGAAAGGCAGTTAGCATTGTACATATGGCAACGAGCCCTCTTGTTCTGCCAACGAATAGCGAGACCGAACGGTATCACGTACAGATTTCGTCTTTCCGACAATGCTGATCGACACTGCCAATTAGCAATCGTCCAATCTCCGCCGGCAAAGGTCGACTCCAGAACGATATTGCGGCCAAAAGAAAATGTTCTTCAAACATCCTGATCGAAGTAGAGGATTTACTCGATAAACAGAAGCTAAAGCGTTGTCTGGAGGGTGTCGGAATCCGAACTCGCCATATCGAGTAAGCTGCCGGATTGGTGCTTCGTACCGAGGTCCTAACGCAGTGTAGCACGTGTTCCGCACGATCTGCAGGAACCAGGTGCGGCAGGTTGTTCCCTCGTGGAAGCTCGCGAAAAAACGATGTGCATACCGGCATTCGATAACATTTATTCCACTCCCTTTTTCTTGGCGCTGCGATTGGGAATAATTCCTGACCGCAATCGGTATGGACCTGATGACGGGTATGCTCCGGCACGCCCAATCCACCAATCAAAGTACAAAACACTATGTCAGACTTTATCAAAACTAATTCCAATGAGGACGGTATTGATCGTCGAGGATTCCTCAAATGTATGGCCTGGGCTGGCACCGGCGTCATTTGGTCCATCAACGGGGGACTTCTGACTTCCACGGTCTTAGGCCAGGAAGCAAACAACCGGAGTGCAATCGCGACGGCAGAACTGAACTTTGTTCAGATCAGCGACAGTCACATCGGCTTTAATAAAGCGGCCAACACGGACGTTGTTGGAACGTTTCGGGAGACGATTATGCGCGTTAACGCGTTACCGAAGGTCCCTGAGTTCCTGTTGCACACAGGGGATCTGACACATCTTTCTGATCCGGCTCAGTTCGACACGCTCGATCAATTGCTGAAAGAATGCAAAACTAAGGATGTATTCTACGTGCCGGGCGAGCACGATATCTATGATGGCGGCGCGCAATTTCGGGAGCGATTCGGTAAAAATACCATCGGGGCCGGATGGTACAGCTTCGACCAGAAAGGTGTCCACTTCATCGGGTTGGTCAATGTGGCAAATATCAAGGAGGGCGGCCTGGGTACTCTGGGACAGGAACAGCTCGACTGGCTTGAAAAAGACGTTAAAAGCCTGTCGGCCAGTACTCCCATCGTTCTGTTCGCGCATATCCCGTTATGGGCCGTCTATCCGCAATGGGGTTGGGGAACTGACGATGCCGAGAAAGCCCTCTCGCTTGTGAAGCGATTCGGATCGGTGACCGTTTTAAACGGCCACATTCACCAGGTCATGCAGAAGGTGGAGGGGAACATTACTTTCCATACTGCCAGGGGTACAGCCTTCCCCTTACCAACACCGGGTTCGGCGCCCAAACCGCTTCCAGTGGTCGTCGAAGCCGCTCAACTTAAGAAAATGCTCGGATTGACCAGCGTGAACTATACCGAGACAAACCATAGCTTGGCCGTGGTGGATTCGACACTCGGGTAAGCAGCGGAAGAGATTTCAATGATACCCTGGGATAAGTTCACGGCGCAACGACCCATTTCCCAATAAGCGAGGCTCCGTACCAGCCCGGGGGTGACGCTTGCTCCCCGGCTCAGGCGGAGCTTCGCCCTACCGTGAGCTTCGCACTCCTACCGGTTTCTTCTCTTCGAGGCTTTCGAGTCAGCCGTAAATCCGCGGAATAATTGAATAATTGAATAATTAGTTATAAGTTACTTTTAATTAGGGATTTATATACTTACTAGTACCGCCCTTTCACGGCGGTATCACGGGTTCGATTCCCGCTAGGCCACCAACTAAACTTGCTCTCGCCAATCTCGGTCGCGAAGACGATTTCAGAGCGCACAATTCTGTTCAACGGTATTCGGCCGCTTCAAAGCAGTGAGCGACGGCTTGGAGCCATGCCCACGTCGTTGCCGATTTCACAGGGCCGTGCGCAGTGATCTCCGTACAGGCCGGAATGCCGCTGCCTTGGCACTGTTCAACTCGACCTTGAACTGGATGCTGGCAAGTGTCAGTCTCGACTCCAAGACATGAAATTTGGAGCAAGAGACCTGTGGCGCTGAATGTTCTCTTCGTTGGGGTTACGGGCCAAATATCGCTTACATCTGTCCGTGAGGCCGTTGCTGTCGGGCACAAGGTCACGGTGTTCAATCGCGGAAGGTCGTCCGTGGCCGAGCTTCCGGCAGGCGTGACCACTATCGTCGGAGAAGACGCCTCTCGAGCCCAACAAGCTCGGTCACGTGGTGCAGGATGAGGATACTCTGATGGACCGTATCATCGAGGACCAGGCAGCCCTCGGGAGCCACTGAAACTCTCCACTGAGCGCCATTCAGGCTAGTTTCCAGAGCTCAAGCAAAGGGCCGTTTCGACCAACTATCGGATCGGAATTGGGAAAGACCAAATGGGCCATTCGCGCAGCCATGGCGGCCGTCGGTGCCTCTCGGCAGATGTCCCAACGCTGGTCGGGCGGATAGGCTCCGACGACGAGGAAGTCGGATGTGGTGTCGAGGCAACAATGGCCTGTGCCCGTCGGAAGGACCGCAACATCCCCAGCTCGGACATCGATTTCACGCCCTCCGGGTCCTCCCAGCACCAGCCTCGCCGAACCGCTCGCAAACCCTAGCACCTCATGTGCGGTAGAATGATAGTGATGGTAGAAATAAACGCCATTTCGCCATTGCGCCGGCCAGCCAGTGCGCTCGAAGAGCGCCTCGAAGGTCGAAGCCGCGTCTTCGCCATCTCCAGGTGTAATCACGCCACGATACAGGAGGATGGGAAGAACTGGATTGTTTGGCACCCAGTCGTTCGCGTAAAGGAGAAAGGATTCAGGCTTCACGGGCGATTTTCCGTCTTGACTGAGCGCTGCTATGCCCGCGAATGAGCCCACTGCTCCAGCGGTTATGATCTTTATAAGGGTACAGCTTGCGGATTAAGCGTAGGAACAAAACCAGAGTTTGTTTCCCTCTGAGTCCAGGAACCCACCGACCCAGAACTTGTCTTCGTACAGCTTCACCGGATCAGATATGGTGATTGCTCGTTCTGTTAGTCCTTTTTCGGTCTCTCGAGCGTCTTGTACTTGCAAGGTGATGCGCGGATTTGGATCGTCGGTTGGAGGATGTTGGCGGATAACCAGCACCGAGTTACCGATTCGATAACCCACCTCGCCGGTCGCCTCGTGATCTTCTTCCAGTTGAAGTGTTTCCGAGTAGAAACGCTTGGCCCGAACGACATCAGTTGCGGCCAGTGCAATTACCTTGACTGATTGGAATCGAAGGGGGGAATTTTTCATTTGAGCTTTCTTATTATCCCACCTGGCCCTAATAAGCAACTTAGAAGCTTGACCAGTTCAAGTGTCGTCTACGTCGATGGAAGTGCGGTCCGGTTGGCCTCACCCCACTCAGTGAGGCCGAAGAAAACGATTGCTCGAAACCTGAGGCCATCTGCTCAGGCAACGCTTCCGGTCCGACTACCGGCCAATTTCGGAGATTTGCTGCTTCAGTTGCTCAATCTCAGCCAACGCCTCTGCACGCTGTTCTTTGAGAGAATTTAGGTAGGCGTCTTTCTCGGCCATTTCCCTAACTAGGTGCGAGGTAATGATCATCTGGTTGAGCAACGCTTTCTGATT
Source organism: uncultured Verrucomicrobiae bacterium (assembly GCA_963782115.1). Taxonomy (GTDB): domain Bacteria; phylum Verrucomicrobiota; class Verrucomicrobiia; order Chthoniobacterales; family JAFAMB01; genus JAFAMB01. The sequence continues at coordinate 344,451 of CAWAIK010000001.1, forward strand.
TGGGTCCTCGATCGGTACATCTCTCATTTGTCATCATCCTCTCCTTCGTTTTACGGATAGGCGCTTCGCCGCCCATTGGCCTTCTTGAGGCTTTGAGACATCGCCCACCTGTCAATTATGGTATCTATTGTAAGTTTTATTAAAGTATCATTTTAATTGTATTTGCAAATAAAAAAAAAGAAAGTGCGATCCGGAATGTTAAGGCAGAATGAAACCATGACGACGTGGCATGCGGCACGCCAGGCACCCATTCCTCTTCAGGGATTCTTTGGAGGATGCCCAGCTCTCCGGAGATTCGATCGTCGGTCCAACCCTCCAGCTCAAAGATTGCATCCAAGTCTGCCGACGAAGCCGCAGCATCGAAGACTCCAACAGGAGGGAACAGGCAGCCCACTTCGGCGGGCTCGCGCCGGTGCGTGACATGACGGGTGTTTTCCCCCTTTTGCGATGTCAGAGACTAGGAGTGTTTAGTTGGCTGGTGCTCCAGGGTGCGCGCGCTCTGGTCCTTTTTGTCTTCGAGCCAAGCAACGTCTTCCTTGGAATCGGCGAAGCCCTTCAGGCCTGCTTCGAGGATGGCGGAATCGGGGACCTTATGTAGAGGCGTGTACCTGGGATGGTGCGACTCCTTATAGGGGTTGTTGCGAGCCGCGTTGTAACAGCAGATCATGGACCAGCGGGGCTTATCGGAAGTATTTTCGGCCGAGGCATGGAGAAGATTGCTGTGGAAGAAGAGCACATCGCCGGGATCCATCTCGACGTAGACCAGCGGGAGACGCTCGAGGATTGCGGCGACGCGTTCCTTGTCAGCGCCGGCCTGATCTCCCGTCAGTACGTGGTCGACTCTTCCAAGGAGATGAGAACCCTCTATGACCTGAAGGCAACCGTTTTCGCGAGTGGCCGGATCGACAGCAATGGATGCGCTGCAGAGGTCGGGTGAAAGGACGCCATTCTGATACCAGTAGCCGTAGTCCTGATGCCAGGCCCAGGCACCGCCGGTCTTCGCATCTTTCATGATCATCTTTGAATGGTAGTGATAAACCTCGTCGTCCAGAATCCGCTCGGCGGAGTTGACGATCGATTCGCAGCGCGCGAACATGCCGTAGATGGTGTCACCCGGGTGGTTCCAAAGCGAAAGGCGGACAATCTTGCCGCGGCCGTCGTCTCGTCCAAAGGCGTGGTCGTCAAGGGCTTTATCCTGCTTCGCGGAGCGCCGAAGCAAGTCGATTTCCTGCGAATTGAACATGCGGCGGACTAGTGTGTAGCCTTTTTGCCGGTATTCAGTGAGTCGATCTGAAGTCATGGGGCCGCTGGCCATAAGAGAAGGTCCTATTTCGGATTTTCTCACCGAGTGCAGGCCCGTACAAGGGCGGCCTGCGATAAAGTTGCTGGCTGTTTGAGTTAGGCTAATTGCCGAGGCTCAAGGCGGTCCGCTTTGGCCAGATCGGCTTTTGCTTTATCAGGTTTTGTAGGCGAGGGCGCGGTTGTAGTAGGCATTAGTATTTCTAAAGTTTTGCGTTCTTACGTCGTTGTTAAAAGCAAAACGAAGATTTGCCGTTCCGAATGATGAAACCCATACCTATTTCAGAGAATACAAATAGCCCGACGGGACGCATTCTGATTATTGCGTGCTCAATTGGACTCGCATTCACAAATTTTATCCTTTGGCGTAGAGAATACGGGAATGGCACCCTGACACGGATACACTCCGGTCGTTACCGTTGCTGAGCTTTGCGAAGGACTCCACAATGGCTGGCTCTAGTTCTCTGGGTGATCTTCAACGGTTTTTAGCTGTAAACCTGCGGACGACGCGCTCAGGAGGTAGTTTTCGAGCAAGCCGACCGTTTGAGTGCGGATTCCATCGATCTGGCATTCACTAAGCCCCAAGCAGGCCCCTATCTCGGAGAGCTTGAAATCCTCGTGGTAGTACATAGCCAAAATTTTCTTACCTGTCGGAGGGAGCTGCTCAAGCTGTTGAACGAGAAGCGCCAAAAGACGCTTGCTTTCCAAGCTTCCCAATGAGGAAATGCGGCGCTCGTTTGCGGTAAGATCTTGCAAAAAGCGGTCATCCGCCCCCGGGTGATTATCGGCAAGGACTCGGACCATGAGGGTAATTGTGTGGGAAAAAGACTAGTGGGACAATCACCCGTTCGGGTAAGCTGCCAGCGAGTTCAAGCTTCCGTGTGACGTTTGACCGTCCTGCGATTGCGTTGCGCTCCTCTCTTCTTCGCGCCGATATCCAGCTCGATCCAGGTCGGCGCGTGGTCGCTAGCATGAGGCCGGCCGCGAACCCAGCGATCGACGCCGGCATCGTGTAGGCGTGGCGCCAGTTCGGCGCTGAGCAGCAAATGATCGATGCGCAAGCCCGAGTTCTTCTCCCAGTGCTGCCGGAAATAATCCCAGAAGGTGTAGATGCGTTCGTCTGGATAGCGCGCGCGCACGGAATCGGTCCATCCCTGAGCAAGCAGGCGCTGATAGCACTCGCGGCTTGCAGGTTGTAGCAGCGCATCCTTCAACCAAGAACGCGGGTTGTAAATATCCTCATCGGTCGGGACGACATTGTAGTCGCCCGCAAGCACTACTTGATGACCGCCGCCGTAAAGGCCCGCGGCGTAGTTGATCAGACGTTCGAACCAGGCCAGTTTGTAATCGAATTTGGGACCAGGCTGCGGGTTGCCGTTCGGCAAGTACAGGCAGCCGACGATCACGTCGTGCGCTACTGCTTCGAGGTAGCGGCTGTGCCTGTCTTCTTTGCCGCCGGGAAGCCCGCGGCGGCTTTCGAGGGGGTCCATTCCTTTGGCGAGAATGGCCACGCCGTTCCACGATGCCTGCCCATGCCAGATGGCTCCGTAACCGGCCGCGTGAATGTCATTGATCGGAAAAGCGGCGTCGGGTGCCTTCAGTTCCTGCAAGCAGACCACATCCGGCTCTTCGCGCTCCAGCCATTCGAGCAAGGCCGGCAACCGGGAGCGGATGCCGTTGATATTAAAGGTAGCGATTTTGAGGGTATTCATGGGATGAGCCTCGGTGTTAAGGGATGGCGACACCGAGGCTATTCTGCCCCGCGTACTGTTCGATGGCTAGAAGACAGAGCTGGTCGTACTTAGGGACGTCTATTAAGATGGCTGTTTCTGTACCCATAGCCGAAGTAGATAGCCATCCCGAGCACTAGCCAAGCGACTAGACGCATCCATGTGGCGAAAGGCAGAAAAAGCATCTGACCTAGACAGATGATCGCTCCGGCAACTGGAATGAATGGGACCCAAGGGGTTCGGAATTGTCGCTCCAACTCGGGCCTTGTTTTCCGAAGAATGACCACGCTGATGCAGACAATCGTAAATGCCAGCAATGTGCCGATCGATACCATCGAGCTGAGAACGTCAATCGGTAGAACGCCGGCCAGAATGGCCGCGCACAATCCTGTTAACAATGTTGTCGTCGTCGGCGTTCGGAATTTAGGATGAACCTGAGCGAAGGCTTTTGGAAAAAGACCGTCCACCGCCATCCGATGAAAGATCCGGGGCTGCGCCAACAGCAGAACTAAGACGACCGAGCTAAGACCACCGATCGCGCCAATTTCGATCCAGGGCCGGAGCCACGCCAACGCTGGCCCGCAGCGCTCCACGGCTAAAGCAACCGGTGCCGCGACGTTTAGCTCTTTGTACGGAACAACGCCGGTTAAGACGAGGGACACTGATATATACAGGACCGTACAGACCAATAGCGATCCGAGAATTCCGATGGGGATGTCACGGCTTGGTTTTACGACTTCCTGAGCAGCGCAGGAGACGGCATCAAACCCAATGTATGCGTAAAAGATAATGCCCGCTGCCGCAAAGATTCCGGTCCATCCAAAAACACCCACATGACCGGTATTCGGCGGGACGAAGGGGACCCAGTTCGAAGCCTTTACATGTGGGAAACAGAAAATGAGAAAGGCGGTTACGACAGCTAACTTAACTGCGACGATGATCGAATTGACCAAAGTGGATTCCTGGATTCCCGATATCAATAGGCAAGTGATCAAAACTATGACGAAAACCGCGGGCACATTTAGAAACGCGCCGGTTGCCAAAAAATGCTCGCCTTCGAAACTTAACGGGGCGTGAGAGAGCTCCGGCGGAATATGAAATTCCAACTGTCCGAGCAGCTTCACTGCATAGCCAGACCAGCCGGTCGCAACGGTGGCCGCACCCACCATGTACTCCAAGATGAGATCCCATCCGATAATCCAGGCGAGGAGCTCCCCGATCGTGGCATACGCATAACTGTAAGCGCTTCCGGAAAGCGGTATCATCGAGGCAAATTCAGCATAACAAAGACCGGAACAGAGGCAGCCAAGCCCGGAGATAATAAAGGAAATGGCCAGTGCCGGCCCCGCATGCTCAGCGGCTGCAGTCCCGGTTAGCACAAAAATACCTGTCCCAACGATACATCCGATGCCCAAAAGAATCAGGTGAAACCCATTGAGCACTCTTTTCAACGATTGTGAATTCTCCTCTTCTTCGAGCAACTGCTTTATTGGTTTGCATCTGAATAGATTCATGGCATTGCGTTTGAGTCAGGATTTAATTGGTGCAAGGATTTTATACCAGGTCGGCTATAGCATTTGCGATGCCTTAATTGTGGACTGTGTAGCGCCTTACTCTGGCAGCAAAGGGAATCCCGTGAATACACGCACTCCGCCGCTACCTTCGTGCGCGTGTCCTCTCGGAGTTTGAACCGCGGGAACGACCGACCCTTGGCGAGGTGCCCGAAGCTGAAGGAGCAAGATTGCGCGCCCCAAACAACAAATGAATACAGAGTACAGGCAATATCGATCGATCTCTCGCCCCCTTCAGGGCTAGACCTTTCCCTTCAAAAGTGTAGATTTTCGATCTTTCTATGAGTACACCGAGCGTAACAGAGGTCGCCCCTTCAGATTTGATTCGTGATGTCGTGGCCGCCGATCTGCGCACCAAAAATTTCCCGCCAATCCATACCCGGTTTCCGCCGGAACCGAATGGTTATCTCCATATAGGACATGCGAAGTCGATCTGTCTCAATTTTGGTATCGCCAGAGAATTCGCCGGCAGTTGTAACCTGAGGATGGATGACACAAATCCTACGAAAGAGGAAAGTGAATATGTCGAATCAATCAGGGAAGATGTGAACTGGCTGATCCGCGACTGGGCGGACCATGCCCTGGGTCTCAAGGCGATTGGACAAACCTGCGCTGTCCGGCAGATAGATGGGAAGCGGGACTTTTGTCTGAAGCCGCTTAGCGCAGTCCCCAATGATCCGGATCCAACGCACCCTTTTTCCGAGGGCGCACGCGAGGCGGAGCCATTCTACGCATCCGATTACTTTGATCAGATGTTCGAATATGCACTCGAACTGATAGCGAAGGGTAAGGCTTATGTCGACGACCTTTCGCCGGAAGATACCGACAGCTATCGGATTGCGGGCAAGGAGAGCCCGTTCCGAGGACGCTCATCCATTGAGAATCGGGCGCTTTTCGATCAGATGCGCTTAGGCGCGTTTCCGGATGGGACTTGCACTTTGCGGGCAAAAATCGATATGAAGGCGCCGAACGTTTGGCTGCGAGATCCGATTCTTTACCGGATTCGGCATGCTTTTCATCACCGGACGGGAAATCGGTGGTGCATCTACCCGATGTACGATTTTGCTCATTGCCTGAGCGACTATATCGAAGGCATTACCCACTCGATATGCACGCTGGAATTCGAAGTTCATCGGCCTCTCTACGAGTGGATTCTGCAAAACCTCGATTTGCCTCGCCGCATCCCGCGTCAGTATGAATTCGCCCGTCTGAATCTCACCTATACCGTCCTGAGTAAACGGAAACTCATGCAACTTGTCGAGGAGGGGCTTGTTTCCGGATGGGACGACCCGCGCCTGCCGACCATCTCGGGCCTGAGACGCCGCGGAGTAACCGCGAGTGCGCTGCGCACCTTCGCTTACAACATTGGCATAACGAAATACGACGGAGTCACTGACGTCGCGGTGCTTGAGCACGCGATCAGAGACGAGTTAAACAAAACTGCGCTCCGGCGTCTCGCGGTATTGCGGCCAATCAAAGTCGTTCTGACCAATTATCCGGAACATCAAACCGAGAACCTAACCGCCGTCAATAATCCTGAGGACCCGGCAGCGGGAACACGCCAGATTGAATTCAGTCGCGAGATCTATATTGAAAGCGAAGACTTCATGGAGAATCCGCCGCCGAAATATTTCCGCCTGCGACCCGGCGGCGAGGTACGGCTTAAATACGGGTACATCATTAGGTGCGACGAGGTCATCAAAAATTCGGCAGGCGAGATTTTACAACTACGCTGTACGGCAGATCTGGAAAGCAAAAGCGGCGGCGCAAACGCAAATCGAAAGATTAAGGGCACGATTCATTGGGTAAACGCCAAGAATTCGATCGATGCGGAGGTGCGCCTTCATGACCGGCTTTTCACGGAACCAGAACCCGAGGCCGTCACCGACTTCAAATGTTGTTTGAATCCTCACTCGCTAGAAGTCGTGCAGGCCCGTTGCGAGGCGAGTCTCGGCGATGTGCAAGGCGAGATGCGTTATCAATTCGAGCGTCTGGGCTATTTTGCGGTGGATGAAGAAAGCAGACCCGGACGTTTAATATTAAATCGCACGATTCCTTTAAGAGATTCCTGGGCGAAACTGGCACAGAAAAAGTGATTCCCAACCCGATGTCGCGCTGGCCGAAAATCATAGAGTTGCAGTAGACGGAGAGCTTTTTCCGTTTTATCCAGTTCGGCGACGGTTAGCTGGTTCGCGGTGTGGGTACCGAATTGCTGGGCGGCCGACTTCGTCCTTAGCCTCCACCTTCTTACCGAACCACGCCCGGTACCGTGGGAAAGTAATAGGGCAGTTAAACGAGCCAAAACTGAGTTCAGACCTCATCCGCGCGATGTGGTCATCGAGGTGCCGAAGGATCTCGTTCAGTCCGGGCAGTCAGAATCGATAGACGAGAAGGCAATCGCAATTGATCAGTGCGCTCACTCGACTTCTAGCATGTAAGGTGCAGGATCGCGTTGGTCTTGTCAGGATTCTTCTGAAGCGTCTTAATCGCTTCTGTCGTCGGCAGTATTACCAATTTGATTTCGCGGCGATGAGCCTCACGCTTCAGCTCGTCCATAATCGGCAAGGCAAGCGTGCAGGCGACGCGCAAGAGATGGACCGATACCCTCAAGGCCGGTGGCGGTCATGTTGGTATAGCCGAACGGCCGGATCTTCAAGAAAGCGGCTTTCCCAATTCAAGGGATGATTGCTCCGTGCCATTCACAAATTTGCGTTATTTGTTCAGCCTTGCGACCACGTCATCGACTTGAACCTCTAAAGCATTTCTAGTGATCGACCCCTATTTGAAATCGTCCGCGCCTACCTTGGCGCACTGGCCGTCCTGTTGGGCAGTCCCGCCCGAAACCCCGATGGCACCGACAATGTTGCCGTCTATGAGTAGCGGAATACCACCCTCAACCGGAACCGCGCCATGCAAACCCAGCACCCGCAGACCGGACACACACTCTCGTAGCAAGTAATCTTGGCGCGTGGGTCATTTATGCAGCTACCCCCGCCATCCTCACCTCAGGTTGAATCGGCAGAAAATCTGCCGATTTTGAAGCCCACAGGCCTCCGACGGATGCACCTTTAGCAACCTCGGGCGTTCGATCGTTCGATCTTGCCGCCGAAGTTTCCCACCTGGCGGACACCTGGAAGGGGCGGTATTATTGGCATCAGCGCAAGCGATAAAACCGAGCGGGCGTCCGACGCCTCCGCGCGGCCCCAGCTCGCAGCAGCAAAAATTCAGGAAGCGTCCGGTACAATTTATTATCGCTCTTTACGAGTCCTATGAAAGCCTACTATTTCACCCTTCAGGTTCCAAACGTTGACGCGGCTCTCGCTAAGGGAAAGGCCGAGATCGAAGCCCACAAAGGCACGTTAATCGGTAACGAGGTTTCAGGAAAATTTAGCATCCCGGCTCCTTTGTTTTCTCATATCGTCGGTTCGTACGGCGTTCAAGGTAATATAATCACCGTCAATATTACCAACTCGCCGGATTTGGCGCGCGGCGACAATTTAAACCGTATGTTGCTCAGACCAACCTGCATACGGCTTTCCGATTCCCTTCCTAGTGAAACGGTTTAGGAAGCCATTAGGTCACTCTCCCTTTCGCTTTGAGTCGTCTTTTTTCTCTGCCGGTTTGGGTTTTTCCGTTTTTGACTTCTCTTCCTGTTTAGGTTTCTCAGTTTTGGCCTTTTCTTCAGCTTTAGGCTTCTGAGCTTAAATTCTTGGCTGTTGCTCCTTAGGTTTCTCCACCTTCGTCTCAGGCTGTTCAGCTTTTGGCCGTTCTACCTCGCTTTTATTAACGGAACCCTCGCCTTCGCCTTTACCAGGGCGGTGATTACGATCTGCTCCCCCTTCATGACGCCCGTGCCAATAGCTGTACGGATGCCCTTGATAATCGCTTGAAATTCAGGTCCATTCCAAACCCAACACTGATATTCGTCATTCCAAACCCAATACGAATCATCCGTCGCGGAATTCTTGCCCAGATCATAAAACCCGCTTGATGAGTTACTTACTAAGGAATTCATCTTCCTTGGGTCTGGATTTCCCAGATCAGCCCCCTTAAAATCTCCCGCTCTCCAAGCAAATGACCAATGACCGATTGGTAAGCCCTACTTCCATAATTACCAAAATTAGCCTCCAGTTCTAGCTTCCTCAGTCGTATTGAGAACTGTGGACTGTGAAAACCGTCGCAAAAAAGCTAAATCAGAGCCAAAGGAATAACCTTACCGGGTGGGATGAGTCCGACTTTTATCTGAATGATTTTGATTTAAATACCTCTGGTCCGATCTTGAATGTATAAAAAAATTTATGAGAGCCCAACGACTTCAATATCTGTTCTTTGCAGTGATCTGTTGTTGGCTTGAAGCGACCGCAGTTCATGCAATCGAGGTTTCATCCCCCATCGGACTCTGGAAGGGTGATGAGGCTACCTTTGAGATGTTCGAAAGCGCTGGCAAACTCAGTGCCAAGATCGTGGCTTTGAGCGAACCGAAGACCAGCGAAGGGAAAGACAAAACCGACGTCCACAATCCAGATCCAACGAAACGCAAACATCCAATCATCGGGCTGCTCTTTATTTCTGGCTTTGCGAAGAAAAGCGACACGCGCTGGGATAACGGCACGATTTATGATCCGCACGATGGAAAAAGCTATTCCTGTTCAATGGATCTGCAGGGATCAAACAAGATCAGGGTCCGTGGATTTATCGGTGTCGATCTACTTGGACGAAATTACATTTGGAGCCGGGTGAACTAGGGCATCCATTAGCGAATGAAGGTACAATCGTTGCGGGCAGAAACGCGGTGACGGACGGCCTGTTTGTAGAAGCCAAGGAAGGAATTGCGGGCTTCTTTATCATTCGAGCGTACAGTCTTGAACAAGCGGTGGAGATAGCCAAAGGCTGCCCCGGTCTCGACTGCGGTCAAACTGTTGAAGTAAGGGCCGATTTTTTTGAACGATAAAATCCTGGACTGGCGGCAGAACCTTCCAAAGCTGGGTTAAAGTCGATTGCAGCAATCCGCAATCCTATGATCGCAAAATCGCCAAGAAGATGCTACAGCAAAGCCCCGATGGATAGACCATTGTTTCTATTTAAGCCAGGATGTCTTGAGGGTATATCGAAGCGCCAAATATTATGAAATTTCCAGACTTCTCTCTGTTCAGTGCTAACACTTGTTGCGAAACTCCCGAACCCTGGTCGATTTGCGACAAATCCAAACATCATTTGATCTCAAAGTGCATACTGTTGATTCCCCTCCGGTCACCGGGCGACCAGCTTCAAATCGCGGTGTTTCCGTTCATGTGCGAATAAGTCACCCGATTTGCTAGATTTGCATATTCTTAATAAGCAAAGTATGACCCTCAAAGAGATCCTTGCAGATCCAAGCATATCCTCCTGGCTTAAAGATGCCATCAAAACGGCGTATGAGCAGGACTCCCTTGACGCGCTGCGCGATGCTCGCCGGTTGCTCAAAATGCTTGGCGAACGGTACACACAAGTAGTTAACCGAAGTCTTTCGCAGTGACGTTTTTGCATTGACGCTGGAGTCTGTTCGGTCTCTCTGCGAGCACTGCAAGATCTGCTCGACGACGCTTCCAAGGAACTTAAAAAGGCCAAAGAAGACGATTTCCCGAAACATGTCGCCATCATATCAGATTGTGCCCCCGACGCCAAACACCAACCAGAGTGGAAATGGGCCGATACGATCAAGTTCCACCGCCCTACGCTTTTATTCTGGCGCATCACTACCGGAATCGGGATCGATCAGGTTCGGCGCGCCTCCGACACCGTGGACCTAAAAAATTCAGAGATTCCGCGGAACAATGGGGTGACAGCTCAGATCTGAGTCAGTCGGGATTCCGGACCAGGATCTGCGAGGAACGTGCTCCCGGGGAGTTCGCGCGGTGAAATTTCGAAATTTGTCCCAGGGGATCATGAACTAGCTCCAGGAAATGAATCGATGTCGATATCCCACTAATCGGGGCATTGCTCAAGGTCCGATGTCAGACCGTCTTTATCGGCACCCCTCGCTTAATTCAAAGTTGGCACAGGGCTGACGATCAGCGGAGATTTTCGAGTGAAAAGGGCTGACGAAAATGCGCGTAAACTGTGATCAGCCTTTACCGGATATCTCCTTCTCCGGGAGTTCTAGGTCGGTTTGAAGCAGGTGGAGCAGGCGGTGGTACCGGATGATCAGCGCAAGAACAAAGCAAGGCGGATGAGCTCACTAGAAAAATCGCTGCACAGAAAGCTAGAGCTTTTTTCATGCGTGCCATTCGTTGTAAAAGTTTCTTCTGGATCTGCAAAGGCGGTTTCGATCCTCGGCCCGACCATTCTTGAGCGTGTATCCCGCAGATTCTCTTAAGGATTCAGACATTCCGCCGAACAATGGGGTGATGGCTCAATATCTGAGTCAATCGGGATCTCGTGCCGGGATCTGCGAGGAACGTCATAAGATTGACGACGTGAACGTCTTGGGACGCTGGATTAAATGGGGCCGGTTGGCTATATGTCAGTCGGCCGCCGTTCAGCAAGCAAATCCACGAGCTGAAACGCGGACAGGCATAGGTTTATTCGAGAGAACGGCGCAAAGGAGTGACCCAAAACGAAAACCGCTTCCGGATCCGGTAGCTGTCAATCGAGCCCAGATTTCTAATGCCAGGTCAGAGGGCTTCCAGGTTCGTTCCAGAGTCCACCAATGCTTCAATCGCTCAATTGGTCTTGAGTCTTCGGTCAAAACAACAATGTCGAGTTCTTTAATCATGTTGGGACGGTGATTTCGCGAGAAAATCCGGCGGCGGTTCAGTCCGGGGCGGGGGAGCCGTTACCGTAGGAGTGACCGGGCGGATAGATTGAGAAATAGCGTAGACCCTCTTTCTTGGTGACTAAGGCAAAATAATCGTTATAGGTTTCACAAGAGTTTTGATGACCTATCATTTGAGCCGTTTTTCCGCAGTCTCCGAAAGCGGCCAAGTGGTACGCGTCAAAGGGAAAAGCCGATGTGGCGGAATGGCAGACGCAACGGACTTAAAATCCGTTGACCCGAAAGGGTCGTGCGGGTTCGAGTCCCGCCATCGGCATACCTCATATGTTCCTAAAAATCAAGAGGTTGTATCCTCAAATCCCATGCTTCTTGACGATTTAGGCCCCTCGCAATGTGCGGCAGTTAGCAAGGCATTGACAATCTATTGACGCTCTGCGAGGGTCGATGTTGTGGGACTCCGGTATCTGGAAGAGCTTGGACATCTGACGATTGCGCAAATACATAGTCTGAAGGTCCGGCCCTATCCCTTCTCGAAGACCAGCCCCTGGTGTATCACGGGACTCCGAAACAAGCATAATTACGAGTGTGTTATGCAGCCCCCTCGCTATCGGGGATGTCTATCATGATTAGCACCCGTTGCAGCTCTTCAAGGCCAAGCTGGGTCTGATATCCAAGGCCGACACATCCTTCCAGATTCAGCACTTCCCGTTCTCCTTTGAACTCCCCGTCCGCCATCCTTGTCGAGGCCGATTTACCCGCTACATAGCTCAGCTCGCTCTTCTTCCCCTCACCCTGGATCGCGTTAACCCTGATCCGTACGTCCCCACTTGATCATAATCCCGGTCATTTCGACTCCATTACCCACGTCGTTCGTCTTGGCTCACCCTTCACCTTCACTTCGACACTTTTTTAGCTACCTTTTTTTATCAGGCGTCTCCCCTATCGCTTCGTGCTAGGCGAGCCGCGGAATGGAAATAACTGGAAAGATTCCGGGCTTTTTGTTTCCAATCCTTTCCATCTATTTCCAGTGTGCCCTGGATGATTGGAAATAAATGGAAACTTTAGACCGGATCTGGTTTGCGTAACCACTGAGAATAGCGGCACTTAGCAACGCTGGTTTTGCGGTTGCTCAAAGTATTTTCTCAAGCCAGGTGATCAGCCCGGCAAAAACCGGATAACTGACCATACCCATTAGGTAGACCCCGATGATCGCCACCAGCAGCCACCTCCCGCTAATGGAGATGATCGATTCAGCGGCGGCCCGGATTGCATTGGTTTCGTCGCTGATCCGCGCGAGGAACTTTTCGCGGGCCGCGGCCTCGCTTTCCCGCATCTTGCTAACCAATACTCGCAACTCACGTTGGAATTCGGCAAGGCAAACGACCTGGTCGTGGATGTCCGCAGCGTCTTTCGTGATTGTGCTTGCGGAGTTATTCAGAAGTGATCGGCTAGAAACGATCACCTCGGTTATGTGCTCTAACTCCATCGCGAGAGCTTTTCTGAGCTGCTCAGGAGCGCATTTCAGGATGCGCGCATGAGCCTGGAGCAGAACAGTGAACTGAACGCTAAAACCGCCTGGGTCGCCCTGCGCAAACGTGTAGAAGGCTTCATGGACTGCCTTGCGCTCAGCATCGGTAACGCACCCCTTCAGAAGGATTCCCAACTCGGGCTTCTCCGGCAGTTGGTTGGACTCGAGCAACATCCGGTCGATCATACGGTGAGTAGGAATGGATCGCTCAGCGGGTCTTGTGTTTCTGTTCGGGGTCCGACAAGCCGAGACACCTTGTTTTTAACGAGGTTGATATCCGGGAGAACTTGACTGGCATAATCTTCAAACTGAACGAGAAACCGATCCCGCAAGAATCCAAGCTCATACCGGCTAAGCTCATGCAATTCTTTCTGTTGGCATGCTTCCGCCAGGGGCAGGTAACGCTTGAGTTTGCGCTCCAAGGCTTCCCAAGCGTTCATGGTAAGGGCAGTTATTGCCGGTATTCGTAGGGTCGGCGTCGAACGCTGTGCCAACCAGGCGCTCAGTGCCGTCCTCTTGAATTCATCACTTTTGAATTTAGCCGGATTCTCGACCAGCAAATAGTCAACGTCGTCGCCAAAAAAGCGGACCGTCTTGGCGGCCGATTCTTTCGCTGTTGGATCGTCGGCGGCAAACACGAGCAACGTTGGCCGAATGCCTGATTGTTCGAAGAATTCGACGAGCTTAAAATGCCTCGCCGCGGACAACAGAAAGTCTGTCGCCTGTGCAGGGAAATCTACAATGATTAGCGGGAAGGCTGGTAATTCATTAAGCATCCGCGCGAAGCCATCGAAAGTCTTTGTCGCGTCGAATATCGCCGAATCTTCCGGATACCTGCGGGAGAGAGTTTGATGCTGGCTGTCTGCGTCGACCGCAGCGAAGTCAATGCCTGCGTAACGCATCCAGGTTATTAGACCCTCGGCAACGGTCGATTTTCCGACTCTACCCGTGCTTTGGGTACATGTGATGAAGCGGCGCGAAATTGCACCAGCCTTATTGATTGATTCTTCTTGTTTGCTCATACTTCTTCTTGAGATTTGCGAATGGATCGTTGACCGAATTTTCGACTAACAAAGGATCCTCGTTTGCTTCCGGGTTACGCTGAAGGCCTGCTAATGGTGACATAAACGTTGCCAACCGATCCGATGTATTAGCATCTGGCTTTGATCGAACGACAGTGCTTATGGTAGCATCGGTGAATCCAATCGGTACACGGCCGATGGCGGCTCGCTTGAAAAATTTGAAAACCGTTGCCGCGGTGGTTTCCACCCCGTGGGATTCTTTAAGGTGTAAAGCGATCGCCGCCCATGTTTGGCGCTTCCTGCGAAGCTTTCGGATTGTCTCCAGATGCGTCCATAGTAGGCTCTGATAGGGCTTCGGGTGAGTCCGCGGTATTCGCTTTGCGGGCGCTCTGCGCTCGCAAATGCGTGCCTCATTGGGCGACTGTGTCTGGTTAGGAAACGCCACCGGGAACTAGGGTTTGTTATTCACAGGCGTGGTTGCGCTGGCATCGAGCCATTGTTGCAGATCCGATGGAAGAATACGAATCAACCTCGCCGAGAGCCGGCGAGCTCGAAGTCGGCCGGCGGCAATCTCATTTCTAACGAAGCGAGGTGTAGCATCTAGATACTCTGCCAGCTGGTCTACTGTGCATGGTTTGGAAACGACTGGATCGGTAAGAGGTGAAATAGTTCTCATAGGAAAATTTTGGGGCTTACTATACCAGGTCGCGTTTGACTGCTTTTTTGACCGAAAACCGCAACCGTTATGTTCTCTTGTGGACCGCTCTGAACCGTCCTGAGTATTTATTTCCTGGAGGTTTTTGGACCATTTTTGCCCGATTGATGCAGAAAGCGTGTCAAGTGGAATTTTCAATTGCCGAGTGATTGCATGATGAACAGGAAGCACTCGATTCGAGGGTTAGGTGAGTTGACGCGCTTGCAGGGAACTGACTGGAACCGATAGCCAGTAATAGGCCTGCCCTTGTCGTTTCCCAAATTGGCTTGCACAAAAAGGAATAGTATGACATTTTGTGCGTGTGCGGATCGTGACTGCTGGCAGGATCAAGGAATGGTCCAAAGTGCATCCCGAAATTACTGCTCAGCTTTTGCGCTGGTTGGCCGTGATGGAACATTTGACCGATTGCCGCTCGTTTAATGACTTGCGTGAAGTATTTAATAGCGTGGATCGAGTAATCACCAAAAGGGCGAACGCTGTTTGCGTTTTTAATCTTGGCCACGGGAAGAGCGCTTATCGCTTGATTGCGGCAATTCATTTCAACACGCAGACCGTCTTTGTCCTACGGTTGCTGACTCATGCAGAATACGACAAGCAAGAATGGAAAAGCGAATTATGAAGACGTCCGAAACTAAGTTGCCTGAGACGGCACCCGAAAGCTTCGAGCAACTGTGCGGTATCTTATTGCCTCGACCGGTTCATGATGAAGCTGAGAACAGGGAGATGATCCGCGTGATGGATTGGATCGCTGTCCGGGCTCATAACCAGGATCAGTTCGATTATGCAAAGATGCTTGGGAGCTTGGTAACCGAATACGAGGTTTCCCAGAAGCGGAGAACGAAACCGCAGTTAGCCGGCCTTGAACTGCTTAAGGCCGTTACCGAATCCAGCGGCATGACTCAAGCCGAGCTCGCCAAAGTCCTGGATATCGAGCAAGGGACAGTGTCCAAAATCATGTCTGGCGCGCGCTCGATCACCCTGGATCATGCCAAGCGTCTAGCGCGCCGTTTCAAGATGCGGCCGGAGGCGTTCTTGGATCTCGATTGATTGACAAGCTCTTTTTTTGATCACCCGTGTAAACGTTCGAATAACTCGCTCGTACGGGTTTAGCCTATGAATGAACGAATCGTCCGCCGCGAATATCTGTCACGGCAAGCCAGTGATTGGCGGAACGGGAATGCCGGGTGGCTCGGGTAATGGGAAGCCTCACGGGCGGAATGAGCTTCGAGGAAGTTCAGCGCGAATATTATCTGGGCATCGAGGATGTTCTTGAAGAAACCGAGAGGAGGTCGAGTCCGGTGAGGCTACTTTCTCGGATTGGGAAAAAGCCAAAATCTCAGTCCGTGATAGGCTCAAATGAGGATTGAGATCCTTTCCGATTTTATCGGTTTGAAAAGGGTGCTCAAAAAGGGAGAGGTCAAATGTCCCCCTCCGGGGGAATTTTTTCCGCTGTGGTTGCTGATTTCAGAGACGAAAAAAGTTAGCGGCGATCGCAAAGTCAAGACGCCCCCGCTTCATGCTTTACTGCAAGACTTAGTGTGTGATAACGTCCTTTATCACACATCAGCCTCGGCACTCTTATGGCGGCACAACTAGTCTAGTAGAGGCCTACCGTGGATCCGAGCTTTCATTTTTCGAAGTTGCGGGCTGCCCGGGCGCGACGCCGCGCATCCCACAAACCAATTGATGGAAGGCGGACGGGTTGTCGATTGCAGTTAAATCGTAGACCAGAAATGGGCTCCTCTCCCTCGGAGTCTACGATTTAATTGCAAAACAAATTGTAGGTAAATCGTAGACCATTTGGACCCCTCGATCGAGCCTTCTTTGCCGCGACCATCGCTTTGATGAATCCAAGGACATAACCCCGTCATGCTGGCCAGTTCCTTGGCAAAATTGCTTCCAAATGCCGGTTTCGATGGTTCAATTTGGCCAGAAATGCCGATTCTTGCTCTTATGGAATGCCGGCTGTAACAGACTCCAGAAGCATCTCAGTTGAACAAGTGAATCCAAATGGGCATGCACTTTCCTACAGCCCTTTGATGACAAATCCCATTGAACATATAATATGAATGTTTGTTCACTTCAGGTCATGACAACCCCACACTAAGAGCAGAGAAAGATGGCAAAGGAATTAGAAGGTAAGGTCGCCGCTGTCACCGGCGGGGCTTCGGGCATCGGACTGGCCAGCACCGAAGCGATGCTTGCGGCTGGCGCGCGCGTGGTGCTGGTCGACCGCGATGAGGCGGCACTAACGGCACTCCACGAAAAGCACGGCGACGCGGTGATTCCGCTGGTCATCGATCTGCTTGATGCGAAGAGCTGCGCGACGCTGATGTCGCAGATCCTGGAAAAGGCAGGCCAGCTCGATATCCTGCACGCCAATGCCGGTATTTATATCGGCGGCGACTTGGTCGATGCCAACACGGATGCGATCGACAGGATGCTGAACCTTAACGTCAATGTGGTGATGAAAAACGTCCACGATGTCCTGCCGCATATGATCGAGCGTGGTACGGGCGACATCGTGGTGACGAGTTCGTTAGCGGCTCACTTTCCCACGCCCTGGGAGCCGGTCTATGCGTCGTCCAAATGGGCTATAAACTGCTTCGTCCAGACTGTACGCCGCCAGGTTTTCAAGCACGGCATCCGCGTTGGCTCGATCTCGCCCGGTCCCGTCATCAGCGCGCTTCTCGCCGACTGGCCGGAGGAGAAATTGAAGGAGGCAAAGGAAGCAGGCAGCTTGCTCGAAGCGAGCGAGGTGGCCAATGTGGTGATGTTCATGTTGACACGGCCACGCGGGATGACCATTCGCGACGTGGTCATGCTGCCCACCAATTTTGATCTCTGACTGTCTTTAAGGTTCGAAATCGCAAAGAACGAGCAAGTTTTTAGGCGGCTTTTGCAAGGAGGCGAGCGTTTTCGAGCATGTGCTGGATTTCTTGATCGACGCGGTGGAGGGCGGCGCGCAACGGGTGAGGAATGGAGGAGGGTTTTCGGGCAGCGGGCACACTGCGGCGGGCAACGGTAGCGTAACAGGTCGTATGATGGACCCGGTGTCGCGATGCCCTTTATTACTGGAATCCTAGGCTTCTGTCTCTCGAGGAGAGTCCACTGATAAAGGGCAACGGGGTGGTGTCGTTTACCTGTGGAATGCGGCCCTTAATCGGTGGACGGAGTGTCACGCCGTTTTGTTGACGCTCTGTAGCGGGCGAAACCCGATTTTCATGGCGCTTTACCTTTTCAAGTGGCCATTTCTGTGCGCGCGGAGCCCACAGATAAGCAGCACCAAATTCCATTAATTAAGGTCAGCAAAAATGTTGAATTCCACGCATTAAAAGCAATTTTCAGGGTCGCGGTTGCAAATTCCACTAATAAAGGGCATCGCGACACTGGCGCTTTGCGCTGGCCGCGTGGTGGCGATGACCGTGGCACCCACCATTCGGGCTACCTGGAACGCCGCAAGACCCACGCTGCTGGATGCCGCCGTGACGATCACGGTATCGCCTGCGCCGAGCTTGGCCTGCTCGACGAGCGCTCCCCACGCGGTGACATACTGCATCCAGACCGAAGCGGCCTCGTCGAACGACAGGGCTTCGGGATGCTTCACGACCAAACGCGCCGGCACATTGACAAGTTCGCTAGGTCCCCCAACGCGCGATATCGAGCGCGGGAATGACGCTGACCACATCACCCGTCTTGAATGCGGAAACCGCGGCGCCGAACGCATGGACGACACCCGCCGCCTCGTAGCCGAGACCACTCGGGAAGGTGGCTTCCTGGAGATAGGCGTGGTTGCGGAACATCACTTCGGCGCGATTGATCCCGATGGCTTTGACCGCGATCTGGACTTCGTCGTCAGCGGGCGCTGGCACCTCGATGTCCTCGATTTTGAGAACGCTGGCATCTCAGCGCTTAAATCTAAGCCAATCTGCGGTTAGTTTGAAAATTCAGCGGCTCGAAGGTCTTCTTGATCGGAAGGTGTTTATTCGATCCCGTCATTCTCTTGAATTGACGCGGGAGGGCGATCTCGTTCTGGGTTACTCACGGCGTTTGTTGGACTTGAGCCAGGAAATGCTCCTGCTCGTTGCTCAGCCGGCTGTAGAAGGAATTTTACGACTCGGTGTTGTTCAGCAATTTGGTCCGGAGTTTCTTCCCAATCTCCTGGCCCAATTTAAACGCAGACATCCCAATGTCTGCCTTACTGTCGAAGTTGGAATGACCCCCGACTTGCTTCTCGCGCTGGAGGCTGATCAACTCGACTTGGTGTTGGGCTTGGCCGGGTGTACGCCAGGCCCAGGAGCCAAAATCAATGCTTTTACAGAAGATCGTATCGTCCTGCGCGAACCCTTAGTTTGGGTCGAGGGGGCACAATCTTCGATCGATCCCAAGAAGGATCCGGTTCCTCTGATACTGTTTGCTGCGCCCTGTTCGTTTCGAAAACTTGCAACTGAGCTCATGGAGAAAGCAGGGCGTCCCTGGCAAAGAGTCTATTCCAGCGCCAGCCTCGCTTCGATCCAGGCCGCCGTGCAGGCTGAATTAGGCATTTCCATCTTGGGTAAATCATCAGTTCTCTCCGGCATGTGCGTCATCAGTCCCAGGGCAGGGCTTCCCGCTCTGCCGGATAGCGCCCTCGCCTTATCCGTGAGCAGTGAAACTCTCGCGCGAAGCGCCCACTCGTTTGGCCGACGATGCTATTGGTCATTTCAAAATTTAAGTGATATTTATCTTTTCAAAATGAAGGAGTTGTTCTACATCTTGTGGTATGCCCCGGGATGGGAGGAGGTTACCGCACAATATATTGGAGGAGATGCGCTTTCGTGCTATCGAAGCACACCAAGCGGGGAAGGGTGTCGCGGAGATCGCGAAACTGCTGGGTGTACATTGGGGCAGTGTATCACGTTGGCTTACAAAATGGCGTCGGGGTGGACAGAGGGCTCTTAAGGAACGCAAGGCGACAGGCAGGCCGCCCAAATTGGATTGCGAGCGAGACGGCAAAGCGATTCTAAAGTTGGTGAAACACCCGGCCACTGGATATGGTTATGAGCATCCGCTTTGGACCTGTCAGCGTATTAGGCAAGTTATCAGCGTTGAGTTGAATCTGGTTGTGTCTGTCCCTACGCTCTGGAGGGAACTCAAGAAACTAAAGCTCAGTTGTCAAAAACCTGAACGGCGTGCGCTGGAACAAGATCCTGAAGCGCGCGCTCGATGGATCACGACCGAATGGCCTCGGATCAAGCGTCTGGCCAGGAAGCAGCGCGCGCTACTCTTCTTCGAAAACCAGTCGGTGGTTCGATTGACTCCAACCGTGGGCAGAACCTGGGCACCGGTGGGAAAGACTCCGATAGTTCGCGTTACTGGCAAGCGAGCCAGCGTACTAAGTCATGAGCGCGCTGAGCCTGCAAGGTCGATTGTTTTTCAAGATTCCATCGGAGAAAGTCAATGCCACAGTATTCATTGACTTCCTCAAAGAGTTGCTCGCTGAATATCCGAAACGAAAGATCTTTGTGATTGCCGATCAGGCAAGTCCACACATCGCCAAAAGTGTAAAGGCTTTCCTCGCCGGCCAGAAAAGGCTAAAGTTGTTTTACCTGCCGGCGTACTCGCCGGATTTCAATCCGGATGAGGAAGTTTGGAGTCATTTGAAATCGCAGGAATTGAAGGCGCACCAAGCAACTAACAAAGAAGAACTGATCAAAAAGACCCATGAGGCATTAAAGAGAATGGCGAAACGCCCGGCCCTGATTCGGTCCTTTTTTAAACGCTGTAACATCACCTAAATTATGAAAAGACCAATATCCGCCGAGAAATTGATCTTCCCTATCGAACTGAGCCCGCGGAAGACCGCTAGGTGTCATCCTAACGATGCCGGAGGACCTTCCACGGCTATCCTGACCGTCAACCAGATTTCCCAGCTCAGTCGTGCCGAATCCCAGCCGACGCGCGCTTGCTGATTTTCAGCGACGGCGTCTTTGAAATCTTCCGCGATGAAGGTGCCGTATGGAATCTGGATGCTTGCATCGCGCATATGGCAGCCCTGGCCGAACGGCAGGGAAGCCTTATGGATGAACTTTTGGATCATGTTTACCACCTTCGCGGATCGGCTCGCCTGGACGACGACTTCTCCATCATTGAGGCTTTGTTCCATTAAGGGATCGTAAGCCCAAATCGCAAAGCAGGAGTCAATCACAGGCAGCAACGGCCATTTCAATTACCAATTGCTCGTTCATCCAGGTGGAACGTCCCATAAGGCATGACGTGGCCGTAAATGAGCTGCAGCCGCCGCACATCACCGATCAGCCGATCATCGCGAGAATGAAGCGCATCTGCATCGAGCCCGGCAAGAGTTTCGACCTCCCGCTTTTGCGCGTTACGGGAGTCGCTGCCCGACGAGCGCTGCGTTCTGCTGGACCGATTCCAGAGTCATGATGGCCGACATCGACGATCCTCTGTTCCTCCAGGTCAAGGAGGCCGGACCGTCCGTCCTGGAGCCCTATGCGGGTAAGAGTATTTATGCGAACCATGGTCAGCGGTTTGTGAACGGCCTGAGGCTGATGCAGTCGGTCAGCGACCTGTTTCTCGGGTGGACCGAGGCCGCGAGGGCCGCCACTTCTACGTCCGGCAACTGCATGACATTGAAGATCAAGCTTTTGGTCGAGATGTTCACACTCAGCGTGATAGCCCAATACGCGGAGTATTGCGGTTGGGCGTTGGCACGGGCAGACGCCTGGGCCGGCCAACCGACTCTGATTGCAGGCTATCTGGGTAAGGGCGATCAGTTTGATGAGGCAGTAGCCGACGTCGCGATTGCATATGCGGAGCAGAACGAGCGCGATTATAAGCCGCTGGTGCGCGCGGCCCAGCAAGGCCGTATCGAAGTGTACACCAAAAGCTAAGGATTTGGTACGAGGATACACAAAAGGAATCGTGAATTAACCATTTTGGCTTTCAGAACCACACAGCTTCCAGAACCACACACTGTATGATAACTAAGACCCGGTAGACGCTCGTCGATGAACCCACGCAAATGTGCGGCGCGCTCTGACACTCTCTTTCCCGTTCCATGTACTCAATAACGCGAATCGTTTTGTTTATTAGCCTGGTTTTGGTTTCCAGCGGCGTCACGGCGCCAGGCGGCCAACAAGCTTCTGCCTCACTGGCGAAGCAGAATCCGGCGCCCACCCCTATCCCCTTAGCCAAGGTACCTTTGGAAGCGCAGTCCGCGTTTGCTTCTCTCCAAGAAATCGATGCGAATGTGTCGGGGGATCAGTCAAGCGCGGACGGCATCGCCCGCACTGTCTCGGTCCTGACAAGTGAAATCGATGCAAGAATCGCTGACGACACGAGGCTCCTGACGACGAGTCCGTCCCTCGACATGCTTTACCCGCTCAAGCTGACCTGGCAAATTTTAAGCGTTCGTTTGTCGGTACCAGACGGCGAGCTGACACGGCATGCCACAAGCCTGGAAGAGCAACTCGCGCGTCTGGATCATTTGAACAAGACCTGGCAGGCAACACTCCAATCGGCGAAACAGCCCGAAACGCCCTCTCCAGTCTTGCAGCGGGTGCAGAGTGTCGTCGATTCTGTTGAGCGAACGCGACATGCAGCCGATTCTGCCCGAGAAAATGTTTTGACGTTGCAGAGCCGCCTTTCCGAGGAGGAAGCCCGTGTGCGAACAGCTCTGTCTTTAATCGAGCGGGCAGAAAAGCGAGCATTGCAAGATATTTTTGTCAGGAACAGCCCACCCATCTGGAGCCTTAAGACCAGTCTGGGCACAGAGTGGCACGAGAGAAGTGGCGAGTCGTTTTCTTCGCAACTGAAAACATCCACCGCGTTCACTAAACGGCTCCCTTTTACGTTCCTGATCCACGCTCTTTTCATTGTGCTGATGGCTACCGCGCTTCATTGGATGCGGCGCAGAATTCGAAAACTAGCGGAGGAAAAGCCGGATCTGCAGAGCACTCTGCCCACCCTCGATCTCCCCGTCTCAACAGCCTTCGCACTTTCAATGCTGCTCGTACCCTCAATCTATGCGGAAGCTCCCCGCTTGATCCATGCAGTCATGGGAGCCGTAACGCTCATCCCAACCGCAATGATTCTCCGACGACTACTGACACGTAACTCGTATCCAATCCTCAATGCGATCGTCATCATGTATTTCGTCGGTCAACTCCGAATACTCGCCGCGTCTCTACCGATGTTGGCCAGGTTCATATTTCTTGGCCAAGTGCTGGGCGCGATTGTCTTTCTTGTCTGGATTCTACGGAGCTGGCACCTATCGACGGAAGCCGCTGAAACCCACGGCCGCGTTTCGCGAACAATCCGAGCGATTGCCAAAATCGGGCTTATTCTTTTGCCGGCGACGTTCCTGGCAAATATTTGCGGATACGTCAACCTGGGGAACCTTTTGGGAATCGTTTTTCTCAGGAGCGTTTACATCGCGGCTGTGCTCTACGCCGTCATTCGGATCATTGAAGGATTGATTGTTATTGCGCTGCAGGTCCGCCCACTTGGCTCGTTGCGGGTTATTAGTCTGCATCGGCCCATGCTTCAGCGGCGGACCTGCGGCGTACTCGAGTTTTTGGCCTTTTTGTTCTGGTTTAACCTGCTGCTGAACTTTTTGGGTCTACGAGCTCCGTTTATCGCGGCGACTGAAGCGGCGCTGAACGCGAACCTCGCAGTCGGCTCGTTCAACATTACTCCGGGCCACATCCTGGCATTCCTGATCACGGTTTGGGCTTCTTTTCTGGTCTCGAAATTCTTGCGTTTTTTGCTGGAAGAAGACGTTTATCATCATTTGCATCTCGCACCCGGCATTCCGTACGCGATCTCTGCGATGCTTCACTATCTAATCCTGCTCTTAGGCTTATTCGTCGCCTTGGGCGCGCTCGGTATTGATCTGACAAAGGTTACTATCCTGGCCGGAGCATTCACCGTGGGCATCGGATTTGGATTACAAAATGTGATCAATAATTTTGTGTCCGGAGTGATTCTGCTTTTTGAACGTCCGATCAAAGTCGGTGACGTCATCGAGGTAGGTGGCAACGTTGGAGAGGTCAGCCGCATCGGCATTCGCGCCACTGTCATTCGCACCGCGGACGGTTCGGAAGTCATCGTGCCGAATGGATCGCTTATCTCGGGTCAAGTGACTAACTGGACCTTTTCAGATCGCAAGCGCGCGGTCGAAGTCTCAATCAGCGTGATCGGAGGCGCCGATCACCAACGTGTGGTCGAAGTGTTGAAAAGTACTGCCGCTGCTCATCCTGGTGTAGCAAAAGAACCATCGCCGCAAGTCTATGTGGTCAACTTCAGCTCCGGCGCGGTAACCTTTCAACTTCGAGCTTGGACGGATCGCAATGAGGAGTGGGCTCAGCTGCGAAGCGATCTTTCAGTCGCTGTGAACGATGCCTTGGCCCGCGAGAAAATAGCGATCGCATAAGCCCCAGGCTTAGAAGCTGGAATTGAGCGACACCATGCTCCTTTAGGTGAATGATAAATCAGTGCAGATGGCAATTTGCTCAACCCACGAGTCCTTTGTTGAAGATTGACTGGCGTCCATGAAAATATCACTTCATCTGACGGGCAGCGTTTCCGAGCGGGAGGTCGCGGCGAGGAGCTAATTGTAAACAGTTCGAGAGAAGACTACAATTGAGCACGCAGGAGATCATCAGAGAGCTGTATTTACGGCTACCTCTCCATGTTCTTCAAGGCATCATTGAGAGCGATTTCTGGGGTGGCTCCGCCGTTTGTGGCGATCTCGAAAGCAGCCCTCATCGAAGTCCAGAATTTGCCCATTTGCGGAATGTTCGGCATCACAACCCCGTTTTCAGCGTTCTCGTAAGTTACTTTGATTAGATGGTTCTTGGTGGCCATCTCGTCACAGAGGGTTTTAAGTGCCGGAACGCAAACCCGCTGTTTGTGTGTCACGGCATCCCAAGACATCGGTAGGTACTTCGCCTTGAATTCGTCTTTGATATCCAGCGGTTTTAGCAAACCTGAATCGGCCCATTCTCCGATACGATCATTCGCCCAAAAGAATATATCCGGGCCTTTGCCGCTCTGGGCGGCAGCCTGAAATTTGTCGATGATTTTCTCTTGGGTCTCTACTTTGACCGGAGCTCCGACCTCTTCTTCGAAGGTTTTGCCGATATCGCTTAGTGCGTGAAAAGCTCGATTACTACCTATCCAGATCAGGAGTTCTCCATCGGTCCAGGCAAATGCCTGAGCAGCAGAGAAAAGTACGAAGATAAGGCAGAGAGACTTTTTACTGGTTCCTGCCGCGCGGGAAACTATCGCCTGTACCCAGAGACCGAGGGGTTTTCTATTCATAAGGGGTTAAATTCCAACAAAGGTACGTAAAGTCCCACACAGTTTACTACAAGTTCCGGTGACTGAAGCACATAACGCGGTTCGGCAGCCCTCAAATTTTTGACCTCCATAGAGGGTCAATTTTCTTAAACCCTTAGGCTTGAATTGCCGAAACTTTATGTCCAATCCAACTCATCCGCCAGAAGGTGAACCAGTAATTCGCGCGATCGCTATGCCCGCCGATACCAACCCGGCCGGAGATATCTTTGGGGGGTGGTTAATGTCGCAGATGGATCTTGCCGGGGCTAACGCTGCAGTCCATCGGGCGCGCGGGCGCTGCGTCACTGTCGCAGTGGATGGCATGGTTTTTCATGAACCAGTATATGTCGGAGACGAAGTCAGTCTATACGCGGGCATTTTGCGGGTCGGCAAAACATCCATGACTGTTCGAATTGAGGCATGGCGGCGCAGTCGCACCGCAGAGTCCAAGCACAAGGTTACGGAGGCTACGTTCACGTTCGTCGCCGTCGACGAGGATAGGAAACAGCTCGTGATAAGAACAAGTTGCGGCGCCGTTGCACGTCACTGAAGCAAAAAAGAACCGATTGAGTAAGCCCCAAAATTAACCGACTAAACAAGAGACACTTTTGGGAGCCGTATGAGCCGATCAAAGGCGCCATCTGACTCACCGGAAAAGGAGTGCTAGCCGTGGATCCGGCTCGGGATGTCAAGACCGAGAGATTTTCGCGGACTGAAGGCGAAGTTAAAACGCTGCCGGACGCACGTCGGCCATTCTAATTTACGCTTTTGCATTGTTTCTCCTTTCAACTCTTTGGGACTGAACCACCTCGTATCGAATCCAGAGCGCATCATGACCGCGCTGCTCTACGGATTTGAGCCGGAGGGGAACGGCCGTTTTTCTTGAAGGACTCACACCGTCGAAGACGGCAGGAATGTCGTGGCGTCCGTCGATGCCAGGGACACCAGAAGGCTCACCTCATCAACCAGATCGGCCTCCAGCAAGGCGCCGTTGATGTGGCTGCCTCCTTCGAGAAGCAGAGTGCGAATTCCGAAGTGCTCTCCGAGCTGGTTTACGGCATCAGTGAGATCGACAGAGGACTTTCCGGAGACGACGTAGGAGATTCCCTTCTCGCGGAGCATGGCTTGGGGTCAGTAGGTTCAAGCAATCAATAGGAAACCCAGGTTTCCGTAACGCCATCCTATCTTGCCTCGGGTGTCTACGCGTCCCCAAAGCCGGACGCTCGCCCCTCAGGAAGAGACCACGGCGCGCCGCTCGGTCAAGAGTGACGCGAATCCGGCATATAGCGCCAAGAAAATCCAGAAAGAAAGGAAACGATGAGCTAATCAAAGTGGAAATTCTTTGCAGGAACCCAGCGGGACCTGAGGCCCGCCCGGAAAAGGTGGCAACCGTCCGGAAGTAAGCATTGGAGAGTCGTCAGAGATGGCGGCATCAAGCGTATGCAGTGAGCACAAAAGCCGTGTGATTGAGCCTCGAAATATTCAGATCGCTGGAGCTTTCGTTTTTATGTCCACGGGAGCAGCACCAGAGCGTCAAATGCCTAACGCAATGGTCCGGCCGGGGTCTAAGAGTAGGGCAAATGTGCGCAAGGGTTCCCTGGGAACTTGGGAGATCCTCCTGTCTCCTCTTCTACTAAACCAGAAAAGGGACGACACTGGTAGAACAACGACCTGGCACACCGGAACTGACTTAGCGGCTGGTGTGAGCAAACGAGCTAAGCACCAAGAGGTATTAACGGCCGAACGCAATGAGGCCGTTGAAAAGGACAGAGGAAGTCGTAGCGCCCTCATAGTAGCGCCAGAAAGCAGGGAAACCGACCCGCGGAAGCTTGTGAGTAGCCAAGGGGGGCGTCGGTTTACGGAACTGCCACTGGGAAACACGGGATGAACTCAGAGTCGTCAACAAACGTGTTAACGCGACAGTGGCGGATAGTAACGGGTAGCAAAACCGTAAATCCGAGGAACCGGATGCCCGAAATGGGCGCGTCCGGATCTGTGGGGGCGCCTTTGGAGGAATCCGGGGCGCTACCCGGCAACGGCCCTCCTCCCCCGTCTACGATTCGCTCGCGGGGTCCCCTCCAAAATTTATTCCGTTTCGCCGCTTCGCGCTCTTGACCGTCCGGCTTGGTTCGCCGTGGTCACGGCTTCGATACAGGTCCGTAAACGACCGGGCTACTTGAAGCTTGTTCACAGCAATTACCTGATTTACTACCGGATCAAAGAAGAAGAGAAGGTTGTCGAAGTACTCCGGTTTGTTCACGGCGCGCAGATTCGTTAAGATACCATCGGGACAACGTTAGCGGCTAGAACCGTTGGAAAGATATTCCAGTAGCGCTCGGCCTCACCCGGCGTCACGACCTCGCGGTAATGATTAAAGACCGTGTGACGCGAAACATGTCCTAAATCAAGCGCTGTTCGTGGCGCGTCTGAAACTTCGCCAGGTGGTAGGAGGCAAAGCTGTGCCGCAGCCCGTTCTGTGGCCATTTTGGGAGACCTGCGTTTGTTCGCGCCTTCTGGGTCGCACGGTATAGCGCAAACTCAGCTTTCGGCCAGATAGGGCCAGCACGGCCTGCGTACGGCGTAAGCCAAGCGCCAAGATTATCAGAAAGCGTGATGAGGCGCCTCTGTGAGGTCTTGGACTTGCGTGCGGGGACGTTGAGGAACCCGCGCTTGAGATCAATGTCTTCCCAGCCTAAGCGCACCAGCTCGGCCGACCGCAGGCCCGCGAATGCTCCCAGCGCCAGAACAGGAATGAGCTCGGGAGGTGCGACAAGGAGCAGCTTCTGGAGCTCATCAACCGTGAAGATTTCCGGAGGCTCATCGTCCGATTTGACCTTGGCGATCCCTGTGAACGGATTCGCCTCCAGATAGTGGCGTTTGACCCCGTAACTACAACTAGTCCCAGATATTGTGTCCAACCGTAGAATTGGGTACAATTAGTTGTATTTGCAGGTCGAATTTTCTCGATTTGTGCGAAAGCAATGCCTTATAAAGATTTCCCATGCATTGCGAGCCACCGCCGATCACGTTTATCCCCTGCGAAGAGCATTTTCGTCCGGTATTGCCGACCATCGAAGGCAATGTCGATTACCTTACCTTGCGCGGACAGCTAACAACCATGGATGAGTTATTGCGTACAAGCGGCGTAGAAAATGAGTTCGTCACGCGCAGCTTGAAGCATTGGGTCAAGACGCTAAGCCAGAGCAAGGTGGAACAGGTAGAGCTCTCGGGCGAAGGCAAATGCGGTGTGATCCGGCTAGAAGATCTCATCGGTGGAAAGCAGCAGGCCCGATTCCAAGAACATTCTATCCGAGCATTGCGATGTACGATTGCTCGCACGTTGTTGTGGGGAAGCTTCCGTGATTTCGCGGCGCGGATGGCTGATAGTCCGCTGCTGCAATGGTTCTGCCAGGTCGGGCAGCTTGATCGGGTAAAGGTGCCGGCCAAAAGCACCCTCCAACGTTATGCAACCTGGTTGCCTGAAGAAGAGATGCGGGAGGTAATAAATGGGTTATTGCGCAAAGCGGGGGCATCGATTAGCGAGGGCAAACAGGTGCTTGATCTGGAGGCGCCCTTGGATCTGAGCAGGATGTTTTTGGACACCACCTGTCTGAAAGCGAACATTCATTTTCCGGTCGATTGGGTGCTGATGCGCGACGGAGTCAAGAGCCTAATGCAGTCGGTGGAACTGATCCGCTCGCACGGGTTGAAATCACGGATATGCGAGCCGCAAAAATTCATCACTAAGATCAACCGCCTGTCAATGGAAATGACCCATACCCGGCGCAAGAAAAATGGCAACAAGGAGCGCAAGCGGGTGTTACGAGAGATGAAGAGGATCGTGACAGTGGTGCGCGCCCATGCCCAGCGTTACTACACGCTGCTCGATGAAAACTGGCAAGCCACTGATTGGACCCGCCCGCAGGCCGAGCAGGTTCTAAAGCGCCTTAAATCGATTATCGAAGCTCTGCCGGCGGCTGTTAAGCAGGCGCATGAACGCATCATCGGAGAGCGTCAAGTGGCCAATGATAAAAAAATTCTGAGCCTCTTTGAACCCGACATCCATGTGATCGTTCGCGGCAAGGCGGGCGAGGAAGTTGAGTTTGGCAACTTATTAGTATTGGGCGAACAGATCGATGGGTTGATCATGGATTGGGAACTGTTCAAAGAGCAGGTACCTGCTGATCCGCGCTTGGTGCGTCCGAGCGTTGAGAGGGTGGAAAACAGCCTGGCGCTCTCACTGAAGGGTCTGATAACGGATCGTGGATTTGATAATAAAACCAACGTCAGGTGGCTAGAGGAGCGCGGGATTTTTGCCGGGCTCTGTCCCCGTGATCCGCGCGCTCTGCGTGAGGCCATGAAGGATCCAGACTTTGCCCAAGCGCAGCACCGGCGAGCACAGACTGAAGCGCGCATCGCGATCTTTAAAAATGAATTTCTCGGACGCCCGATGCGCTCGGAAGGCTTTGAGAACCGGGCCTTGCAAGTAGCGTGGGGCGTGCTCACGCACAATTTATGGGTGCTGGCGGAGAAACTGCGCGAGCAGCGAAAGATCCGGGAGCAAAAGCTTAGGCAAGCGGCCTAAGCAACGTAGCAAAACAAAGCCATCATATAGCTACCCGCCCGAGGTGTCTCTCAGCGTCGCCTAGCGAGCGCTATATTAGCTCTTTACATAACGGAATATTGTCATAACATAAAGCGTTCGAGTTAGAGGTTACTCGTCCTCGCACTGTTGTGTCTTGCAATGAATGTCGCACGAAACAAGAGGCATTTTCGGGACTGAATCTAACTAAACATGCTCCCCACCCCGACCGCGTAGTTGTTCGTGCTAACTAGATTCGAGCCGCCCAGACGATGGGCGTGAGTTCAGCGATCCGATTGATCGGGAAGGTCGCTAAACCCGGCAATACAGAGCTCAAGTATTCGCGAACGGAACTTTGAGTCGCCGGCAGGTTTCGACAACCGAGACGATAGCTGCGACGCGTGGGGCGCCGGCTTCCTCGCTGCCAATGTGGATCCAATTCTTTCCAAGGGCGACCGGACATGGCATTCTCGGCGCAATTGTTACTCGACTACAGCTCGGCATATTCCAAGAACCGGGTCAGCCGTGACGCCGCTTCCGCCGGCTTCGACAATCGACACCGTTTGCGGGAATCCTGACTCAAGAAGAGCGGCACCGCATTCTCGAGAAACATGAATCGGTCAGGAGTTTGAGCACATCATCAATCACCAACTCTCTCTTCTTCTAGAAGCGTTTGAAGCTGCTGCCGAAGAAGGGGCGTGGTGAAGCTGAAATTGCTCCTTCTAGATCGAATGTGTTGTCACGTCGTAACACTTAAGTGGTCGGAGAGACAAGGATTGTGAGACAATCATTTTTCTCGGGATGTCAACACGTCAAATGCGTCGGGTACCGCCCGATCCAGGGTGACTCGTCTGCTGATTAGTTTTTCCGCAGGCAGTTTTCCTGCATCGATCAAACCGATGATCTCCGGCCTGGAATGATATCAGCCTATGCTACAATAAAATTCATATTTCTTCTCCGATGCTATGGAGCGCTCAGGTTAGTCTGGGGGGAACCAGGATTTTATTATGATTCATAAACAGACTATTCAGGGTGCGGCCTGAAGTACGTACGACCGCTTCCCATTGAATGGTCTGGCCTGAGAATCGTGCTTGTTCTGATCCGGCAATCTTAGCGCTTGAAGATCAAACGCCTCAAATTTGACCGGTTCTGGAACACTTACTTTCTGTTGTCGATACATGTTACCAGTAGCGATCAATGCAATGAATAACGTTTCCATTGTTTGTTTTCAATTGGTTGTGTTGCAGTAAATAGCGCAACAATATTTTAGATGGACCTTGATTTGTTGTTATCGCTTTGGCGCCAGACGATTATTTTCGAGTGGCGAAATAGGTCGCGATTATTCGCGGAGCTAACACGAGAGCGATAGCCGCCACTACAAAAGCGACGTCGTGAATGTGAATAGTTTCCATTGTCTTTCTCTTTATCCGGTTTAGTGGGTATTAACTGTGAGAGTCAGAATCTAGACATCCCTTATGGGATTTTCATTTCTGTTTCTCTCAGCATTCTGGACTCATCGCCCCTAATCGGGACGCCTTCCGGAATGCCCAGAGAATCCTTGCATTTAGGACAAGGCTTAGCTGCTCACGTTGGGTGGCCCCTGCCACCAATTCCGTTTAACCGTTGCAATGTAGTAGTCGCTTGCACGGTTCAATCTTCGCGCCTGGAGCACGATTAATCCAATGGCACTATTTCATTACGGTGATAACTTTCGGCTATGGATAGCCGCGAAGTCCGTTCCTTTTTGGCTCTGGCCGGGCAATCGCATTTCGGCCGGACCGCCCGCCTGCTAAACCTCAGCCAGCCCGCCCTGACTAAAGAAATCCGGCGGCTGGAAGAAGACTTGGGCGGTCCATTATTAGTGCGCGGCCGTCACGGCGCGCAGCTAACATCCCTCGGCCGTCTATTTCAGGCCAAGGCACTCGATGTCGTCCGCGATTGGGATGATCTGCTGGCGCACACCCGACGCGTCGCTCGCGGTGAAGCCGGACGTCTGCGCCTGGGTTTCGGCATGCACACGTTCGAGCTGGTCCCAGGGCGATTGTCCGGTTCCGCAAAAGCCTGCCGGACGTCGATGTCTCTCTGCGCGACATGTCCACGTTCGAACAGATAGAGGCGCTGCACGCGGAAAGAATGGACCTTGGATTCATTCGCCTTGGCCCGGTCAAAAAGCTCTCCATTTTGCCGCTCACGCAGGATCGGATGATGCTCGTCACCAGTCAGGCCGCCGACTACTCGGTGACAGATGATCTTTCTGCGGTACGTCACGAACCCTTCGTGCTGATATCCCGCCAACGTTCACCCACCTTTCATCAGCACGCGTTGAATCTCTGCTCCAAATACGGTTTCCGCCCGCGAATAGTGCAGGAGGTTCCCGAAGTGACGACCGTGCTGGCCCTGGTGAAAGCCGGCCTCGGTGTTTCCGTGATCCCTGAATCTTTTGGCATCAACCGTTTCCAGGGCATCCGCGTCCATCATTTAACTGACAAAGCCGCCGCGTGGACAGTAGCCGCCGCCTGGCGCAAAGACGACCCCAACCCCCTGATCCAAGGGTTCCTTGCCCTCTTGAAAACGGTTCTGGTGCAAACTTGAGAAGCTGACCCCAACAACGCGGGGAACAAGGTCGAACGTGTGAAAGCCGAACCCGATACTGAGCTTTCCAATTTCACCTCGCGCTGCTCGCCGCATATCATCAAGAAGCTGATCTGCCCGTCGCACTAGTATTACTTTGTTAAGTATTTTCTTGCCAACTGGCTGCGGTTTTCGCAATATTGCGGGGCATGGAGTGGAATGCCAGGCTGTGGCGGCAAAGTATTGAGCGCTTCAAAGCCTTTATGATCCCGCTAGCCGCGCCGCTGGGGCGCAGCGAACGACGCACGGCTGCCACCAATTACGTGCAGGGCCTGCTTATGCCTGGTCAACGTAAGTCAATCGAACCGATGGCGGCAAGACTGGGTATCGAGGCGCAACGGCTCCAGCAATTTATGGCTGATAGTCCTTGGGACGAGACCGAACTGTGGCGAGTAATTCGCCGAGAAGTGGTGCCGCACTTCGAACCCATTGAGGCCTGGATTGTCGACGAAACCGGCTGGCTCAAACAGGGCAAGAATTCGGTAGGAGTCGCTCATCAATATTGCGGGGCTGTCGGTAAGCAGGCCAATTGTCAGGTAAGCGTTGAACTGGTAGTCAGTGACGGTTTCGTGGCAGCGCCGGTGGGCGGTCGACTATACTTGCCGCAAAGCTGGATTGATGATCCCCAACGCTGCGCTAAGGCCGGGGTGCCTCCCGATGTGGGATTTGCCACCAAAAATGAAATCGCCCTAACTTTGATCGAACAGGCGCTTGCCGATCAAGTCGTCCCTGCTCCAGTGCTGGGTGACGCGGCCTATGGCAACGGCTTTGCGTTCCGCGCACACCTGCGCGAACTCAACTTGGAGTTTTTCTTGCAGGTGACTCCCGAGGAACACAAAGCCTGGATCCAAGAGGTGCCCACGACCCTCAAAGGCAAATACCGCATCGTGGACCAAGAGACCTCCCAGAACGCACGCAACCTTCTTGAGATTGCGGCTTCTCTACCGGCAGAGGCATGGAGGCATTGTTGGTGGAAAACCGCTACGGGAGCAAGACAACACACCCGTATAGCTTGGCAAGAGGTTTTCCTTGCGCGCGGACTTAAGGAACCACAGGGCCAGCTGGAGAAGCTTTGGTTGGTGGTCGATTGGCCCAAGGGAGCCAAAGAGCCTTACCATTGTTACCTGGCGCACTTCCATCGCGAGCCTTCCAAAGCGCTTTGCTTAAAACTTAGCCGTTCCCGATGGCACGTGGAACAATATTTCCAACGATCCAAAGATGACCTGGGATTAGATCATTACGAGGGCCGCTCTTGGCGGGGCTTTCATCACCATCTTGTGATGAGCGCCATCGCCTACCTATTCATCTTGACAACCTACCTTGCGGCAAAAAAAAACTTCTGGTCTGACGTTGGAGAAGATCCTGGAAGCGATCCGGCCGTGGCTACTGAGATCGACCGGACACTGTCCCTATTGCCATTCGACATTCCCGGAGTTCCCCTGCCCGGTCGAGCAGCAATCCGCCCACATCCGTAAGGCCTGTCCCATTGCGACCGCGACGAGAAAGTTGTCCCCGATTTCCGATTCCAATTGCCACATCCTTTTTGTTAGAGCCGGCTGGCTGAGGTTTAGCAGGCAGGCAGTCCTGCCAAGATGCAGCTGTCCAGCCAAGGCCAGAAATGACCGGAAAAGCGCGAATTCCGTAACCATAAGTTATTACATCAATGAGAATATACAATTGGAAGAATCGAATGGAGCACAACACATTCTTGCATGTCAGAACTTTCAGCTCCCCACACCAAATCGCGAAATTTCTGCCTTCCTATCCAAAGGCAACTCAATCCATCGACCATTCGATTTGCGCGAGCCGGAACCTACGCGATCTTTTTTGGAGATGGCCTGGGATTCGGTGTCTGGGCGGGTCATATTCCGATTTTCAAAGAGAAATTCCACCTAGGCGACGCGCAGCTAAGTGTCGCGTTGTTTGCTGTAGCCCTTGGAGCAATAGTTGCCATGCCAATCGTGGGGCACAGGCTTAGACGGTTCGGGAGCCGAGCTTTAACCGGTTTTTGTGCAAGTCTGTACGCAATTGCAATTGCCTGCCTCGCACATGCGCCATCCTATCCCCTGTTTGTACTGGGGACTGCTCTTTTGGGCGCATGCAAAGGAAGTCTTGATGTGTCCATTAATGCTCAGGCCGTCGGAGTCGAGTCGGCCTATGGTCGCCCGATCATGTCGTCGTTTCAGGCCGCATGGAGCGTTGGTGGATTGGCCGGTGCGGCGCTCGCGGGGGCGGCTCTGCGCAGCGGGCTCGTCGCGGAAGAAAATCTCGCCGCAGCAGGCGCGTTCATCCTGGCGATTGCTTTCTGGAGCGTTCCCTATCTCATTCGGGAAAGGGCTGCAGGGCAGACCAGTTCGCTTGCCTCGCCGGACAAAGCTCTCCTCAGCGTTGCAGCCTTCACATTTCTGGCACTCTTCAGTGAGGGAACCATGGCAGACTGGAGCGGTGTTTATCTGCGCCAAAAAGAGACGGAAGACTATATCTCGGGCCGCTTCGGATAGTTGCAGAATGGCGATCGCAATTCGATGGGCTTCATCGATCCCAAGCGCATCCAGGTCAAGCTGCTGAAGACGGATCTCGCGCTTGCCCTGACCTGGTGGTCGATCTCATTTCCTACCTCCAAACAAAAGGTGGTGGGCAATACGACCATGAACCTCCAAAAATTTGATGACGGTTGGAGGGTTGTCGCCGCTCATTCCGGTACCCCCGAAATGTAATTGGTCTTATAGCTAGGATGAAGCTTTCAGGTCTAGGCGCAGACCCGCTGGCAAAGCAAACCAGCATCATTTCCGCTGAAAGGCCGTCGAAAAAGGAAGCGGAGTTGATGGTCCAGCACCTCAACGCCGCGGTCAGGGAAACGTTCGATGAGCCGGCTCCTGAAATCCGCTGCGTCCGCCGCCGTCGCCGGCGCCTCTTCCGCAAAGTCGAGATAGTTCAGCATTTGATCGTACAGCTCCGCACCGCCCGGCAGGCCATGCCCTTCACCCAACGTGGCTGACCAGAGCCCGTCGTGATCACATCGCCGGCAATCGTGCGTCAAGCTCCGCAGAAGGAACGGAACTTTGGCTGGTGCGCAATCTGTCGTATAAACCGGAAAATCGCTGCGCGGAACGATCATTGTGAACGGCTATTGCGAGAGCCTTTCTTTGACCGACCAGGACCACGAGTCTCTTGCCTCGGGTCATTGCGGTGTATACCAGGTTCCGCTGCAAGAGAAGATAATGCTGCATGGCCAGAGGTACGATCACCGCCGGGAATTCTGATCCCTGGCTTTTATGGATTGTGATGGCGTAGGCCAGCGATAGCTCGTCCAGTTCGTTGAAATCGTAAAGCACATCCCGCTCCTCGAAACGGATTGCTAATTCCTGTTCGGTGAAATCAATGCTGACAACCTGGCCAATGTCGCCGTTGAAGACCTCTTTGTCGTAATTGTTCTTGGTCTGGATCACCTTATCTCGAAGCCGGAACTGCCAGCCGAAGCGCTCGACGACCGGCTCGTCGGCGCGCGGCGGATTTAGCCGGTCCTGCAAGAGAACGTTCATCGAGCGTGCCCCAAGGCTGCCACGGTTCATGGGAGTAAGTACCTGTACGTCAAGAATCGGATCAAGCCGCAGCTTCCCAGGGACGCGTTCTTTGGCCAGTTCGACGATCGTTGCCTGGATGCTTTCCGATTCCTCGCGCTCGATAAAGAAAAAATCTGAGTCCTCTCCTGGCAGGTGCAACTCCGGCATTAGCCCGGCGTTGACGCGATGAGCGTTGGTAACGATCCGGCTCGAAGCTGCCTGGCGGAAAACTTCCGTCAGGCGCACCACCGGCACGAGCTCGCTGCGAATGATCTCGGCCAACGCCGAACCCGGTCCGACGCTGGGCAACTGGTCCACATCGCCCACCATCAAAAGGTGAGCGCGCTCCGGCAAAGCTTGAATCAGCTTGTGCATTAGAGGTACATCAATCATTGAAGTTTCGTCAGCCACCAACACGTCACACTGTAAGGGGTGCGCGGCGCTCCGGGCGAAGCCACCAGAAGCGGGTTGAAACTCCAGTAATCGATGAATGGTCTTGGCCTTCACGCCTGTCGCTTCACTCAGGCGCCTTGCTGCACGTCCCGTAGGGGCGCACAGCAGACAATTGAGTTTTTTCGCCCGGAGGATCAGCAGAATCGAATCTACCAGCGTCGTCTTTCCGACACCGGGGCCGCCTGTGATCACCAAAACCCGGGAGTCAAGCGCTCTTTGGAGGGCGTTCCGCTGGGTCGGCGCCAATTCCTTACCCGTCTTCTGCTGGGACCAGCCAACGGCTTTCTCGATATCGATCGGCGGCAAGCAAGACGAGGCTTTAGCCAACTTCTTCAACGAGGCGGCTATGCCATCTTCGGCACGCCTCAAGTAGGGTAGATAAAAGAGATCGTGTCCGCCAATCGGCTCATGCACTAATTCGTGGTCCAGCAGCAATCGCTCCAGGGCTTCGTGTGCGATCGCTCCATCGATCTCAAGCAGTTTGGTGGCGCGCTCAATTAACGCCTCTTTCGGCAGAGCACAGTGCCCGTCACCCGTGGCTTCCAGTAGTGCGTGCTTGATCCCGGCTACCGCCCGCATAATTGAGTCACGCGCGATCCCAAGCTTCTGCGCCACGGTGTCGGCCGATTGAAACCCGATGCCCTGGATGTCCTTGGCAAGGGTATACGGATTGGCACGCACCGTCTCGATAGCCTTATCGCCGTAAGTTTTGTAGATGCGGACCGCGCGGCTCGTGCTAACTCCGTGAGAATGCAGGAAAATCATGATGTCGCGGACCGCCTTCTGCTCGGCCCATGCAGCTTTGATCTTTTGCCGGCGCCCCGGCCCGATTCCATTTACTTCTTCAAGTTGCACGGAGTAGTGGTCGATGACGGTGAAGATTTCCTCGCCAAATTTCTCCACCAGTTTTTTCGCGTAGACCGGACCGATGCCTTTGATCAATCCGCTGGCAAGGTATTTCTCAATACCTTCCCGCGACGTTGGAGGGCTGGACTTCAGAAAGGTGGCTTTAAATTGGAGCCCGTGCTCTTTGTCCTGCACCCAGTTGCCCTGCGCCGTGATCCACTCACCGGCGTTGACGCTTGCAAGGGCTCCTACCACCGTCACCAGCTCCGGGCGGCCCTTCACTTTTACGCGCAGCACCACGAACCCCGTTTCTTCGCTGTGGAAGGTCACGCGCTCGATCAATCCAGAAAATCCCTCCTGTGGAGGCGACAATCGCGGGGTGTTCACGCTCCTTCTAAACCTCTCCGTACACATATTGTACCTAATGCGGTCGTGCAACTCTGAAGCAGTCTCATAGTGTATAGGAGTCCCTACAAGGTGCCTTTCTCTGGTGGCGAGCGTCATAAGTCAACGGCTGACCCCACGGCTGACCCCAACGGCGGTTAGGCGGGATTACCGATTTGAATTTTACCGGTTCGGCATTCTCGCCGATGGTCATCTGAATGAAATTGGCGAATAAAATCACGATCGCACGTATCTGCCTCATCCCAGTATTTGGGATCTTTGCGTGGCAGTACGGCGCGAGGGTGGTGCGTGGCCGGCCAGCCGAGCACGCCCGCGTGAGTGCGGCATTGGTGTTCATTCTGGCTGCCGCCATGGATGGCTTAGACGGATTTCTCGCTCGCCGTTTCAACCAGCGCAGCCGCCTCGGAGCGGTTTTGGATCCGATTGCTGACAAAGGCCTGGTGATGACGGCAATTGTTGTGCTGGCGCTCAGCAACCGGTCCAAAGGCTTTCCGATCTGGTTCCCGATCGCAGTCATTGGTCGTGACGCGGTCCTCTTGATCGGTTTTCTGGCCCTTTCAAAAGCGATCGGACGCGTCGAGATTCGACCCAGCAAAATCGGAAAGATTGCGACATTTCTTCAGATTGCGTCGATCCTTTGGCTATTGCTGCGCATCAGGCGGATTGACCAATTTTACCTGACGATGCTGGCAACTTTATGTACCGTCGTTTCCGGTCTGGGATATGTCGCTGACGGGATTCGCCAAGCCCAGGAGGGTGGGAGCATTGCGCATTCCAACTGGCAAGATGCGCAGCGATTCAGCGAGGAGTCACTGGATTAACCGTCTCACGCAGATCACGACCCTGCGTGCTTTCAAATGATTGCGGCGACTGGATTATATGTTTTTTTATGCGCTGCGGGAATACTCTATGACTTTCCCAATCAATTGACGTTAATTCGCAAAATGACAGCGAGTGGCAGAGTGAGGACCGATGGAAGGTAGTAAACAGCATTCCGGACCCGTCCTTTTGCGTGAGGACCAAGGCGCCGTCTCGATCCTTACGCTGAACCGGCCCGAGAAACTGAACGCGCTTAGCAATGATTTGATTTCTGCCATAATGAATGCTCTGGAGGACATCGAACTCGACCAGGCCATCCGAGTTATCGTCCTCACTGGCACGGGCCGCGCCTTCAGCTCTGGGGCCGACATTGCGGCGTTCCAACGCCACATGGAGATGGGTCCGACCGAGGCGGTGGCGCACTTCATGCGGCCTGGCCACCAGATGACCCGGCGCGTTGAATCGTTCCCTAAACCGATCATCGCTGCGGTAAATGGGCTGGTATTCGGTGGCGGGTGCGAACTGGTGGAGGCTACCCATATTGCCCTCGCGGCGGAGGAGGCTTCCTTCTCGAAGGCCGAGATCAACATAGGGATCATTCCGACGTTCGGTGGCACCCAGCGACTGCCCCGAAACATCGGTCGGAAGGCAGCCATCGAGCTGATCCTGACTGGAAGGACCTTCGACGCCACCGAGGCGGCACGCCTTGGTTTGATCAACCGAGTTGTGGCCGGCTTCCATTTGCTCGCGGAGGCGGTCCAACTGGCGGAGGCGCTGGCAACAAAGCCGCCGCTTACCCTGGCCGCAGCATTGGCGGCGATACATCGCGGCATGGACGCGTCGATCGACGACGGCCTGGCGATAGAGGAAAATGCTTTTGCTCGCATCGTCCCGACCCATGATGCCCAGGAGGGTGTGGCGGCGTTCGTGGAGAAACGTCGCCCGACTTTTCTTGGCCGGTAGCCGTCGTTCAATCGCTTTACCGGTCCCTCGCCACCCGTCTGCGAGAACGGGATAAGCAAATCATCGCGTACTGCCGGTCCGCAGAATTTTCCCTCGCAGGACTGCGTGACACGATCCAAAAGGGGGTGCTCAGTTAAACGCTGGAGCCATTCGATCGAAATGCGCGCTAAACTGCAGATTTGTTTGGCTAGAATTTCATCAAAAGATTGAATTGTAGGACCGAATCGTGGCGATCGCGTGCGATTGGCCACTGTTGCGTCGAGGCGACGCCCGGAACATTGCCGGTCGCAAACCCGCCATAAAGATTCTTGGTCAGCGCATCGGAGTAGTAGAACGTGACAACGCCGGTCAAGAAGTCGGTAAAATTATAAGCAAGGTTAAACTCGAAACCCTCTACATTTAAATTGCTGAGAGCGAAGTTGCTGCTGTTAATGTTCGGATCGATCGAACTGATTCCCATCTGGCGATAGTCGGCGGAGATGGAAAAGTCGCCCGCCTTATTATTCGTACCGAATCTCAAACCAATCAACCAAGCCAGATTATCCGAAAGGCTCGGCTCCACACGACCGCTGAAGCTGGGCGTCGCCGATTTGCCGACGTAGAAGTAGTGCGAAAAGAGGGGGCCGTAATCCTTGTTGAACCGATCATTACCCAAGGTGTTGTAAGCAAAGTCCCAGTACAGAGAAAGAGGCATATTGAAAATCTTGTAGGTGATGTCGCCCGGTGCGAGAAGGATCAATAGGTCTCGCTGGGTAACCGGGAACGGCTGAGAGTTATTCAGCGGCTGACCACCGTTAAACGAGGTGGTGGTGGGTGGCACAAGGGTTCCGTTTGCGGCAACGGCGGTCGCGCCCACCGCCGCGTCATTATCGGCCAGGACCCCGGGAGCAACCGTGATCGTGAGCTTGTCGCCGAGATGCAGACGGGCGAGAAGCTGTTGCTGGAACTGGTAAGCGTCCCACTTCAGCTGCGTATTGCCCGAGTCCGCGTTGTTGTTTTGGAAGATGAACTGGGCGGCGATTAAGCTTAGTTCCAGCGAGACGCCCGGAACCGGTGCTGGCGGGGTTATGGGCTCTTTGTTTCCCTTACCTTCAGCCGCGACGGGCTCGCCGAAGGAGAGGTTAAAAAGCTTATCAAAGTCGAGGCGTTCCACCAGACCTGTTGGATCCACCTCAGGGTCGTAGATCAGGTCAGTGGTGTAAAATGGGTTGGCCTGTTTGCCGGCGA
The DNA here is from genome assembly GCA_963782115.1 of uncultured Verrucomicrobiae bacterium. GTDB lineage: Bacteria > Verrucomicrobiota > Verrucomicrobiia > Chthoniobacterales > JAFAMB01 > JAFAMB01. The sequence continues at coordinate 384,903 of CAWAIK010000001.1, forward strand.
TGAAGGTTAAACCGGAGACCGGGATCCAACCCATAAAGGCGCGCGAAATATAGATGTTATAGTTGTCATAACCTCCGGTGTAGGTCGCGTTTTTCGTATCGGCTGCGCGGTTATCGCTTGTGGAAAGCATAACGCCTCCAAAGAAATTGCTCTCAAGCTGAAAATCTGCACTCAAACGCAGCCGGAAGCGCCAGCGATCCCGTGGGATATCCTGGTCCTGAGCCCCCAATTTGGGATTTGTCAGGATCATTGGCGTACGCTGATCCCATTGATTTCGAATCCGAAGATCGCCGCTGAGTTTCAGTTCCTTCACCCAGTCGCCAACCTGGATTTTTCCGGGAGGGGGGGCCGTCACCTCGTTGGCCGTCTCAGCGCTGATTTCTGCGGCCTCCTTCTCCGTGAGGACACCTTTTCGCACAAGGGCATCAAGCAGCGCCTGATCACCTTTCGATTGAGCGTTGGCCACTAAGCTGGTCGACGCCGACAAAGCTGCTATTGCCAACAAAGGCAGTGCACTTTTTATCATCTTACCCCCTGGTTTTTTCAATGGTTAAGGATTCAATCACTCGGAAAATGCGTCCTCCGTGAGTCAGCCGGTCGAACCACAGACTTGTCTTCAACTTCCCCGTTGTCACGTAAGAAAAGATAATCCAGATCGAATTGATAGAGTTAAGCCGTTTTTACCGCAAGAACTTTTTGTGGGGTCTCCGTTCAGAGCGAGCGCAATTCAGCATATCAGGCGCGGCGACTTTCAGGCAATGTCTTCCGCAGTTCGTGGACCGGGCCAGGCTTACCGGAAGATTTTGATCGCAACAAAACACCTGCTGTTTCGGGACCGGACACCAGAGGCGAACTCGGCTGCGGGCCACGTGCAGCGTGCAATGCCCTTGGGCGGCGGCGGTTTTCTTCAATTCGGTTGGGCGAAATCCACGAAGGGCTGATTACGCCCTCGACAGCCTGTTTTGAACAGGCTGCGCCCTCTGCTATGGTCCCAAGGGAGGTATTGGATTTTATGAGCCGGCGCCGGTTTCTCTTTTTCGCTTTTCTTCTTGCGACGTGGCAACCGCTTGGCGCTGAGAAAATCGACAATCGCAACTTCGCAATCGACACCTATTATCCGACGCCGAACGAGATCCGGTTGGCCGATCAACGCGCCCGCAAATACTGGGAAAAGCATGCTGCAAAATTTGGATCGAACCCGGTTTATCTCGCTGTTGAGACATCGAAAATATTCCCGAGCGAGGTCCAGGGTCTTTGGCCGAAACTGATTAACTCTGAGACGACTGCCAGTTTCTTTTCGCACGGACTTGATCAGCAGACTTACAGCAATCTTGACCTCCATGGGATTATGATCTTTGACATCCGTACCAGCCATTTCGTGAGCAATCGAGGATTTATTTCGGTCGACACGCCGCCATTGGGGGCGTCTGGCGCGTTTTGACAATTACATCGCCAGGTACATCGGTTTTGCCAATTGGGGTTGAACCGGCAAGTTTCGCTAGCGTGGCCCGACCCAACCTGTGCTTTCCGACTCCGGAACGTCGGCCATAGGATTTGAGCGTTGGGCGGGCTGGACGGTTGTCGGCACAAAGGTATGGATGCCGTGGTCAAAGAAAAGAGCGCTTCGATATAGACCAACAAGGAACAGGACACCAGAGTCGCCTTTTTCAGGCTGCGCCAGGCAGATTCGACCCGCGTCAGGGGTGAAAATGCGTCAAATTTCCTCCGGCACCTCTGGTCGCACACTAAAAGCGACACCCTGGGACGAAAAATGTTCAAAAAATTTTGTATTTTGATCTAGACAAGTGCGCCGGATCTCCGCTAGACGTCGTGTTGTTCTTCATGAAATACCTTAACCAAGAAAAAACACGAGAAATGGATTCCTCCTTTCAATGGCCAGGAATACGTGGCTTGAAATATACGTTAGTAGCTGGTTTGACGCTACTGACCACTGATGCGCTTTTTGCCCAAAGCGCCGGTCAAAGTGACGTGGATGCGCTCAAGACGCAGATGAACCAGATGCAGAGACAATACGAGCAGCGCATCGAGGCGATGGAAGCCAAGATGAAGGCGCTCGAGTCGAACGCCAACAGTGGTTCCATCCTGAATACCCGAGTCTTGACCGATGCGGATGGTAAAGAGATGCCAGGCAAGGCTCAGCCAATGCTGGACGAGTCCTTCCTGAAGTCGCTGACCCGCAATTTCACGTTTAATGTGTACGTCCGCGCCGGCTTCCAATTCAACGGCAACGGCGGCGGTGGCAATTTTAACTTTGAAATACCGGATAACGCTGGCGGCCGGTTCCGTCTCGGTAACGAAAACGACCTCTACATGGAATTGAGCTTCAACCAGGCTCACATTCTGGGGGACAGCCCCGACGTGGCGGACGTTTCGTTTAGGGTAACGCCAAACTTCTTCGACAACGTAACCCATGGGACAGGCCCCTCTACGCAAGATGCAAACGGGGACTTTGGCGTGGGCATGCGTGAAGCGTTCGTGGAGATGAAGAATGTCTTCAAGAGCGCTCCTGAAATTACCTTTTGGGGTGGTCAGCGCTTCTACGATCGGTATAACATTGACCCGAACGACTGGTTCTGGCTGGATACCTCCGGCTTCGGAGTCGGCGCTTACAATATCCACCTTGGCCCGGGCAATCTCTATATCGCCTGGTTGGGCTCCATTGCGGATAATCTCAATTTGAATAAGACTCCGGACCAGATCAACAGCGTCGGCAACCAGTTCAAGCACACGTTCGACATTCGATATAAGGACATCGACATTGGCTTTGGTAAATTGTCCTTGGTGGCAATTGGCAACTACTTCAAGGGTGCAGAAGTCACCCAGAACGGTGGAGTGACGTTCACAAACGCCTTTGGCGGTACGGACATTGCCATTGCCCGCAGTTCGGATGCATGGGGTGCCGGCGGTGGTGCTATCTGGCAGTATGACTTCGGCAACAAGAGCTATTTGCGACTCTGGGGTTTGGCCGGATGGGGTGCCACGGACTTCAATTCTGACATTAACGGGGGCCAGATAAATAACGCGTTTGAAAACAACGTCGACAATATTTTGCTTGGCCACACTGTCACGAACGTCCACCAGACCGGTGTCAGTGCTACCGGTGTTCCCATCTTTTCAGGCAGCGTCAATCCCTTTCAGGAGGCCCATCTATATCGAGCGGGTTGGGAATTCGTTTGGAATCCGACCGACAGATTTGCGATGGATTTCTGGGGATATTGGGACCAGAGCAGTCAGGGCTACCAGCAGGTTGGCTTAAACGCAATTGGAGCGGTCAAAGTCGCGAATATGACGCGTAATTACTATGGAGTCGGCTTCCGGCCGGTCTTCTGGGTCGCTGACAACTTCGCCATCCAGGGTCAGGCGGGCTACAACTACGTCGATAACGTCCGCGGGTACTCCGGCACAAACGCCTTCGGCCGTAGTGGATCGTTTGGAATCTTTACCATTGCACCAACGATCAAGCCGGTGGGCGGATACTTCACGAGGCCTGAGATTCGTATTTTCGCTACCTACTCAATCTGGAGCAGTTCTCTTAAAGGAACGACGACTCCGATTGGTGAAGGCACGAACGTGAGCGGTTCAACCGCACCGTACAACAGTGGCCAAAACCAAGGTTGGTTACTTGGCAGTCAGATGGAGATCTGGTTTTAGGTTGCCTTCTCCAGGGTAAGCTATTCATTAATCTCCCCCCGCCGGCAGCGGCGGGGGGAGATTTTTTTATCAGCATCAGCTTATGCATTGCAGGTAGCTGACAACGATCTTGAGCTCCTCGGCATGGAAGTCTGCACGCAGGAACTCATACCAGAGTCGCTCGCGGTCAAAGCGAAGGGTGAGTTTTTGACCGGGGAATTGGCAATAGAGCTCGTGGGCGGCAAGGGTGTTGGCGTCCATGGCGAATAGCGATTTTGTTTAAGCAACCAGGGAACTGAACCACGGCAACCGGTCCGGAGCGGCTTGTAGATGAGCGGTGCTGATCAATGAGTCACCGGAAAAAGCGGCGGCTTCGATCGCGCGTTGGGCCAGGTGATTGATGGCGCGAGGCAGTCCATCGGTGGCCTGGATAAGCAATTCGAGCGCTTGGTCCTCAAAGGGATTGGCATGGACGCCCACCGCGCGAAGCCGAGTGGCCACGTAGTCGCGAGACTGGGCCGGCTCGAGCCGAGCCAGTGCCAAGGCGAAGCCGAATCGTGAGAGTAGAGCCCGGTTGAGTGCGATGGATAAAGAGGGTTTTTCGCTCGTAATCGGCAGAGCCATAGGTTTTGGCATTCAGGTGTTTGTCGCAACGACGGGCCAATCTGGCGAAGGTGTCACGATGCCAGACCTCCACCACCGACCACGCGAAGGGTTCGTAACGCAGTTGCACCTGTCGTCCCCGCAGGTGCACGGGTACTTCCCAGAGTGTGGCCTGCAGCGAGATGGTGGCATCGAGCCGTACCCGGCGTGTGGCGCGCGCCAAAAAGAGCCGTTGCCAATCGGTGTCCTGCGGAAACTGACGCAACGGCTTTTTGGACGAAGCGCTCGGCCGGAGATCGGCCTCCAAGGCCACTGTGGCCCCGGCGATGATATTCCTTCTCTGGCCATTGCCAAAATCGAGCGTTGAGCGACTCCAGATCAGGCACCGGTTCCAGGCGCAAACGCTGCTCGAAATCGCCTTATACCGTTTGAGAGATTTTTTCGATTTTCCCTTAGCTCCAAGCGGCATAAGGCCGGGCGTGGGCTAGTTTGATTTTGAGATTGGCGCAAATGACTTGCAGGTGGCTCTGGATGTGTAAGTATATATACGCTCACATGAAGTCCGGATTAATCCTATGATCGAGCGAATTTTATCTCCCAAAGAGTTGCGCCAACTTCAGGAACGTTATCAAAGCTCCAATCCGAAATCGCCCAGTTAGGTTGGATCGCTCAAGGTAAAAACCGCCCCTAACTTAGTGCCGTTCGGGACTGTCCCCGAATGGCGCGAAGTTAAGCAGGTTTGGGATGGTTTTTTGCCTCGAAGAGGCGATAGATTTCAGAATGACACGAGCCGACAACAAACAGCACTCGCTGTAAATTGTCGGCTCTTATGAAAGAAACAATAACGAGTGACGGTATCAGTGGAGAAAGTCTAGTCAACTATGTCAATCAGGTTCTGAAATTGGGGCTTGATGTGCATTATCGGCAGGTCACAGTGGCGATGCAGGAGGATGGGGGCCGGATCAAAGCTGCCGGGAAAATGGGTCACGCGGATTTTCTGAACTGGGTCCGCAAGAAGCTGGAAGAAGGCTGGGAAATTTACAGCTGTTACGAAGCCGGAGCCAGCGGTTACTGGTTACATCGGAAGCTAGTGAAGCTGGGGGTCAAAAACTTGGTGGTAGTGCCCAAGGCCATGGGTCGAGGAGGCAAGAAGCAAAAGACCGATAAGCGCGATGCTGGGGAGTTGTGCGATTCACTGGATCGCAGGCCTGATTGAACCGGCTCCCATTCTGGACGCGCGGTGCTTGCTCAAGCTTCACGATTTGGTTCAAACCGTAACAAAAAGGATTGACGATGAATAAAAACAGGATATTATCAGACCAGTTATACAACTGGTCTGATGATGAGCCCTTCCGATTCGCCTTCTGCCGAGCTGATCCAGCAACGTCAGGCTCTGGTCAGGCAGCTGCGACGGCTAGAACCCTTTATTCTGCGGGGTTCGTTGATCGAACGCTTCAAACGCTGTGGCAAACCGGGATGCAAGTGTGCTCAGGGTCCCGGGCACGGGCCCAAAAACTATCTTTCGGTCAGTCAGCCCGGCGCTCGACCCCAAATGGATTACGTGCCGGTAGAGTACTCTCAACAGGTCTCCGAGTACCTCCAAAACTTTCAGCAAGTGCGTCAACTGCTGGAGCGGATTTGCAACCTCAATCGCGAGTTATTACGGCGCCGAACAAAGTTCTGAGCCTTAAGCAAACATGGAGCCTTCAGCATCCCTGCTCGATCTGGATATGGCCGGGATGCTCGTCGCTAACTTTCTGCAAAGCTGGTTGCAAGCCAACCTAGCACAACAATCTCAGCCTCAGCCGATCGCTCATGATATCCAAGATCCAATCCCGCCATCACCAGAAGATGGCTTATGTGTATCTGCGTCAATCGACCATGGGCCAGGTGCGCCATCACCAGGAGAGCACCGCCAGGCAATACGCCCTCCAGGACAGAGCCCTGAACCTGGGCTGGCAGAGCGACCGGATTCGGGTGCTGGATCAAGACTTAGGCTTGTCCGGCACCCAGAGCAACAACCGCGAAGATTTCAAGACGTTGGTGGCCGATGTCTCTCTGGGAAAAGTCGGCGCCGTCTTCGCATTGGAAGCCTCTCGCCTGTCGCGCTCCTGCAGCGACTGGCACCGGATGCTCGAGATTTGCGCTCTTACCGGCACTTTACTCCTGGACGAGGATGGTTGCTACGATCCGGCCGATTTCAACGATCAGCTTCTGCTCGGACTCAAAGGAACCATGTCCCAAGCCGAGCTGCATTTCATTCGCGCGCGCCTCCAGGGCGGCAAACGCAATAAAGCCCGGCGCGGAGAGTTGCGTTTTCCTTTACCAGTCGGCTACGTCTATGGAGAGGAGCCGGGGAGCGTGTTGATCGATCCCGACCAGGAGGTTCACAGTGCGGTCGAACTCATTTTCGAACTCTTCCGCCAAACCGGCAGCGCCTACGGCGATGGTTCGGCATTTCGCTCAACACCAACTCCGCTTCCCCAAGCGTTCCTATGGTGGAGTTTGGAATGGCAAACTGCTTTGGGGCAACTTAAAGCACGGCCGCGTGCTGGGAGTGCTCAATAATCCTTCCTACGCAGGGGCCTATGTTTTTGGCCGATTCAGGTCGAGCAAATCTCTTTCCAGCGAGGGCCAAATCCAATCCCGGGTGCTCGAGCAGCCGATCGATTCCTGGAGCGTGCTGATCCAGGACCATCATCAGCCTTACATCAGTTGGCAGGAGTATTTGGAGAACCAACAGATTTTGTTGCACAACCAAACCAACAAACCCGATCAGCTCTTGGCTAATATCGCACGCGAAGGTCGGGCCCTGCTCCAGGGCTTGCTGCTATGCGGTGGTTGTGGCCGCCGGCTTTCACCTCGTTACAAGGGCAACGGAGGAATTTATCCCGTCTACGAATGCACTGCTGGTTCTCAGGACACGATTCACCAGGAGGACTGCATTCACATTCAGGCTAATCTGGTCGATCAAGCCGTGAGCCAACGCGTTCTGGAGGTGCTCCAGCCCGAACAATTCCAGATCGCTTTGCGAGCAGTCAACGAACTGCAAGAGCGCCGCGAGGCGATTGACGGACAATGGCGAATGCGCATTGAACGCCTCGATTATCAAGGGCAGTTAGCCCAGCGACGTTATGAACAGGTCGATCCCTCTCATCGTCTGGTGGCCGCCACATTAGAGCAACGTTGGAACCAAGCCCTCGAAGAAACGCAGCGGCTCAAGGACGATTACCAGAAGTATCGCCAGCAACAGGGACTGGAACTGAGCGCCAAGCAGCAAGCCGAGTTACTGGCCATGGCCGAGGATCTCCCGGGATTGTGGCAAGCTCAGACGACTTCAGCCAAAGATCGCAAGCGAATGCTGCGCTTATTAATCAAGGATTTGACCGTCCAAAAACTCCGGGCTGAACGAAAAGCAATCCTCCACATTCGGTGGCAGGGTAGCGCGATTGAGGATCTCATGATCGATCTTCCTGTGCCCATGCCGGTACGGATTCGCTATCCCGAATCGATCGTTACCCAAGTCCGAACCTTGGCCCTGACGATGACCGACTTGCAGATCGCCGCGACACTCAATCAAGCGCAATTACGTAGCGCCAAAGGCAAGCCATTCACCGATAGCATGATCCATTGGATTCGTTATCGCTACGAAATCCCAGCGCCTGTTTTGAAGCGACCCGAAGAATTTACCGTCAAAGAACTGGCTCGGCACTTTCAGGTCGGCAGCGGGGTCGTCCACAACTGGATCCAAAGGGGACATATCCCAACCCGCAGGCTGACAAAGACTGCCCCATACTGGCTTACCATGAGTCCGCAAAAAGAATCAGAGTTAAAGGCTAGGATTACCACCTCCAGCCGAATTGAAATGGAGCCGATCCAAAAAGGCCGTTGAATGAGGTGCAATATGAAACCACCGTCGGAATGCCGAGGGGTCGGAACTCAGTTTTGTCTCTATTCTTAGGAATATAGACCCTGCGCAGAGGCAGGGGCTCGTAAGAGCCATTTTTGAGTTGCCGCATCAGAGCATGGAGGTTATCCATGAGGTTGGCACTAAACATCTGGATGCTAACCTTATCGACCCCTGCGGTGCCTCGATTGCGCTTGACGGCCTTAAAGGCGTCACGCATGAGACCAATATCGATTCTGCCAATCAAGGAGTGAGCCTTCACGGCTGAACCTTTCTAACCTGTCGATTCACTAACCGTCCCGCTGGCCGGTGCCCGGGGTTAAAGGGGTGTTGCTTAGCTTGCCTTGGGTTAAGGCGTGAAGAGGCACGCCCTGGGCCGACTGCGGCTTGAGCCAAGGAGCTAACTACCCCGAAACCGGGCTGACCAGCGGAACGACCTTTCATTCCCTTGGCCCGAGGGTCAAGGCAACTACTTTGATCGAGCTGAGTTCCCCAAACAGCGGGCCGAAGGTGGCTCGTTCCGCTGAGCCTCGCGTGGCGACCGCTTTTAGGCACTGCCTTATAGCGGTCGGTTACGACAGCCGGAGGCTGTCGACGAGGAGGGAGTTCAATGGTAGATGAGAGAGGCCATTTTCTCCAGGTGGCAACGCGTAGCACCCGAAAAGCCTGGCGGGTTAACCGCATCAAGCCGCCAGGAACTGCAGGAAGGAACCTGCAGATGCGCTTCGCCGTCAGGGCGGGGACTCGCGCGTCGATCAGGCCGAAGCGCCACCCCCGGAGTAACGTTGGCCGGCCCCGTCGTTACGCCGCATTGCTGCTGCGCACTGGCTACGTCCGCTCTGGCACAGGCCCAGAACTTCTGCCAACGTTTTCCACACGGGCGCGGACCCGCATGGGTAGGAATTGACACATTCTTCCCTTGTCTCACCGTTTCTTACTGCTGACTTAGTCTTTCTCATCTTGCATTTCACGCACCCCGAAGGGGTCAAGCGGACTAAGAAGCCCAGGGTTCAACCTGGTTTCAACCCGGGGTTTCAACCTGGTTTCAACCCTGGGAACCCATCGTCCTCGGCGACGCGCCCTGCAGGGGCGCCAGATTCAGCGTGCCAAACAACAAAAAAATATAGCTAATGGAGTAATGGTAGATCTCTCGTCCCTTCAGGGCAAAACCTTTCATTGGGTGGTTCCCTGGGTTGAAACCGGGTTGAAACCCTGAGTTGAGTCCCACAGCCCCTTCGGGGCATTGACATCCCAAATCCTCCTTCCTTCAGACTCGACAAGCAAACAGACTTGAGCTCTTATAGGACCCATCCTGAAAAGCAAAAGAGCCAAGCGTGCGTCCCAGAGGTATTATGTTGCGGACATCTATCCTCTCCATAACCTTTTGTCCGCGGCTCATCACATGTCGGAGAGCTCCCTAAGGGTCGCGAGGTACATTGTGGAAAACCCCCAGGATGTCGCGTCGATGTCGATTGGAGAGCTGGCGAAAGCAAGTGGATCCAGTAAGACTGCTGTCGTTCGAGTCAGTAAGCTAAGCGGTTATCAAGGATATCGTGGATTGCGAGCTGCGTTGATAGAGAATCGAGGCGTTTTGCGCGGCGCGCAGTTGATCGGCGCCACCTCGGAGTCCGGCTCGGAGGAGCCTGGCAACCTCGCGCATCTCGCGCGTGGAGTCGTAAAAATCAATATCGAAGTGCTGCAGGACACCCTTACTCTGTTAGATGAAGGGACGCTGCTCCGCGCGGCGGACACTATTTTGTGTGCGAAACATGTTTTCTTGGTTGGGTTCGGTACTTCAGCGCCCGTGGTTCAAGATGCTTATCAGCGCTTTTTAATGCTCCGGGTTCCTTCGTCTACTTGCTCGGACGCTCACGTTTTGGCCGAAATTGTCGGAAATATGGGACTGGACGATTTGCTCTTCTGCATCTCCTACAGCGGCGCCAGTAGCGACATTATCGAAGCGATGAAAACTGCCAAACAACGCAAGACGCGCACCATGACGCTGACCAGCGAGCCCAAATCGGCTGCGGCAGAGCTCTCAGACACGGTTCTGATTTCTGCAGTGGGGAGGACACCGCTAATCGCCGAGACCGTCGCCACGCGCGTTGCCCAATTCGTAGTCATCGACATCATTTGCGCAATCATCGCCCTGAGAAAAAAGAGGGAGTTCGATGAATCGACCGAAAGAATTACCACCGAACCTATTAGCAAGAGATGAATATGAATTTCATAGGTGCAGTATTTTCTGGATGCAAAGAGAGTGAGAAGCCGAATCCGCGAGCGCTGCTGAGCATGTAACGGCAGTCGCGTCTAACAAATGCTTCCTTATTGTCCGGTCGGCGGATTTTTCATTGGCTACAGCCCTCTTTTTTCGCAGGGCCTTTTCGATGGTGCGGGGATGCAGAACAACGTCTAAGCGTCTTCGAACTTTTTGAGCCAGTACGGTGGCTTTAACCCCGGGTTCCGAGGCAACAAGCTCCTCCAGATACAAGCGGACTTTAGGCGTCAGTTTGCGGGCCTTTTTTGGACCACGTTTTTTGGGTAGAAGACCTCCGAATCCTTCTTGCCGAAGTTTTCCTGCGCCTCATAGATGGTGGGCCGCGAGAGCCCAAAATCCACGGATGCCTGGGCGATCGGACGCCCATCGACCTCGACAGCCCGAATTGTCTCGTATTTGAGCTGAACCAGATCAAGGGGATCAAAGAAGCCATTTTCGGCGAACAAGGGATGGCGCACTTTTTGCCGATGGCGGTTGAGAGCGCCAGAGGAGCGCAACGCTTGAATTTTGCTGCAGTTCGGCGGCATAATCGAATGAGTGTAAAGTCAATTAAACCGCGCGGTAAATCGCTTGATGCGACATGACAGCCAAAAATACCATCGAATCTAAGCATTTCAACCGCTGAATGGCTCATTTTGATTATAAATGCAGAAGCGAAACATTCCGTATGGCGGGGTATTGTACTTTACAAAACCGGCTTAATTTTCCTTTTGGGAACCGCGCTTTGGAGATCCTCCTCAGTCTGAGCAATCCACGGATCGCCAGATTTCGGCGGTTAGATTCAGCCAGCCATGCTGGGCCGGAGTGAGTTCAGCGATTGGATTGATCGGGCCACCATTCGATCCGGAGTCGTGACTACAGCTTCGGGAAGCTCACGGATTAACAGAGTTGTCCCGGTGTTCGAAAGGACGAAGCTTGCGAACGGACATTTGTCTCAAGCAGGACGTACCGCTTGATTGTCGCAAATGCCTGATTCCAAGTGGCGAACGTCTGAGAGTCCGGCAACAAATAGTGGAACACGTTCTCGCTCGGACCGACGATAATCACACCTTTGTCTTGAGCCAATGCTAAGTCCAAACTCAACGTGGCTGCCTCCGGTCGCCAGGACCGTGTTCGGTCTCTCCGTAAAAATGATAACCGAATCAGCTGCCATGAGGTCTTGACAATCTGCTCGGGCGATCCCGGAGCTCCATTTAGGCTTCGTCCGGAAGTCCAGCCATCGGGACGTCACAGTGTCGCCGATCGAAAGCAGTTGTTCGCGGTATCTGCAAAGTTCCGCACGGCGAGCGTATCTAGCCGCTAAATGGTATCGCATATCCTGATTTTGAATGGAACGCCCTGAAAAAAAAGGAGAACCCGTTCTTTTGCCAAGAAAAATGAATGGCTCCGGATTGGGTCGAACTCCTCACCAAACAGGGCCCTGAAACGTGATTAAATTGCGTCGACCGGCTTCACATGCAATTAGGAATACGGAGTCGAGGCTAAGTAAGGCCGACTTGCCGGAGCATTATAATAGGGGACGAGGATGGTATCATCCTTTACACTCTAGTTCCTCGAAAAAAGACACGAAAAATTGCTTAATCGGAGATAATGGTGCGTTGCAATGGATTTCGTGCGCTTTGTGTTTATTGCGGTTTTGCCTTGGAGAGAGTGAATAGAAAAAAGGAGCAAAATCGACGGTCAGCTAAGAGGATGTCGCGCCGGATTGAGGTGAGGCCAAAGTTGTCGAAAAAGCTGGCCTTCGTGGATCCGTAAAGTCCCGCGCGCGACCTCCAGAAACACCGCTGGCCAGGCAGAAAAGCCCACCAGATTCATGATCGGGAAAACCGCATCCTGGCTTTTGGCTCCTTGACTGGGGATAGAGCTTCTGATTTTGGGCCCTATCGGGCAACGAGCAGCAGTCCTATGATCGATCGAATTCTATCTCCCAAAGAGTTGCGCCAACTCCAGGAACGTTATCAAAAGCTCCAATCCGAAATCGCCCAGTTAGGTTGGATCGCTCAAGGTAGCCTGATGCACAAAGAGCTCAACGCCTGGCGCCTGACTCGAAAAATTAAGGCTAAGACTACCACCCTGGCTCTGTCTCAAACACAGGCCAGCCTCTTTGCACAAGCCATCGCCAATCACCGCCGGCTCGAAGAACTTCTCCAACAAATGCGTGATCTCAGCCAAATCGTCCTCGGCTTCGACTCCCGGCGTTAAAAAACGCCTCGCCAAAAACATCCCAAACCACCCTTAACTTAGCGCCGTTCGGGGTCAGACACGGGGTCAGACACCGAATGGCGACACCCACAAAACGTATAACGGCGAAATTTCTCAATCGCCTGCTCTTGTCTTGAAGAAAATCGCCTATTTATATAATGTTATGCCATACCCATCAAACCTTAGCCAGAGATTAAGCAGGAGGAAGCGAACGGTTCCAATGGATAGAGCCGGCAACTAGGAATATCCAACCTAATAAAAAACTGGTAGTACCGCCAATGATAGATAAACCATTCTCGAAAGAAACAGCGTTCCCGGCACATACTTGATGTTTACTTATCAGGGATAGGAACCCTAAAAGGGTAAACCCGAGCGGGAGGATCACTATGCTTATGCGCGCAGCCGTTCTTCCCAGGCTATTCTTCCGCGCAACGGCGTCATTTGTTTTCATTTTCATCTTGTTTTGTCTTCCTGTTCTTCAGCGCGATCAGCCGACTGTTGGAGTCATCCAAACATCGCATCATGTGGCTTCAGCTATTCATACCGGAAGGAAAGCGAAATTATTCCCGCGAGCGCAACTGCAACATTTAGAAGGGATTCTTTGGATCCTTTCCTTTGTGATCTTCTGTGGAAAATAATTCTTGCAATCTCTCGCGCGCTAAATATTCCTCGCTATTCCCGAAATGAGGACGATGTTCACGGCTCGCAGATTTCTTAGTGAGTCTGAAAATCTGTCGGTTTTTCAGTTATCCAAACCAAAAAGCCCGCCGGCGCGAATCCGGCTACTGGGCCGCACTTAAGATCCAAAGTACGAATAGATGAAAAAGTTAGACCCGAGTGAGCGCCAAAGCTTGAGCGAACGACCAATTTCTTTCGGGCTGGCGGAAAGACAACGTTTAGCGGAAGCAGCACGGCAGGCAGAGATTGCAAATCCCTCCGTAAAGAAATTGCTTCCAGAACTCCAGTCCACTGCTGAGCAATCTTTTAACAGATTGATCGAGGAATTTTCAAAACTACTAAAGCGACATCAAGATATCATTGAGCTTGAATTGGCACTCCAACTCGCCAACGACGAGATCATTCAACTGAACGATGACCGCTCAAGTAACCCGGAGAGGTTGGCGCTGAAAAATAGCGAGGCGAGAAACAAAGCTCGCTCGAAAGCCAACCAGTTGCAAGCTGCCCGAGACCTGGAAGCTAATGCTCTTTCATCAATACCGATTCCGAAAACATGCCTCGAACTCGAACGATGGCGTCATGGGCTGCAACAGGCAATTGCCAGCTTCGCGCGCAGCGAGATCAAACATAATACGGAGCGCAGCGCTGTTGAGATGACTGAAGCAATTCTGTCGGAATCCGTGGCGAAAGATCCGCGGGTCACAGAGCTTTCTCAGAACTCGCGACTGCATCGCAACGCCAAGTCATCCTTTCAACAGGCTGCTGAAGCCATGGATCTGCTTAAGGAAAAGTTTCATTTCCTTCAGGCTCATCACGAAAAGATCTCGCAATTAATCGATCACGATTTCCAGGCCAAGTTTTGCAGCTGGGAGTGGCAACGGATTTGGAATTGACCGGACCTTCTCTTTGGACCATTCCCGAATCAGAGGCGTTGGAAATGTGTGTCGTGGAAGCGGGTCGGATACTTGAGACCAAACCCAAGGAGGCGATCCACGCCAATATGGGCGGTCCAAATCAGGCCGTAGGGGAGCAACCAGAGTTGCTTGTAAAAGATCGAAAGGGAAATGAGCAGCAGGGGTACGACCAGCACGTGGAACAAGTTATAAAGAGCGGTCCCAAACTGTACGCCCAAATAATAGCCCAACATCGAAAGATCTGGTGCCAAGACCAACACGACAAACAGGACCCAACTGCCTCGTAATTCTCCGTAAAGCAGCAGGCTTGCGCCAAATACGATGCCACCTTCAGCGCGAAGAAGTAAATTCGGACGGGTAAGCACTCGCCAAACATAGCACAAGTCACGCAACTCCAGCGAAGCACAATTGCCAACTTCACGACCACCATGCGGTTTGAGCCTTCGGCCGCCCGGAATCACTACCCAGAAGTAAGAAACATGTCGGCCGTGGCAAAAAGCCATAATAGCAGCCGAGGCTCATCCAAGGATTTTGAGGTATGCTGACAAGGTTAGTTGGCCCATCACTTGGCGTCTACTCGCCAAAATCATCATGAAACACATCACCGGCGCCGCCGTAACCCCGTTAATTCATTGCAGCCCACCCAAGCGCTTTGAAGGATCTACGTTCGTGAAGTTCAGAGCCAGTCCGACCAGGCTCCCCAGTGCGGGCGCATCTCCGGTTTGTTAAACTTTTTGCTGACCTACTTCTCTTTTTTATGGAAGAAAGAGCTGCATGTTGCGGCCGGTGATCTGTCAGGGACGAAGGATATCACCCGAAGAACTAGAATGGTTGCGTGGATGGATAGTAACGCATGGGGATTGGAGTCGGAAGCGCTTGGCGCGGGAGCTGTGCGTATTGTGGGATTGGCGCAACGGCGTGGGGCGGCTGAAGGATTTTGCGGCACGCAGTTTTCTGTGCAAGCTAGCCGAGCGCGGACTGATCGAACTGCCGCCGGTGCGAGAATACAAAAGGAGTGGAGCGCAAAGGCTTGGGTGGGTGAAGGGAGATTTTGAGCACACACCGGAGCCACTCTGCGCGGAGTTGAAGCGACTACGGCCTGTCGAGCTCGATTGGGTGGAAGCCAGCAGCGAGGGGGCGCGGCGAGTAGCATTTTATTTAGATCGTTACCCACTATTTGGGATGGCACGTAGTGGGGCAAAACATCGGGTATCTGGCCCGAGATAGCTCAGGGCGGGATTTAGCTGTGCTCCTGTTTGGGGCTGCGGCTTGGCGCTGCGCAGCGCGCGATCGGTACTTGAACTGGAGCGAATCAGAGCATCTGGTTGGACTTCAGCGGATAGCCAACAACAGCCGGTTTTTGATTTTGCCACATGTGCGGGTACCGCATCTAGCCAGTCATCTGCTGGCTTTGGTAGCGCGACGAATCAGTGGGGACTGGCAACAAAAATACGGACATGGCTTGGATTGGCTGGAGAGCTTTGTGGAGCTGGGACGTTTTCGCGGTACCTGTTATCAGGCCGCCAACTGGCGTTGTGTTGGCCAAACGCGTGGTCGCAGCCGCTACGACCGCGACCGGACTCTGAGCGTGCCGCCCAAAGCAGTTTATCTCTACCGGCTCTAGATGAAGGTCCTACTGGGAGTTGAAGCTCAAACCCTAGCCGAAGGCCGCGAGTGGACCCGTCAGCGGTTGGAGGAGCGGCTCCAAGCGCAGGCCGATCAAATCGGGATCGGATTATTGGGGACAGGTCAGATAAGCGGACAGACAAACGCGACGCCCTTCGATCCGGGCCTCCAAGGAGATCCCAGCGTCCAGGGATCCCAGCCTCCAGGGACAGGTCAAATATCAATCCTGGTTTTGGGGTGGCTGTTTGCGCTCACTGTCGGACAACCCGCAGAGAAAGCGGTCAGTGTCAGCGGCAGAGAAGGGTCGGTTCATCAGACTGAGCTGGGGCCGCCGCTGAGAGTTTTCGGGTCTCGATCCAAATACTTGACCTGTCCCTATGATTGCCCCTTCTCGTCCCTATGATTGCCTCTTCTCGATCAGCGACCCTTCGCCCTTCTTTGGACGGTGTCTCATAATTGGGGACAGGTCAGAATGGCGCGAAGATAAGGCACATTTAGGAGCGATTCTTCGGACGGTTTCGGTGTGGTGCGGTGCGCATTTGATGGCGAGGTTTGGTAAGTAGTTGATAGTTTTTCGGGTGCCGTTTTCGAGCTCGAGGTTCGCAGCGGTGGGGACGGAGTGGGACCAAATCGGAGGCGATGGTACGTAGCAGAGCGTCGAAGAGCAGGGCCTGTTTACGAGGCCTGCGGTGAGTAGCATAGATGGCGTCTGCGAAATGGTGGAGGCTATCCAGCGAACCTTTGAAGGGGATGAGATTGGGGACAGGTCAGTGGGACAGGTCAAAAGGCGAAAATTTAATGGGGACAGGCGAAAATTTAATGGGGACAGGTCAGATCGCTGCAACTACGCGGCCGCAACCGTTAGCGTCAGGAACTTAAGATTTTCTACCGGCATGGGTCTTCTAGATCAGCGACCCTTGGCTCCTCTTTGGACTGTTCGATATTTTGACCTGTCCCCTGCACTGTCCTGCCATTCACGGCGACAGGTCAGATGGCACAACTAACGTAAGCGCACCGCCACCTCATCTGGCGGCTTGGCGCATTTTTTGGTCAAGTGGGGCGATGGAAGAACAAGGTGAGCTGTCGCCATCGAACACAACCTAAAGGCGAGGAGGTCAAGCGACTGATCGATGAATTTGAAGCGAGCGGATTGAGCTCGACCGCGTTCTGCCGGAGCCGGGGTCTGGCGCCGAGCACGCTGCAGCGACATCTGCGTGTGAGGCGGCTGGGAAGTGAGAGTCGAAGTCCGGGATGTCGCTTGGTCTGTGAGCGTCGCCCCGAGGTTAAACCGAAGGCCGGGGAGACGCAACTGGAGGTTTTGCTGTCGGGAGGAGTCCTTTTTTTTGATCGGATTCTTTATCCGTATCATCCCTGTTTTAAACAAACTTTTGAAATGTTTTGGATCCGCTGGAAGTCTACGAGATTCTGTTCCAAACACAGGGACAGGTCAAATATTGAGCTGATATCGATTTTATGCTACACTTTTATTTAATGTTATGTAAACTCCGGTGCATGCGTTTCCCACGAGTCAAAGCCGAGGGTCAGAGTTTTTACCACTGCATCTCGAGAACCGTTGAGGGCCGCTTTATCTTCACCTCTGCTCCCGGGCCTTGTTTTGAGGCCGAGCAATTTCTCTCTCTGATGCGTCGCCTGGAGGCTTTCAGCGGGGTTCGGGTCCGGACCTACGTTCTGATGGCTAACCATTTCCATCTGCTTTGTGAAGTGCCTGAACCCAAGCCTTTGACGCAAAGCGAAGTCCTTGAACGCATTCAAGCCGGCTACGGCCCGGAACGGGTGCAGGCCCTCCAGCAGCAATTGGCGCGCTTTGCTGAGCAGCCCGATGGCCTCGCTCAGAGCAAGCGCTTGCTGGCACCTTATCGCAAGCGCATGAATGACCTCTCGATCTTTATCAAAGAGCTCAAAGGCCGCTTTGCCCAGTGGTACAACCGCCGCCACGGCCGGTACGGAACTCTGTGGGCCGAGCGCTTTAAAAGCGTTCTGTTGGAAGGGGGCCGGGCCGTGGCCACGGTGGCCGCCTACATCGATCTGAACCCGGTTCGGGCGGCTCTGTGTTCGGATCCTAAGGAGTATCGTTACTGCGGTTACGCCGAGGCGCAGGCCAAGGGGTCCGCTCTGGCCCAGGAAGGAATCAGGGTCATCCTTGATTTGCCCCAGACCACGTGCTGCGAGGAACTCAGCAGAGAATATCGCAAGCACCTGTTTTTGAGAGGCGCTACTGCAACCGAGTACAACCCGCCGGCCTTTGAACTAGCCAAGGCCCAAGAGGTCGTCGAGCAGGAGAACGGCGAACTCTCGCCCCAGGAGCGGCTGCGCTGCAGAATTCGCTATTTTAGCGACGGAGTCATCCTGGGAAGTCGCTCCTTTGTGGACTCTCACTGTCAGCGACTAAAGCAAAAGATCGGCTACCAGCGCAAAAGCGGCCCTACCGCCTTAAAGACCCTCGGCCAAGCCACGCTCTGGGTTTTTCGCAATCTGCGAGTCCGAACGTTCGGTTGACTAAGATTCGTCTGGGCGTCTGACTCTCCAACCGCGCAACCGCACTCAACCAAGGGTTTGGAGCAGCGCGGAACTACTGCAACGTTCTCCGTGACGCGATAGCGGCGATCGGTGCATTGCTCTCGCTACCGGGCTTCGACGCTACGGTGTGCATCGTCTCTCATTTGAAGGTTGACCTACCCTTCTTTGGTCCGCCCATAAATTCGACCTGTCCCTGACGCTCCGTGATTTTCGACCGTTGCAGGGGTCTTCTCGATCAGCGCCTCTTCGCTCCCCTTTGGACGGTTCAGTATTTGACCTGTCCCTTTGCGACGTTCCCCGTTTTTGGCTTCCCCCACTCGTCCCGGCCTCCAGGACAGGTCGATATTAATCCTGATTTTGGGGCGGCTGTTTGCGCGCATAATCGGGACAACCGTCAAAGAAAGCTGTCAGTATCAGCGCCAAAGAAGGTCGGTTCTCAGCCTGAGATGGCGCCACTCAGAGTTTTCGGTTCTCGATCCAAATATTTGACCTGTCCCTCGTTTTTTTTCCCCTCGTTTTTTTTGAACCGGCGGCCCATTTTCAACGCAACCCTCCGGGCCGCGGCCGGTTGGCTGTTTTTCCGCGTTGCTCGCTCGACCCGTATGACTCAGATATGGGCGCTTCGCTCGCGCCTTGCAACGGATGTTCCTTGGGAACATGCGTTGCAAAACAGCCAACTGCCCTGCGGAGACATCCCCATTATATGCGAGACGGTGCACTAGCTTCTCCCCTCGGTCCGCCCGTAAATTCGACCCGTCCATGCGACTGACGTTCGACCTGTCCTCGTAACTTTCCCATCCAAAATATTTTGACCTATCCCTAGGATCCGCTGCGGACAGACAAACGCGGCGCCCTTCAATATCTGACCTGTCCCTCGTTTTACCCTCCGCAGCGACGATCCATCCCGGCCTCCAGGGACATCCCGGCCTCCAGGGACAGGTCAAATATCAATCCTGGTTTTCGGGCGGCTGTTTGGGCGCATAATCGGGACAACCGGCAGAGAAAGATGTTCAGTATTAGCGGCAGAGAAGGGTCGGTTCATCAGGCCGAGTTGAGGCCGCCGCTCAGAGTTTTCGGGTCTCGATCCAAATATTTGACCTGTCCCTCGTTTCTTGATCCATGCGACTGACCTTCGACCTGTCCCTGTAACTTTCGATCGACCTGTCCCTGTAACTTTCGACCTGTCTCTGTAACTGATCCCCATTATATGCGAGACGGTGCACTAGCTTCTCCCCTCGGTCCGTCCATAAATTCGACCAGTCCATGCGACTGAGCTTCGACCCTGTTCCTGGCGCGCTATATCCGTAAGAACTCGTTGCCGAGCTATACTTTAAAAGTACGGCAACAGTTCCATAGGCGTATTGGAAAGGTTCATAGATCCGTGGGAGAATGCTCCGCCTTGGCCGACAAAAGGAGAATTACACCATGAAGACAAACACACTTTCCCCGGAACTGCTTCACAAGATGGATGCCTACTGGCGCGCAGCCAACTATCTGGCGGTCGGCCAGATTTATCTTTACGATAATCCGCTGCTAAAGCGGCCCCTGGCCCTCGGGGATGTGAAGCACATGCTGCTGGGTCACTGGGGCACGACCCCCGGGCAGAACTTCATTTACATGCACTTGAACCGTGTTATCAAAAAATACGATCTCGACATGATTTACGTTTCCGGCCCCGGGCACGGCGGGCCGGCCGTGGTGGGCAACACTTATCTCGAGGGCACTTACAGCGAGATCTATCCCAACATCAGCCAGGACGAGGCCGGGCTTCGGAAGCTCTTTGTTCAGTTTTCGTTTCCGGGAGGAATTCCCAGCCACGCATCACCAGAGTGCCCCGGCTCGATCCACGAGGGCGGCGAGTTGGGCTATTCGATAAGCCATTCGTTCGGGGCAGTGTTCGACAATCCTAGTCTCGTTGTTGCCTGCGTCGTCGGCGATGGCGAGGCGGAAACCGGACCGCTGGCCACGGCGTGGCATTCCAACAAGTTTCTGAATCCGGCCGCCGACGGCGCGGTGCTGCCGATCCTTCATCTCAACGGGTACAAAATTTCCAACCCAACCATCCTCGCTCGCATCACCCGCGAGGAATTGGAACAGTTGCTCCGCGGTTACGGATGGACGCCCTTCTTCGTCGAGGGTCACGAGCCCGAGCTCATGCACGAAGCGATGGCCGCGACCCTCGACACGGCGGTGGAGCAGATCAAAAAAATCCAGGAAGACGCTCGCATGCAGGGCAACATTGCGCGTCCGCGCTGGCCGATGATCGTCCTCAATTCACCCAAGGGCTGGACGGGGCCGAAGATGGTCGATGGCCTGCAGGTTGAAGGCACGTTCCATGCGCACCAGGTGCCGCTCTCCGATCCGGCCACTCATCCCGAACATCTCAAGCTGTTGGAAGATTGGCTGAAGAGTTACCGCCCGGAGGAACTCTTCGATGAGCAGGGGCGCCTGAAACCGGAACTGGCCGAACTTGCGCCCAAGGGCGAACGGCGCATGGGCGCGAATCCCCATGCCAACGGCGGTATTTTGCTCCGCGACCTGCGGATGCCGGATTTCCGTGATTACGGGGTGGAGGTGCCCTCGGCAGGGGTCGGCGGCGTCGGCGACACCCGCGTGCTCGGGCGTTTTCTGCGCGATGTGACGCAAATGAATAGTGAGCGACGGAACTTTCGGGTCTTTGGCCCTGACGAGACGCTCTCCAACGGCCTGGAAGCCCTCTTTGAAGTGACCAAGCGTCAATGGGACGCCGCAACCGAGCCGAACGACGAATTTCTCTCGCCCGCTGGGCGCGTGATGGAAATGCTCAGCGAGCACCAATGCGAGGGGTGGCTCGAGGGTTACCTACTCACCGGGCGGCATGGGCTCTTCAACTGCTACGAGGCGTTCATCCACATCGTTGATTCGATGTTCAACCAGCACGCCAAATGGCTGAAGGTCACCTCTCAGCTGCCGTGGCGGCGGAAGATCTCCTCGTTGAACTACTTGTTGGCCTCGCATGTCTGGCGCCAGGATCACAACGGCTTCACGCACCAGGATCCCGGCTTCGTCGACCACGTCGTGAACAAGAAGGCTGAGGTTGTTCGCGTTTACCTTCCGCCGGATGCAAACTGCCTGTTGTCGGTAATGGACCACTGCCTGCGCAGCCGTCATTACGTCAACGTCGTGATTGCGGGCAAACACCCCGCACCGCATTGGCTGACGATGGACGCCGCCGTGAAGCACTGCGCCGAGGGCATCGGTATCTGGCAGTGGGCCAGCAGCGACCAGAGCGTTGCACCCGACGTGGTCATGGCCTGCTGTGGTGACGTGCCCACGCTGGAAACGCTCGCCGCCGTTTCCATTATGCGCGAGCATCTGCCCGACCTCCGCATCCGGCTGGTCAACGTCGTCGACCTCATGAAGCTGCAGCCGCAAACCGAGCATCCGCATGGACTGAGCGATCTGGATTTCGACGCGCTTTTTACTAAGGATAAACCCGTGATCTTCGCGTTCCACGCCTACCCGTGGTTGATCCACCGGCTGACCTATCGTCGGACCAACCACGGCAACATCCACGTCCGCGGCTACAAGGAAGAGGGCACTATCACCACACCCTTCGACATGACGGTGCTGAATGATCTGGACCGCTTCCACCTGGTGATCGACGTGATCGACCGCGTGCCGCAGGCCGGCGACAAGGGCATCTACCTGAAGCAGCAGCTCGAGGACAAGCTGATCGAGCACAAACAATACATCGACAAAAACGGCGAAGACCTGCCGGAGATTCGGAATTGGAAGTGGGGCAGCAAAGTGTAATCGGCTTCTTCGCCTTGCGGGCGGCGCGGGCGGGAAATTACAGCCCTTCGGAAGTCGCATGACTTCTCGAAGGGCTGCGTTCCCCCCTAAGGAACAATTGTTTCGACGGCTCTAATTTGACGTTGGTCAACGCCGATCTCCTCGCCCTTTTCACCCATACCCGCTCCACCACAGCGGTGCTCAATGAATTTTAGCCCTTGCCGCCTCAAGAATATTCGGCAATGGATTGTTTGAGAGCACCCCTAACGGCCTTTATTCTTTCACTCCACCAGAGGTCAGACCGCCGACGATATACTTTTGGCAGACCAGGAAGATGGCCGTAATTGGCACGCCGCTCAGCACCGCTAGCGCAGCAAAGCGACCCCAGAGTTGTTCGTGTTCGGGCAAAAACGAATTGGCACCGACCGCCATCGTCCAGTTGGTTCGGGCCTGCAGAACAATCGATGCTACGGGATACTCAGACATGAAGGCGATGAAAGAAAGGATGAACACCACCGCAAAAATCGGGAGACTTATCGGCAGGAGAATTTGGACGAAGGTTTGGAACTGAGAGGCGCCATCGATCCGGGCTGATTCCTCCATGCTTGCGGGGATGGTGTCAAAGTAACCTTTGATCATCCAAATGTAACCCGATATTCCGCCCAGGTAGACCATGACGAGGCCAGTTTGAGTGTTCAGTCCAAGCCAACGTACGTATTGGCCCGTGAAATCAAGAATCGCGTAGATTGCGACCAGGGCCAGCACCCCTGGGAACATCTGGAGAATAAGGAGGCTGCGCAGAGTCACCGTCTTGAACTTGAAGTGAAGCCGGGCAAACGCATAGGCGGCCGTTCCGGACAGGAGGATGATGCCGATCGAGGCGGCGGCGGAGATTTTGATCGAGTTCCACAACCAGATTAACGCCGGTGTTTCGGCCTTAATGAGGCGCGTTTCACCCGTAGCGCTGTTTACTACCTCCTGATAGGGGATACCCAGAACATATTTCCAATGCTCCAAACTGACGTTGCCTGGCAGCAATCCGCTGGGCGCGAAATTGCCCCTGCGCAGGGAAGCCGATATGACGATGAGATACGGGACCAGAACCAAGGCCAGCAAGGCCATAATCAAGACATGGGAGATCCCCAGCCGCATCACGGTCTTTTGTTGGGAAGTCATATTTTCATCGTATTTGCGGTAACTCTGAGATTTATCCAGGCCAGGAACCCGACAAGAATGAAAAGCAAAGTGGCGATCGCGCCGACCAAGCCGTAGTTGGTGCCTGAATCAAGAAAAGCAATGTTATAGGTATAGGTCACAAGCAGGTCTGTTTCGCCCGCATTTCCGCCGACCATTTGCGGACCTCCGGCCGTAAGAAGATAGACGAGAGTAAAGTTATTGAAGTTAAAGGCGAAAGCCGAGATCAGGATTGGAATCATTGGCGGAAGTACTAACGGCAATGTTAGGTCAATAAAATCCCGCACTTTATTGCTGCCATCGATCGCACTGGCCTCATAAATCGCGGAGGGTATGGACTGAAGCATTCCGGTGCAGATAAGCATCATGTAAGGGTAACCCAACCAAAGGTTCACCAACAAAATCATCGCGCGCGATCCCCATGGATTTGTATTCCATTCCGGAGCGAGGCCGAAAATACCTTTCAGCAATGCGTTCACCGCGCCAAATTCCTGGTTGAACAGCCCTTTCATGATCAAGATCGATAGCAAGGCTGGAACGGCATAGGGGAGAATAAAGAGCGTGCGATAAGTTTGCCGAAAACGCAGATCCTTTTGTTCGAGGAGGACTGACAGCAACATGCCGACAGAGAAGGTTAGGAAAACCGAGATTGCTGAAAAAGCGAAATTCCAGACGAATATCCTGAAGAACGGGCCTTGGATGCGGGGATCGGTAATGATCCGTAAATAGTTGTCGAAACCGCTAAACGTTCTGAATCCAACACCGACCGGTTCTCCTTTGTCATTGACAAAGAAGCCGAGCTTGAAGTCGGGCCGAATGACGGTCCCGTCTTTTTTGCTGGTGAATGAGCCGTCCGGGTTAGGTGTCCAGAGCCGCTCTCGCGCCGCAAAATTTGTCAGCCCGGACAGCGCCACCAACGTTTCGTCCGGAAGGATAAATTGACGAGCTCTCATGGGAGTCAACAACTTACCCCTGTTGATCTGGACCATTTCCAGGGGCTTGCCCGGCACCTGCTCGCCCTTGGGCAACGCATTGAGCTTCACAGGTTCCTGTTCGGTTTTAGGTTTCACCCCCGGGGTTAGCTCAAAGGGCTCCGACACGAAGCGGCGTGTGGCATCCTTTTCGTCCTCCAAATACAGGACGTAGCTGCCATCGTCTTGCGCGTACAACTTGTATTTGTAGGAAGCAGCGTTTGGGCTCAGAAAGGTTTCGTTGCGAACCAACGCTGCACTACGGTCGAAACGAAGAAGGTTCTGGGAACTGTATTTCGTGAAACCGATATAAACGGTGTAGGCCAGCGGAAAGATGACAAAAACGCCAAAACCGACAAATCCTGGGAAGAGATATCGGAACGTGGAGGCCGAGGGGTTCAGGTAAATGAACACCCCCAGCCAGGCCACTACTAGCAGGGTCAGTGCGATCCAGATGTTTCCGCTCAGGTAGAGTACAAAAGTCAGATAGAGCGAAGGAATCGCCAGCAGCGCTACCAGAATGTGCCGGATTTGCAATCTTCCGATCAAGGAGCTCATTTTCCCATGTTCTTCCTGGCGTCTTGTAAAGCTACCTGTGGGGTAGCCCCGCCGTCGGTCGCAATCTCAAATGCGGCCTTCATTGAACTCCAGAACTTGCCCATCTGGGGAATGTTAGGCATAACTTCTCCGTTCTGACAGTTCTCGTAAGTTACTTTAATGAGAGGGTTCTTGGCGGCCATCTCATCGCAGAGCGATTTTAGCGCTGGAACTCCGAGCGGCGCATCTGCGTCCATGGCCTTCAGCCCCTCGATGGTGCAGACATATTTCTCTAGAAACTGCACTGCTAAATCGGCGTTTGGGGTCGAACGGTTCACCATGGCCGTTTGAACCCCGACAAAGGGTTTGCCAGGGTTACCGGCCACCCCTGGAATCGGCGCGAGCTCGAAATCGATCCCGCTCTTGCGGAGATTAGCCCAATCCCACGGTCCATTGATCATCATTGCCAGTTCGCCGGTGCTCATTTTCTGATCCATCACGGCCTGGGTGGCGCCCTTCGGCATGGCCCCATCCTTTATCAGGTCGACAATCGCCTGCAGCCCTTGCAGTGCGCCCGGACTGTCGATCCCGACATCTTTGACGTCATAGCCATCCGCGGTTTTCTTAAAAGAATAAGCTCCGGCGCTGGCGAGGAACGGCCAGCTAAAATAGGGGGTGTTGTAATCCCACATAATCGCGATCACCTTCGGATTCTTTGCTTTGAGTTCTTTGCTGAAAGCGGGGATTTCTGAGAGCTGGGTGGGTGGTTTTCCAGTGACGAATTTTTTGTTGTAGATTAACGAGACTGCCTCGAGGGAAATAGGGTAGCCCCAGATTTGTTTGTTATGCGCTACCGCGTCCCACGACATGGGAATAAAGCCGGCCTTAAAATCGTCCTTGATCTCCAGCGGCTTTATCAAACCGGCATCGGCCCATTCTCCGATGCGATCGTGCGCCCAGAAAAAGATATCAGGACCTTTCCCGGTTTGGGCGGCAGACTGGAACTTTTCGGTGATTTGCTCCTGGGTTTCAACTTTAACAGGAACACCAACTTCTTTTTCAAAAGTTTTACCAAGGTCACCCAAGGCGTGGTAAGCCCTGTTATCGCTGATCCAGATCAGGAGTTCGCCGTCGGTCCAGGCAAATGCCTGAGCGGCGAAAAAGCCTAAGAAGATTCCACAAAGGAGCTTTTTGATCATAGCTTGGTGGGGGAATTCGGGGCGGGTTAAATCCAAATGCAGGCACATCTGTCTGCAATCACAAAAGAAGGGTTCTTCTTTTCCGGGGGTGTCTTGCCATCGACGCTTCTGATTAAATCAGGTTCTGTTAAGTTCGAACACAACTTTATTCCTCCCGCGACTGGAAGGACCAACCGACCACTCCAGAATAGTGACGCTCTGAATATTAGTGTCCGGTCCCGAATGGCGCGAAGATAAGGAGAAATTGAGAGGCTGATGCCTCGTAAGGGATTAGGGCGGGTAAGCATAGGCCAGCCTGCATATTGCTCTCATCCAGCGAAGCCTTGGAGCCTATCAGAGACGGCCGCCAATGAACGAGGCGCGGATATAAAGTGATCGGCCCCGACACAGCCTGGAAGCCTACATTACGCCGGTGGCCACGGACCTCACCTCCACCGGACGAAAAAGCCCTTAACTTAGCGTCGTTCTGCTCTGTTCCGGAAATAACATGCATTTTGCCGTTGCACAACGTCAACGAGTTGAAATCTCAAACACCGTTCATCTCAACAGCAACGGAGCGACTGTGATTATTCAGCCTCAATGCGCCATTTGGTTCGGGCAAGACCTCCCTCGCCACTGTTAGAAAATCATTGACCGACGGACTAGCACGCTGTGCGTCCCACACCAGGCTGAGCGGAAACTCTGCTATCGACTCGGTGAGCTTGCGAAAGGAGACACCTGCGTGCGGGCCTCCCAAGTGCAGCGGTGACAGCAAGCCGACCCCGACGCCGGCACAAATCAGGGTAAAAAAAGCCTCTGCGCTATCCACTGATATCGTCTTTACCGGTTCGAACCCTGTCTCGAGGAAAATCGAGCGGATCCATTCGAAATAATTGGATGCGTACCTTGGCTCGAAAATGAGAAAGGGCTGATGGGCAAAATCTTGAAGCCTCGTCTCGCGTCGATGGTCACGCTCTGCCGCCGTTGCGGCTACCGCAACGCCAACCGGTGCGGTCGCGATGATCCAACTGTTTAATGCCCCGGCTGAACGGCTCGTCGACTCAGGAGCCAGGTAACCAACGCCAAGCTCAGTTCCCTTCTGAACCGCTTCGATCCATTTGAAGTTGTTCTGCTGCAGGATGGAAACTTCAACCTTTGGGAAGCGTTCGCGGAAAGCGCGGATCAAATGAGCCAAGAGGCCAGGGCAGATCAGGCCGACGTTGGCGATTCGCAACTCGCCGCCGTATTCCCTGGAGGCTTGCTGGGTTGTTTCAACGGCTTGGAGCGCGCATTTGAGCGTTCGGCGAGCACCGGCCAAAAAGGTTTGCCCTGCTGCGGTAAGACAGACGTGGTGGTTCGTTCGGTCAAAGAGCCGAGTGCCAATCTCGCTCTCTAGATCGATGATTTGTTCGCAGAGCGACGGGTGGCTGACGCGCAACGTCTGGGCGGCTTTTCGAAACCCCTGGTGTTCTGCTACGGCTAAAAAGTAGCGGAGGTGTCTAAGTTCCATGGAAGTTGATAGTGAGTTATCGGGAAGGCAATGGAGCCTGAGGGCATCGCTGACTCGGCAGCGGGGGTACGGAAAGAAAGGGAAGCGCAGCCGAGGTCGGTTTCAGGTTCTTTACGCGTAAAGTATCGGTTTTTCTTGATTGGTAAAGTAATATTTGAAATATTTTCCGCCCAAAACATGATGCCAGCTCTGCTACCATGAAACCCACCTTGAAGGCGCGGGGCACCCTGAGGGACGTCGCCCGGCTGGTCGGGGTCTCGCATACGACCGTCTCCAACGCCTTCAGCCGACCCGATCAGCTTTCGCCCAAGCTGCGCGAAAAAATCCTGGTCGCGGCGCGTTCGGTGAACTATTCCGGCCCGAACCCGGCTGCGCAAATGCTCACGAGAGGCTTCGCCAACACGATTGCCCTCGTCTACGCGGACCCTTTGTATCACGCTTTTGAAGATCCGGCGACTTCGGCTTTCGTGGGCGGGGTAGCCGAAGCGTGCGATCAACGGGGGCTAGGATTGCTTCTCCTCCAAGGGGGGGGAGCCACTCTACACACGATCCAGTCCGCTGCCGTCGATGGTCTGATCATCTATTCGATGTCAAAAGAGGGCGAGGCGATCCGAACGATCGCAGATCGGGGTCTACCGATGGTCGTCGTAGATCAACCGCTGATCCCTAAGGTGCCGTTCGTCGGGATCGATGATCGTGGGGCGGCCCGCGCTTGCGCACAGCACCTCAAAGACCTTGGACACCAAAGCTTCGCGATCGTGACGTTCCAATTGGGTAGCGACGGACACTGCGGTCTTATCGAAAGAAAACGCTTGAAAGATATCTGCTTCGAAATACCCAAGCGGCGGATTGAAGGCTACCTTGAAGTTATCGACGGCAGCGGGCCGGGGTTTTCTGTGATCATCTGGGAATGCCCCAGCTCCAACGAAGAAAGTGGTAGAACCGCCGCCGAAGGTATCCTGAGAACCGAACCTCGTCCGACCGCCATTCTGGCCACGAGTGATCGCCTGGCAATTGGTGTTATGGAGGCTGCGCGAGGACATCAACTGCGTGTTCCACAAGATCTTGCGGTGATCGGCTTCGATGATATTCCCGCGGCTAAATTGATCACGCCGCGGCTAACGACGGTACATCAACCTATGGCGGACAAGGGCCGACTGGCCGTATCGTTGTTGCTGAAGGAAAAGAGGTCAATGCGAACTATGGTGCCCACGAAGGTTATCGTTCGCCAATCGACGGATCTTTCGATTCTCGGGCCGGCACAGGAAAGGGAAATTAACCTGCGTTGAATTTCATTTTCCACTTAAAATATGAGCCGGCGATCTCTGCCCGGAAAGTCTGGATGAGTTTTGAGCGTCTGCCTCTATCCCAATTTAAAACACCTATCATGGGAGTTAGCTGTGTTTGATATCTCCTGGAATATAAATGCCTCCAGGATTCAAGATCGGATTGATGCGCTCGCTGCGATCACCGATGAAAAAGGGATGATCACGCGCACATATTTGTCCGATGCGACGCTGCGGGGAAATCAGCTTGTGGCCGGCTGGATGCGGGAAGCCGGGCTCTCGACGAGGGAAGATCGAGTGGGCAATCTGCTGGGACAATCTCTATCGGATCCAGGCAGTCAGATCTTTCTCCTTGGATCCCACCTGCTCGGAACTTGATGGATTTTCACGATTCTCGGCAGTGAGCGCCACCAACGTCGCGGAACGCTTCGGAATCGGTCGCGTGAAGGGACGGATCGCGGAGGGATTCGATGCCGACATCACGTTGGTCGATCTACAGGGGTCCGTAACGATCACTGCAGAACAGTTATTTTACCGTCATACGATCAGCCCGTACATCGGTTTGGAATTGCGCGCCCTTGTCAAAAGCACCTGGGTACGCGGCCGTGCAGTTTATCGAAACGAAAAATTTTTGGGCCAGGCACAAGGCAGACTCCTCACGCCGAGTCAAAACGCTCGACTGAAAACTCAGTAAGCACGTCGGTTTTTTCTTGCGCCGCACTTCGCTTATTCCGCAACCTGTCGCGAAATTTTGCTGAGTTGCCGGCATGCTCGAACGCTTCTTTTCTCTTAAAGAACACCAGACCTCTGTATCGCAGGAGGTAGTGGCAGGTCTGACGACATTTGCGGCGATGGCATACATCCTCGCCGTGAACCCATCTATCCTTTCCACCACAGGCATGGATAAGGGTGCTTTGATTACTGCTACAGCCGTGGCCTCTGGTGTGATGACCACGGTAATGGCGCTGGCCACCAACTATCCGATCGCGCTGGCGCCGGGGATGGGGTTGAATGCCTTCTTCGCTTTCACAGTTTGCGGGGCAAAAGGGATTCCATGGCAGGCTGCGCTTGGCCTGGTGTTCTACAGCGGCTTGATCTTTCTCGCCCTCTCTATCACCGGGCTGCGGAAGCAGCTCGTTGAAGCCATCCCGATTGAGTTGAAATTAGCCATCACCGCCGGGATCGGTTTCTTTATAGCATTTATTGGCCTCAAGAACGGTGGTGTGGTGGTAGCGAATCCGGTGACTTTCGTCGGTCTGGGCGATCTCTCGAAACCGGGACCGCTGCTCGTGATCGCAGGGATTATCGCCATAGCGGTTCTGGTGACGCGCAAGATACCAGGGGCAATCATTTTAGTGATTTTGGCCCTGACAATCGTCGGGCTGATCGTTCCTGCGCCCGATCGGAAAGGAATGATCACGGCGATGCCGATCGGGATAGTTAATTTGCCGGCGTCCTTAGCGCCTACTTTTCTGAAGTTGGATCTGAGCTATTTTTGGAAAAACTTCTTAGGCGCGCTACCGGTGGTGCTCGCCATATTATTTGTCGATCTCTTCGATAATATGGGAACCCTGATTGGAGTTTCAAAGCGCGCAGGGTTGCTCGACAAGGACGGGAACTTACCAAAGATTGGGCAAGCGTTTATGGCCGATGCCGCAGCGGCTATGTTTGGTTCGATCCTCGGGACCTCCACCGTCACAAGCTATATCGAGAGCGCGGCAGGAGTTGAGGCCGGAGGTAGAACCGGGTTGACCGTAATCGCTACGGCTCTTTGTTTCATTCTGGCGCTCTTTTTAACGCCCTTGATTCTGATCATCCCCGCGGTTGCGACGGCGCCTGCTCTGGTGATCGTGGGCGCGTTTATGATGCAAGGCCTTGCGGAACTAGATCTGAAAGATTTCGAAAAGGCCGCGCCGGCCTTCGTCACAATTCTCGCCATGCCGCTTGCCTTCAGCATCAGCGAAGGGATCGCCTTCGGCTTGCTTACGTATGTCGGGCTGAAAGTCGGGACCGGAAAGGCAAAGGAAGTTGGTCCGGTGACGTACATTTTGGCAGTACTGTTTATCCTGCACTTTTTGTTCGGGAGGTAACAGAAGGAGGCGGCGAAGGAAGCAAACTGAACGGAGGTAATAAATTGTGATGAGCACGACTTCCGCGGTCTTCGGAGATTCCCGCACCCACATCGGTCTGCGACACGCCTTGATCGCGCCTGACGGTCAAGTTCCCAGTTCCTTGCCCGGTGTCGAAAAGGCGACGGCAATGGTGCTCATCTCCAGGGAGATGGGAGCCCGTTTTACTCAGTTGTTGTTGACCTTCCAGACTGATGGCAACGCAGCTTTTCCATCCAATGAGACTGAGGCATTCGCCTATGTCCTGCGAGGTTCAGTGCGCGCAGAAGTCCCAGGCATGAGGGCAAGTGAGGTGAATGGCGTGTCGGCGTTTGGGCGTATCGGCGTTTCGAATCCAACGCAATGTGGACGAAGGATCCCGCTTTGCTTCTCGCGGATCGTGCAAAGCGGGACGACTCGCTACCAGCCTTTGCCGATCCGCTCTTCACTAGGGATGTCTTCCTGCCCAGATGAGATAGGCGAAAAACAAGATAATCGCGAATGCGCAGCCGGTCTTAAATTGCTTAAAGAAGCGGGATAAGACGTAGCCAAAAACAAAACATTCCAGCCCGGTGAGAAAGGTGGATCCGATGAACTGAAATACGCCAAAGTTCGCGGATGGGGTCATTGCGGGGGGCCTAAAAAGGGAGGTAACAATTGCAGCCATCCAGGCAAAAACGAAAAGGACCAAGGCTTCAAGAGCTAGTCGCCGGCGTGCCGACTTCCGGGTGGAGTTGGTTTGGTCGTTTTCGGTCACAACCTGAGATTGACGCCGTTTGAAGAGAGAATTCCTTACATGTGAGCCTGGATCGTCACCAGGATGCCCACTAACACCGCGAGCGCAATGCTGTGAAAAAAAACGAATCGGAGGATATCGCCTTCGTGCCCGTACCAGCGTGTCGCCGTCGAAGCGACAACGATGCTCTGGGCGTCGATCATTTTACCCATCACACCGCCGCTGCTGTCTGCGGCCGCCATCAAGACCGGATTGAGTCCCAATTGTTGCGCGGTGATTTTTTGCAGACCGCCGAACAAGACATTGGAAGAAGTGTCAGAGCCGGTGAGCGCCACTCCCAGCCAGCCAAGGAGTGTGCCAAACATCGGATATAGAACTCCGGTCTGAGCAAAAGCGAACCCTAGCGTGGCGTCTGTTCCTGAGTAACGAGTGACGAATCCGAGAGCGAGCATGCAGGCGATCGTTAGCAATGAGAGTCGCACGAGTTTCAAGGTCTTCCAGTAAACTCGCGCCAGCCCAACGGGCGAATAACCCATCAGAAAACCGCTGAGAATTGCGGCTACGAGGATACCCGTACCGGTTGCCGACAATAAGCTCAACGCGTAGACCGCTGCTTCAGGCCGAGGTTCCGGCACTAAGGGTGGAACTCGCAGGATGAGCTTGTCCAGGCCGATGACCGGCAATTTTGGGTTAAACAGCCAGTCCAGAAACGTCTTGAACTGGGGTATTCCCCAGAGGAAAACTGCGAAGGTCAGGATGACCAAGGGGAGCCACGCTTTCACCGTATCGGCCCGGGTAATCTGAGTTCCATTCTCCGATTGAAACCGAAAGGTCTCCGCGATCGGTTCGCCTTTGGTAGTCTGCGATTCCGCGTTCAGAGCTGGGTTACGCGACATCGACAGCCACATGGTTCTCGGCTCCCAAACGCGTAAAAACAGGGTCAACGCCGCCATCGAAGTAACCGACGCCACGATGTCAACCAGCCAGGGTCCGTGAAGCGTCGAAACAAGAAATTGGGGAACCGCAAAGCAGACCCCGGTCACAAGAATCGCCGGCCAGACTTGAATCATCCCGCGGAAACCGGCAAATGCCCAGATCAGCCAGAACGGGATGATCAAAGAAAAGAAAGGAAGTTGGTGACCGATTTGCTTTGAGAGCTGAAGTAAATCCAGACCGGTAACGGCCGAAAGCGCAATGACCGGTGTGCCGATCGCTCCGAAAGCCACCGGAGCGGTATTGGCGATCAGGCAAAGACCCGAGGCGGCAAGCGGTGAGAACCCGATTCCTATCAAGATCGCGCCTGTCACCGCCACCGGTGTACCGAAGCCCGCGGCTCCTTCGAAAAATGCGCCGAAGGCAAAGGAGATTAGCAGGAGCTGTAATCGGCGATCCTCCGTGACGTTGGCGATGCTGTTTTGGAGAACCTTGAAGTGCCCCTTTTCCAATGTCAGCTGATACAGAAAGATGACGTTGAGGATAATCCAGCCAATCGGCATCAAGCCGTAGGCGGCACCGTATAATGCAGACATTACCGACATCCGAACAGGCATTCCGAACTCAAATACGGAGACGAGGAATGAAGCGGTGAGACCTAGCAACGCAGCAATATGCGCC
Source organism: uncultured Verrucomicrobiae bacterium (assembly GCA_963782115.1). Lineage (GTDB taxonomy): Bacteria > Verrucomicrobiota > Verrucomicrobiia > Chthoniobacterales > JAFAMB01 > JAFAMB01. The sequence continues at coordinate 418,208 of CAWAIK010000001.1, forward strand.
TTGAGATGGAGGAAGCCGAGAGCCCCGAGCAGGACAGCCACGGGTAAGGCAGCGAGAAGAGCCGAAAGAACTATGTTATGGAGGGGATCGTAAACCTGTGACCACATAAAGATCCCCGACTGTGCCTTAGCGGTCTTGACCTGTCGATTCTGAAACATTACTCCATTACTCCTCATGTTTTCTATAATCTCCGCGACTGAAATATTTCTCCAGCCAGACATACAAGCAGATAAAGAGGTAGCGGCTTCCCATTTCTTTGATTTTTAGTTTGGCTTCACCGGTTCTTCGGTTGCGCCAGGTAATGGGGATGACAGTCCAGGAAAAACCGCGGACGATCGCCTTGAGTGGAATTTCAACAGTGAGATTAAAATGCGGAGCGATCAATGGCTGACATCCGTCAATGACCGTCCTGCGATAGGCTTTAAAGGCGTTAGTTGTATCATTGAGCGAGATGTTAAACAGAAAACGCAAAAAGGTGTTGGCCAACCGATTTAATTGAAGTTTGAACCAGGGATAGTCGATGACACCACCTCCCTTGATGAAACGGCTTCCGAAGACGCAATCCCAACCCTCATTCAGCAGGTTCCAATAACGCACCACGTCTCGGCAATCGTCCGATTCATCTGCCATCATGATGACAACGGCATCGCCGTGCATCTGGCCGAAACCGCAAATGATTGCTCTTCCGAAGCCGTGCAGTCCCTGGTTCTGCACCGGTAGAAGCTCGCCAATTCGCTTCTTTCCTTCCTGCAGTATTTCCCAGGTGCGATCGCTGCTTCCGTCATCGACCACCACGATTTCATGTGGGATCTGATGCCGCCGCAACTCCAGATGCAACTGCTCAACCGTAGAAGCAATGCTGCCCTCCTCATCGCGAGCCGGGATCACGACAGTCAGGAGGCGAAGCGGGTCCGGCTTGCTTGCCGTCGCCATAGCTCTATTTTCCATCATGCTGCCTCCCTTCGGAATATGGTTTTTTCTCGAGGACGATTTGGTTGCTGCTCCGGCGCGCTGCGTCAATCGCAGCAATCAAGAGGGTCGCCAGCCGCTGCAAGTCTGAAGCCATTCCGGGTTCTGTTCGGCGTGATCTGCAATCTCCGCCAAGATTTCTTCGAGCCGCACCGCCGGTTGCCATTCCAGCGAGATTTCGCGAGCGCGGAATTCATCACGATCCAGGGCAAATCGAATGGCCTGGGTTCCAAATTCTGCTCCACGTCACGATGACCGAACCGACCGCTGCACCACCCGCTTAATTCAGCAAGCGACATAGAATTTTTCAAGCCGCCGCCGCGATAAATCCGTGCAACGTCGGATGGTCAACAAAGAACTCTCCACCGGTCATAGCATGCGAATGAAAAGCTGATTTAGACGATTTGCAACGGGGAATCGCGAAAGCCGGTGGTTAGTTTTGGCCATCTCCAGCCGCCAGAACCTGCGTCTCCCGGCGTACCAGGTCCAGGAGTGCGTGCCCTCGCAATCGAGCAAGTTCAGTGACTTGGTGAGTAGCCGCTGTCCTCCTGGCAATTTCGTAGCCGATGAGATAACCCATGCGCGATGGAATCTGGCCGCCGCGTCGGTAGGAAAGATAACGGGCGGCGGTGGCGTCGTCGGTCGATTCAAGTTGCGTCAACAAACTGCGGGCAAACATGGGAACGAATTTTGGGCCTTCTTCAGCCAGCCGTGGGTCTAGAAGCGCATCGGCTAACGATGCATCAGGGTTCAAGACCTGACTAACATATGTTGCCAGGCCTTCCTGCCAGATCAGGCGATAGAGTTCTAACTGGTCGACGTCGCGCGGCAGCGGGTTAACTTGGAAATGGTAGACGTGAAATAACTCGTGAGAGAGTATCACCGGCAGGCGTACGTCAGTTCCGTGAAACTTGGCTAAGCCATCCAATCCGAGCAGAAGCATGCGAGGATTGTCATGCGGGATCTTTCCGTCAAAGCGAAATAAAGAAAGCATAAGGTAGACCCTGGCTCTTGAAGAGTCGAAATCGGGGAAGGCATTCAGAAATTTTGCCTGGATGGATGCGCGTTGTTCCTCGAAGCGACTGTGAATATGTTCGATCGCCGGAAGATAGGCGTTGAGTTCGTCCAGGTATTGTTCCAGGGTTCCAGTATCCGTCTTGAATACCTGCGGCCGGCCGTAGATCTCGGGGTGCGGCCGGATCATTAGTTGCGCAAAAAGCTTCGCGCGGCTTTCCCTCTCTTCGGGAGCGATTCGCAAATAGCTATATAGATCCGGAATAAGGTCGTACACGATCAGGTTGCTTGCGGCGTCTGCTCTCAGGCATGGATAAATAAAGGCCAGAGAAATCAGGAGAAAGCGAGTCAGGCGCCGGGTTTCTTTGTGTTGTCGGCTTTTTCCCATCGCGCGGAATTTTGTCGAATATTCACAAATTCATTCGATTGCTGATCGTACACCCACATTTCCAACGGCTTCTCCGGATCCGGCAGAATAAATGGAGAGAGAAACATTTGCCATTCATAGCTCTGCTCTGCATCTCCTCGATCAGGCACTCGCCGCAGCTCTGTTGCTGCGACAAAAGCGCAGCTGCCTTCCGGCTTAAAAAATATCAGATGGGCGATAAATTGGGATCCAAGTGAAACTGTGCCGGACAACTTCCAACCTTGCTCCACGAGCCCAAGATATCTAGCTTCAACGATTTTTCCGCCGACCGCATAGTTGCCTGTGGCCTGCACCCCGCCGTTTACGAAACTAACATCGTCTAACCGACCAAAATAACCTGCATCGGAAAGCTGTTTGATGCCGATATTAAGAATCGTTCTGCATCTCAGGGGACAGAGGGGATAAAACGGTCCCGTCACCGTTCCGTCTACCTCCGGGTCAAAGTAGGAAGAAAAGGGAATCAACGTTTTCGCGAGCAGTTTATCTCGCCTCTGGATTGCACCTGACTTAAACGATTGGAAATCACCGATGACCAAGAGCACTGCGATGGCAACCGTTACGCCAAAAGCCGCAAGAACCTGAATGGAGCTGAGCCGCGTGTTTTGGCGTGTCGATTCCGTGTTCCTGGAATCAAGAGCAACCAGGATGAGAGCTAGGATGGCGACCAGCAGAAGATTAACGTGTGTGGTATAGCGGCTGGCAAGAAAGCCTCCCGTGTAACCCATCCCGAGTCTTCCGTATGTCGTGACCAGACAGAAGGAGTATGCATAGGCGCCTAAACCAAGCCAGGGTGCCGCCTCCGGCAGTCGATGACGCCTTATCAAAATCGATGTGACAAAGAGGAAGACGATGGTCATCGACAAACCAATAAACCAGGCGCGATGGGGCAAGTGTTCGTAAGAAATCCACTGGGCCAGCGGGTTCCCTACCAGTCCAAAGAATCCAAAGATCGGCAGCTGCAATTTTTCCATGATTTGCTCCGGGCGAAGATTCAATTCCATGGTGCGTTGCAGACCGAAGAAATAGAGAGAGAAAACAATCGCCGCGGAGCTCAGCAGGCAAAGCAGCCCGATCGCTTTTTTTCTGAGAGGATCGTTTGTGAGGGAAAGAGCGAGCATCAGCGCGGGCCAGACGAGAAGCCCTTGGGCTGAAGAAAAACTGGCGGCGGCCCCAAGCGCCGCGGCCGCGAGCAGACGAACCCAGAGCGCGATGTTCGGTCGACACAATAAGATCAGGCTGGCTACCACGGCGAATTGAATGAAGAAGAAAGCGAACTGGAACGCCCACAGCCAGTTCTCCAGTTGCACCAGAGAAAACAATGCCGCTGCGCTCACACCCACCGCGGCGGTCCAGAGTGCCGGATGCGTTCGCGGATAAATCTTCTCGAATTGCGAAAAGAGGAAGAGCATCGCGACGACGGCAACGAGCCAGCCTGCGATCATCATTGCTTTCGAATTCCAATGGGTCAGCACGGCGAGCGTGGAGAACTCCAGCCGCGGGATCAGCATCCGATGCTCATTGTTCGGGGGCCAGAAACTGTTGAAGGTTGCTTGTCTTGATTCCACCGATTTTACGAGGTCGGCATACCACCATTCGTCGGCGAATGGAACGTTCACCCCGTTGACAAGAATGAAGGTAAGAGCTAAAAGCGCCGCGATCGAGCTAAGTAACGCTGCTGCCCACGCAGGTCTTCTCGGAAGAGGATATTCCTTCGGCGGCATGATCTGAAGAGGAAAAATTGGTGCTGGTTTTCTCTGACAAGAAAATCATGCGCGATGAACAGTATCAAACAGGTGATATTCGTGGCAGGTAATCTTGTTTCCCGCCCAGTTTTTTGGCCATCTTTCGCAGCCGTTGCGTCAGAGACGCCGGCTCGATGTCGCTGCGGATGACGAGCACTGGTCGATCGGTGCGATTCACGATTTCGCGCGTGACATTTCCGATCGCGTAATTGCGCCACGCATCGCGTACCGGCCACGAACCGGCCACCACCAGATCGTAATCGCTTCGTTCGACCTCCGCGAGGATCTCATTGATCACGATTCCGTGGCGGATGTGTACGACTGCCGGGACACCGGCGCGTTCGATTATTTCTTTCTCAGTTCGTAGATTCCGAGCTAATGCCGAGTTCGAATTCAATAAGGCTGCCACATCTTCCTGCCTCCGGAATATCGTACCATGCATGGCCGCAGGTCGGGGTGTGACGTTTAGCAGCGCCACTTCTGCAGACAGATCCTTGGCTAGCTTGCTCGTGAATCTTACCGCGTTCTCAATATAGGTACCCCCACCGCTGCAAATCAGAATTCGCTTTATGGATGGGCGCAACACGGGAACGACAAGCACGGGAGGAGCGATCGCCTCGGCGATCGAATAGGCCTTGGTCGAAGGAAGAAAAAACTCCTGCGCGCCTCTGCGTTCTGCCCCGATGATGACGAGATCATAAACCGTCTCCTTCGTGTGCCGGATGATTTCTGCAACCGGGTCGCCGATTTTGGTAACGATCTCCAGCTTAACCTCCTGCTCTCGAAATACCCTAGAGTCCTCGCGGAACGCTTCCAGGAGCCTGGGTTCGTCTTGCTCGATTTCGGTAATCCCAAAAATCGTAGTTTCGGCTTTCGTGGCATGGGCGATAATTGCTGCGGAAGCGAGCGCCCTGCGTCCCCGCTCCGAACCGTCGCTGCAAACAAGGATCTTCATAAAAATTTGGTCACAGATGATGGTTGGTGAGAAGTTTCTGAGCAATAACGAAAGCACCTAAGAGTGGAAGTGGGGCGAACGCCAGACGGATGCGCGGGCCGGTAAAATATTGCGTCAGGTTTGCACCGATCCGGGCCCCAAGCGCCGCCCCGGTTTGCATGACCAGAGCGATCAAAATATCGACATTTCCGTTCATCGCGTGCCGAATCGTGCCGTAACTGGCTGAAATGATAATCTCGAATAGATCCGTTCCTACCGCGATGTGAGTTGGGATTCCCAGCAGATAGACCATTGAGGGCATGCGAATGTAGCCGGCGCCTCCGCCAAGAAACCCGCTGAAAATTCCACCGATGAACGAGACAAAAAGGATCGCCCATAACGAAATCGATTCGATCCCCGAATGCGGGAGACTGACGAGCGGCGCAAACTTGATCCGCTGAATAGTCTTGGCAAAACCATCGAACGCCATGACATCCCGTTTCCGGTTTTGTGTTGGGTCGCGGCGCTGATCTGTGCGCCGATTTAATCGCAATGCCATCCAACTCTCCCATCCGCAGAACAATGCAATTCCAGTAAACACAACGATCGATACGGTCCCGACAACCAATTCTACATGGGCGCCCTTCTTCAAAATTTCGATTGCCTGCACACCGGCCTCAGAACCAACGATCGTTCCGATCACCATGATTGCGGCTAGTTTCAGGTCGATATTGCCGAGAACACGATGCGCCCGGGCGGCGACAATCGACTTCCCTACGATGTGGGCGAGGTCAGTTCCTACCACAAAATTCATCGGGAGTCCGGCGGCGAACAGGGCGGGAGAGGCCAGAAAACTGCCTCCCACGCCGAAAAATCCCCCCAGAATCCCTATAATGAACCCGATGAGAACAAGGTAAATCGGATCGAGATGAACACCGGAGATAGGGAAATACATGGTGCGTGTTAGCCTCTTCGTCGCCGGGTGACGTGGACCAGACTGGACGCCAGCCGTTCCAGTCCGACGGCCTGAACGATCATCAACAGAATTGCCACGAATGCATAAACTGCGGGTTCCCTGGCAAACAGTTCCTTCAGCCATCCGACGAGAAAATGAACCACCAACGCCAGATAAACCGAAACCAGCGCGGCATAGATCAGTACTTCAATGATCAGGTGAAAAATGGTCCGTTTCGTAACACTCATGATTGGGCCCTGTTCTCGTTCTCCTATGTTTTAACTCAAAAAACCATCCGGAATTCAAACGGATGGCTCACGTCAGAGTCAGGATAATCATCATGCAAGCACAATACCTTTTGAACAATCGAGCGGTTGTGACGCCCAAAAGAATTCCGCCGGGTGCTTGATTATTTCAATCAATCGGACAACCGGTAACACACCATGCAGGAGAAAACTATTCTCTCAACTGTCAGTGCCTGGGAATTGGGAGAAAAATTTGAAATAACAAAGGCTCAGAAGAACGAAGCTCTTCGTGAAGCAAAGATTGCCAAGCAGGATGGCGATTTGAGCGAAAACGCTCCCTATCAAGCGGCAAAGGAGAAGTTTCGCACGATGGGTCGCATCCAACGCCGGCTGACCGGGGAAATGAACGAGCTGATTGCGCAGGGCCACACGGTCGTCGATCCCCTGTCCTGGGTGACAGAGAAGCCGGTCGCTGCAGTTGAACTGGGAACCGTCGCTGAAATCGTGCTCGGCACCGAAAAGCAAACGGTGTTGATCGCGGGAGCGAGAGATCATCACTTTCCGAAAGAAGGGGAGATCATTCCAATCCCGTACACTTCTCCTCTTGGCACTGTCTTGATCAATCATCGGGCTGGCGATCATTTCACAGCGTGGATCAATGGCAACCAGCAAACGATTGTGATTGGGCGGGTGAGCCGTCCGACGCTCTCCGACATTCTCAACATTTTCCCTGTCCTTCGAGAGGAGCCTCGATAGGGTCACATCAGGGAAAACCAGTAAATACACCCATTCCGTCGCTACCTTCGTTCACGTGCCATCTCTCATCTTAAGCCGCGTTTGCCCATTCACGCTCAAAGATCGATAAGCACGACTGAAAACATAAAGGCCTCGAACATTAGTGGAAGAATATGCCAACCCTGACGACGAACCAGTGGGCCAGCACTCCGGAGAGCGTGGTCCGGGCGATTGTGTTCGATACTTTCGGCACCATTGTCGACTGGCGCGGAAGCCTCATCCATTCTCTCCAAGGCTTCGGAATGGAGCGTGGTCTGGAAGCACCTTGGGAGAAGCTCGTTGACAGGTGGCGCGCAGCTTACAAGCCTAATCTTGATCGCGTGCGCCGCGGCGAATTAGGGTGGACTATCCTCGACGAACTACACTATGCCGCGCTCGTTGAACTGTTGCCGGAATTCGGCATTGCCGCGCTGCCGGAACCCGACTTGCGTTTATTGACCAGTTGCTGGCACCGACTTTCTGCTTGGCCCGACGCGATTGATGGACTGCGCCGTTTAAGGGGAAGGTACATCATTGGACCTCTCTCCAATGGAAACCTTTCCCTGTTGGTCAACCTCGCGAAATTTGCTGAACTCCCATGGGACGTTATTTTCGGCGCTGACCTTTTTCGCCACTACAAGCCTGACCCTGAAACGTACCTCGGCGTCTGTGCTCTCCTGGGGCTGCGGCCCTCGGAAGTGATGATGGGCGCGGCTCACAATTATGATCTGGCGGCGGCGAAAGAGCTAGGCTTGCGCACGGCGTTCATCCTTCGCCCAACAGAACATGGACCGGAGCAGACCACCGATCTGGTCGCCGAGCAACCCTGGGATATTATCGCGACCGGTCTGGTTGACCTTGCGGAAAAGCTTGCAGTTTGATCCCGAGCGCTTGGACGGGAGATTCAGGATATCCGGCCCAATTTCTCAATACCAGTACCAGCGGTGATGCCTCCAGTACCGGTGCCGCCAATAGGGACGCCGGTAGTACACATACCCGTGAGGTCCCCAATAGTATCCAGGAGCATAATATCCCGGCCCATAGTAGTAGCCGGGATAATACCCGGGACCATAATAGACCGGGCCGGGAACGCCCACCGCAACGTGAATTTCCGCCTGCGATTCGCCGACCGCGAGAAATCCCCCGACGAGGACTACAAGGAGAACAAGGAAGAATTTTCTCATAACTGATAACTGGATTCGGTAACATTTATAGACGAAGGAAACGAATGTCTATTCACTCGCGCAACCAGCCGGCCTGCCGGAGCCAATCAAGAAGCCGCGGATCATCCGCTGAAAGAGGCGGTAGCCATAAGCCGAGTTCCGTGCGACTCCACCAGAAGCCGTTCGAACTTCCGGGGTCCCGGAACTGGTATTGGTAGAGAACGGCGCGCACATAGCGCGGCGGGTTTCCAGGAAACGGATTATCACGAAACAGGCTCAGTGCACCTGGATTGTTATGCAGAAGTTTCCAGACCAAATGAAGAGTCCAAGGATATTCACTGGGAGTCGACATCGCGGCAAACCACATCTGCCAGTCAAGGCGCAATTGATAAGGCGCGATCTGCGGCGGCGATTTGTCCAATTCCACCGGAAGCCCTTTGTATGGATAGGCTTTCCAAACCGCGCTTTCGTCCGGCACGGCGGCGTCGGTGCCTTCAAAGATGACGTTGAGACGTTCGCGGCCGACAGTTCCAAAGGCGCCATAGGTATTCACCAAATCGAGGGGATCGAACGAAGTGTTCATTATCTGGTGCGGTGACAACATGTTCGCCAAAGGTTGGATGCTAAGGATCGCGACCAGACTGACCACGACCCGCGCGGTCACTCGCATCGCCTTGCTGGGTGCTGCTGATACCGCTGCCAGTTGCGCGCGTCTGACCAGAGGCTTGGGCAGAATCTTGGACCAGAGGCCGTCATCGAAACACGCCAGGGCGGGGATCATCGTTAGCCAGTTCAGGAAAGATAAGTTGCCGCTCAGAATCAATACGACCTGAAAAAGGATGATGATCGCTCCGCCGATCTGCCGCGCGAAACGAGGCCAGAAAACAAGCCAAGGAGCGATGAGTTCCGCCAGGTGATTGAAGCCTACGCCAAAGCGCAGAACCGGTTTAGGCAAGAAGTGAAACCACCGGCTCAACGGATTCGGCAAGGGCTGAGTTTCAAAATGGTAATAGAGCGCCGTGAAATCGCGCCAAGCAGGGTCTCCCCGCAGTTTGATCAATCCCGCGCCCAGCATCATTCGAAAGATCAGCCACCTGAAAAGCCAAAGGATGGGGAGCGGAGGTTCGCGTCGGGGAAAAGGCCTGGCATCCAATAGCGGGCAAAGAAAGATGGAGAGAAAGCCGGTCTCCAGCAGCTGGACTTCCCACCCGTAACCATACCAATCCTGTCCAAGATGGACGAACGACATATAGAGACCCCATAGGATTGTCAGCAGAAGTGCATTAGCAAAACCGGCCACCACCACGCAGGAAAGAACAAAGCCTGTCCATGCCGTTGCCAGGAGCGCCGTGTCCGAATGGATCAACCAGAAGAGCGACGGTAAACGCAGAAACCCCGAAAAGGAGGAGCCAAAGATCGGCCGGAGGCGATCGATAAATTGCCCTAGCGGGAGCAGGCCATCGGATCCAATCAACGGTAAAATCTGGTTGGCAGCAACGAGGAAGCCGACGGCGTAAACAACTCCAAGCATTCGCAAAATAACAAATCGCGTGAGCCAATAGGTCCGCCGTCTTTCCGGTGTATGAGTAGGCGATTCGCCCGGTTCCACTGAGACTCGATTGTGCGCTCCAATCGATTAAATTTCAAACACCGGAGAAATCAAAGCGCGAGCGTCGTCTTTCAACCTCACGACTGTTCGACCGAAACAATGCAAACATCGTCGTCGAAGTCCGGCTTTTTGGAGAAGTCGCAAGCATCTGCCAATAACGCGTTGAAAAGCTTCTCGGCTGGTAAATCAGCGTGGGTTTGCAGGCTGGTAATCACTGCATCCAGCCCGAACTGTTCACCTTCCGGAGATTCGACCTCGTAGAGTCCGTCTGTGAACAACAAAATGCAGTCGTTTTGCTCAAACGCGGAACGGGAGGATGAATAATTCACCTCATCGAACAGTCCCAGCCCGGGGCCGGATTTCCCGACCTCCGACGAAATTCGTTCGACCAATCGCTCGTTGCGCCGCACGCGCACGGGCGCGGGATGACCCGCGTTGGCAAACTGCGTCTCCCTGGTCGCGGTGTCGGCAATCAAGTAGAACGCTGTTGCGATGAAGGGTTCCTCGACACGTTCCAGGATGGCGCGAAGTTGCAGATTAAGCGCGCTGAGGAAGCGGCCGGGATTGTGCATCATTGATCTGAGTTCTTCCAGCAACGTCCGGATGATGGCGGTGACCAGGGCCGCGCGCAACCCGTGCCCCATAACATCACAGATGAAGATGCCGGCCCGGGTGGGCGAGAGCGGAAAGATATCAAAAAAATCGCCACCAACAGCTTCTGCCGGGCGATAGCAGTGCGCAAAGGTTAGCGCGCTGTAGCCTGAGCTCCCAATACTCGAGAGGGTCGGGTAGTCCCGGGGCAGCAGCGCCAACTGGATCTCCCGAGCCATGCGAAGATCTGCTTCGAGCTGGGCATTCTTTGCCTCCAACTCAGTGCTGGTTATGTGCAATCGGTTGCGCTCTTCTGCGAGCGCATCCTCCATTTTCTTTATGACCGTAAAGTCTTTATTGATCCCGCAAATCCCAATGATCTGACCCTTGGAATCTTTCAGTGGCAACTTGGTGGTGTAATCCCAGGTGACTCTCCCGTCCGCGTGGATCAATTTCTCGACTTTGCCGACCATCGGTTGCCCGGTTTTGATGATTCGTTGTTCGTCGTCAAACGCCTCTTTTGCGGTCTGCGCCGACCAAAAATCGAAATCGCTTTTTCCAATGAGATCTTGCGGATTCGCGACATCCATGGTTTCAGCAACCGCGCGGCTGGCGCGTATAAAACGACCTTGCAGATCCTTGAAATAGACCTGGTCCGGCGTGTTATCGAGCAGGAAGCTGAAAAGATCCTGACCCAAGGTGAGAGCTTCTAAGTCTGAGGAAGGGAACGATTCCACCGTATTGACCCACTTATAGCACCGGCGGCGAAAAATGTTCACGTTTAATTCGAAAACCACGAGAACGATTGTGACGGAGGTTTCGGTACGCTACCCTGTTTGATACGGGACGATTTGAATGTTCTTGGAGGCATTTTCGTCTCGATCCATCATGAGACCGTATTCCCTCGCCTCTTAACTTATGGAAGATCCCGAGGTCCCAACTGAACAACTTCACGAGGAAATCCATCATCATGCTGAGCACTCCCGCGAAAAGTGGGTGCTTGGCGTCGCTCTGAGTTCGGCGCTTTTGGCCGGGTTCGCCGCTGTGTCCTCTTTAATGGCGGGGCATCACGCGAACGAAGCGATGATGTCGCAGATCGAATCAACCGACCAGTGGAGCTACTACCAATCCAAGGGCATCAAGGAAACAGCGCTGACGAGCAAAGCGGATATTCTCAGCGCGATGGGAAAACCGGTCCCAGGCGCAGACAAAGAGAAGGTGGCCGAGTATCAGCGGGAGAAAGAACAGATTGCGAAAAAGGCCGAGGATTTGGAGAAGGAGGCTCAAACGCATCTGCGCACCCACGAGGTGCTGGCGAGCAGCGTTACGATGTTCCAGATAGCCATCGCGGTCGGAGCGATTTCGGTTCTGATCCGAAGCCGACCGTTTTGGCTGGCCAGCCTGGTGGTTGGCGTGGTTGGGATCGTTTTTCTGATCCAGTCCTTTTTCACGGCCGCGGGTCACTAGTGCAGCCGATCGAGCCACTTCTGGCATTCTGGGATCCTGGAGAGGCGCCAGAGGAAGGCGGTCCGCCGTTTCCGGTGACGCGGGAAGAGCTCGACCGGCTGTTTGAAAGGCATTTTGAGCTTGTCGAGGAAATGAATCCTCGCACAGCTTACCCGGGCCGTGAAGGGCGGGAAATTATCCGGCTGTTGGGAAAACGCCCGGCGTGAAGCTCCGATCCTCGTCATCGTTGTCGTGTCTTTGCGCCAGGTAATTCAGTCGCATGGTTCCTTCCTTGACCTTCTCCTTCGGCGCAACTCGCTCCATTGACACTGACAACTGCCTTCGCAGCCGCTGTTGGTTGGCAACGGTCAAAGATCAAGAACGGTAACGACGACGGGTACGGTTCGTCCTGCTACAGGAGAAGAGACGGTTGCATCATAAGCTGCGGGATGCGATGTGATTTCCCCACCGCTTACCTTTCCTATGCAGGAACCAGCGCAAAACGCAAGAAGCAGTAACCCAGGACTAAAAGGTCAAAGAACCCGGATGATACCTCTTCGGATCCTGGTGCCGTTGATCGTCGCTTGCGCGCTCTTCATGGAAAATCTCGATGCGACAGTTATATCAACCGCTTTGCCCGCGATCGCGCAAGACCTTCATCAAAGCCCGATCCAACTCAAACTGGCTCTTACCTCTTATCTGCTCACGCTCGCTGTCTTCATCCCTGCCTCCGGCTGGGTTGCCGATCGATTCGGCACTCGCATCGTGTTTCGTCTGGCGATTCTGATCTTTGCGCTCGGATCCGCACTCTGCGGATTCGCTAACTCCATCGGGGCGCTGGTGGCGGCCAGGGCATTTCAGGGGATCGGCGGGGCGATGATGGTGCCTGTCGGCCGGCTCGTGATTTTAAGGACGATTCCAAGGTCGGAGTTTGTCGGAGCGCTTGCCTGGTTGACAATGCCGGCGCTGCTCGGACCGGTACTGGGACCGCCGGTCGGCGGCTTCATCACGACCTATTTTCATTGGCGGTGGATCTTTTGGATCAATTTGCCAATGGCCGCCCTTGGCATGGTGCTTGCCACCCTGTTCATTCCAAATGTTCGCGGCGAAATCATCAGCCGATTTGATTATTTGGGTTTTGGCCTGTCCGGGATTGGGCTCGCGGGGCTGGTCTCAGCAGCCGCCGCGCTGGACGCCTCCGGAGTTCCGCTTTGGATCGTCGTCACCTTGTTCCTGATCGGTTTCGTGTCGGTGGGTCTTTATGTTTTTCACGCTCGTCGAACCGAAGCACCTATTCTCGATCTGAGGCTTTTGAGATTCCCGACGTTCAGGGCCGGAATCGTCGGGGGCTCGCTTTTTCGTATTGGAGTGGGAGCCTTGCCTTTACTGCTGCCGCTCCAGCTTCAGCTCGGTTTCGGCATGACTCCGCTGAAATCCGGTTTGCTAACCTTCGTCTCTGCGATCGGTGCGATCGGAATGAAGACCGCCGTGGGGAAGATTCTGAAACGGTTCGGATTTCGCGTTGTCCTCTTGTATAACGCTATTGTGAGCGGCGCCATGATTGCCGCGCCGGCGATCTTTACGGCGACAACGCCGATCAGCATACTGGTCGCTGTTCTTTTTATCGGTGGCTTTTTTCGGTCATTGCAGTTTACCTGCATCAACGCCATCGGCTATGCGGAAATTGATCAGCCGGAAATGAGCCAGGCGACAAGTTTCACCAGCGCTTTTCAGCAGATTGCACTTAGCATTGGCATCACAGTCGGCGCATCGGTCCTCCAGCTTTCGCTTTTGATCCGTCACAGTCAAACATTGATCACGGCGGATTTCATCCCGGCGTTTCTGGTAGTCGGATTCATTGCCGCAAGCTCGTTTGCGAGCTTCGCGCGACTGTCCAAGGACGCCGGTGAAGAAGTTGCCGGCCGGAAACGCATGGCTTCGGCGGCCGTCGCCGTGGCGAACGGACGGAGTTAAGGGATTGTCACAAAATAAGTGTATCGATATTTCTTCAGAATAGATACTCTGATGGAACAAGATCGAGCACCGATTGTTTTCCTTCATCAGTCAGAACTGGCGCGGCAAGCCCTTGGTGAGCCACGAGGTGATTGTGAGTTTGATTTCAGCGACAACTACTCAGACCAGTTTAAAGGTGCGGGCCGAACTCGACACCAACTCCTACCCGCCAGGAGCCAAGGTATCAAAAAACAGATTGAAGAAATAAATATTCGTCCCGACTCGTTCCACGGAGAATGGGTATGTGTTTAGCGCGATGTATCCGGAAGGACCGGGACGAGGACGAGTTCGACGATTACGATTTCAGAACGAGTACGAGGAAGGAGAACTTGGAATTGGAACTCGAACTCCGGTTCGCTGCGCTGATCTATCTAGATGTGGCTCTAGGCGTAGGCCGTTTCTATCGAAGGGACTGTCTTTGTGACCTTTGTGATCTTCTGTGCAAATGATTTTCTTCGTTCCCCCGGCACTAAGACAGGAAAAAAAGCAAAAGTCATTTTTGAACAGAAGATCGCAAAGATCACAAAGAGTCATTGTCTTTAAGAGCCATCGGAGGCATGTGGGCCTGCGTTGTCTAAATCGCGATCAGCAACGAACGAAACGCTCATTAATCCCCACTCGTCCTCTTGTTCTGAAATCGTAATCGTCGTCGTTGGATCTGGGATTAGCGAATGCCATTTTCATGTGCCAGAAATACGAATGGCAAAACCGCTCGGCCGGAACGGCGCTCGCAAACATTGGGCGAAGAGATCGCCAACAGCGTGAGCTCAGGAGTCGGGTTGCTGGCGGTGATTGCCGGGATCCCTTTGCTCGTCGGTTCCGCGATTCAACGCCGGAACGAATTTAGTCTGGCCGGCACCCTCATTTTCGCGGCTGCGATGGTGTCCCTTTATCTTGCGTCGACGCTCTACCACGCGGTACCGCAGGGCAGGATCAAGCGGTTCTTCCATTTGCTTGATCATTCGGCGATCTATGTTCTCATCGCCGGCACCTATACACCTTTCGCGCTTGGAGCCATGCGCGGCGTTTGGGGATGGACACTTTTTGGCGTGGTCTGGAGTTTGGCTATACTCGGAATATCTCTCAAAGTATTTGGCGGGTTGAAGCATCCACGGCTCTCCATTGTCACCTACCTCGGCATGGGATGGATGGCCTTGTTCGCCATCCGTCTTTTTTGGCTCCATGTCCGGTTCGAGGGATTGCTCTGGATTTTAGCCGGAGGCGTCGCCTATACTTCAGGAGTCCTCTTCTACTCAGCGAAACGACTTCCGTATAACCACTTCATCTGGCATCTGTTTGTCATTGCAGGAACAGCCTGCCATTTTTGCGCTGTTCTGTGGTATGCAGAATAGTTTGAAGGTATCGCTTCGTTCTGGAACGAGAAATATGGCTTATTCCGTCGACAAGCTCATCGAAGAATGGCTGGCTGAGAAAGAATGCCAGGAATTACCCGGAACGGGCAAACCGTTGAACCTTGACGAATACTTCAGCTGGCCGGAAGACCAGCGTATCGGTCTTTCGCTTCTCAAGAATTCCGGCTGCGTTCCTTTTGAAGTGGAACTATTGAAAGAGATCAAGCGGTTGAGCGACGAGCTGGAAAAATGCTCTAATGATGAGATCCGGGTTCGCCTGAAACGCAGGCTGCAGGAGGAACAGGTCCAGCTGAATCTCAGACTCGAGCACTCGCGGCGCCGCAGAAACACCTGAGTTTAAACAGTCGAACGATCCATGAGAGTTAACCCTTCTTTCGATGTTCTCGTGGTCGGTGCCGGTCCCGTCGGGCTAACGATGGCCTGCGAACTGGCTCGGAGCGGCGTGAAATGCCGAATCATCGACAAAGCGGCCGCACCAGCCGCTACTTCCAGAGCGCTGGCGATCTTTCCTCGTACACTCGAGGTCTTTGAGATGATGGGACTGCTAGAGCCGGTGCTCGAGGCCGGCCATCAGTTGGACGGTGTCGCTATCTACAATCGAAGCGGTCAGATCGCGCACATCGGGTTCAGCACTCTGCCGAGCCGTTATCACTTTGCGATCAGCCTGCCGCAAAGTGAAACGGAGCGTTTCCTGACCGAGCATCTGGCGGGCTTCAAAATCGTCGTCGAACGGGACAAAGAGCTGGTGGCTCTCTCTCAATCCGCGGATGCAGTTCAAGCAATCCTGCGGAACTCCGGCGGACTCGAAGAAAAGCTTGAATCGAGCTGGCTGATTGGTTGCGACGGCGCACACAGCAGCGTCAGGCATCTATTAGGTTTGCCGTTTGAGGGAGACGCCTACCCAGAAAGCTTTCTTCTCGCTGATGTGAAGGTTGATGGTCCTTTGGATCACGTTCACATCCATCTGTTCCTGACAGGAGAGGGACTCGTCGGGATATTTCCATTCCGGGGGGCCCGGTGCCGGATAATCGCCAGCACCCAGGCGGAAGCGGAGGGCCAACCGACCGCTGATCTCCGGCTTGACGAAATCCAGGCTCTCGTGGAGAGCCGGACCGAATGCGGGATACGTCTTAAGGACCCCGTCTGGCTGTCGCGCTTTCACATTTCTCATCGAAAAATTCCAGATTTTCGCGTCGATCGTGTTTTCCTCGCAGGCGACTCCGCTCATATCCACAGCCCAGCCGGAGGGCAGGGAATGAATACCGGTATCCAGGATGCCTTTAACCTCGCTTGGAAACTCGCTCTGGTCGTCCAGAAGAAATCAGCGGATTCGCTGTTGAACAGTTACAACGAGGAGCGGGAACCGGTCGCGAGGATGGTGTTGACTCTTACCGACAGACTCACCCGCATGGCGACTTTGCAGGGCGGACTGGGTCAACAACTCAGAAACGCTTTACTTCCAATCCTCACCGGTATTCATCTGGTGGAAGATCGAATCGCGGAAACCGTGGCTGAGATTGGGGTTCATTACCGGCGGAGCTCGATCGTCTCAGGTAAGACCGGACACGCAATGCACGCCGGCGACCGCGCGCCTGATTGCGAATTCCAACTGGAAGCCGGTCGGGAGCCTCTCCGGCTATTCGATCTGTTCCGCAGACCGGTCCATCATCTTCTGTTTTTCGCCGATGCGGACGCCGGCCTCGCATCGAAATTGAATGTCTCGCGCCTTCAGATCGGGCGGGATTTCCCGGGATTGATCGATGCTTTTGTGGTGATTCGCGGAATTCGTGCCGGTCACTCTGGTGTCCTGTTCGATTGGGACGGTGCAGCGCACGCTCTCTACGAAGCGGAACCGGGCGCCGTCCTATTGATCAGGCCGGACGGCTACATTGGATTCAGAGGCGGTGCCAGGCACACCGAGGCATTGCGCGAGCATCTCGCGCGGGTTTTTTCGGGCTGAGAGGTTTCAATGAAATTTACATGAGCAACAACCCCGGTTACTTGTAGCCCAACATTCAAATGTTCTCCGGTTCGGTTGTCCGTGTTCAAATGAAACTTTTTGTCCTGCTCATGCTTGCGCCGGCGTTCGTTGGCTGTGTGCTAACTCCCAATGTCAATACGCGAAAGCCAGGCCAGCCATGGAATTACTATGGCGACCTGACGAGCGTTTATCGCGATCAAACTGCCGGCACCCGGGTCGAATTGGTTTGGCTGGATCAGGTCCAATTTCGAAGAGTGGACAAGGGCGAATTTCAAAAGTCCGTCCGGACCTACTTGGATCAGGGGTATCGGAAGATCGGGCTCGTTTCAGTTCAATCCCGATTTTTTGTCGACCCGTACGAGGTGAGGAAATTAGCTGCTGATAAAGGAGCGAACCTGGTGGTTGGTTGTTGGTTCACGCCCCCTGAAAGAAGATCTAAGTCAAGCGTAGTCGAGTTCTGGTACCAGCTCCTTGACAAATCCGTTCCGGCGGCCCCAAGCGCAGTTCCACAGGGGCCTGGTTTGCGCCAGGCTTTCGGACACCGGCCCGGCTCATACTAAGTGCACCGTATGTTTGGATTCAGCGCCGTTCGTTTCATTTGTTGGCCCGTCTCGGCCGCTGTTTCTTTGGTCCTGTTCTTCGGCGGTTGCGCTCAGCGGCCCAGCGCACACGCGCCTGCCGGCCTTGGGCATTTCTCGACAGTGGTGATCGATGCCGGTCACGGTGGAAAAGATAGCGGCGGTGTCAGTGGACGAAGGGCCCCGATTTTTTTGCGGGAGAAAGACTTGACGCTCGATACGGCTAAGCTGGTTCGCGAGGAGCTGCGTCATGCCGGATTGAGGACCGTCATGACGCGCGAGGACGATCACTTTGTTGAATTGGATGATCGCGTTCGTTTTGCAAACCGACAAGCTCCCGGAGCTGTCCTCGTCAGCATTCACTACGATGCGGTATCTAACCACGCGATGCACGGAGCGAAGACTTTTTTCTGGAGAGGTGACAGTCACGGTTTGGCTACACGGATTCAGCAGCAACTGATTTCGGCAACGGACGAAACGGATCTGGGTGTGATTCGACGCCGCTTGAGGCTCACGCGTAACCCGGAGATTCCAAGCGTCCTCTGTGAGTGCGCCTACGTAACAAACCCGGCGGAAGCGCAGAAAGCATCCATGGAAAGTTACAGGCGGCGGATCGCGCATGGCATTGCTCAGGGCATTTTGGAAGAGCACAAGCTGGGTGATGCCGGTATTGCGCCGGTTCCAGAAATTTTTGCTCCGATGTCAACGGCCTCTGACAAATTCCAATCCCACAGGAAGCATTCGCATCATCATCCGCGACACAAAACCTAGCAAGGATGGTCAGCCGCTGCTCACATAGTTCCCACAAAGGATTGGAACCAAACCGCTTATCTTCGGCTGCGGCAACAATGGGAACGATAATTTGGGCGGCCGAAAACTGGATGAGAGTCTCTCCGGATCTGTGAAATCGGCGAAATCTGCGGTTTCAAGTTCCGGTGAAGTGAACCGTCAACCCGGCACCGGATAGCGCGGTTTTTGCCCCGATAAGACTCGAATAATATCGGTTATTGCGCTGCGCCGGAGCTTTTGACTCGCCTCAACCGAGTACCATGCGGCATGCGGTGTGACGATCACATTCTCCAGTTGCAAAAGTTCCTGCGGAATCTTCGGTTCAGTCTCCAAGACGTCCAATCCTGCTCCGCTCAGCTGATTTGATCGGAGTCCTCGGATCAATGCTTCCGTATCGATGAGCCCGCCACGGCTGACATTAATCACGATCGGTTTTCTTGTCATCAGATCTATCTCTTTTTTTGAGATGAAATGATGAGTCGTTGGAGAGTAGGGGAGATGGAGCGAAATAATTTCGCATTCAGAAAAAATCTCCTCAGGAGAACTTGGCTTAGTCCCCTTGGACTCAATCACCCCGGTTGATAACTGAGGATCGTAACCGAGGATCTCCTGCACGAAGACGCGCATTTTTCCGGCGAAATTCGAACCGATTCGGCCTAAACCGAAGATCCCAAGCCGCAACTCTTTCAGGAAGTGGATTGTGCCGGCGACATTGGAATCCCACCGGCCCTGTTCGACACTTCGATGGAATTGTATTAGGTGGCGATGAACGGCAAAGAGCAACGCGATCGCGTGATTTGCTACATCTTCTGTTCCATAATCCGGAACGTAACAGACCTCTATCCCATATTTCCGGCAGCCTGGGACGTCGATGATATCGAAACCCACGCCCATCCGCGTAACCACTTTGCAGAGCCGGAGCCGCGCTGCGATCGATTTGCTGATCGGAACCTCGTGGGTCATCACAGCGGCCGCATCCGCAACCTGGTCTGTAAGCTCGCCTTGCAGCCGGACCGGTACCAACTCGAACCCGGTCCCTGCCAACAACTCTTCCTCCATCGACAAGTCGGGATAGGGTGGATTGAGATAATAGATCCGTTGACCTTTCATAATTCTGGCTATTCAACGTTCAGCCTCTCCGTGGATCAAGCTCTCACTCAAGAAACTGCGGAGAAACGCGGGCGAACGCAGAGCGGAGATTGCCGACTGGCGTAATGAATATCTCCCAAGACCGGTGTACCAGAGTTACAATACGACTCTATGTATCAGACTTCCGTTCATTCGAACGACGTTGATTGGAAGCCGGCGCGGTTCCCCGGTGTTTACTTGAAGATTCTGAATGGAGACCCGGAATTGGAGGCGTCCGTTGTGCTGCGCAAACTGGAACCAAATGCCATTATCCCGAAACATTATCACGCGGAGACCGACGAGACTGTCTATGTTCTGGAGGGTGATTTTATTGAAGATGGTAAGGCGTACGTCCCGGGCCACGTTTTTTTCGCGAAGGCCGGGTTTCCGCATGGTTCCCACACCACAGCAAAAGGTTGTATCGTCCTGACCGTTTTTTCAGCCAAGCTCGATGTCCATGTCGTTGACTAGCAATCACTATCGTTACTGGGTGTCGGATCCGGCCGATCCCCGTTTTCGCGCAACCGCCGTGCTTGAGGATGAAGAGCTTCTGATCGACATTCGAACGGAGCTGGAATCTGGCGAGCGCTCTGCCGTTTTGAGTGAACCGGATCAATTGCGAAAGATTCTTGCGCACTTTTTTTCCCGCTACAAGAGCATCCGCACATCTTGGTGGGTCGGGAATAATTTGACGACTTTCAATCGAGCCACAGCGGCTGGAGCAACGCCTGAAGAAGCGGCAGTACGAACCGCGTTGGGTCATCAAGTTGCTTTGGCCGGTTTTTCGCACCCTCTGATTCGATCTCTGGAAGGTTTTCCCGCCCGATATACAAAAATCGTGGTGAGTTTCAGGAGACCCTAACCTGCATCGCTCACAGATGTTGCAGCATGGGCAATGACCTTACGATCTGTAAATCATGATTCGTCCGCTTCCCATCTGATGAAGAATTCGCCTCGTCTAGCACCCGATTCGACGCCAATATTCGTTCCGGGCCATGATTATTTGTCTCCTGAACTCCGGCAACTCCTGACTCCGAAAGATGAAGCCTGCTCTGACTCTGACTGCGTTCTATTTCGCGTTTGCTTTACCAAGGTTCCCGGTCGCCGCGCAGGAGCATGTAAATGTTCCGCTTCCTCCGTACGATCCTCCTCCGCCGGCGTCTCATCATGGTGAGACACACGATGATCAACCTCCACGCGTTTCTCGACAGACTCATTCACAATCCAGAGTTTCTCCGCGGCCTCATCCACAACCCAAAGCGCGCCACGTCAAAAGCTCCCACCACCCTCAGCACCATCATCGACACCATGTTCCACCTCGACGCCACAGCTTTTTCCATTGGCCTTGGCAACATCATAAATGATTCGGCTGATCGGTTACTGGCCGCCCGAAGGGAAATCTAGGTCGAGAAATAACATTTCCAGTTTCCGACACGCACCATTTCGGAAGGTTACAATGGAAACAGCGACCTCCAAACAGGAGGCTGCGATAAAAAGCCGCCCGGAAAAACGCCTGCCCGCACCGAGGGCATTTCCAGTTTGCCAGCCAGGCCGCAATGAAAAAGTAAGCGACAAAGGTTAAGGCAAAGAATAGCCCCGGAACGAAAAAGGCGAACCGGAGTTCGAGCATTGCCGCGAAGAAGAGACAAAGCACCGCAAGCCGGCGCCGGCGGTAAGAGGCCCAGGCACTTGCATACTCCGGATCCACCCATGTGCAGGAGGATTGTTTTGAGCTCTTCTGTAATTTAGATGCCTTCATCCGAACGGATATTTCGACCGACAAGCCCGGGGTTCCGGAAGGCTTTAAGAGAGATTTAATGTTTGATCCAGCCAGTCGAAGATCCGTGCGGAAAGCTGGCGGTTATTTCTGTGTCAAGAGCCGGCCCCGTTGTTTCCCTTAAAGGCGCTGGCTTCATTTAACTTGCACAATTCGGCATCGCTCAGTCGCACGTCTGAAACGCGCAGTAAATCGGGAAGCTGTTCGGTGGTACGTGCGCTGGCAATCGGGGCGACGACAGTCGGTTGGGCGGCAAGCCACGCGAGCGCGATAGTGGCGACTGCGGTATTGTGCGTGGCTGCGACCGCATCCAACGCGGCCAGAACCTTGATCCCTTTCTCGTTCAAGTAGGCGCCCGCGCTTTGCGCGCGCTGACTCTGAACATTCGCGTCCGGGCGGTATTTGCCTGTCAGAAAGCCGGAGGCAAGCGCGTAGTATGGTATCGAGGAAAGTCCTTCACGCGCTACGAGGTCTGCGAGCTCACCCTCGTATTTGTCGCGTTCGACCAGGTTGTAATGCTGTTGGAGAGCAACGTATCGAGCGAGTCCTTCGCGATCAGAGACTGCCAACGCTTCGGCCAGCCTGGGAGCCGTATAGTTGGAGGCAGCGATATACCGTACTTTACCTTCGCGAATCAAAGCATCAAAAGCGCCAAGAGTCTCTTCAAGAGGCGTCTGTTCGTCGTCTGCGTGCGCGTAATACAGGTCGATATACTCGGTCTGGAGTCGTTTAAGTGAATTTTCTGCGGCGGCCCGAATGGTCTTGGCTGACAGCCCTTGAAATTGAGGATGCTTTCCTACCTTGGTGCCGATGATTGTTTGGTCGCGCCTTCCCCGGCTTGCAAGCCAGCGTCCAAGAATGGTCTCCGATTCGCCGCCTGAATTACCGGGTGCCCACGCAGAGTAAACGTCAGCTGTATCGATAAAGTTCCCGCCTCCTGCTGCATATCCGTCCAGGACAGCAAACGACGCTTCTTCGTCTGCCGTCCATCCAAAAACGTTTCCTCCAAGCGCGAGTGGATAAACATCGAGATCGGTCGAACTGATTTTTGCCATCTTCGAAGCTACTGATCCCTTCTCGCTTGTCGAGCGAGTCCGCAACTTTGTGCACCGCCAGCAAACTGGGAAAGGCAGCTTCCATCGTTTTGTGATCTGCTGTGCAAATGATTTTTCTTCGTTCCCACGGCACTAAGACAGAAAAAAAGCAAAAGTCATTTTTGAACAGAAGATCGCAAAGATCACAAAGAGTCACTGTCTTTAAGAGCCCTCGGAGGCACGTGGGCCTGCGTTGTCTAAATCGCGATCAGCAACGAACGAAACGCTCATAATCCCCACTCGTCCTCTTGTTCTGAAATCGTAATCGTCCCGTTCTCGACTTCTATGGACGCGGAAAACGCGCCGATTGCCGAAAACGTTCAGCGTTCAACGTTCAACGTTCAGCGTTCAACGTTCAACGTTCAGCGTTCAACGTTCAACGTTCAGCGTTCACGTTCAACGTTCAGCGTTCAACGTTCAGCGTTCAACGTTCAACGTTCAACGTTCAACGTTCAGCGTTCAACGTTCAAAGATCGACGATTGGGAGAAGTCCTACACCGCTCTAACCGTTCGTTACGCCAAAAAGTTGGACAAATGAGCCGGGTTTTGACCACGAGCCCGGGTGTAGACCACTGGTCCGTTTGAGGTGGAAGACTTCGCTAAATAGATACTGCTATTTCGGGGAAGGTGCACTAGCCAACGCCGCCTCCACGGCGCCTGGAAAGAGCTCCGTGACCTCACCTTCCAACCGCAGAGAAACTGATGGGTGGTCGTCCTGGTCTGTCGCTCCGCGATTGACGATGACATACGGAATACCGCGGTTCGCGGCCAGCAAGGGAAACGAGGCGGCGGGATGAACCGAGAGCGTGGACCCAAGCGCTACCACCAGATCTGCCCTCCGCGCTGCTTCGCCGGCGCGCTCAAGGGCAAGCGCATCGAGATTTTGTCCGAAACTAATGGTCGCCGGCTTCAGGTAGCCGCCGCAGTCGCAAAGCGGCGGTTTGCGATGGATTCGGAATTTCTCAAAACAGGGCTCAGGATCACCGCGCCAGTGACAGGTTTGGCATTCCACCAGCAGGTTGGTGCCGTGCAGCTCGATCAGGTGTTCGCGATCGGAACCGGCGAGAGCGTGCAATCCATCGATGTTCTGGGTGAGCACGGCAGCGACTCTGCCCATATTTTCCAATTTTACGATTGCCTGGTGTACCGGGTTTGGCCGCGCGGCGCGAAATGCCGGCCAAGCCTCGAGCTTGTAGTCCCAGTGCTCGATTCGGGCCGCTTCCGAGGTCATGAAGTCCTGGTAATACACCGGCCTGCGACGAGTCCAAACGCCGTTCGGTCCTCTGAAATCAGGGATTCCGCTTCCGGTCGAAATACCAGCGCCGGTAAAGATCATTATCCGGTGTGCTTTTCGGATGTATCCGACCAATTGTTCCAGCTCAGGAGTCATCTCACGCAATTTCAAACCACGGACCGGGTCTGTCCAAGAATCACATTCTTCAATGAATCACGGCGAAGAATTATTCAGTGATGTACGGAAGATTTTCAGGTCTTTCTCCACGATGTCGGGAGACTGGCGCCCATACTCCGGGCTCAGATAATCTGGAAGGATCGCAAGGTCGTTTTTCGGATCGGTGACCCCAAGGCTGAACGAAATGCCCTTGACGATCTGGACAGGTTGATAGGATTCGATCCGCTTTTGGTGCGCCTCTTGTTTTTGCTCCTCCTGCAGCTGCATCTCCTTCCGAGCGAACGTTTCGCTCCTGGTGGGCTCGGGCGAAGTGCCGAAGTCCACTTTTTGTTCACCAATGACCGTCAATGCCGGAAGTTCAATCGCCTTGGTGAGATCTTTCGAAAATTTTTCGCGATCGGCCGGTTTGAGTTCGGACAGGGAAAACTGGAATTCGCCTTCTCTGCTCTGAATCAACAGTGCAGAAGAATTGCGGCTCAACACCTGGATATCATGGAAAGTTTTGCCTGCAGCCGTGGTGAGATCTTCTCCACGGGCAGAAACCGCGCCGATTGTCCACAAAAAGACAAAGACGGTATTGCGTAGCCCCACCCTCGCTGTTCGCCTGGTGTCACAATTGAATGGGTGTTGGTCCACGCCGGAGACCCTAACCGCGAATCGAACTGCGAACCAGCTAAAATCTGCTTCCGCTGTTCAGCCAGAACCGAACGTTGATTCCGTTGGGTTTTTTCGTGCGAAATCGGAGAATGGCCCCTTGAAAACTCCCGTGCAGCCGCGGCAATCTTGAGAGACAATTCTTTCATGCCCATTAAGAGCCGAATCACTGCAGAAAAAACAGACATCACCCAATTGCCCGTCGATGCAATCGTGAATGCCGCTAACATCTCGTTGCTGGGCGGGGGTGGAGTGGACGGTGCGATCCACCGTGCGGCCGGTCCCGAGTTACTCGAGGAGTGCCGAAGTCTGG
The DNA here is from genome assembly GCA_963782115.1 of uncultured Verrucomicrobiae bacterium. Classification (GTDB taxonomy): domain Bacteria; phylum Verrucomicrobiota; class Verrucomicrobiia; order Chthoniobacterales; family JAFAMB01; genus JAFAMB01. Next base: position 443,188 of record CAWAIK010000001.1, read on the forward strand.
GCGGGTGCGAAACAGGCCACGCGAAAATCACGAAGGGTTATCGGTTGCCGGCGAAGTGGGTCATACACACGGTGGGACCGGTATGGCACGGAGGCACACGCCACGAGCCCGAACTCCTGGCGAGCTGCTACAGATCTTGTTTCAAAATAGCGGCTGAACACCATCTCCGAAGCCTTGCTTTTCCGGCGATCAGTTGCGGAGTGTTCGGCTATCCAATCGGTCAAGCGACCGAAATCGCAGTTCGCGAAACCGTAACCGCTTTGAAAGCGAATGAATTAATTGAACGAGTGTATTTTGCTTGTTTTGGCGAAGAGGTGTATTCCGCCTACACATCGCGTTTGGATCGGCTGGTAGACTAGGGGGAAAACCCGCCGACCTATCTCGCGTTTGAGATCAACCGCAAGTGAAGGTCTCCGCTTGGGAATCTTCCATGCAAACTGGATTACCTCAGGATTCTGTAACTCCTGGCTCCTGACTCCTCCTCCCCTCAATATTTTCTTCGAGCTTGCGGCGGCGGTGTTTCAATGTTTTCCAGGTCAATACCGTTTTCCTGCAGGGTTCGGAGGATATTATCCAGCAGCAAAGGGAGGCCGTCGACATTGTTTTCGCGGTTCAAAGTGTGAAAGTTCACGATCTGTTCGCGGACTCTAAGCGTGAGGAGGGATTTGAATTGTTCGACGGGATCCGTCATCGGTGCTCCGGTATCGGCCCTCCGACTGACCGCTTGATCGAAGTTTTCGCTGGCCAGATCGCTTAGGGTTTCGCGCAACGCGGCCACAGTTTCTGTCAATCGCGCGTTTTCTTCTCGTAACTTTCCAACCTCCTTGCCGGTCTCAATCGCATGTACCTCTCCCGGCCGCGATGGTTGATGCGATTGGCGAAGCTGATTCCTCGCGGTTTGCAACTCTTCGCGAAGACCGTCAAACTGGATCTGGATTTGCTTCAGAAGATCCGGTACATCCAAACCCGGTTTTTGAGGTCTTTCGTGGTGTGCAGGCGGCTTCTCCAATCTCTGCCGATGTGATTTTTCGTGTCGACTTACACTCTGACCGGCGGCCTGGGATTTGCCTGGTTGATGCTGCTGCGGGCGTCGATTCAGTTGATGTTGATGTAGAACCGATCCTTGCGCGGTCAACTGAGTAGCCGGCTCCGGACCCGATGAATCCTGGCGATCGTCGCCGGGCTTGACCAATTTCGGTTGAAGGAAATCTTTCAATATGGGGGGCAAGTCTTCCTCCGCGAGCTGTTTCTGCCAGCGCGAACTCCATTTTCTCAAAGTCTTGCCCAACTCCTGTTGGAGCGGTTCCGGGATTGCCGTGAGCGGTTGAAAAGGTTTGGCCCATTGGAAAACCGCTACTGCGGCCGGAGGGTTGGCACCCGCCGCACACTCGATCGCAGTCAGCGCGACGAGCTCTGCTTCGGCCTGCTTAAGAGATTTCAAGTCGAGCTGCAACAGCCATGGTTTATTTTTTCCGATCAGAACGCTGTAAAAGATTTGGCGGTCTTTTGGATCCAGGCCGCTTTCGGTCCGCAAACTTTGCAAGGTGGCCACGATCAGCTTAAGCGCCGAAGACGGATCCAGCTTGTGCAGGCCGCGCGCGATGCTTAGACGCATTCGCCTTGAGGCTTCTGATTCCAACGGCTTCAGAGCGGCGAGGAAGCTTCGTTGTTTGGCTTGGGTCAATTGGGGCCACGCTTCCAAAGCGCCGTTCACTGGAATGAACCATGGCAGATCCCCGAGAAGTTCCAGCGCGCTCGACAGCGGTTTTCCTCCCGAGGCGACCAATTCCTTGAACAGGGCAGCGCCTTTTTGTTCGTCGGCAGAGGAAAGCCGTCCGCTGCGGGAATTCTCGATGATAACCCGCAGTTCATCGATGAGGGGTTGAAAATTTTTCGCCATAGAAATCGCAGTCTGAATGGGCCGGCTGCTAAGGCAGGAGTCCTTTCGCCTTCTTTTGTGCAAGTGCTGCAATCACTTTGTCACCACTCTCGGAGGAATGAAATCCCGGCATCTTGCTGAGCCAGCGAAAAACCGGTTCGGCTAATTCGCCGGGCATCGCGGGAACCAGTTGGCTTAGCAGTTGCAACTCCTTGACGGCCGCTTCGGCAACGTCTTCAACCAGGACTTGCCCAGCGTCGGTCGGGGAAACACCCATGCTTAGCGCCTTCTTGTAGATCTCCATGCTGTTCAAACAGAGCGTCCGGGTACGCGGGTAGAAACTCAACATGAGATTCCAAGGGTCCTCCCCTTGATCTCCAGCGCGCCGGAAATCAGTTCGTACAAGCAGGGAAGGAATATCTGCGAATTTCGCAAACATGAATTCAGTCACTGTTCCCGAATCCAGTTCCGGCCCGTCGAAATTGAAAAGGGCAAGATCACAGCCGATCAAGGTAACGATATCTTGGTCGCGGATATCCTGAGGAGCCATCTCCCGTTCCTCCAGAGTTTGAGGAAGGACACAAATGAAGTTCAGATTTGAGACCTTCGCAATCGCATCCGCCAGGGCCGCGTTGCCCACCAAGTGTTTGGAAGAGAAAAGCTCGCCGGCAAAATAAACCAAAGACATTCAGCATTCAGATCGGGCGAAACCATTCAGCCTCAAAGGGAATTAATCAAGCGGATTTCCTGGCGTATCTCCATTGGACGGCTTTCGGAACAGCGGGTAATAGCTTCTCACATGAGAGCGGATGAAATGACGGGACGCAAAGAAAATCCCAAAACGAAACCCCACCTCTTTATCGTTCTTGTGCTCTCTGTTCATCTTACGATTTGTTTCCTGGTGCTGGCAAAAAACGTCAGTCATCCGAACACGAGCGAACGGCTTCTCTCGAGTGATTCTGTCCACTATGTGGATATTGCGCGTGATTTTTGCTCGGGCGACTTTTCTATGAAATACGTAAAGGAACGCCCGCACCGCCAGCCGCTGTACCCGGCATTGCTGGCCATTGCCATGAAACTCGGGAACGGTAACCGGTTCATGCTTGGGGCGGTGAACATCCTGGTCGCCGCGGTATCGATCCTCGCAATTTACATTTTTACCCTTGCGCTGTTCAAAAACCGGTTTGCTGCGTCTGTGAGCGCCTTGGCTTTAGCGGGAAATCCGTTCATTGATCGTGAAATCACCGCGCGGCTTCTGACCGAGCCGCTCCATCTGCTACTGACGATTTGCGCGATCTTCGCTTTTCTGAGGTATATCCAGCGGAAAGATTGCCGGTGGCTGTTCGGCTGCGCTGGTTTCCTCGGTCTCGACTATCTGACGCGTCCAAACGGTCTGATCATGGCTGCCGCAGCGATTGGCACGATGGCCTTGAGCGATCTGCTGAGGTATTGGACGGCAACTCAAGGTCGTCCCTCTTTTTTCGGATGGCTCATAAAATATGCAGGAATCTATCTCGTGGCCGTAGCCATCTTCCTCGGCGCATCGACACCAAGCTGGGTTCCGCGATTAGTCTATTTCGGCAACCCCTTTCATCACGGATACCTCGAAAATTATATGTGGGTTGACACCTATAAAGAGGGACACGTCGGTGAAAGCTACGCCACTTACACCTGGCGCGATTATTTTGCGCATCATCACGTACGGGATGTCGTTTCCCGTTTATTCCATGGTTTGCGCAACGTCTATATTCGTATCCCGATTATGATGGAACGGATCCCATTACTTTTTTTGCTTAGCATCGGCGGTGCTTGGATCGCGCTCCGAATCGCCGCAAGAGAGTATCGGTTTCTATGCTTGTTTCTTCTTCTGCAAATGCAGCCGTTAGTTTGGACTAATTTCTCCAACCCAACCTCGCGAGTGCCTTACGGCTCGATACTTCCGTTCGAGCTTTTTCTGGCGGCATTATTTCTGGCATGGGCCGGCGAACAACCGCGGATTCGATCCTGGTTCGGTGACCGATTTGCAACCAGCTACAGGCGTCCATGACCTGGTGCACCGTCTCGCCGCACTTCTGCTTAACGAGTTATTGACAAATCAAGCCACAATCACTACATTTTGTGTGGTTCCTTGAAGGACGCACAATATATTGTGGATAAATGTGTGAAAGAGTGCCTGTGGTTATTGCCCGCAGGAGAATAGGGAACCGAGTGTGAATCCCGGACGGTCGCGCCGCTGTAACGGACGACGAAGGACCCATAAACGACGGTGGATTATTGAAATGGGAGTCGGCTATTTCTTCGCCGCCGAAGGCATCGTGGGCGACTCGGTGCTCCACGTCATCGAGGAAAACCTCAGCGCCGCGGAGTTAAAGCACGCTGCGCTGCGCCAGATCGCCGAGGAGAGCATCCACATGGATTCACTTCTTCACATCATAGGTTCGCTGAATATGGATCTCGACGAAGTGACCGCGCGTTTCTCCGATATCCCCAGTGTCCGGAAAAAGAATGCCTTCATCACGCGCGAGATGCCGGAATTGAAGATGGGTATCGATCTGACCGAGACGTCGAACAAGCAAAAGTTCGCCAAGGCCATTTTCGGGATCACGCAAGTCATGGAAGGGACGCAGTTCTACGCGCTCTTTGCGATGATCCTCTCGCTCCACCGGCAAAACAAAATGACCGGCATCGGCCAAATGTTCCAATACACCCTGCGCGATGAATCAAACCACATCGCGCTCGGTCGCTACATTCTCACGCAACTCATTGCCGAAAATCCAGAACTCTGGACGCCGGAGTTTCGGACCGAATTGCTCGCCTTCATGCGCGAAGCCGTGGAGCTGGAAAAAGAATTCGTTCGCGACTGCCTTCCCGAAGACATGGTTGGCCTACGGCAGGCGGAGTTCCTCGACTACGTTGATTTTAATGCCGACCGGCGCCTTGCCTCGCTTGGTCTTCCGAGGCTTTCGGAGGTGAAAGCGAACCCGTTTGCGTGGCTCGATGAGGTGATATTCCTGCGGAAAGAAAAGAACTTTTTCGAGACCCGAGTCACCGAGTATCAAACCAGCGGCAGCGTCAAAAATACGAGCGAAGAAGACCTCATTTAGGAACGAAACATGGGAGTACATTCCGATTATTGGATACGGCGCATGGCGCGCGAATACCGGATGATCGAGCCATTCGAAGAAAGTCTCAAGCGCCAGAACGACGGTGGGCCGGTCATCAGCTACGGCCTGTCGAGTTACGGCTACGATTTGCGCGTCGCTGATGAATTCAAAGTTTTTACGAACGTCTTCAACGCCGTCGTCGATCCGAAGGCGTTCGATCCGCGCTCGTTTGTGGATATTCGCGGCGGGTCGTGTCTCGTGCCACCGAACTCATTCGCGCTCGCTCGTAGTGTCGAGTATTTCCGCATTCCCCGCGACGTGCTCACGCTCTGCGTCGGCAAGAGCACCTACGCGCGCTGCGGCATCATCGTGAACGTCACGCCCTTTGAGCCGGAGTGGGAAGGTCATGCGACGCTGGAAATTTCCAATACCACGCCACTGCCGGCGCGCATTTACGCCAACGAGGGACTTGCTCAAGTCATCTTTCTCGCGGCGACAGAGTCGTGCGAAACCAGTTACGCGGATCGTGCCGGGAAGTACCAGGGGCAGCGCGGCATTACCGTGCCGCAAATGTGATACGGGAATTGAGCTCACCCCAGCAATGATTTCAGCCTCTACGTTCAGGCCTGAACATTTGAACATCCAAAACACTTATGAAAGCCACTATCTCGCAATCCATCCTCAGCAACGAGCCAGACAGCGGGTTGTACCGTTGAGCTTCCACAAGTCATTCGGCGCGATATGGCTGGTGACACGTCCGGCAAGCCGCGCGTCGTTCCGTGGCTCGGTCACAAGATCGCGCACGCCGTCGCAGCAGCCTGCTTTGCACAAGGCGAAGACGAAGGCGTCGGGCGTCGGGTACAGACCGAAATTGAGTTCCGAATGCAGCGCGAACGCCCGCTTTTCATTCACATCGAACAACTTCAAGATTTGGTTGAGGAAACGCTGCTGGAACTCGGCTACGGAAAAGTCGCGCTCGCCTATGGCAAGTATCGCGCGAAACGCAGCGTGGAGCGCGAATGGGGAGCGCAAGCACCCACCGACTTTGGCAAGCAACTCGAACTCGCGACGCCGGAGCAGCTTGCGGACTTGCTCTGCTGGAAGCGGAAAAGGAAACGCGTGCCATCGAATTCTACGGCATCTATAAAACGCGGCGTGCCTGCAGCTCATCGCCCACGCTTTTCAACGCCGGTACGCAGCATTCGCAACTTTCGTCATGTTATCTGCTCTATTGTGGCGACAGCATTGAGGAAATAACGGAGACGTGGAGGCGCTTTTCGCACCTATCGAAATGGGCGGGCGGTCTCGGTTGTTCGTGGACCGCTGTCCGCGCTAACGGCGCGCATATTCACGGCACCAACGGCGAAAGCTCGGGGGTGGTCCCGTTTCTCAAAGTCAGTGATATGGCTTATAACCGAAAATGGCTCAACGTTGCGAGGACATTATTCGGTTGTCGTCGTTGTCGACTCAAACCGGTCAAATCCTTTGACACGATAGATGATTACGGACCCCACCCAACTCAGCACGAAGACGCCGATAATCACAAAGCCCAGGGTGCCAAAGTTGTCATTCAGGCTGCCGATAAAATCCCAGAATCCTCCGGTCAGGTTCAGCTGATCCTTCAAAAGTCCAATGGCTTCTATCCCGCCTACCACCAGTGCCACGATTACCGACACAAAGGTGATCGTGAGATTATAATACAGTTTTCGAATCGGCTTCATGAACGCCCATCCGTAAGCTCCAACCATCAGAATGCCATCGGTGGTATCAATCAGAGTCATTCCCGCCGTGAAAAGCACTGGGAACGCCGCCATTGCAACCACGGATAAGCCCTTGGCTGCAGCTGCCGCCGAGATCCCGAGGAGAGCAACTTCGGTAGCCGTATCGAACCCGAGGCCGAACAGAACCCCGATCGGATACATATGCCAAGGGCGAGAAATCATTCGGAAGAGCGGGCGGAAGATACGACCCATCATGCCGCCTCCCAGCACTATATCAGGGCTTTGATCGGTGTAGGCTCCTCCCTTGCGAACCTCCTGGAAGGTTTGCCAGACAGCTCGAAGGATCACGATGTTGACCAGGGCTATAGCAATCAGGAAACAAGCAGAAATCGAGGTTCCGACTATTCCGCTAACGCTTCTAATCGCGTCGAGCCGCGTGGCAACGACCGTGGCGATTAGGTAAACAACCAGAGACGCGACCACCACAATCGTTGAGTGGCCCAGAGAAAAGAAAAAGCCTACAGCAAGTGGACGTTTACCTTCCTGCATGAGCTTTCGCGTCACGCTGTCGATCGCTGCAATGTGATCAGCATCCACCGCATGACGAAGACCAAAAGTGTAAGCGAGAAAAGCTGTCCCAAGGAGAACGGGTTTATCATGGAACGCGAGAAGCGCCCAGATCCAAGCGCCTGCGTTGAAGGAAACCAAAAAGCCGTAAAGTCCAATCACCCGATTCCGAAGATCACCTGAAAATATTTGAATCATGGAGCTTGCCTGGTCAGAGGGTAACGAAGACCAACAAGTTGCTGTAAATCATCATGATCGGAAAGATCAGCCTGGGGTGACGGGGTCTTATAGTCAATTGCGAAATGGTAAGCCCTGGAAGCTGAAACGGTTGCTTTAGTCCGAGCTTTCGTTGTCTTAATAGCCGAATGCCAAAACCCCAACCAAAAATCGCAAGAACGCGCCCGACTAAAGAAGTATCGGTCATGGCTTGGATTGAAGACGCGGATCAGGGAGTTCTATTGGTACGCCAAGCTGCGGGATTGAGGTTTTGGACCCTCCCAGGTGGGCGAGGTGAATCGCTCGTGAGGGCGCTTAAGCGCGAGCTTTACGAAGAAACTGGACTGCGCGTGGAAGTTGGTTCTCTGCTCGGGGTGCTGGATCGCGTGATAAAGATTCGATCACTTTACTCTTTGCTGCGGTACCAAACGAAACTTCAATCAAGGTTGACCAGAATAACAAGGAGATAAAAAAGGCGGCTTTTCAGACATCCTTGCCGAAGAAAGCTTCTCCCTCTGCCAAATACTTTTGGTCGGTCAAGAGAGGCCCGGTCAAGGTGACTCCGAAAATTCGAGCCTCAACGCATCAGTTCCCGCCGATCGTGTGATTGAGGCAGACTTATGCGGATGGATGGCCCGCGCCAGATCAGTTGAGCAAGCCCTGCTGCCGAAACCATGCGACACAGCAAGAGAATGGCGCGGTCGGCTGGCGTCCACTCGGCAAACGACGTAAAACGGAGGTTGCTCTCCTTGACCCCGTTTATCTCGATCCCATCCCTACATCCGGTTTCCAGCTTCGCTTCGTTGATGTCCACCATTGTGACATTCCAGCCCGTCCTCGCCAAAGCGCCGGCGAGAGCGACTCCGATCCCTCCGGCGCCGATAACGTTGCATTTTGCACTCGGCATGTGTGTTTGACCGCGCCCAAGACGCAAGTAGTTTCCGAAAGATCACCTCGTCAGCGAAATAACAAAAGAAATTATAGTGAAGAAATTACTATTAATACTTATGCTCGACTTGGCGAGCTATTCGGCGCAAGCCGCTAACTGGTATTATACGTGGACAACACCGCCACGGGCTCTAATGACGGAACATCGTGGGCGAATGCCTGGCAAAGCATTGGAGCAATTGCCGGGGTGTCTGCCGGAGATACCGTTTACTTCTCTGGCGGGCCGACCGCCAGTTCTCAGACCTACACGGTTCCCCACCGGAGGATGGACGCCGGCGGGAGGAACAACCGGGCATCCCATCATAACCACATTCAACTCTATCTAAATGTCAATTACACCTTCTCTCCTAATCTTCAGCATGCAGATGTTTTACAGAATAATGCCAACCAGACGAAAGTATATGGTAACTGGTTCGAGAACATAGGGGAGAGCATCTGGTTCCATGATTCTCTGGCTCAATACGCATATTCCGATCTTCAGTTTTATAACAATGTTATCACCCAGAATTTCCCTGTTAGCATCAGTGGAGTAGCCAGAGGGTTGGATTTTGAGCCCCAGGATAATGGCAAGAGCACATTTAGGGATTGTCACAAAATAAGTGTATCGATATTTCTTCAGAATAGATACTCTGGTGGAACAAGATCGAGCACCGATTGTTTTCCTTCATCAGTCAGAACTGGCGCGGCAAGCCCTTGGTGAGCCACGAGGTGATTGTGAGTTTGATTTCAGCGACAACTACTCAGACCAGTTTAAAGGTGCGGGCTGAACTCGACACCAACTCCTACCCGCCAGGAGCCAAGGTATCAAAAAAACAGATTGAAGAAATAAATATTCGTCCCGACTCGTTCCACGGAGAATGGAACTATACAATTCGTCCAAATACATTAGATATTTGATACACTTATTTCATGACGCGCCCTTAAGTGCCGTTGCAGAGTGCTCGGCGGCACATCATGCTTTCGGCAAAATTCCATAAGTCGCAAACTGCTCGCTTCAAATTCGATTGTCAGCCGCTCAACTTGCTCCCGACTTCTCCGCCTCCGAATCTGGACTTCCTGTTTTCCGCTCACGGGTCAAGTCCGTTAAAAACTTCACGCGCCGAGCAGCGATGGATAGCTAGTGTACATGGCAGACCTCCTCCCGAAATCCATTGCGTGGGCTTGAACCTGCAGTAATACTTCGCAGATTTCCTGCTCGATTCAGCGATTGTCACGTTTATGCTTTTGAATTCGTCATCTGCCAGGGCAGCGGCTCAAGACGCCATTCTTCCGCCAGAAGTTCCATGGAACGGAAAGAGTAAATCGCTTCTAATTTCCGCAACCGATAGTTGGGCGACTCCTTTCGAACAATCGGGGTTGAATCAAACACCTCGCTATGATGAAACAGTGGCCTGGCTGCAGAAGCTGGTAGATGCGGCACCAGAATTGAAAAGAGTTTCAATTGGAACCACACTGGAAGGTCGCGATATTGTCATGATCCTGGCATCGTCTGCCAGACGGTTTTCGTTCCAAGATTTTGTTGCCTCGGGAAAGGCAACGGTCCTCATCCAAGCCTGTATCCATCCCGGTGAGCCGGACGGGAAGGATGCTGGCCTGATGTTGCTTCGAGATATGACCGTCAAAGGAACGAAGCACGATCTGCTCGAGAAGGTGAACGTGCTGTTCGTTCCAATCTACAACGCAGACGGACATGAGCGGTCCTCCAGGTTCGGCCGCATCAATCAACGCGGACCGTGGGAAACAGGGTGGAGAACAAATGCGCGAAATCTCAATCTGAACCGCGATTACGCGAAGCTAGACGCGCCGGAAACGCGTTCCATTGTGCGAGCGATAAACCAGTGGCAACCGGATCTCTATCTCGATCTTCACGTTACGGACGGGGCCGATTATCAATATGATATTACGTGGGATTTCGCCTCGGGCGCTCAATATTCTCCGTCGATCGCCGGATGGTTTGAAAACAATCTTGAGCCGACCCTGGCACATGCTCTTGAGGCGATGGGTCATCTGACTACCAGGTACATCAATCTTATCGATGATTTGGATCCGACACGAGGATTGGCAGGAGGTGCGCTTTTGCCGCGGTTCTCAACCGGCTACAGCGATATCCGACATCTCCCTGGCCTTCTTGTTGAAACACATTCATTAAAACCGTATGCGCAACGGGTCACTGGGACTTATGTCTTGCTCGAAAGCGCACTGAAAGTGGCGGGCGAAGATACCGCGGCATTGCGGAGGGCGATTGCCGATGATCGCGCCGAAAAAGGGAGCGAATTTATCACTAAATGGGGTACGAGTGATCAACCATCGCCACAATTCCAGTTTCGGGGTGTGGGATATAAGAGGAGCGAGTCTCCAGTCTCGGGCGGTCCCAAGATTGAATGGCTCGGGAACCCAATTACGCTGGAAATTCCCGGCCAACCGGCGGTTGTTTCCAGAGAAAAGGTGCTGAAGCCGGCGGCCTACTGGGTTCCACGTCAATGGCATGAGGTAATCGATCGTTTGCATGCCCATGGCATTCCAATGGAAACCATCCAGGAAAACAAGGAATTGGCGGTGGAAATGTACCGGGTCCATGAGCCGAAAATTTCGAATGAGCCGTTTGAGGGACGTGTCAATGTGATTGGCAGCCCCGTGGTGGAGCGTCGCATTGAAAAATTTCTGGCCGGGTCTGTACGAGTGCCCGTTTCCGCGCCGTTCGGCGACCTTATTTGTGCTTTGCTCGAGCCCGCATCGGAGGACTCTTTTTTTAGCTGGGGTTTCTTCCTGGAGATCATTCAAACGACAGAATATGTCGAAGCTTACGTGATGGAACCGATGGCTGAAAAAATGCTCGGGGAAGATCCCGCGCTGGCACGGGAATTCGGAGATAAACTCGAGTCAGATGACCACTTTAGAAATAATTCGAAAGCCCGTCTTCAATGGTTTTATCAACGGACGCCGTTTTACGATGATCGAGCGGGACTTTACCCCGTCGCTCGGGAGGTAAAAGCAAAATGAGGGGTCGACTCAGCCCATTGGGGTGGTTAAATCGCCAGAAAGCAGGCAGGGGCAGAGCTGAAGGAAGGTCCAAGGAGCTTCAGGAGACGTGCGATCGAAGCGGAGCACGACGTCAAAGCGCGTGCCGTCCCACTTCGTCGGCATACCTGGTAGGCTCTGACCATTGGCGATCGCCGGTAGAAGATCACGCGCTATCGCCTTGTGCTCCCAAGCGACCAACACCACACCGGTTCGGCCGACAACCGTGGTGGCGAGTTGGGCCTCCTCTCCGACTGCGAAGGTGGTGTCCGGCGTCAAGCCCAAACGGCTAGCAAGCGGAGAAACTGTCTCGAAAGGGCGCTGGCTTGGTTCGTCGCCGGTCGTCGAATTAGGGTCCGCAGCGTAGATCACTGAGGGCGCCGGATAGTTTAGGCCGCCAAGGCCCGCACCGAACAGCGCGGACCAACTGCCGGCCCGTTGCCAACCGCGGATGACCAAAGATTTTTTGTCTGGAACTCCGTCTTGCGTCAGGCCGGAGCCCGGCCAGGACTCGCCCGGCTTCTCTGCATGCCGGATGATAATAATTGTGAGCGCGGACATAATTTTTCTTCCTGATCAATTTTGTTGTGAGGTGAAATTTTCTTTGCCGGTAACCTTATATTTGTCGCTAAGACCGAAGCCAATAGAGTTCCTTACTGATGAGCAAGCGAGCCGCTTCAGCCGTCACCACGGAGATCTGACTTCGGTTGTCTTGGTTTCTCTATTTGCGGAAGAGGATAGCCAGAAAGTCGTGGCGAAAGTCGGCCGGGGAGATGAGAAGCGTCGTGGCCTTCGCCGGATCGTATAGCCGAATTTTCGGGCCTTGAAAACCCAATATTGCGTAACCGTGGAAGGCGGTCACAAATTTGACATCCGTGCCATCCGGCTTCGATGCACCGATGGATGGTACACGAGTGGAGGCCTGGACTGCCGCGGTGATCGTCGCAAGGGGCGTGTCAGCCTTAATCTCGATCTGGCCGGGCCTGACGCCGGTGATTTTTTCCCAGAAGTCATTGGCGTTAATGTCGAGGGCATCAAAGTTTTCGTAGCTCTTGAGTTTCACGGCGAGCGCCTTTTCGATGATGGCCGCCCAGATCGACTGATCGCTTGGATCCCGGATGTAGATGGGCGACCAGCCGGAATCGTGATCGTCGGTATACAGGACATCGCTCACATCGATTGAGCCGCCGGGGAGCTTGACGGTGAAGTATCTGGACGAATTGACCGTGGTGCCAGGCGGCGGGTTGGACAGAGTCCCGGGCGGCACGCTCGACAGGTCTGTCAAAACATTGCCCGCTGTCTCGGAGACCATGCCCTGGATGATAGTTTGGCCGACCGGGGTGAAGGCCAGCGCTGCGAGCATGGAAGCGACCGGGCAGTTGGCTATGCCGGGCGCCTGCTTGACCTCGTTGAAGGCCGGGACTTTCTTGGAGGGGTTGAAGAGAGGCCAGGTGACCACATGTACGTCTTTGCTGTCTGGGTCCTTGGTGGGCGGCGGCATCGTGGTCGTCTTCACCGCCTTCCCGACAGCACCCGGCGTTTGCGAGTCAGATTGCTTTTCCCATAGGGTCCGGCCTATCGGCCCAGGGATCCGTCCCCCAACGTTTCCGGGAGAGATGCCCAGCGGTCCGGGAACCTGAGCGCCGCCTCTGAATTGAAGTGTCATGCTAACTAACCTGCATATTTCACGTGCTCACCTGGTTGTAAAATCTTTTAAGTTGGGATCGCGAATAGATCGACGAGTGACCGATGGTCAGTCACTAAGCATGACAATCTGGTGGTTGATCGGCTCGCCCAATTGCTTGGCCAGGGAACGTGAGCGGGGACTTGGTGTGTTATCAGCGGGTCAGTCGAGAGTTGCCCAATCTTCAGTCGCCTCTCTTGGCGATTCGATCATTCTCTTCCTCTCGCTGACCACCTTGCTGGTCAAATATCTCAGGGGCGCTGGATTGAGCCTGAGAAGCCCAAGAAACCTGTTGGAGATCCTCGGATGCAGGACCGCAAGTCTCGCGAGCTGGTTTACCCAGAGCCGATGACGATAGACTTTCCGATGCTGCCGGGCGTAAATGAGAGCGGGGTCCGAAGAATTGGTTGTCGCGCCGGAAATGGCGTCCGCTGCGAGCGCACCGCTCTGGAGGGCATAAAGGATCCCTTCTCCGGTCAAAGGTTCGACTACGCGCGCGGCGTCGCCGATATACATCAGGTTAGGGTGTTGTGTTTGGATTGCTGACCTCGTCAGCGGAGTGATCGATTGCCAACGGTGTTCGGACGTCAGCCCAAACTTCTCTGTTGCTTCCTGTCGAAACGGTTCTGCATGCTCCGGCCGGCAAACCAGACACAAGTTTGTCAAGCCTTCCCCGATTGTGGCCAGCCCGAGATAACCGTACCGGCACAACTGCAGCGTGACATGGGGCTCGGCATCGGCCGAAAAATGAGTCTGAAGGGCAACGCGGTCCGTGCGGGTTTTCGGATATTCCGTCAGCAGTCGGGCGACAGATGAATTGCGTCCATCCGCAGCCACGAGGAATCTGGCCTGGACGGTTTCGTCATTGGTAGTGACCTTCCAACCCGACCCGCTCTGCACCTTGAGCGCCGGATTCGCGAATTTAACTTGGGCTCCTGCCGAGATGGCATGTTTTATCAGGGTGTCATCGAAAAGTTTTCTACGGATCCCGCGCTCTCCCCTGGTTTCTTTCGGAAGCTCAAATCGAATGGAGCGCCCCGCCAAATCAAGGAACTCGACCCAGCGTAATTTAGCGGACGGTAGTCGATCAATCAGCTCGCTGACACCCAGGCGATCCAGGATTTGCCAGGCACCAGGGTTTACGCAATCTCCGCATACTTTCTCTCTCGGAAACTGTGTTCGCTCGAGGACAAGCGTCGACAGGCCTGCGCGCGCAGTCAAAGCCGCTGCTGTGGCGCCGGCGGGCCCGGCTCCAACGACCAGGACGTCATAACCAGTCATACGAAGAGCTCGGCGATGGAGTCAGCGACCATCCGGCCCTTCGCGGTTAAACGAACGTGTGAATTCTCTTCCTCAAGGTAGCCTTCGTTCCGGAGGGCATCTAATTCCCTCCCCTCCATCGCCGACGCCGGGACTCCGATCGACGTACGCAAACCGAAGGCGATGGCTTCGGCCTTCCGGATCTGTCCGGTGATTTTTTCCCTGAAATTAATTGGTTCAACTCCGGTTTGAAGCTGTTCGATATACCGGCTGGTATCGGGCGAATTCTGCCAACGTCTTTCACCGATTGTTGAAAAGGCGCTTGGACCTAAACCGAGGTAGTTCCGCCCAAGCCAGTAGGCAAGGTTATGCTGGCATTCATAACCTGGCTTCGCGTAGTTGGAAATTTCGTACTGTTGGTAGCCACCGGCCTCGAGTAGCGCCATCGTCAGTTCGTAAAATTGCGCGTCTTGTTCCGCGTCTTGAGGCAGTTCGCCACCTTGATGACGTCGAAAAAATTCGGTATCCTCCTCAAACGTCAGGCAGTAAGCAGAAATGTGCTCTGGAGCCAGGTTAATGGTTTTTCTCAGACTTCGTTCCCATGTTCCGACGGATTGGCCCGGAATTCCGAACATCAGGTCGAGATTTATATTCGTGAATCCGGCCTTTCGCAGAATATGGAACGAACGTTCGGCTTGTAGGGCCGAATGAACCCGACCAAGCCGATTCAGCATTTCAGGATCCCAGGATTGTACTCCCATGCTGATGCGATTCACTCCGAAATCGTGTAGCATTTGCGCCTTTTCCAGCGAGACTGTGGCAGGGTTCATCTCAAGGGTCCATTCGCGCAAACCGGTAAAATCGAGGCGTTGATGCAGTCCGGAGAGAAGAAATTCCAGTTGCTTCACCGAGAGGGCGGAAGGGGTGCCACCTCCAAAAAAAATCGTCTCAATCCGACAACTTGCGACTTCTCGGAGCCGCCGGTCGAGATCCAGAAGAACCGAATCGAGGAAAGCCTGGGTCTTGTTGCGGTCGGAAGCCTCTTTATAAAAGCTGCAGTACGGACACACCTTCGGACAAAAGGGAATGTGGACGTAGAGATGACGCAATTCCGCGGTCTCCTCAATTCCGTTTTGGATTTGCATAAACATGACTATAATCCAGCCTCGTGTTCCGAGCTGTGGTGACGTTATTGATTTGTGGCGTTGTTTCCAGTCCGATCTGGTGTTCGGGACAGCCGACGCAATCGTCTCAGGCCCCCGCGGCTTCACCGGTCGAGGCACAGGCCGCCGTCGCACCGCAACCCACGCCGCTCCCGAATCGATCGTACGTTTATCGTATCGGGAATTCGGAAGCGATAGCAGACTACGAAGCAAACTCTGCGGTCGTTCGCCGGATGGTGGACGATCTCGTCATAGCGGCGACAGGCCGGCCGACAGTCGCTTCCGCGTGGGGATCCCTGGTCAAGCCGTCCGACGTTGTTGGCATCAAGGTCTGCGCAAATGGCGCACCTCTTTTTAGTTCTCATCCGGCGGTGATCGAGGCAATTGTCGCCGGATTGGCGGACGCGGGTGTGCCGCCTCAAAACATTGTTGTCTGGGATCGCGATGAGCACCTGCTAAAAGTGGCAGGGTTCCACACCAGGAACGCCGGCTACCGGCTGATGTGGAGTGAAGGTAACTATGATCCGAAGGCCGTACTCACTTCTCCGATCAGTGGGAAACTGATTTACGGCGATCTCCTCTTTATGGCCAAGACCCCGGACACTTTGCGGGAAGAGCCAAAGGAAGGTCCGGTTGAGAAGGAGAAGAGGAAGCCGCAAACCATGGACAATCTAAGCGATGAAAGCCACCTGAGCAGCGTCTTGAGCCGCGTTGTAACCAAGGTGATCAACGTACCGGTTTTGTCCGACAACGTGTTCTGCGGCCTTTCCGGAGCCTTGTACAATATGACAGTCCAGAACCTCGATAACTGGCGAAGACTGGTTCAAGATCCGGTCAATGGTGATCCTTCCATTCCTGAAGCCTACGCCGATCCGCGCATCGGCGACAAAGTCGTGTTTCAAGTCATGGACGGTTTGATCGCCCTTTACGCCGGCGCGCCGTTTGGAGATGCGAATTATGCGATCCACTATGGAACACTGTATGCAAGCAAAGATCCGGTGGCGCTGGATGCAGTCGCGTTAAAGAGAATCGACGAATGGCGTATCGGGGCTCAAATGGAGCCTGCTTCAAAAACGGCAAAATATCTCCAGACCGCGTTTAGCTACGGGTTAGGAAACGCCGATCTTAGCAAGATCGAGGTGGTCGATGTCCGGTGAAGCCGAGTTGTTCGGTCTTCTCAGAGGGGTCTCTCGTTCTTTCTACATCAGTGTACGCTTCCTTCCGCGACGGGTTCGAATGGCGATCGCGCTGGGGTATCTGCTAGCTCGGGCGTCGGACACGATCGCCGACACCAATCAACTCCCGCCGGCACCAAGAATCGAGATCTTGAAGCGGTTTCTAGGATCTGTTTCAAACCGGGAACTGGGAGATCCGCTGGATCTGGCAGCCTGTTTAACTGCGCAGGCGGATGGACCAGAGAAATTGCTGCTGGCCAATATTGACCGGGTATTGGACTGCCTCTCAAGAATCCCACCGGCACATCGGGAACTCTTAAACGAAGTCTTAACGAAAATTATCCAGGGTCAGACTCTTGACATCGAGAGATTTGAGTCCAAACCGGGAATTTGTGCGTTGGCCGATGACTCTGCGCTTGAAGAATATACCTATTTAGTTGCCGGTTGCGTCGGCGAGTTCTGGACCAAGATCTGCCTCCTCGAGTGGCCGAACTACGCACGGTTACCTGCGAAGGAAATGCTGGGCTTGGGAAAAGATTTTGGGAAGGGCCTTCAACTCATCAACATCTTGCGAGACTATCCCGCCGATCTTCTGGCCGGGAGATCCTATCTTCCCGTTTCTAATCTGGAAGAAATCGCCTTGAACCCGACTCTCGCCCGCCCTGAGTGGGAACGATGGCGTCAACGGGCGTCTGTTTGCCTCGAAGAAGCCTGGCAGTACGTGATTGCTGTTCGGCCCTGGCGAGTTCGGTTTGCCTGTGCAGTGCCGGTTTTCATTGGAGTGCGCACCCTGCTTCTATTAGGGAACGCCTCCGAAAATCGGCCAGGAATCAAAGTGTCTCGGAACGAAGTCCGGCGCCTGATAGTCTGGGCGGCGGGTACAGCGTTGTTTCGCTCTTTAGAACCCGTGGCCTACCGGACGATTTTTCAACGCTGAGGGAAGCCAGAAACCGAAAAAAAGAGTTAACCAAAGACCATACCAATTCCACAAACGACCAACAACGTGCACCCTTCTCCTCAAATCTGCGAAATCCGAGTAACCTGTGGTTAAAAATCTCGGTTACGATCGCAGCGCGCTAACTAAATCTCGTCTCACTTGGCCTGGAAAACGCTGATGGTCGTCAAAAAATCGATTGCCCGCTGCAAAACCAGGTCTTTGACATGTTGTTGCTTCGATTTTCCGTTGGCATGCTCTGCTTCGTACGCATCCAGATCGGGGTTTTTCCCAGCGACCAGAGCGGCCTCGTTGGTGTGCGGTCGTTCTTCGTCAAAAATGTAGTTCGACACGCCGTTCTGGTCTGCGAGCGCAAGGACGTTATCCTGTTGCTGCTTCGGGAATGGCACTGGGATGTCAGGCGTAAGACCCTTTGGGAAAATATGCGGCGTGCCGGGAATCACCACTTCCCTGATCGCGACCGTCAAGACGAGGTTATCGCCGATGGGATAGTGCTCGTACTCTACGGCACGCCCAGAGGTCTTCTGACCGATGATCAGCGCGTGTAACTGGTTGTGGAGCGTGCCGGCCAGGGCCTCTGCCGTTCCTGCGTTGTCTTGGCTAACTAGCACGGCGAGGGGCCCGGTGAAGATCGGGTCCGCGGAAGACCTGTAGGCTTGCCCCGTTCCTCCCTTAGGTTCTACCAGGTTGAACAACAATTTGCCTTTAGGCACAAACCGACCCAGGATATCCGAAGCCAGTTGAAAATCGCTCCCGGGCTGCATTGTTCGCAGATCCAGGATCAATCCGCTTACTCCACGATTGCGGAAATTGTTGAGAGTTACATCGAATTGGAGCAGACCGTTCTCGTTCAAACTTCCAAGACGTATGTAGCCGAACTGCGTTTCGATGAGCTCGGACTTGAATGGACGGTCCGGTACCGGCTGTCCGGTCTGCGTTTTCGCTTGAAGGGTGGCACCAGGACCAAGCCGCGAAAGAAGACCCTCAACTGCGGCCTGGTTGATCTCCTCATTGGTCAGCGCGCTCGAATCGACGAAGCTGGACCGGAGTTGCTCGATCACCCGTTGAAGGCCGGCCTGGTCCAATTGGTTTACCAGGTCTCGGAGGGGTTGTGCCGTCGCCGGAGACGCGGAAGTGCTCGGGGCCGGATTCGGAGAAGCCGTCAGCGTTTGTTGGGCAAAGACAAACCGGCCAGAGCAGAGGAGCAGAAAACAAAGGATAATACGTTTAGACATCCAGAAGCTCGTTTGAAGTTAAATCGACCCAATGTCGCGGCGGAAGTAGCTTCCGTCGAATTCGATCTTACCGACTGCGCCGTATGCTCGCCGCTTAGCAGCCAACAAAGTGTCTCCAACCGCAGTGACACCTAGAACGCGCCCACCCGAGGTAAGAATCCGATTTTCACGTCGCTGGGTCCCCGCGTGGAAAACGATTACATCGTCCATCTGGTCGATCTGCTCCAATCCCACAATTGTTTTTCCGGTTTCGTAATTCCCTGGATAGCCGCCGGAAGCCATTACGATACAAACGGCAGACCGGCTGTCCCATTGTGCCGTGACCGCATCGAGTTGCTCCGAAATCGTGGCTTCGATGAGATCGACGATGTCACTCTTAAGTCTTGGCAGGAGGACCTGGGCCTCGGGATCCCCAAACCGGCAATTAAATTCCAGCACGCGGGGGCCATCCTTGGTCAGCATCAGCCCCGGAAATAGCAGCCCTCGAAACCGGAGGTGATCTTTCTGGAGACCACGAATAAACGGATCCAGGATTTGCTCCCGAATCTCCTGCAAAACCGGTGTATCCAATCCTTGCGAAGGGCTTATGGTTCCCATACCTCCGGTGTTCGGTCCCCGATTGCCGTCATAGAGTTGCTTATGATCCTGCGCCGTCGGGAGGAGCAGGTAGGAGCGACCATCCACCAGAGCGTGTACCGAACACTCGGCGCCGGAGAGAAATTCTTCGATAACGACTTTCCGACCTGCGTCTCCGAAGCGGCGTCGTTCGATCATATCATCGATGGCTGCTTCGGCCTCGCTGCGGTCATTCGCAATGACGACTCCTTTCCCGAGAGCCAACCCATCCGCCTTCACCGCCAGAGGGAATCCGAACTCTCCTAGAGCGGCTTTCGCATCTCGGCACGATTCGAATTCCCCGAACCGCGCCGTCGGAATTCCGTGACGGACCATGAAATGTTTTGCAAAGCTCTTTGACGATTCTAACTGGGCCGCCTCTTTGCAGGGGCCAAAGATGCGCAAACCGGCGTCCTCAAACAGATCGACAATCCCGCCAGCAAGAGCGTCATCCGGACCCACGACGGTAAGATCAATTGACTCCCTCCGAGCGAAATTTACCAGTTGATCGAGTTCAGGAAATTTAATCTCAATGTTCCGGCCTACTTGCGCCGTCCCGGCGTTTCCGGGCGCGATGAAAACCTGTTCGACGCGCGGAGACTGACGTAGCTTCCAGGCAAGCGCGTGTTCACGACCCCCGCCTCCGATCACCAGCACATTCATGATGAGCTCTTCACCGAAGGGAAGGCACGTAAACGGTCGTGGTAGTCGGCAGCTGTGACACGGTCAGTGTGAACCGATTCCCTCTGATGCGGACAACGTTCGATCCTGAGAGCCATCCCCCCCCAATCGGCACAATGATCCTTGGGCGAAGTCGTTCGATCGTTACCCGGCGTTTTTCTTCCGTAAAGTTTGGCGAACCGCCAAAGGGCATAAAGAGTACGTCGACATTGCCGATATTCAGCGCTTCAGACGGGGTGATAGCATCTTCTATCGCGCCCAGATCGCAGAATCGGATGCCATCCATCGACCATGTGTACGCGACATTCAGTTTGGTAGGCGCAACCAGGCTTTCCGAGCTCGTTTGGACTCCGCGAACTAAAACTCCGCTAGCCCGGTTCACGCCGCTCGCCATCGAGCTTCGAAAGATAATAGGTGAACCGCTCACCAGATCGGTGTAGTTCGCGGTATCGTCTTCATGCGTGATCAGGATCACGTCCGCGGGCACAGTGGCGACTTTCGCGGCATGAGGGTTAAACGGGTCCGTGATAATCGTCAGGCCGATCGACGAGGTAACTCGAAAGCAACCATGCCCCAGCCATTCGATCGTTACCTCGCGCGGTCCTATGTCAGCCGCTTCGTTGCGTTTGTGTCGTGACCAGCAGCCAACGAGGAGCAGGACTGCCAACAGGAGGGAAGTGCTTCGATACATGCTGAGCGTAGGAATATCTGCGGTGAGACGCCAGAGTGACACATCGCGATCCAACGTTCAAGGATCCGTACGACTCAAGGTTTTTTGCCCTGGCCGATGATTCTCTCTCCCGTTGATCGTATTCCCGGCCCTTCCGGATGCCGCCAGCTTGCCCGGCGAGGCTCCGTCCGAGCCGGGTTACCTTTAGGTAGTCCGAGCCAGGTTACGGGCGCGTAGCGGCAACGTCTACGCCATTTGGCTTTAGCACGGGAATAGGGGACGGAACATGTAGTCGAGGCAACGCGGCAATCCCCGGCTCGGGCGGAGCTACGAACGCCGGCCCTACCAACGCCGGCACCCTGCTCACCACCACGATTCGTTCTTATATATTTCCCCTTGGAAAGGCCATTCGTCCGAGTGGGTGACCAGTCCCGCTCTCACTGGATTATTTATCGGAAGAACTTCACTCTCGAGGACCCCTTTCTCGGGATGTTTTCTTTCGGGAAAGGACATATAAGAACATTATACAATAAAGTTATGTGAACAAGGGATTGCTTTTTTTTGGCTGTCTGGTAGAGGGCGACGGCACGGGTAGGGCGAGGCTCCGCCCGAGCCGGGGATTACGCGTTGCCCCGACTACCATGCTCGTCCCCTGTGCCCGTGCTTATTGGCGGAGACGTTGCCGGTACGCGCCGTACCCGGCTCGGGCGGAGCCTCGCCCTCCTTGAGCCTCGCCCTCCTATGAGCCTCGCCTACTGGGCATCCAGCTATTTCAAATACTGGATCATTTCCTGCCCGTCGGATTAAGGGCCGAGAGGTGCCTAGGCCGTAGCGGGAGGGAGGAAGTAGGGACAGGTCAGATAAGCGGACAGCCGAACGCGACGCCCTTGAATATTTGACCTGTCCTTTGTTCTGGATCCCTTGTTTCCGGAGGGAGGAAGTAGGGACAGGTCAGATAAGTGGACAGACAAATGCAACGCCCTTGAATATTTGACATGTCCCCTTGTTCTCGTCGGCGGATCTCGGGGACAGGCGGCGGACCTCGGCGACAGGTCAGATAAGCAGGCGGAAAAACGCAAACGCCCTTCTAATTCCAGAAATGACGCAAGGCGGACGATTCTCCCGTTTTTGTGTTCCAGTGGAAAGAGTCATTGATAGCGCGCGTGATGTATTTCTTCGTGACTCTTACGGCCTCTTTTAGCGGTAGGCCGAGCGCTAGGTTCGCCGCGATTGCCGCGGAATAGGTGCAGCCGGTTCCGTGCGTGGAAACCCCATGCCGATATGGTTCGGAAAATTCATGCAGTCCATCGTCATCGATCAATAAATCCACCGCCTGAGTCGATTTGAGGTGGCCGCCTTTCAGCAGGAACGGAACTTGAAATTTCTGGTAAAGCTCGACGGAGGCCTCACGCATTCGCGCGAGTGAATCCAGCTTGCTCCCGAGGATGGCTGCCGCTTCATCCAGGTTCGGCGTGACGAGATCAGCGAGCGGGAACATTCGAGACTTGTACCGTTCAAAAGCACCGGGCTGCAGGAGCGGATCACCTGAAGTGGCTATCATGACAGGATCGACAACCAGGAAAGGCCGTTCGTTCCGCGGAAGTGCTTCGTACACTTCACAAACCAAATCGATAATTTCGCGGCTGTACAGCATTCCGGTCTTGATCGCCACCACCGGGAAATGGGACAGACACAAGTTGAGCTGGTCCCGGACTATACTGTGCTCAACCGGTTGGATCGAAAGGACCTCTCCAGGTACTTCTGCAACAATACATGTGACAACCGTCCCGGCGTACACTTTGAAGTGGGTAAAGGTCTTCAGGTCCGCCTGAATTCCGGCGCCGCCAGAGTTGTCGGATCCGGCAATACTGACAGCTACAGGGGTTTGCATAGAAAGAGACTTTTCGCTCAATATGGCGCATTATAGTCTTGTGAGCTCAGTGTTTCGGGAACTGACGAATCTCCGCGTGATCATCGACAAGATTGTCTACTTGCCGACACTTGAGGCGCCACCGGAAAGGCCCTATCCATTTGTTTACTTTATAACGATCGACAATCAATCGGCCGAAACCGTCACGATCAGAGGCCGGAAATGGGTGATTACTGACCAGGCCGGCCAAAAGATTGTGGTCGAAGGAGACGGTGTTGTCGGCGAGTACCCGCGTCTTCGGCCGGGAGAGCGGTTCTCTTACAACAGCTATCACGTGATTGGTTTGGATAGCGTGGCGGAAGGCGCCTTCATCGGCCTCACAGATGAGGGAGTGCCGTTTGTGGTGCGCATCCCTCAATTCAAGATGGAGGTGCCGAAAGAGCTCTGAGGTGTTCCGGCAGAAGGTGATAAATCCGAACGATTCGAGCTAAGCGCGAGGAGATATGGGTTGTAAGCAGTCTAAGCACAATGTCCTCTTCAATTATCCGTAAACAACAGCGTCCATCTTCACGTCGTGAAATTCATGTGGAATCTCAGAGATTCGCTGAGACTCAAAACAGACGCCGATCTTGACCGTGGTCGCAGGGATCGTGAAAAGGAACCTGTCGTAAAATCCCGCGCCGCGACCGAGCCGGACTCCTTGATCGGTAAAAGCGAGGCCGGGCACAACAATGAGGTCCAACTGTTCCAGACGCGGGCCTGGAGCCGGCGCCCGGATTCCAAATCGCTCGCGCACAAGTTCCGAGAGCGCCAAAATTGGGCGAAAAGAGAGAACGTCACCTTCACACCGTGGATAGCTGACTAGATGATACTCAAGCAGGCCGAGGTCCCACAAAAGATCCAGGTCAGGTTCAGTCGGCGTCGGCGCGAACAAGCCGAGACTCTTCTTGCCGGAAAAGAAGGGGTGAAGCTTTTCGCAGATCCGGAGGGATCGCGTGTGTCGTTCGTTTTGCGACAGTTGCTTCAGTCGTTGGCGCATCGTGTCTCGCAAGCGGGATTTATCGGAAAACTGCGATCTGGGGTTTGCCATCGTCACACAATTCAATAATGACTTGTTTGTCGTGTCGAATATCTCCAGGAATCAAGGGCATCGTGTCAGCTTAAAACCTGGCAAGGGCTGGCTTAGGCGAAACTTTATTACCCAAGTTTATCTGCCCTCTCTCTTTACACGCCGAAAAGGGATAGCGCATAGACCAGAATTTCCTGAGCTCGAGCCCGAACAGATTTGTTTGACCTGGATCGGTCATGCCTCCTTCTTAATCGGCTGGCGCGGACTTAACATTCTCGTGGATCCAATCTGGTCGCTCTGGCTGAAAATCATTAAGCGCCTTCGGCGTCCGGGATTTCCGTTGCGTCACCTTCCTGCGATTGATCTGGTCTTCGTGACGCACGCCCATTTCGATCATCTGGACAGGCGAACTCTCCGACGGATCTCTGCATTTCAGCCCATCATCGTCCCGAACGGGGTTGGCAATTTAGTGCAGGACCTCGGATTCAATCGGGTCCACGAACTGGATCGGTGGCAGACGCTGAATATCGGAGAAATCGGCGTCACGCTGACTCCGTGTCATCATTGGGGAGCCCGTGTTCTCCACGATTCTCATCGGGGCTTCGGCGGGTTTCATTTTAAGCTTGGCACCAGAACAATCCTTCACTGTGGGGACAGCGCCTATTTTTCGGGATTTGCGGAGATCGGGCAAAGGTTGCCGACAGAGATCGCCTTATTACCGATCGGGGCTTATGATCCACCGACCCGGCGGGAAGTGCACATGAATCCCGAGCAAGCCATCCAGGCCTTTACGGAGTTGAATGCCCGGATTATGGTCCCAATGCATTACGGGTCATTTCGACTGAGTTTCGAGCCCCCGGAGGAGCCCCTGACCCGGTTGCGTGCGGCCATCAAACGTCATCACATCGAAGAAAGAGTCGTCGTGATGGAGGAAGGAATCCCCGGCATCTTCTAATGGCGCTTGTGCTCGAGGTGCTCGGGTGTCGTCTCATACCACACCGAAGGGCTTTGTTCGTTCACTGATTCCTGCAATCGAAAACTGGTTCAGGTGTCGCCCAAAAATTGACAAGACGACTATCAGAACGATGAGAACGAGCAAAGCGGCAGATGCTCTGAACTATCGTTTCGTCCGGAACAACACGCTTGTTTTTACCTCTTCCTGGATCGCTGGCAGTTCTGCAGGATTGCGATTGCAGAGCACCGCGGCGATAAGGGTTTCTCCTCGTCGATACCGTGCGATAAAGCCTCGTTTCTCTCTGCTCCCTTCGATATCTCCAAGCAGATGAGGCGTACTGAAGTCGCCGACAAAATCGAAATGCATTCCGAGAACCTGGCTCGAACAGCTCGGGACGCCTTCAAATTTCTGGCGTTTGCGTCCGGTCAGATTCGCTCCGGCGATGAGACCCTGCAGCCGCGCCATTTCGATGTTCGTCGTGCGTTTGGCCCCTCCGTAAATGCGATCGGGATAAAGCGCGATATCCCCCACCGCGTAAATGCCTTTTTCGTCTGTCTCCAGGTACTCGTTGACCGGGCATCCGCTCGGGCTGCTCAGTGGGGTATTTGCCACAAGTTGCAGGTTGGGTTCGGTCCCAATCGCGACCACGGCAAGCCCCGCGGGAAATCGCATCCCGCTTTTAGTCTGGATGTTCTTGATTACCGTTTTCCCTTCGAATCCATTGAGATTTTCATTTAGCAGCAATTGGATTCCGGCCTCCAGATAGGAATCGGTCAACCATTGTGCGCTCTCGGGGTCGAGCAGTTCCTGCCAGATCACCTTGTCCCGGCTCAGCAGGCTCAGCTTTGCGCCGGAACTGGTCAAAGAGGAGGAGACTTCTGCACCGAGAAAGCCGGATCCCACGACCACCACATGTTTCTCGCTTAAGAGGATCTCCCGGATCGCCAAGGCATCCCGGAAATTTCTGAGATAAACAACATTGCCAAGGTTTGCACCCGCCACTTGGGGACGTCTGGCCCGGCTGCCGGTTGCCAGGCATGCCTTGCGAAACTCGATAGTTTGACCGTTCTCGAGGACCGCAAGGCGGCGTTCAATATTGAACTCGCGCACGTAAGTCCCAAGTCGCACTTCAATGCCCTTTTTCTTGTACCAATCCTCCGGTTTTTCGACCAGCTTTTCGAAAGGGACGCCGGAATCCTTCAGAAAAGACTTCGACAGGGGCGGTCGTTGATAGGGAAGATAGGGTTCATTGCTGACAAGGGTCACCGAGCCTTTGGTGTCATATTGGCGCAGTGAGTCGCAGACGCTGGCCCCACCGACGCCGCCGCCGACGATCAGATAATCACGTTGGATCATGCTTGAGCCGCCAATATATGGAGGCGTTGCGACTTTCTCGAAGAAAATCTCTGATACAAGCCGCGGCTTGTGCAAGCGGGAAGTTATCCGCCACTTCCTAAGAATTCCGAAGACCTATCCCGGCATCGCAAATCGGCTACCGAACTTCTCCTGCAAGCCGACCCGGACCCGTTCAAAATCTTCGCCGCCCGATGAGATCGCGGTAGGTCATTACGCCACCGCGGCCTGCCGGGTAACTCCATCCCAGCACTGAGGCCAGGTCGGCCATCGCAGGCGTCCTCAATAATGCCCTCTCGCATCGCGTGCAGCGCCTCGATTGTCTGAATCACGAATAAGCGTCGTTCGATCTCGTCTGGTACAGGTTGGTGGGCGGCCGGCGCGAAACAGATCGCGAAAATCAGCCGAATCGACACGCTCCTGGCGAGAGTTGTACTCGTAAATGCCGGCCCCACTTTTCCTTCCCAAACGTGAACGACTCGTGAATTCCCTCAGGATGTCGACTGATTCGCTGGCGTCTCTCGCCGCGCCTCGTTGGTGTTTGGCCAAGCTTTCGAAAATATCGGCCAACAGGTCGAGCGACATCAGATCAGCCACAGTCAGAGGACCTAGAATCATGCCGGCATTCCGAGCGACGTTATCGATCATCCAGGGAGAAATCCCTTCGCGAACCATGAAAAGGGCTTCCTGGAGATAAGCTGCTACGACCCTGCTGGTAAAAAATCCCGGACCATCCCGGACAATGATCGGGGTCTTCTCGAGCACCTTTGCCAAGCAGGAGCGCTCGCTCGATCGTTTCGGGAGCCGTTTTTTCTCCAACGACAATCTCCAGAAGTTCCATTCGATCCACCGGAGCAAAAAAGTGTGTTCCGAGAAATCGATCCGGGCGGTTGCATGCCAACGCGAGGTCGGAGATTGGAAGCGTCGTGGTGTTGGAAGCGATAATGGCTGCCGGATCGGCGAGCTCTGCAATCTCGGCGAGTTTGGCCTTCTTCAAGTTCGCGCGCTCAAAAATGGCTTCGACGATGAAGTCGCAGCGCGCGAGAACGGCAATCTCGGGAGCCCAACGAACCCGGGTTCAACAAGTCGGTTGGTGTCTCCTGCTTCAACAAACCTGAAATGGCGTCTTGTTGCGCAATCTTCTTCATGCGTTGAAGAGAACGCTCGGAAGCCTCGTGGCGATACGTCGACGACAAGAACTTCGTAGCCCGCTCGAGCGGCTGTGTAGGCGATCCCGGTCCCCATCAAGCCGGCTCCAAGAATCCCGATGCGTTTGATGGGATGTTGCTCGTTCACGACTCTGTGAAGCGCCTTTTGCCGCGCCAGGTGGAGGGTATTCACGCGGTTCAAGGTCGACCGTGAACGCCGCACGGTCGACCACTGCTCCGCTTCGAGGCGAATTCCAGCGTCAATCGATCGTTCGAGTCCGTCCTGGAGACATCGGAGGATGGCCGTGGGAGCTGCTTCCTCGGGAGTTACGCGGCGGCGGAGCTTGAGATAGATCTTCTCGAGGAGTTGGCGATTTGAGGATCTTTGAGAATAGGTCAAGGAGAGTTCCTGAGGAACACGGTCCCATGGTTGTCCGGGTTTTGGATGAGCCTCGGCCCACTCCATGGCGGCCTCGGGCAGGCTCTGGTCCTTTACTTCAAATAATCCCGACGCAACCGCTTCCGTCACGCTCACTTTCTCGCCCTGTAACAACAGTCGCGCCGCCAATTCGATGCCGCAGAGTCTGGGAAGTCGTTGTGTTCCTCCCAGAACCGGCATCAGGCCATATTTGAGCCAGGGAAAATCCAGACTGATCGTTCCGACGCTTGCGAATCGCACATGACACGCCAAAGCAATTTCGAGCTGGAGTCCGCCTATCGATTCGGAGACAAGCGCGACGGCGGCCTTTGGACCTTGCTCCATCTGCCGGATCGAGGTTGCGTAGGCGATCAATCAATGGGTCTTCGGCCAGAATCTGATCGACCTCGATCCTCTCCGTTTCCGAGTCGGCTGTGAAATTCGATCAATAGGGCGTTCGATCGCCGGATCGGAGAGCGCTGCCTCGATGCGATCGGCAATCTTTGAGTCCAAAGGTCCGTTCGCACGAAATTCGAGCGTTGCCTTCGGGGTTCATACGCGCTGGACGACCGTCGCAACCCCCATCCCTAAGACCGGTGCACATGGTGACAACGCCGTGTTCAACGTTTCGCCTATGCATTTCATTGACCAGCGTGCCGATCAGAACCGCTCCGGTCGCCCCAACCGGGTGGCCCATCGCAATTGCGCCGCCAGCAACGTTGATTCGTTCGAGCGGCACTTTCGTCTTGTCCATGAAGTACAAAACGACCGAGGCAAATGCTTCGTTGACCTCGAAAAGATCGATATCGGATGCGATCAGGCCGGCCCGATCGAGCGCTTTGCGGGTGGCGGCAGCCGGGGCCGTCAGCATGATGCAGGGATCGTCCGCGGCGCTGGCGGTCGACAGAATTTTCGCTTTGGGCTCCAGTCCGAATTGTTCCGCGATTCGTCCGTTCCCCATCAACACGACGACTGCGCCGTCCGCAATCCCGGAAGAATTGCCGGCGTGATGAACGTGACGAATCTTGGAGATCTGCGGATATCGCAACCGGATGTAATCGCGATAATCATCCCCGATCCGCTCAAAAGCGGGCGATAAGCTTCGCCAGACTCTCCGTCGTTACATTGTCCCGCATCAGTTCGTCTCGCGTGAGAACTGGATCGCCGTTGTCGTTGGTGATCGGCACGACCAAATCGTCAAAAAGGCCCTTGCTCCATGCCGCGCGGGCGCGCTGCTGGGATCTTGCGCCCAGAGCGTCAACGTCGTTCCGGGTGTATCCATGCAAAGTCGCGATGAGATCGGCGGACAGACCCTGTGGAATCTGGACGTTTGTATCTTTGAATGACACATCAGAAATCATCGGACCTCCTGAACCGAAGATGGAAAAGAGCGAAAGCATTTCCACGCCGCCGGCGATGATCAAGTCTGCCTGGCCCGACATCACCTTCGCCGCGGCGGTGTTGACGGCGTCCAAGCCGGATCCGCAGAATCGTCGACACCATGAAGCCGGGAGTTGTGACCCGGTAACCGGCTTGCAGCGCGCTCGATCTGGCCAGATTGCCGCCCTGATCGTTATACTGTTCGCAACATCCAAGTATTACTTCATCTGTAGACTGTTGGACCGGCGGATATCTGCGGCTCAGTTCCCGCAAAAGAGAACTGACCAGGCGCAACGGGGTCTGAGTATGGAGCTTGCCTGTCGATTTCCCGCGCCCGAGCGGCGTCCGAATAGCGTCGAAAATAAAGACTTCGGCAAGAGATGGCATAGATCGAGAAAAGGTTGCTTCTACATTACTCTTTTTCAGCCAAATAGCCAGCGACGGAACCGTTGCGCTGCAGGAGCGATTTCGTTATCTCTTCTCGAGGCCAAATGAAGAAATATCGAATTGCGGTGATTCAGGGAGACGGAATTGGTAAGGAGGTTGTGCCTGAAGGGATCCGGGTGATCGATGCGGCGGCCAGGAAAGCCGGCGTTCAATTGGAGTGGCAACAGTTTCCCTGGAGTTGCGCGTACTACAAGGAAACTGGTCGAATGATGCCCGAAGACGGGCTCGACCAGATCCGGCATCATGACGCAATTTTTCTCGGCGCGGTCGGGTTCCCGGGCGTCCCGGATCATATCTCACTCTGGGGCCTGTTGATTCCGATTCGCCGCGTATTCGAGCAATATGCCAATATTCGTCCGGTGAGGTTAATGCCGGGAATCCAATCCCCGCTGCGGAATCGGGACTATGGCGATATCGATTTCATCATCGTTCGCGAGAATAACGAAGGAGAATACTCTTCTGTCGGCGGACGAATGTTTGAAGGCACCGAGTTCGAGTTTGCGACACAACAATCAGTGTTCACGCGCCGTGGAGTCGACCGGATTTTGCGTTGCGCCTTCGAGACCGCCTCCAAACGGAGAAAAAAGCAGGTGACTTCGGCGACCAAATCGAACGGCATCACGATCACCATGCCGTTCTGGGATGAGCGATTTAAGGTGATCAGCGCTGAATATCCCCAGATCAAGACCAACCAGTTTCATATCGACATTCTGACCGCCCACTTCGTACTGCATCCTGACTGGTTTGATGTCGTGGTTGGTTCGAATCTTTTCGGAGACATCCTCTCGGACCTCGGTCCCGCGTGCACTGGAACGATCGGCATCGCTCCCTCGGCGAATCTGAATCCGGAACGCGTTTTTCCTTCGATGTTCGAGCCGGTGCACGGTTCGGCGCCGGATATCGCGGGCAAAGGGATCGCAAATCCGATCGGTCAAATCTGGTCCGGGGCAATGATGCTTGAGCATCTCGGCGAGCAGGATGCGGCTGGAGCTATAATCAAGGCGATTGAAAAGGTCCTGGAAACCGGACCTAAGACGCGGGACATCGGCGGCTCCGCATCGACAGAGGAAGTGGGTAAGGCCATTGCGGCAGCGTTATAACCGAGAAAGCTCCGTGAGGTCGTCGTAGCCGCCGAAAAACAGGTAGGTTGCCTTCAATCTACCGGGAGCGCCGCGTTGCAATACGCCTTGACACGCCCGATCCCTTGTGGCTGATTGCACGCTCCGCGCGAGCCAGAACTGCCGTTGGTCCCTGGGTTGCGGCCGCTTGGCCTGCAACCGCACGCGCCAGGGGAAACCCGGCTAAGTATAAAAGTAAAATGCATATGCCCGTTCGTTTAGGTCGTTTCGAGATGCCCAAGAGCCTCACAAAAGATGAGGCCACCGCAACCGAGACATACACCAAATTTACCGCTGAACCGTTTGAGGCCGGATATGGCCACACAGTCGGCAACTCTCTGCGCCGCGTTCTTCTTTCCTCTCTGGAAGGTGCGGCGATCACTTCGGTTCGAATTACTGGGGCGCAACATGAATTCGCATCGCTGCCGGGGATCGTTGAGGACGTGACCGATATGATCCTCAATCTGAAAAAGATAAGATTCAAGGCAGTTGACCACGAGCCACGAACGGTCACGATCAATGTCAACAAAGAGGGGTTGGTCACTGCCGGTGACATCCAGACCATCCAGGGTATTGAAGTGCTGAATACGGACCAGGTCATTTGCACCATCGACAAGCGGCAGAAGTTTGAAGCCGAGTTTGACGTCCGGATTGGACGCGGATTTTTTACGGGAGACGAGAACAAACGTGCGGACATGCCGATAGG
Source organism: uncultured Verrucomicrobiae bacterium (assembly GCA_963782115.1). Lineage (GTDB taxonomy): Bacteria > Verrucomicrobiota > Verrucomicrobiia > Chthoniobacterales > JAFAMB01 > JAFAMB01. The sequence continues at coordinate 474,543 of CAWAIK010000001.1, forward strand.
CGTTATCCCGATCGATTCAATTTTTTCACCGGTGATTCGGGTGAAGTACAGCCGTCGAGAATACTCGCGTCGGCCAGCGTACTGATTACGATAAGCTGGTTCTTGAAGTCTGGACGGACGGACGGATCACTCCGGAAGACGCGCTTCTTCAGGCTTCCGCCATCCTACGTCATCACCTGGATGTGTTCGTGAATTATGACGACAGCCAGGTCGAGTTTGATGAAACGCCGGAGGAAGTCAGCCAGGAGAATACCCGGCTCAAGAAACTCCTGAATATGAGCGTTAACGAAATCGAACTCTCGGTTCGTGCCGCGAATTGCTTGAACAACGCCAATATCACGACCGTAGGCCAGCTAGCAATGAAGACGGAAGCGGAGATGTTGAAGTATCGTAATTTCGGGAAGAAGTCGCTGAACGAGATCAAAGAAAAATTGCAACAGCTTGGTCTGAGCCTGGGGATGAAATTTGAGTCGGGATTAGTTGAACCGCCAATGGGCGGCGAACGGAGTGACGAGGGCAAATTGGTCTCTCTCTAAGAATTATGCGTCACGCAAAGAAGACCATTAAATTGGGCCGCAAATCCGAGCATCGGAATCTCTTGCTGGCGAACCAGGTTTGCAGCCTCATTGCGTACAATCGAATTAAGACGACTTTGGCAAAAGCAAAGGCTGTCAGGCCGTTTGCGGAAAGGATGATCACTCTCGGTAAACGGGGTGATCTCCATGCACGTCGTGTGGCCTTTTCTTTTCTGCGGCAGAAGGAAGCTGTTCGAAGATTGTTTGCCGAACTGGCGCCTCGCACCATGAGTCGGCAAGGTGGCTATTGCCGGATCGTGAAGCTTGGTCCGAGACAAAGCGATTCCGCAGCGATGGCCTATATCGAGTTCGTGGACCAACCGGGAGCAGAGACGAAGCCTGAGACCAAGGCAGCGACTGAGAAGAAGTAACAGCCGGTTATTTAGCGGCATTTCGGGGCAGATCTATTCAAGCTTTTTCCTGAAGGTCGTCAGCTAAGAATCTCGAACGCCTTCTTCAGGTTATTCGGCCTGAAGATCAGAACCCCTTTTTCCGCGTTTGGCGCAGTCGCCAAGTAGGCGTATTCGATGTTGACTTTCTCTGCGGCGAGCTTTTTCGCGATTTCGGATAATGTTCCGGGCTTGTTGTCGTGCTCCAGCATCAGGACATCGTTTTCCAGGACAAGCGTGCCGTGTTCTTCAAAAATGGACAATGCCTTTTTGTGATCGCTGACGACCATGCGCACCACGGCGTGATCCACCGTATCCGAAATCGTTAAGCCGAAGATATTGATCTGCTCTGCTGCCAATGCATCGCAGACGGCGGCGAGGGTGCCTGGCTTGTTCGCGAGGAACAGCGCAAGTTGAGTCGTAATTTCCATAAGCTAACTGATCGGTGCAGACGTCTCCTATGCGGCAGGGGCCGGCACCAGGGCCGGTTTGGGAACTGTCGGAACATGGATCGGGCGAATCTTCCAGAATTTTGACTCATATCGATGCCAGTCTCCCAGGATCTCTTTTGCCCGGTCGCTTTCCGTCCGCTCAAGATGTTTGTAGACCAGCCTCTTCACAGTGACGATATCCACTTCGGTTTCGAGCCTTTCAAGCGCGACCAGTTCCGGATTCAAATTGAGTGGGAACGAATCGTCCAGATCTAACACGTACGCGACTCCTCCGGTCATACCGGCTCCGAAGTTTTTCCCGGTACTTCCGAGAACTAGCAGGACGCCGCCTGTCATATACTCACTGCCGTGATCGCCGACCCCCTCAATCACGGCGGTCACTCCTGAATTCCGCACGCCAAACCGCTCTCCAGCGCGACCAGCAGCGAAAAATTCTCCGCCGGTCGCTCCGTAAAGACAGGTATTGCCGACGATCGAGTTTTCGTGCGCGACGTATTTTCGCTCGGTGGGTGGCTTTACGACGATTTCACCGCCTCCCATGCCCTTGCCGACGTAATCGTTCGCTTCACCAGTCAACGTGATCTTGACACCGGGACTTAGAAACGCTCCGAGGCTTTGACCGGCGCTGCCACGCAGTTCCAATTCGATCGTTCCTTCGGGCAGACCTTGCTCCCCCCAGAGGTAACCAATCTCTCCCGAAAGCTTGGTTCCAACTGCGCGGTTAGTGTTCTTGACCCGGTAAGAGAGCGTAATCGGCAACTGGTCGTTCACTGCTTCGCGCGCATCCTGCAGGATCGAGTCGTCGAGCCGCCTTCCGGGTTGGGGATCATTTCGTTCCCACGTATTGTGCCGTGGCTGCGAATCGTCATCTTTCGCGACATTCACCAGCAATCGACTCAGATTGACTTTGTTTGCCTTCCAGTGATCCTGGATATATCGCTGACGCAGATATTCCACCCGTCCAACCAGGTCCGTGAAACTAGGAAGACCTATCTCCGCCATGATCGCTCGTACCTCTTCTGCAACTCCATTGAAGTAGTTCACGACATATTCGGGCTTGCCCTTGAATTTCGCGCGCAGACGCTCATCCTGAGTCGCCACGCCGACTGGACATGTATTCAGGTGGCACTGCCGAACATAAACGCAACCGGAGGCAATCAGCGCAGTTGTTCCGAAATTAAATTCTTCGGCCCCAAGCAATGCCGCAAAGACGATGTCTTCCCCGGTTCGGAGGCCGCCGTCCGTGCGCAGAATAATCCGGTTGCGCAAGCCGTTCAGCATCAGGACCTGGTGCGCTTCCGCAATTCCGAGCTCCCAGGCGCTACCCGCATTCTTAATTGAACTAAGTGGTGAAGCGCCAGTGCCTCCTTCGTGGCCGCTGATAAGAATGATGTCGGCATGCGCCTTGGCTACGCCGGCGGCAATCGTTCCGACGCCTGCTTCCGCGACCAGTTTAACGCAGATTTTTGCTCGCGGATTGACTTGTTTCAGATCGTAAATTAACTGCGCCAGGTCCTCGATTGAATAGATATCATGGTGCGGCGGCGGGGAGATCAATGCCACCCCGGCGTGCTTTTTCGCAGCCGCGCAATCAATTCGGTAACCTTGTGGCCTGGTAATTGTCCTCCTTCGCCCGGTTTTGCGCCCTGGGCCATCTTGATCTCGATCTCTTTCGCGCTTGCGAGATAAGCGGCGGTGACGCCAAAGCGGCCCGCAGCGATTTGCTTGATCGCGCTGTTTGGCCAATCGCCATTTTTGCGGCGATGAAAACGTTGCGGGTCTTCGCCCCCTTCACCCGAATTGGATTTTCCGCCGATCTGATTCATCGCGATGGCGAGGCACTCGTGTGCTTCCGGGCTCAGTGCGCCAAGGGACATGCCAGCAGTGGTAAATCGTCGTCGGATCTCTTCGATCGGCTCCACTTCTTCGATCGGGATCGGCTGTTTGCCTGTTGGAATTCGTTCCAACAGATCTCGCAGTGTATTTGGCCGGACCGCTTTGACCGCTTCGACGTACGCTTTGTAATCCTCTGGCTTGTTCGATTTAACAAACGCGTGAAAGCTCTTGATCACCGGTGGCGTGACCGCATGCTGCTCACCCTGCCGCCGGAACCGGTAATAACCAGGGTCTCCCAGCTCAAGCGTTTTGTTCTCTTCAGGCAGCGCCTTTGAGTAGGCGTGTCTGTGCCTTGTCAGCGTCTCCGTCGCGATCTCTTTGAAACCGATGCCCTCGATTTTGGAGGATGTCCCGGCAAAACATTTTTCGGTGAGCTCAGAGCTGATCCCGATCGCTTCGAAAATCTGAGCACCTCGATAGCTGTCTACGACCGAGATGCCCATTTTTGACATGATCTTCAGCAACCCCTTCTCGATCGCAACCTTGTAGTTGCGGACCATCTTTTCGTACGTCGCAGTTTCCCCGAGCTGGCCTTTCTCAAGCAATTCTCGAATCGTTCCGTACGCGACGTAGGGGCAGACCGCGCTTGCGCCATATCCGATCAGGCACGCAATCTGATGCACATCCCGAGCTTCCCCGGTGTCGCAAATGATACTGCACTTCATTCGTTTTCCGATTCGGGTTAGATGATGATGAACGGCTGCGGTGGCGAGCAGCATCGGAATGGCAACGTGACCGTGATCTACTCCTCGGTCAGAAAGAATAATCAGCCGCGCTGAATCATCGATGGCGCGTTCAGCTTCCGCAGAGATCCGATTCACTGCCTCTTCTATGCCCGTCCGCGCCTTCCGCAACATTCCACAGAATAGAGATTGTCGCCGATTTGTGGTCCGGATCCGGATATCGATCTCAAGGCATCGAGTTCATGCTGAAGCAATACCGGCGAATCCGAGTGCACCATTTTGGCATGTTCAGGTGTCGCTCCGAGCAAATTACGGCGCCATCCCAGGAGGGTTGCCAGGGACATCACGAGTTTTTCGCGGATCGGATCGATCGGCGGATTGGTCACCTGCGCGAAGAGCTGTTTGAAGTAGGTGTAAAGCAACCTCGGCTGCAAAGAAAGAACAGCCAGCGGCGTATCATCCCCCATCGATCCGAGCGCTTCCTGGCCATCCTTGACCATCGGTTTCAGAACCATGTCGAGTTCTTCACTCGTGTACCCGAACGCTACCTGCAGCTGGGTCAATTCCAGAATATCCAATTCCCCCGCAGGTGCGGGGATCGATTTGCCGGCAATTTGCTGCAGCCGGAGCAAATACGTATTGATCCACTCCAGATAAGGTTTTTCGGCCGAAAGCTGCTTTCTTGATTTCGGCGTCTCGCAAGAGTTTGCCCGCGCCGGTATCGACTGCGATCATCTCGCCCGGTGCAAGGCGCCCTTTCTCGATGACCTTTGCGTCATCGATTTCGTTGCAGCCTACCTCAGAGCCAAGACTCACAAGCCCGTCTTCGGTGATCTTGTATCGCGCCGGTCGGAGTCCGTTTCGATCGAGACAGGCTGCGACGACGATTCCGTTGCTGAATATAAGTCCTGCCGGACCGTCCCAAGGTTCGGTAAAACATCGATGGTACTCGTAGTAAGCCTTGAGTTCCGGAGCCATTTTCTCGTCGGCGCGCCACGCCGGCGGCACAAGCATGGTCATCGCATGCAAGATGTCGCGTCCGGACAACATCAGCACTTCCATCGCGTTATCCAGGCTGGCCGAATCCGATCCTCCAGGTTGGATGATCGGCTTTAGGAGATCGACATCTTCGCCCCAGACTTCGGCCATCAACTCCGACTCCCGAGCACGCATCCAGTTGCGGTTGCCTCGAATCGTATTGATCTCGCCGTTATGCCCAAGAACGCGGAACGGTTGGCTGAGAGGCCAGGTTGGAAATGTATTGGTGCTATACCGTTCGTGGTAAAGGCATATCGCAGTCTCGTACTCTGGATTAGCGAGATCTCGATAAAATTTTTCGAGCGAGACCGCCGTTAACAAGCCTTTGTAAACAATCACCCGGTGCGAAAACGAAGCGATATAAAAATTTTTAATGTTATCGAGATGTGTGCGCGCCTCGATTTCATTTCGTGCGAGATACAGGCGCCGTTCATATTCGTCATCACTCATCCCGGCCGGTCGGCCGATCAGCACCTGCTCGATTCGGGGCATGGTGAGTTGCGCTTTTTCACCTAGCACAAGGACATTGAGCGGGACCTCGCGCCAGCCGAACTGGAACAGTTCGCGATGCTCTAAAACCTCCTCAATGATCGCTTTGGCTCGCGCCTGCGCATAGGCGTTGTCGTGGGGCAAGAAAACAAACCCAACCCCCAAGATCCGTATCATTGTAGAGCGTGTGCCCGAGTTTGGTCACCTCTTTGCGAAAGAGTTTGTACGGAATCTGCGTCATCACGCCCGAGCCATCTCCGGTTTTCGCGTCCGCGTCCATCGCTCCGCGGTGTGCCATGTTGCACTTCGAAGTGAGCCCGTGCCGCAGCACGCGATTGGATCGTTCGCCGTTGATCGCGGCGACAAAACCTACTCCACACGAATCGTGTTCCTCTTCCGGCCGATAGAGCGAGTCCGGAAGCCCATTGAGCGCTAGCGTGATTGCGTCATTCATGACGGAAAGCTTGCTGACATTAAGACTTCAGATGAGTGATTCAAGACGAAATTCCATAGAGTACTGACGAATTTTTGTCGCCAAAACAAGTTTTCTCGAATAATTTATGCCCTCTGTAATGCGGAACAATTGCAAAGAGCCGGTTCGCGAGGATTGCCCATGCTTCCCTTTCGAGCCTGGTAGGGGGATACTGCCATGAGAATTCTAGATGAGCAAGAAAAGGCGATCATCCGTCACCTGATTCGCGATCCGCGCGAATCGGACAACGGAGTCGGAGAATTAACTGGGGTCAATGTGCGCACCGTCAGCCGGAAACGGCAGCGTCTGGAGCAGGAGGGGATTTTTCGTACTATGCGAACGTCGACCTCTCCGCCAACGGCGCTCAACAATTTACTGCGCGCCATCTTTACATCATCAAGTTCGGCGTCGGTATCACGTACAAGCAACTCGTGGACGATATCAAAATGGAGCCGAGCAACACTGTGTTCACCGAAAGAGTTTTTGAAAGTCATATCGCAGAGATCGATGGTAAAGTCGCGCTCTTACTCTATATCGACGGCGATAGCGATGTCGATATCGTGCAGCGAATGCACGAAGAATTGATCCCAACACTTCTGAAAAATCACGGCAAGGATTTGATCGAAGAAATCTCGACCGTGCGAATTCTTTCGCCTGTCCGCGTGATGCGCAACTATTTGCCGCTGGTGAACATGAAGAACGGTCTGATGAAGCCCGACTGGCCGGATGAAGCAATTTATGTCGGTCGCTGAAAGCAGTTGTCAGTGTCAGTGGGAGAAGGGAACAGCCCTGAAAGTGATGCCGGAATGAAGAGACTGATTCTCGGCCGCCAGGCATGTTAGCTGCAAGAACGGCCTTCTGCGCCTGATCGAATCTCAAACGCAAGCGGAATTGCTGTGTCAAAAAAAAGCTCTCCTGACCCTCTTCCGACTCCTGGCTCCTTCTTGATTTTTGTCTTCTGTCTCCTGGCTCAGGCTCCCACCGTTTCAGTCCGTGGATAGCTTCCAAGCACCTTGACGAAAGTGCAGTGTTTTTCTAACTCACTGATGGCGCTTTTGACCTGTTCGTCATCACAGTGGCCTTCGATATCGACAAAGAAAAAGTATTCCCAGTTCTTACGCTTGGAGGGCCGGCTCTCGATCTTGCTCATGCTGAGCTTAAGCCGATTGAATGGCTCGATTGCCGAATAGAGAGCACCAACCCGGTCCTGAACGCAGAACATCAGGGATGTTTTATCTGTGCCGGTTGGAGGGCAGGTGGCGTGCGAGATCACCAGAAACCGCGTGGTATTATTCGGACTGTCCTGGATCGATCGTTCCAGGATCTCCAATCCGTACACCTCTGCGGCCATCGCGCCGGCTAGCGCCGCAGCGCCCGGTTCTCGGGAAGCTTGTTCTGCTGCTTTTGTTGTACTCGAGACTTCGATCCATTCCAGTTCGTTCGCATTTGCTTTGAGCCATTTCCGGCATTGGCCGAACACCTGGGGATGAGAATAGATCTTTGTGATTTTTTCTTTCGGTTCATTCGATAGAAGATTGTTTTCGATCCGAAGCAGAGTCTGCGCACAGATCTTCAGCTCGGAATCCATGAAGAGGTCGAGGGTATGGTTTACCGCCCCTTCTACCGAATTCTCGATCGGCACGACACCATAATCGGCTCGCCGTCGCGTAACCTGATCGAAGACGTCACCGATGTTGGCCTGCGCGGAATAATCGACTGATGCTCCGAATTTGGCGCGCGCGGCCTGATGTGACCACGTTGCTTGCGGACCCAGATAGGCTATGGTTAATCCTTTCTCCAACGCCAATGCCGCCGACATGATCTCTCGATAAATGGCACGAACCGCTGTTGCCGGAAGCCGCCCTTTGTTCTTTCTCTCGAGCCCTTGAAGCAGAGCCTCTTCGCGTTCAGGAGCGTAGATGGTAAGGCCGGCCTGTTTCTTAACGACACCCACTTCATGGACGAGATCCGCGCGCTGGTTCAATAGTTCCAGCAGTTTGGTGTCAACCTCGTCAATTCGCTTTCGAATCAGTTCCAGTGACAATTTCGACTTCTCCATTCTCAATGTTCTCCGGTTTGGAGTCCGACGGCTTGCTCGTTTCGATGCTGATTGCGGGGTTGCGTTCCGCCGGCGCCACGGCTTTCGGCAACGAGACCTCTCTGAGTTCGGATGCGTTGGGTAGTTCATCCAAATTCTTGAGCCCGAAATGCTCCATAAAATGCTGGGTTGTGACGTACAATAACGGGCGGCCAGGAATTTCCGCACGTCCGGTGATTTTCACTAAACCGGCATCGAGCAACTTCTGCATCACGCCGTCCACCGTTACTCCGCGAATTGCCTCGACATCGGCTTTGGTGATCGGTTGGCGGTAAGCGATAATTGCCAATGTTTCGAGCGCCGGTGCGCTCAGCCGGGTGGGTCGCATCTCCGGAAAAAGCTGTCGAACCCAGATCTGGTATTCGATTCGGCTGACCATGACCCAGCCGGAGACCTGTTCAGCTAAGTGGAACGCACGGCCCAGTTCCAAATATTCGTTCTGCAAAGCGTGTAAGGATTCGATGATCTCCGCTTCGTTGACTTTAGCCAGCACCGCTTCCGGTCCTTCTTCGAAGTATTCCGCAGCTGACTGCCAGGGCCGCCGCGATTTCCTTCAGCGAAAGCGGCTTTTGCGATGCGAAAAGCAGGGCTTCAACGACTGCTTTTAGGGTAACCATGGTTCGAATCCCGACATTAGTGCAGTTTTGAAATCTGTGCGATTTGCGGTCTCCATTCTCATTCCCGGTCTTTAGGCTAAGCTGGCGAAGTGGGCTTTTTCTCAATCCAACACGCCGCTGATTTCGATTTCCGCGAATAGGCCCGTCCTGAAAGACTCGGATCTGCCTCATACGGATGAGTTCCAGTAATGCCAGAAATGTCACCGCAATCTCGGTCCGACTCGCAGCCGTCGCGAAAAGATCGAAAAAAGCGACCGATTTTTTGCCCGGAACAGTGCGCATGATAAAGTCAATTTTGTCCGAGACCGTGAAGCTTTCCTCAAAAATCTCACGAAGATCTTCGCGCTTCAGCTCGATTTTCTTAAGCACCTTCTGGAATGCGTTGATCAAATCGAAGATGCCGACTTCGGATTTGAGCAAGCGTGCCGGAATCCTCGAATTCAGGTTTCTCCGGCATCCGAACGATTAACCCTTCCTGCAGCAATTCCCTGTGGTGAAGCTGAAATGCGGCGTCCTTGAACTTCTTATACTCGATCAGCTGCCGGATCAGATCCCAGCGCGGATCCTCTTCCTCGGCCTCTTCATCCGGAGGCTGTTGATGGACAGGCAGGAGATTGCGGCTCTTGATGTAGATCAGGTTCGCAGCCATCACGACAAACTCTCCGGCGATCTCAAGGTCCAGCATCCGAAATGTTTCCAGATACTCGAGGTATTGGCCGGTGATTCGTTCGATCGAAACATCGTAGATATCGACCTCATCCTTCCTGATCAGATAGAGCAGCAGGTCGAGTGGACCCTCGAAAACTTCCAGCTTCACTTTGTAATCGGTGTCCATCAATCGGAAAATCGCAACGTAAGCCAATCCTCCTTGATCTAGGCTGATGTTCGCGACGTGTAATCCTGGGAATATGCTCAGCTCTTTAAGCGTTCCAACATCAGACGAACAGCATTTTCAAGACCAATTGAAATTGCGCGTGAGACAATCGAATGACCAATATTGAATTCGTTCCAGTGCGGGTTTGATATTAACAAGCGAACGTTCGAATAGTTTATCCCGTGTCCGGCGTTCACCAGAAGCCCTTTTTCCTTGGCCAATCGAGCCGCCGCGTCGAGTCGATCCACTTCATCCTGCTGTAATGCAGCCGGCAGGTTGGCGAATACGCCCGTATGCAATTCCACCGCGTCCGCTCCCAGTTCGCTCGACGCTTGAATCTGAGCAGCATCCGGTTCGATAAACATGCTGACGCGGATTCCGGCGGTGTGAAGACGTTGAATCGTCTGTTTGAGCGCTTTGAAATGTCTGGTCACATTCAGCCCTCCTTCGGTCGTTATTTCCTGGCGATTCTCCGGAACCAAACAGACCTCGTCGGGCAGGACCCTAAGAGCAGTCTCCACAATCTCCGGCGTATTTCCCATCTCGAGGTTCAGCTTTGTCATGATGCTGTCTCTTAAACGAAACACATCTCGATCTTGGATATGCCTCCGGTCGGCTCGCAAGTGCACGGTGATGCCGCTGGCCCCCGCTCGTTCACAGGCAGATGCGGCCGCGAGTATATCCGGCTCGCAGTTGGGAGAATCTATCATGTCGGCGTAGCGAGCCTGCCGAAGCGTCGCGATATGATCGATGTTTACTCCTAATTTGATCATGGATTGTTAGACTCCGGAACACGCGTCGAACGCGCAAAAAAAAGTCGGTTGAAAGAACCAGCTGAGGGCGCCCAGACTTCTCACCCCTTTTCCTCAATGCCTGAAATGGCGCACTCCCGTGAAAACCATCGCCATCTGGCGTTCATTTGCTGCGGCAATAACCTCCTGGTCGCGGATGGAGCCGCCTGGCTGGATGGCGGCCGTCGCGCCGGCTTCCGATGCCGCAATTAAACCATCAGCGAAAGGGAAAAATGCGTCGCTGCAAACGGCGCTTCCTTTCAGCGAGAGCCCCGCCTCGTTGCGCCTTCCAGATCGCGATTCGTGAAGAATCAACTCGCGCCATCTGACCCGCCCCAATCCCGAGTGTTCGATCCCGGGACGCGTAAACGATGGCGTTCGATTTAACATGCTTTACAACGCGCCAGCCAAAGAGCATCGCCTTCATCTCTTCCGCAGTTGGTGGTCTGGCCGAGACAACATGTCGTTCAGGCTCTTTCAACTCGCTATCGTCCCTTTCCTGCACGAGCAGCCCGCCGATTACCGATCGCACGTCCGGCTCCTCCATTTTGTTCGTCCGGCCCGGCAAGCATCTTCATCAGCCGAAGATTTTTCTTCTTTTGCAGCAAGGCCCTGGCGTCCGGCTCGAATTCCGGTGCAATGATGACTTCACTGAAAATCTCTGAAATCGCGCGAGCCAGCGATTCCGTGAGAGGACGATTGCAAACGATGATGCCGCCAAAGGGTGCCTGCTTATCCGTGGCGAATGCCTTGATCCAGGCTTCGCGAAGATCTGGGTCCGAACCGACTCCACAAGGGTTTGTGTGCTTCAGAATCGCTACGGTCGGTTCGGAGAATTCCCGGATAAGCCGCTGCCGCGGCGTCGATGTCGAGGATGTTGTTATAAGAAAGCTCCTTGCCATGCAGCTTCTGAAAATAATCTTGAAAATGGCCGTACAAGCTTGCCGACTGGTGCGGGTTCTCTCCGTAACGGAGGCGCATTTCCAGAGGTAGAGAGAGAGTAAAAGGTCCGCTACTGCTTTGTTCGCGACGCAGAAAATCGGCAATCGCCTGATCGTATCTGGCAGTCGTAAGAAAAGCTTTGATCGCCAGTTGTTCCCGGACCGCCAGTGTCGTCTCGCCTCGATGCTGTTCGATTTCCTCCAATACCGCTTGCGTAGTCGGACGGGTCGGTAACGACCGTGACAGATCGATAATTTTTGGCTGCGCTCCGCAGCATGGAAGGCCCTCCGATATCGATCTGTTCGATCGCCTCTTCGATGGTCACGTCCGGCCGAGCGATCGTGCTTTCAAACGGGTAAAGATTAACCACGACAAGATCGATCGGCTCAATCTGATTTTCTGCCGCCTGTCGCTGGTGATCCGGATTGTCTCGCAGGTAGAGCAAGCCGCCGTGCACTTTCGGGTGAAGGGTTTTCACTCGTCCGTTCAGGATCTCAGGGAACCCCGTGAATTTTTCGATTTCGAGATGCGGGATCGACTCCTTCCTGAGGAGCGTTGCGGTGCCGCCGGTCGAAACGATCTCAATACCCATCTCGCTGAGCCGACGAGCGAACGGTACAATGCCCGTCTTATCCGAAACAGAAATGAGAGCGCGGTTGATCTTCATGAAAGCCAAAAGAATAACAGGTTCTCATTGCTCGTCTATCGTTTGGCGTTGCTCACCCCTTGTTTCCGGACGCAAGTGCCAATTTTTTTGAAAATTCTCTTGCACTATACTAACCAGTCAACTAAGCTGCCCACGTGAAGCGCGAGAGTGATACCAAACAAAAACTCCTCAATACCGCTGTCACTCTCATCTGGGAGAGTAGTTACGGTTCAATCAGCGTCGATGACATCTGCAACCGTGCCGGCGTCAACAAAGGAAGTTTCTATTACGCCTTCAAGTCGAAGTCCGATCTCGCCGCCGCCGCCTTTGAAGATCATTGGAATAAAAAGCGCGGCCTGATGGACGAGATTTTTTCTTCGCAGGTGCCTCCGCTCGAGCGTCTCGAAAAGTACTGTGATCGATCGTTCAGGACCAATTGGAAAAGTACGAGAAGGTAGGTAAGGTCTGCGGTTGCCCGTTCGCTTCCATTGGCTCCGAGTTGAGCACCCAGGACGAACAAATCCGAAAAAAGGCTCACGAACTTTCCGAACGGACCATGAAGTATTTGGCCTGCACGCTGCGTGACGCTGCTGCCGAAGGCATTTTGGAGACCAAGGATCCCGTTGAACTTGCGCGCCAGATTTTCTGTTACGCGGGCGGGTTGATCATGCAGGCCAAAATCGAGAACAATCCGGACGTCTTGAAATGCCTTGAAGAAAGGCGTTTTCCGGCTTGTGGGCGCGAGCCGGCTCGGGTCGGTCGTCTGAGACGAATCCGGAAAATTTTTTTGCACCAGAACTTAACTAACCGGTCAGATAAATTAATACCTATCTATGAATACCAAGAGGGTTTCTCTAAATAGTGAGTTCGAATTCGGTTCGGTACGAATGTTCCGTTGCAGCTCTCTCTGAACGACTGCTCGAACGTACATTGACGTTTGAGGAAATCGCCGAACTATCCGAAAAGTGCGGCCTCTGGGAGATCGAAAGAGGCACGAAAAAAACTGTCAATCGTCCCCTTACTTTCCTGGTCCCGGCTGTCCAGCTTGTGGCTTCAGTTTCGCGAATTGTGGAGTAGTCGTCGCGCGGGAGGCTCCGCATGCAGGTCCAAAGAAAACTCGAATCGACGACGCGTCCGAGACAATCTGGAAGGCGGTACAGGTGTGGGGCTCTGCTACTTTCGGAAAGTGAGTACTTCAGCCTCGCCGCTAGCGTGCCCGACGACGGCCTCGGTCGCTATCCCGATAAAAAGCCCATGTTCGACGACCCCGGGGATTTGGTTCAATTTTTCCCCAAGACTTTCGGGGTCCGGGATATTCTCCAGATGACAATCCAGAAGGTAGTGGCCGCTGTCTGTCATGAGCGGCTTTTCCAAGCCGCCGCGAATATCGATCTTGGCGTCTCCTAGGCCGCATCCTCGAACAGTTTTCGCAGATGCCGCTCGGTGCTTCGCCAGGCAAATGGGATCACTTCGACAGGAAGCGGGAATCGGCCAAGGCGCTCGACCAATTTCGACTCGTCCACGATGCAAACCATCTTGTTTGAAGCGCAGGCAACAATTTTTTCCCAGAGCAGGTTTGCGCCGCCTCCTTTAATCATTCGACCTTTGCCGTCGATCTCATCAGCGCCGTCGATCGTCAGGTCCAGTTGACTAACATCATTCAAATCTGCCAGCGACACGCCAACCTCCTTAGCAAGCTGCCCGGTCGATTTTGAGCTCGGCACTCCAGTGACACGGAGGCCCTTCGCTACGCGTTCGCCAAGGATGCGAACAAACCATCGAGACGTCGTTCCTGATCCAAGCCCGATCGTCATTCCATCTTTGAGGAATGTCTCGATCGCTTGGGCGGCTGCGGCCCTTTTTGCCTCGTCCTGTGCGGAGGTCGGTTGCATATGATGTTCTAGAGGTGTTCTTTTTGAGCGGATTTTTGCCGCGCAGTATACTACGACGTTCGATTCAAAGCGAATCGCGACTACTGTGCGCAACCGAGGAAATGAGAAGTTGAACAGGTTCGTCGCCCGAACCGCCTGAGCCACAGCGCTGCGCCGTCTGAGAAGCCGCTTTTCGTTTATGATGCGGACTGTGACTTTTGCATCCGCTGGGTCCGGCGATGGCAGGAGACCACGCGCGAAAAGGTTGATTTCGCCTCCTTCCAATCTGTCGGAGAGCGTTTTGCTCAAGACATACCGATCGAAAGTTTTAGCTCGGCCGTCCACCTCATCGAGACCGATGGAGCCGTCTATGGCGGCGCGGAAGCGGTGTTTCGGATGCTCAGCTACGGATCCCGGTATCGGGAGCGGGTTCGGTCTCTGGTGTTACCGCCAGGTTCCCGGCTTTGCAGCTGCGACTCGGTATGGGTATCGGTTTGTTGCCGGTCACCGCTCGCTCGCTTCTGCTCTCACCAAGGCGCTCTGGGGAAAGAGGCGAGGATGCTGTTTGCCGCCCTACCTACTACAATGCGCGTACCTGGTTTCTTCGGCTGCTCGGATTGGTTTACTTAATCGCATTTTGGTCCTTCTGGAGCCAGGTCGACGGATTGATCGGTCACGACGGAATTCTGCCGGTGGCGCCTTGGCTGGACGAACTGCGGAATCGGTTCGGGACGGAAGCGTACCGATTATTCCCGACGCTCTGTTGGTTCAATCCCGGCGATTCGTTCCTGCATTTAGTGTGTGCAGCCGGAGTCGTACTGAGTCTTCTGCTTATTCTGCAGATCGCGCCACTTTTCTGTCTGATTCTGTTGTGGGGCCTTTATCTTTCGCTCAGCGTGGCGGGGCAGGTCTTTATGAACTTTCAATGGGACTACCTGCTTCTGGAAGTCGGTTTTCTCAGCATCTTCCTGGCGCCATTCCGACTCTTTCCATCGCGACGCTATCAAAGTCCCATCTCCCCCTGGGCGCATTTTCTCCTCCGCTGGCTCCTGTTCCGACTCATGTTCATGTCGGGGGTGGTGAAGCTGACCAGTGGAGACGATTCCTGGTGGAACCTAACCGCGCTCCAGTTATCATTACGAGACTCAACCACTGCCAACGCCGCTCTCTTGGTGGGCAAATCAATTTCCTCCCTGGTTTCAGGCGTTCTCAACGATCGTGATGTTCGGCATCGAGTTAGGAGCGCCATTCCTGCTGTTTGCCCCGCGACGAGTGCGGTTGATCGGAGTTCTCGGTCTATTGACGCTGCAGACTTTGATTGCGCTGACGGGCAACTATTGCTTTTTCAATCTTTTGACAGTGGCGCTCTGTCTGCTGGCGGTGGACGATGCGGTCTGGCCGCGCATCGGCCGGAAAGCGCAGCAGAGTCCGGAAGTGCGCGGCGTCGCCTGGCCTTCCTGGATCCTGGTCCCGGTGGTTGATTATTGTCTTGGCTTTGAGCGGGCCCTTGCTCTGGAACGCCATATTTCCCGAGGCTGAATGGTCGCCAGTTCTTCAGCGTTCCGTACGCCTTTCTCGAGCCGTTCCGTTCGCTCAACGGCTACGGTTTATTTAGAGTCATGACCAAAGACTCGTCCCGAAATCATCGTCGAGGGAAGCCGGGATGGCGTAACTTGGCAAGCGTACGAATTCAAATACAAAGTGGGCGACCTGCAGCGTGCGCCGCCCATCGTCGCCCCTCATCAACCGAGGCTGGACTGGCAAATGTGGTTTGCCGCCTTGGATGACATCCAGGGAGAGCCATGGTTCATGAATTTTCTGGCCCGGTTGCTCCAGGGTTCTCCGTCCGTTTTACGGTTGATGGAAACAAATCCATTTCCAGACTCCCCGCCGCGTTACATTCGGGCACGACTTTTTGAATACCATTTCACGAATGCCCTGGAGAAAAGGCAGACAGGAGCTTGGTGGAAGCGAGAAGAGGAAGGGATCTATTGTCCCCCCGTCAGCCTTCGCGGCGAGGATTGAATGCACCGGTAAATACGGGTGCACAGCTCCCGATCTCTTCAATCCACCTCTGCCTCTGAGATCTTCTTCCGATTTAACCCCAGGATGATTGCGGGAGCCACTAAGACTACGAAAGCCATGAACCATGAGTCCGCTCGCGGGATTGCCGGTTCTTTGCGCTATTTGAACTAGTAAACTAGTGGCGGGATCGTCGCTGCAATCGCCCAGCGCACGCCACAGGAGCGAACATCTGTTCCGTCGTGACTATGCCTTGACCTGGGAGAGTCCATAGCGTTTTAGTGCTTCCGCCTACCAGGCTCATTCAAATAATATCAATATCTACAATTATTTTAGTATATTGAATATTACAAAGGTAAACAATATTTACTATAAAGAATGGTTGTATCCTATATTCCATGGTGCGAAAAGTCTTGTCCTATGTCCTACAACAGACCAAAAGCAGTCTTTATCTGCAAAGAAATGGATGTATTGCGATGCAAGCAGACGCTGGGAATCTGGCGCCCAGCTTTCCCTGCAAAACGCAGAAGCCTTCAGATACCTTGCGACAAAATGAATCCCGGAGTCATTGCACAGGTATCAGGTTTTGCGACGAGATTGGTAACAGCCGCCGGTCTTCCGGATACGGGGAACTTTCAAACAAGCTTATTGACCGAGTCGCGCCCGATCGGCTGTTCCGGCAGCAACCGGAAAAATCCTGATTTTAATGCCGTCCCTGATAGCTCCGAGTTGCATGTCATGGCGCACCGGCTCCAGGCGGCTCATCCGCAGTGACCGAGACACGATTTGGTAAGTTAACGGGCGGCGTTTTTGACTCTCTAACAGACGAATCAGGAAGCCTGCTTCACCAAGCCTGCATCGTTCCCAGTGTCCAGATGATTGTGCCGTTAGACGCCACAGTAGTTGCGCACCGCAAATCCAATCCATTGTTCGGCCTTGGCCTGATTGAAGCGATTCCCGATAACGAAATTATTGCGAACGTCCATAACCCGTCAGTCGATGGAATTACCGGTGTTCCGTCTATGGTTGTCGATGCCGCCAGTGGCGTTACCAGAGTAGGACGCTTTGGATGGAAAGCACAAGATGCTACGCTTCTGACCTTTTCGGCTGATGCTTATCTCAACGAGATGGGTGTCACCACACGAATTCCGGGGTTCACTGAGGACATTTCCCCGGATGGCAATCAAGCGGCGTTGCTCGCGGTCGAGCCGTCGCTCACCGGCTATGCCTTCAATCAGCTCCAGGACTTACCAAATGGCGGTCCTCCTCAGACCGATGGCTTCACCTCTGATATCGACGAGTTCGCTGATTTTATGCGGATGCGCCCTGACCCAAAGTGCTCAGCGAGGGCGGCAGATCTTTACGCAGATTAATTGTGTGGCCTGTCACAAGGCGCTAATGACCACCGGTCCCAGCTCTATTCCGGCGCTGAATTTCAAACCAGTACCGCTCTACTCCGATCTCCTGCTTCATGATATGGGCAGTCTTGGGGATGGAATTGCGCAGGCAGCAGCAACTCTTACCCAGATGCGGACTCAGCCTCTCTGGGGCTTGAGAGCCAGAGCGCCCTACCTTCATGATGGCCGCGCCAGCACGATTTTTGAGGCTATTCAATTGCATGACGGTGAAGCGGCTACTGTCCGGGATCGTTTCCTCGCGCTTTCGCCACAGGAGCAACAAGAGTTGATTGATTTCCTTAAGTCGATCTGAAGACTTGCGTGCATGTGTTTCTAAGACGCACACGATCGGGTTGAAGGGTTACCCGCCTCCGAAAAATTGACAGCTACCAAACGAACGGCAGCAAGCGATGCTTCACCTTATTTTGGTACTCGGAATATCCCGGCAGATTTTTCACCAAGAGGCTTTCCTCTTCGATAATTCTCCATATTCCCGCAGGCATGAAAAGAAGGACCCCGAACAATCCCCATAAGGAGCCGAGCGACAGAGGCGTTCCTAGAAACATGATAAGACCTCCCATATACATCGGGTGGCGCACGAGTGCGTACAGTCCTGTCGATATGACTTTCTGTTCGGGATAAACTTCGATCGTTGCCGAGGCAAAGGTGTTTTCTTTGCACACAAAAATATGATGAGGAACCCGGTCGCGATAAGGACATCTCCCGCCACCGCTACTGGGAGAGGCACTGTAGAGCATGCGAATCGATGATCAAGTGCGGGGGTAAGCCGCTGGCACCAATCTCGCAAAGTTGCCCCAAGCGGTGGAGGAGTTGCTCAAAATAAAGAACTCTCTGCAATGGAGGCACTTGCAAGAAGAAGGCGAGTTCATGGCGGGAACCACCACACAGCCTCATCGCCACACCACACTCAAGCTCGCGCTAGCTCGCCATCCAGAACAAAAACCGCGGCCGAAGAAGAACTTTTTGTGTTGAAGATGGAGGAATAAAAAGCCGGATCCGGAAGAAGACCAGGTCGGTCTACCGATCCCAAAAGTCCTCGTTCAAACCTGTAGAATCAGACCAATTTCAGATCGGTCCCCGCATGAAGTGCTTAACTTTACCCTGCTCGCGATAGGAGGAGCGGAGGAGGCCGACCGGATTACCCCGGTGGCGCTGAATTTCGAGATGGAGGGGGAGAGGTTTGCGTTTAATGGCTACTAAATAAGCATAGACTCCAATATATATACCAAGTAATATCGATATAATGTATGGCTACAAATGAAAAATGAAATGACTGTGGATCGAGTGCTGAAGCGGTTCTCGCGTTAAATTCAAAAAGAAGACGCGTCTAAGGCGCTCACGTTTAACGCGGTATTGCTCTTCGACGATGTGGGTGAGCAAGCGTCCGTGAGAAAAGCGCTCTTGGCCAGCCAGCTTGAGATAATCGTCCCAATGAGTGAGCAGTTCCCCCAGGTGCAAGTACTTGAGCTTTGCAGCCAAGGCGGCTCTCGAGAGGCAGTGGTAAAAACTCTGACCCTCGGCTTTGGCTCGTGGGAAACGCATGCAACCCGGGTTTACACAACATGAAATAAAAGTGTAGTAGAAAATTCGATATCAGCTCAATATTTGACCTGTCCCTGTGTCTGGACTCTTGCACGCGAGGGAGTGGTAACCTAGAAAGGTATATCGTCGGGCTCGGCGTCAAGGTCCGGATCGCGCGGCTGGGGGCGGGGAGGCGGCGGAGCAGAGGCACTGGGACTGCGGCGAGGCGCGGAAGTGGATGAGGAACCTTCACTTTCCTGGCGGCTTCCCAGCAGTTGAAGATTTTCTGCGACTACGCGCAATCGGGAACGTTTCTGGCCGGTCTGCTTGTCGTCCCAGCTGTCCAATTGGAGACGACCTTCGATAAAGACCGGGCGCCCTTTTTTCAGATATTGCCCGGCAATCTCGGCCTGACGCGCCCAAAGCGTCACGTCGACGAAGGTGGTCTCCTCTTTTTTTTCGCCATCTTCCCCCGAGTAGATTCGGTTGACGGCGAGACCAATCTCCGTCACCGGGGTGCCCTTGGGCGTGTACCGCACCTCAGGATCGCGAGTCAGATTGCCGATTAACAATACGCGGTTGAGATTTGCCATAAGCAAAGTCTAGGTTTTGGAAGTTCGCACCGGCACCCTAAGCGGTAACCGCTGGTAATGCTGCAGAAAAATGATCGGGTCGAGCTTAAACTTGCTGCGCAGTTTCGTAATCAAGGACGGATCCGCTTCGAAAATGAAATTGACGTAATAAGCGGAGTCGAGGTGACGCGGACTGTACGCGAGTGGACGCTTATCCATTTTCTGGACTTGCTCGACCGTCGCGCCCTCTTTCGTAAAATCCGATTCCAGACGTTCAATGATCTCTTTCACGCTGTCTTCCTGGCCACGAGTATCAACGGCCAGCAAGCATTCATAACGATGTTTCATAATGTGTCAATTATTATTCTGCTCTGTTGTAATTGTTCATCGCTGAGGCAATCCCGTTGCGCGCCACATGCTTCGATCGCTTCTGCCGCACGTTCGATCGCCCTGTTCATCGTTGGCTTTTCCGACCGATCGAATTCGCCCAGGACATGGTCGGTCAATTGTTCGGAGTCATTCGAAGCCGCCGATTCCGACTCTCAATCGCATAAAGGTCTCGCCCAGATGGACAATGATCGATTTCAACCCATTGTGGCCGCCGTCACTGCCTGCCGGCCGGAGCCGGAGCCGCCCAAGCGGAAGAGCTACATCATCCACCACGACCAGGATCTCTTCCGACTGGACCTTGAAATAATGCGCGAATCGACCAATGACCTCTCCAGTCCGGTTCATGTAGGTGAGCGGCTTTATCAACAGGATGTCGCCCCATTTTCCCAATTCGGAGCCCCAGGCAGCCGATCTTGAAAATGTCACTCCCTTTTTTCCCGCCAGGTAATCGATCACCATGAAACCAACATTATGCCGCGTTCCAGCTATACTGGAGCCCGGGATTTCCCAGGCCAGCCACGAGACGCAGATCAGCCATGGGCTATTAAGACTGAGAAGTCTCCGTTTTGGCTTCTCCCTTCTTCTCGGTGATCACCTCGGGGGCTACCGG
Organism: uncultured Verrucomicrobiae bacterium; assembly: GCA_963782115.1. Classification (GTDB taxonomy): domain Bacteria; phylum Verrucomicrobiota; class Verrucomicrobiia; order Chthoniobacterales; family JAFAMB01; genus JAFAMB01. The sequence continues at coordinate 494,909 of CAWAIK010000001.1, forward strand.
GGCTTCCGCGGTCTCTGCAACCTCTTCGCCGACACGTGAAGCAACAACACTTACCACGGTCAGGTCGCCGTCGGTAATAGCTTCAACCCCGGAAGGAAGAGGAATATCGCGGACATGCAGCGACTCGCCGATGTTCAGGTTCGTAACATCGACCCGAACGATATCCGGCAGGTCCTGTGGGAAACACTCGACTTCCAGCGTACGCAAAGAATATTCGAGCAGCCCACCGAACGTTCTGACTCCCAAGGCGTCACCGACGGCTTCAATCGGAACTTCGGAAGTGATCTTCTCGGTGGCGGAGACGGCGTGAAAATCGACGTGCAAGCAATTCGCCGCTTCAAGGGATGATGCTGAACTTCCTGGATCAGAGCCAATCGGCTGGTGCTCTGGCTCCCGTCCGCGATCTCCAACTCCACCAAAACGTGTTCACTCGACGCGTGCGCAAGCACGTTTGTCAAATCGCGGCCTTCCACTTGAAGCGCCATCGGCTCGTGCCTGAGAGCCGTAAACGACTCCGGGAACCAGACCTTCCTTTTTGATTCTTTTTGATAGCATTCCGGCCGATCACGGTCCGCATCTGCGCTTTCAGTTTAACTTGTTGAGCCATGATTCTTACGATTGTTTTGCATTGATCTCGAAAAGCGAACTTACCGATTCGTTCGTGTAAATTCGGTGGATACCCTCAGCGAGGACCTCTGCGATGGAAAGGACGGTGATGTTGCAATCCGGATGGAGTTTTACCGGAGTGCTGTCGGTGGTGATCAGTTCCTGGATCTCCGATTTTTTCAGCCTTTCGTGGGCAATATCGGTAAAAACAGCATGGGAAACGCCCGTGTAGATGTCTTCGGCGCCAAATTTCTTTAACAGCGTCGCGGCGTTGGTCAGTGTGCCTGCGGTTTCCGTAAGGTCATCCACCATGATGACATTTTTTCCATCCACGTCGCCGATCACCGTCAGCGCCTCCGTTTCGGTTGGACTGATCCGCCGTTTTGCAACGATTGCCAACGTCGCGCCCAACGCCTCGGCGTAAGCGGAGGCCAATTTCAGGCCGCCAACGTCCGGTGAGACGACTGCGAGATTATCGATTTTCTTCTGGCGGATATAGCGGATCAATACCGGTGCCGCGTACAAATGGTCGACCGGGATATCAAAGAATCCCTGGATCTGTTGGGCATGTAAATCGAGCGTCAAGACTCGGCTGGCTCCAGCCGCAACGAGCAGATTGGCGACCAGTTTGGCGGTGATCGGTACCCGTGGCTGATCTTTGCGGTCCTGTCGCGCATATCCAAAATAGGGAATAACCGCGGTAATCCGATAAGCGCTCGCTCGTCTGGCGGCATCGATCAGGATCAGGAGTTCCATCAAATTCTGATTGGTGGGCGGGCAGGTCGGTTGGACGATGTAAATATCGCGGCCCCGGATGTTTTCGTTGATTTTGACCCGCGTTTCGCCGTCCGGGAAAGAGCTGACGACTGCGTCGCCGAGAGGGGCGCCGATCGCCTTGACAAATTCTCAGGGCCAGATCGCGATGCGCTGATCCTGAAAATATCTTCATTTCTCGGTTGAACGGGGTCATAGCCAGGCGAAAAGGAACCGGGATTCTAATCCTGAAATCCGCTTTTGCAAGAGAACGAGACGACAAGGGAGGCTGTACAGTCTGGAACACGATCCCAACTCTGCGGCAGCGCGTCCCCAGGTCAGGTGAGCAACTCTGCGAGCTTTGCCCTGAAGTCTTCCTCATCTCGAACGGAAAAATCTGCGTCTGGCTTTCAAGTCGAATCTCGTGTCCGTCGATCGACAGGAATCGCAGGTAGAGCGGTTGTATCCCAGGGAATTGACGGACCAGGTCGCGGATTGCGATCAACCGTTCTTCATCGGCTTTTTCCATAGGGATATCGATCGTCAGAGCCTTAACCGGTTTCCGGCCGGCTAATCGGCCCGATCTCGTTTGCCACAATCCGGGCGCTCGTCCTCCCGCTTATCCAGTTTGCCTGCGATCGCCACGATTTTCCCTTTGTCGATCTCCTTGGCCGTTTTCGCGTACACTTCGCCCCAAACCATGACCTCCACCGATCCAGTAAAGTCTTCAACCGTCAGGATCGCGAACGGTTTTCCCTCTTTGCGGGTAAGCTTCTTGTCGAAAACGGAGATCGACCCGGCGATCTTGACCGTGCCTTTGTCTTCCTGATCGGCTAAATCGTTGATCCTCATGTATTCGCCTCCCTCGATAAGCTCTCGGTGGGCGTCCAACGGATGGCCGGTGACGTAGAAACCCGAGAAGGTCCTTTTCATGCCCGAGTTTTTCAGCGGTCGACCAAGGCGTGAAATGAACCGTGTCACCGTTTGTTTTTGGAGCGGCTGCCATCTCCAATTCGCCGAACAACGAGACTTGGCCGCTGCGCCTGTCTCTGTGCGCGGAGGCTCCGGCCAATAAAGCTTGGTCGATTCGCTCAAATAGTTCCGCACGATCTCTTCCGGTAAAATCGAACGCTCCGGCGCGAATCAGGTTTTCCAGGATCTTGCGATTGACCGACTTGGAATCCAGACGGCTGCAATAATCCTCGACCGATTTGAACGGGCCATTCTTCTCTCGTTCCGGAGATTGCGGATTCCATGGCCGCTTCGCCGATGTTTTTGATCGCGGCGAGGCCGTATCGAATACCCCGCTGCTCCGCCTGAGTTTCAGGCACAAACTTCAGATGGCTCCGGTTGATGTCCGGTGGCAGAATCGATGATGCCGAGCCTTTGGCATTCCGCGACAAAGACCGCGATTTTACCCGTATTGTTGACTTCGTTACTGAGCAGCCCGGCCATGAATTCAACCGGATAGTTCGCTTTCAGATAGGCGGTCCGATAACTGATCAAGCCGTAAGCGGCACTGTGACTCTTATTGAAACCGTATCCGGCGAACTTTTCGAGGAGATCGAAGATGGCGTTCGCCTTCTTTTCGTCGATCCCATTAACGCGTTTGCATCCTTCGATGAAATTAACGCGTTCTTTCGCCATCTTTTCCTTGTCCTTTTTCCCCATCGCGCGCCGGAGAAGATCAGCCTGACCAAGGGTGTATCCGGCCAGGACGTTGGCCGCCCGCTGCACCTGTTCCTGGTAGATCATTATCCCGTAGGTGTTGGCACAGACCTCTTTCAGCAGCGGATGCTCGTATTTGATTTTCGTCTGGCCCTTTTTGCGCTTGATATAGTCGGGAATCAGTTCCATCGGACCGGGGCGATAAAGCGCGATCAAGGCGATAATATCGTCGATGCTGTTGACATCGAACTGCTTGCACAGGTTCACCATCCCGCCGGATTCCAATTGAAACACTCCAATTGTTTCGCCGCGATTCAGCAGATCAAACGTGGCTCGATCATCGAGCGGTAGTGTTTCGAGTGAAAAATCGGGCTGCCGATCTCGAATCAGGGACGGCTGCATCCTGCAGAACCGTGAGCGTTTTAAGTCCGAGAAAATCCATTTTCAACATGCCCAGGTCGGTGAGCGGGTCCCATGGCATATTGGGTGACAACCTCGTCGTCGTTGCCGCGGCAAAGCGGGATGTAATCATCGAGCGGTCGATCGCCGATCACCACGCCCGCAGCATGGATGCCGGTATTCCGCGTCAGACCTTCCAGAACGGTGGCGTAATTCCAAAGCTGCTGAGTGCTTTCTTCGGTTTCTACGGCTTGTTTCAATTCCGGATTCTTTTCCAGTGCGCCTTTCAGCGTGATACCGAGTTCGTTCGGAATCATCTTCGCGATGCGATCTGCATCGGAATAACTCAGGCCCATCACCCGGCCAACGTCTCGAACGACGCTCTTGGCTCCCAGGGTGCCAAAGGTGATGATCTGCGACACCGCCCGTGGCCCATACTTTCGTCGAACATACTCAATCACTTCGCCCCTTCGGTTCTGGCAAAAATCAACATCGATATCCGGCGGGCTCACGCGTTCCGGATTCAGAAACCGTTCGAAGATCAGATCGAATCGCAGCGGATCCAGATCGGTGATCCCGAGGACATAAGCGGCTAGTGAACCTGCTGCCGATCCGCGTCCGGGACCAACCGGAATACCATGCTCTTTCGCGTAATGGATGAAATCCCAAACAATCAGGAAATAGCTGACAAACCCCGCTTTTTCCAGGATCGAGAGCTCATATTCCAGACGCTGCCGAAGCTCTTTATCGGTTTCGGCTCGTTCCCCGTAACGCTCTTTTAAGCCCGTTGAAGCAGAGTTCGCGAAGAAATTCCTCGCGCGTTTTCCCTTCGGGCGGGGTGTAAGCCGGGTATTTTGAAACGCCGAAATCAAGTTTCAGATCGCAGGCTTCGGCGATCCGAAGCGTGTTGGTCATGGCCTCTGGAACTTCCGAAAAAATGGCCCGCATCTCCTCCGCAGATTTGAAATAGACTTCTGTCGGATAATGCATCCGGCGCTCGTCATGGACCATCGAGCCGGTGCCGATACAGATCATTACGTCATGAGCCTCATGATGGGATCGTTCCAGAAAGTGAACGTCGTTCGCTGCTACGACCGGGATTCCGAGTTTTTTGGAAATTTCCAGAAGCGCTCGATTGCAGAGATGTTGCGCCTCAAGTCCGTGATCATGGAGCTCAAGGTAAAAGTTTTCCCGGCCGAAGATGTCCACGAATTCGCCGGCAGATTTCTGGGCCTTGTTCAGGTCAGCCGCCTGGATTGCCACATTGATTTCACCTTTCAGGCAGGCGCTCATCCCGATCAAGCCGGCACTGTGTTTCGCCAGCAACTCTTTGTCGATACGCGGCTTATAGTGAAAACCCTCCAGGTGCGCGGCGGAGACCAGTTTCACAAGATTGCTGTAACCGCGAAGGTCTTTTGCCAGCAGCGTGAAGTGGAAGGCGGCGTCTCGGGCGGATGACGCGCTTTTGTCGATCATCGAGCCGGGCGCCATGTAGATTTCGCATCCAATAATGGGTTTCACACCGGCCTTTTCTGCTGCCTTGATAGAATTCGATTGCGCCGAACATGTTGCCGTGATCGGTCATGGCCACGGCCGGCATGCCGTAATCGGCCACCTTTTTCATGAGATCCGGAATCCGGATGGCGCCGTCCAGGAGGGAGTATTCAGTATGAAGATGCAGGTGGACAAAGGAGTCAGTCGGCATCGCCACTCAACCTACCCGCTGCAGCCGCTTGCATCAACGGCGAACGGCAGCCAGATTTGCGGCGAAGAGTGATTCACGCTTGCCTGGTTTGCTGGCGAGATCTGAGCAATCTACGGTTTGAAATTCGGAATTTAGGTCAGCATTGACCGGCGTCCGTCCTGAGGATTGGCAATTTGGTATTTTGTGGCAGACTAGAACCCCCAAGCCGAGGTGGCGAAATTGGCAGACGCGCCAGACTTAGGATCTGGTCCCGAAAGGGGTATGGGTTCGAGTCCCTTCCTCGGCAAACCATTCAGAATAAATAACTTACAGAGACAGGCGAAGCTTTGTATTGATACGCGTAGTCACGGGGTGCCAGAAAGGTGCCAGAATTCGTGCTAGAATTCGCGCCATTCCCGAAAATCAAGCAACTCACCAGCGTCTTTGGACCGCAATGCCTCGTCATTCCGGTAGCTGAAGTAGTGGAAGTTGATGGCGATCTTAGGCAATTGTTTGCCGTCAGCATCCTGAACAGTAGAATGAAGCCCCCAGAGCGGCTCGGTTTTGGCCAGAATATTAGCGGAACCTTTGATTCCAAACTCTGATGCCGCTTCCTTGAGTTTGAGCATCATCCACCAAAAAAGCTGGAACCATCTGGCAGGTGGGACAGCCTTAAAAAGTTTCAGCGCGCGCACAATAAGCGCATGGAGACACCTTGCCTTGAGGACAGGATCTTTCGCGCGCGCATCGGTGAAAGCCGTGTAATGGCGGAATGTGTAGAGGTCTTTGGTGCGCATATAACGCCACTCATGAGTATCGAAGGTCGCACCGAGCAGGTACTCAATCCGTTCCAGGCAGTTTTCCCTGGTCAACACTCGTCGCCCGGCCTCGATTGCGCGTAGCGTGGCTGCGGGGATCCCTGTGAGTTGGGCAAAATCGACCTGGTGCATGGGTTTTGGGCCATTGCCAAGGATCGAGCGCAATTTAAGCAGGGGATTTTCGCGACGTTCGAGACGTGGTGCAGGCATGCACCATTAATACGCGTCTCAATCCATTGGTGCAAGGAATACGCTTCTATTATCTCTTGCTCCAATAGCAGAAGCCTGTGGGTAAAGATCCAAGGAAAACATTTTAGTTGAGAACTTCACTTTTCTGTTGATACACGTAGTAATGATATGCTATTAATACGTGTATGAACGAAATCGCTCCAGCAAAGTACATGCGCCCAAAACCTTTCGCGGTCAGGACCGGGGTTAGCGGCCGGACTGTTTACCGTTGGATCGATTTGAAGATTATTCCCTCCTACAAGTTTCAGGGGGTGCTGCTAATCGATATCGAAGAGGCCGATCTGATCATCAAAGGCCTGCGTCGGCACGAAATTAAAGCCTTTCCTAAATCAAAGCGCCAACAAAAGACGGAGTCGGCGGCCGTCGCGAAGTGAGCGGTGCGCCGGACGCTCCGAAATTTCAGAAGATCACAACAGAGCGTAACAATTGAGCACGTTTAAAAAGCTAAAAGTCGGCTGGAGGAAGGGTCACCAATCGGCCCCACTTTTCGGGAACCAAGACTTCTCCAAACCGCCGAAAGCCAAGCGCGGGTCTAACTTCCCGAAATCCAGGAAGCGGAGAAAGAAGTAATCTACTTTCTGGCTGAGGCGTACCGTAAGGAGTTTACCTGGAACGTCAGGCCCAGGGGAAGGTAAAAAGACTCTGCTCGTCTCCCCGCCCTCAACCTGAGTGAAGGAAGCCCCCGGATAGGCGACGGTACGACCGGTAGGCGGGGTGCCGTCCATTAAGATTAAGGGACCAGTGTGGGTGCCGTGTAACACCATTGGGTGGCGACCAAGCCTCCTCCGACGTCCCCTCTACTAATGCGCGGGATAGTGGGTGAGTACCAAATCGGCAAGAATGCGCCGGTCTACCATCCACATCACCGGCAAGCTGGCGAACAGGGGCTTGACGTGTGGTCAAGCCGTTGGCAAGACAGAGTTGGAAGCGTTCGTTGAATCCACTCATTGGGAAATCTCCTTCTCAATTTCCGCCATCAGTTTTTCGTCGAACAGTTCCGGCAGAACCATTTGCAAGAACTGCAACAGGAATCTCGCATCACCGAGTTCACTTGCTTGATTGGACCGTAAACGCAACATGCACCGGTCCATGTTGCTGAGGTTGCCGGTGTCCAGCAGGTCCTGGATACGGGGTTCAAAAACCTCGGGCACCCATTCTATAGGTACCTGGTAGAATTTCTCAAGTGGGTAGGGGTATTTAGGTTTCATAAGAGGTTCATGATTTTGGACCAAAAGTCTTTGCCGCGTTTGTCCGAGTAGCGGTTCGGATACTTAACAATTACGGCGTCGGTCGAAAGGGGGAAGCCATCCAGGACGATTTCGGACGCTCGGCGCATATGCTCGCGCATGCGGGCGACTTCTTCCTCAATACGTTCCACGGGAGCTGTGATCATCAGTGCGTCATGGACTGGGGCACATACCAAAATGTCGTCCTCTGTCCCATAACAGCAGGCAAGCCGTAGCATTTCCGCACCATTAGCCTGCATAAAGAAGTTGCGAAGGGAGCGCGGATTGAAGTCCGGTCGTACATGGTTGGTCCAGCCGAAAACGGTTTGCTGCCTTCGGTCCAAAACAGTTTTGTCAACAGTGTTGTCCGACCAGCGCCAAAACACTTTGTAAATCTCGCGGTGCATTCGCAACAGGTCTCTCGCTACAAATTCCGGCTGTTGAATTCGACGCGCCAGGGATTCGCCCTCCATGCCGTACTGGACTCCGAGCACACAACGCTTGAAAAGTTCCCTCTTTTCGGAGTGTGAATCCTTTGTCGCGTCAGCAGGCACTGCCTTGGCTTGTTTCGCGAAGGTCAGATAAGGATCGCCAGAAGCATAAGCCTCCTTCATGTTTGGATCGCCGGACAATGCGGCGGCAATTCCGAATTCCTGTTGACACCAATCGATGTACGCGATGGCCCACCCTTCTTTGGGCTTAATCAGGCTGCGCAACCATGATCCAGGACCGAATATGTACTTCGTGTTGGAAGGCTGATTTCGGCCTGTTCGTGCAGCGAAGGCTGAAAGCATCGTGCGATTGTAGCCGTCCTTTCCGACCTGCAGATCGTTCAGGCGCAATTCGGACAGGGCTTGACGAAGCTTCCTCAAGTTGACGATCTGCGGGTAGATGTTAGCCATCTCTTCGAAGGTGTCATCGTCCAGGGCGAGCCTGCCGGAATCCAGGCGCGGCCAGCCCATGTTGTTGAAACAAAGCCAATCCTCGAATCGCTCCCGACGGAAGGATCGTCCGTCATAAACGCCGTATTCGGCGTCCACTTCGACGATCAACTTTTCCTGAATGTCCTCCCAATTGGACACCAGCCGAGCGAGAATTTCAGTGTCGATTGGCACGCCGTTGTACTCCATCGCGCTCACGGCGCTCATGTACCTGCCGCGAAGCATGGCGCGTGGGAGATCAATGCGCCCAATCATTCTTGGTAACAGGCGAGCCAGGGCCTCGGTGTCGGTTTGACAGTACTCCAGGATCGCTTTCTTCTCTTCTGCTGTCCACGGCCCGCCACGCAGCACCAAGTCGCGCATTTTGGTTTTCTCGGCGGCGTCGATGCTGTCCAGGCCGTGAAAAATAAGCGCGCCGATAAGGCCCTTCCCGTTCGACACAGGTACGCCATTGGTGGCGTTCTTGAATTCGACGCACAGGTCCAAAATTCGCTTTGGTTGCGGCCAGCCGAGTGTACGAAAACAACCCAATTCAGCGCTCGCGTAATAGGCAATGAACAGCGAATCGGACGACACATCGAACGGTGGCTCTGGACCGAACTGGTCGTGCCACAGTAGGATCTGTCGCCCGCTTCGCAATTCCCTAGCAGAGAGGCAGACGGGAATCTGCCTCTCTCCCGAACGGGCGATGAACTCGAAGTCCGCCGCCCACAACTCCTTGAACTGATCCAAGGACGGATGCATGGCTATGCCAGCCCCCGTAGTTTCTGGATGATCAAGTGGTCAGCGTTATCGATTAAACGATTCTTGAACGCAATTTTGATCAAGTCCCAGAACGACTGTGTCGGCCATTCTGGATCGCCGTAGTCGGCGACTGCCTCGAACACTTCATAAGCACCAAGGCTCATGTTGGCAGTAACGCGGACCCATCGATCACGCGCCTTCTCGGCTGCTTCTGCCGCCGAGATGTGCCAGTCCATCTGCCGACCGTCGGCTCCAGGGAGCTTGACAGGCCAAAGGAACACCACTTTTTGGCGATTGATCGCAACATGGATAGTCGCGACGTAGTACTCGGATTCAGTCAACTCCGCACAGAGTTGAGGGACGATCAGGTAAGTGTCGCGCTCGTAATCGAGCAGGGCCACTTCCACCCGATACTCTGGATCGGGATGGACCCGAACAAAGTCCTGCTTGTTCGGTTTTCGGACTGGAACGGTGATCAACAGGCGTTTCGCTGCTTGTGCCTGCAGAACACTTTGATCAAGCCGAAGGTTTTCAGGCTTGAACGGATCGTCCTGTGCCTTCTTCAAATCCGCTGCGGTTTTAAAGGGCTTCTGGACGATTTCCTCAAATTCCGCCGCCGTTTCTGGGTCGGAATCCTCGGCGACCGCCTTTGTCCTGGAGGAGGTCTTTTTGGTTGCTGAACGGTCACTCTCTTTTAGGGGAGAGAGAACACGGTTCACTTGAGTTGTTGTTTCGGCAGGAATCTGGCCCTGCCCCTCTGCGTGCTCGGCAACCGAGCTGTTGTGTGATGTGCTCACGTTAAAATTATTTTTTAGATGGGTTTCCAGTTAGGGTTACAAGGGGTGACTTCCGTAGTTGCCGCTCCACCGAAATAAGTCCCACTGTTTCCAATGCGGTCAGGGCGCGGGACTTTTGATCTTTTGAGACGCGGAATCCGCGAATTTCCGTAGTCGCCAACCGGACGGGGTTCTCCTGAAAACTCGCGAACCAAAGTCGCACGATGTTTAAGAGGACCGCCAAGGTCGCATCCTTCTTCTGGGCGCAAAGTCTTTCGAACGCTTCAGCCGGAAAGGTGTAGTGTTTCAGCTCGTTTTTTAGAGAGAGTTTCACAGGGTCGACGTATTTCTGAAGCCCTTTATCCCACACCAAACGCTTCCCTTCTTCCTTAGCGCGCTTCGTCATTCGACAACCCCCAATGTTGTTGCAACGCCTGGACGATGTGTTCACGCCAGCGGCTGTTCGCGCTAAGGGATGAACTCTTCCCTTTCCGTAACGGAGCTGTAGCCATTATCAAGTTTCCACTCCAAGCGGATCTTATCGTTGGCCGGGAACCAGAAGGCGTCGATTTCTTTACCGACTATTGAAGCCCAGAACTGGATGCTTCCATCCTTCTTTGGGCTCCAACAGAGAGCGTCTTCCTTATTTTCCATCGTCCGCTCCTTCCTTGCGAAAGTTCTTCAACCACGCCTCTACTTCAGATGCGCGAACGCGAAGGGCTCCTCCCGGCAACTGAAGCCGAGGGAACGACGGGAACCGCCGCGCCCATGTAGACAATGTGTCCGCGCTCACGTTGAGCGTTTGCGCGATTTCCTCCAGGCGAAGGTACTGTTCGCGGGAGCCGTCAATTATGACTTCTGTCACTGATTTTGTACTCATCACGCGGTAACTACTCGGCTGCGTGAAAGAGCACATTTTCGCCCTAGGACGGAAATAATGAGGTCGAATCCCGTGTAACTATGGGAACTTTGTTAAGTGAAATCCGCGAATCCGCCCGAATTTGGCGCGAAAAAAATTTGCAATTCAGCGAAAATTTTTCCAATTCAGTCGCGAAATCCGAGGAAAATAACCCTCCCCAGCACCAGAATTGACAGCGATCATCAGGCGTGTACAGACCGCGAACTGAAAGGAACTGTCGCGCCTACCACGACACACTGTCGCGCCTAGTGCGAATGGTGTTTCGCGCCTACCACGACAGAAAAAGGCAATCTGTCGCACAAGACGAGAATACGGTCCCTATTTGTTATTTTTTTGTTATTCTCGTTTTGTTTTTGTTAAAACAAATAATGAGAGTAGGGGGTAATATCTCCCTGGAAGAAGAGTTTCTTCTGGAAGTGGGGCATTTCTGGAGCGTTCGTGTCGCCCTCGCTCGACGAGAGCGAAGCGAGCACAAGCGGACGGGGTTATCCTCTGTTTTAGATCCTACCTCTTCTCGGAAGCCATTGTTTTTCTACGATAGGAGCGACCCCAGCTCTCCAGGCGCTCCGCGCCCTCTACGCGGACGCTGCAGGACGATCGAGGCAGCGCTCGGGTCGTGCCCGTGCGCCTTCACTGATGTGTGCCGCTGTCGGCTCGCGGAGCGAGCCCTGCAGTTTGGACATTTTCAACGCTTCCTAACAGCGCTAGATTTAGATATAGCTTTCAGGCCGCAGCGGTTTGAACCATGGAGGGGTAACCAACAACATTTGTTGGCGTGCTCCGCCGGGCCTCAATCTGTTTGCGCAGAAGTGTCACCGCGTCCTGGCAGGAGGCACGCCTGGCGGCGTCGCGCCACTTTGGGAGCAGTTCATAGTCATTGGTGCGCTTTGGTCCGTAGGTTTCTAAGACGCTCAAGAGCATTACGCTGTAGGTTGCAACCATCAATGCCGGGACACGCGGCACGCTTAAATCAGCCCAGACCTGTGCCTGACCCACTCCAAGGATGCTCTTTTCGTCGCGATGATTGATTTCAATTTGCCAACGATCGAAGTAGGCTTGCAAAAGTTTTTTGGCACTCAACTTGTTATCGTCGCACAACAGGTAGGCTTCTTCGCGGTAATTGACATTGCCTGCTTTAGTCTTGCGATACGGGACGGGCGCCACGACAAAGAGGCGCAAAAGCCGTCGACCGCCTCCCCGTTGCCAGAGCACTTGGCTGACTTCCTTGAAGCGGATTCTGCGGTATTTGGAGCCGTGAAAGATTTTGGTCTCTTTCCACGGGATAGTGGAGTCTTTATAGACCGATTCGGGGCTAAAGAGCTCTGTTCCATAATAGCGACGACCCTGCCCCTGATGGGGAAAACAAAGCCGCAGGTCTTTGCGAGCTCGCGTGATGAGGATAGTGCGATCCAAAGGTTGGCGGAAGGTAGTTTTATTGCAGAAGGAGCCGTCGCCCACGGCAATGAGCTCCTTGTCTGCAAAACCATGGGCGTCAAAGTCTTGACGTAGGTCGCCCAGCATGTCGACAAAGGCCCTGGAGAGGTTATGGGTCTTTTTTGCCTCACGGTAAGCGGCCTTCTGTTGGGTGTTGGCGTTTTTGCCCGGCTTGCGCACGGGAGTGACTTCCTGAAAACGGATGGGCAGGCCGCGTGGTGAACTTTCTGCATCAAAGTCGTAGAGAGGCGTTAGCAGCGAGGCCTGGAGGAAGCGCTGGCCCCACATCAGGTTGGTGTGAAAAGGTGGACTGAGAGGATCACGCAGCCAGCGGGCGCTCTTAATTTTTTTGCCTGAGCGTTTGAGCCCGGTGTCGTCTAAGCCGACGACAATCTGTTTTGAGCAGTATTTGCCGACGGCGCTGTGCACGATCGGGTCAAAAAGAGCGTCTGCATCCCATCGACTGCGGTTGAAGAGCTTGTAATCGGCGCTCCAGTCCTGATGCTGGCGGTTGTTAAAGCAGATCGCGCGCGTGACGGTGCGACGTCCTAAGCCGCAGAGTAAGCCGAGCGCCAGTGCGCTGGCCCGCTCACAGGTGCGCTTTTGGCCGAAGGCGGGCGCCCAGCCTTCAAGTAAATGGAGTAAGGTCTCTAAGAGCATGGTCGCAAGCTCTGGGTTAGACGCTGGCGAAAGTCCTTGCAGAGCGCCCGCACATAAATGTCTTTGATCGGCACACGAGAAAGCCGAGAGCGATCGTTACGACCACGGCCCTGAGTTTGGCCCAGCCAGCTCCAGTTGGCCGCTCGATAGCAGGTCCCCCGGAAGCGCTCGCACTCGACAAAGGTCTCGGCCAAGTAGATCGGATGACCGTACTTGAGCTGCCAATTTGCGGAGAGCATCCAAAGCGAAGCGCTTAACAAATAAGAAGCCAGATTTTTGACTCGCACCCAAGGCAGGATTAAAAAACGCTGGTTGTTTGCAACGTAGCACAGGTTGGCTTCGCGCTGGGCTCTACTCCAGCCGATGAGCTGGTCACGAACTGCCAGCTTCCACGCCGCGGCTCCGTAAAGCAGGCAAGCCAAGGGACGAGCGTGACAATCAAAAGCCAAATATTTGATGTTCTCACCAGATGCTCCGCTGTAAGGCAGATAATGATAACGCCACAAAAGCCAATCAAAGAGAGCTAACTCTTCGGGGCTCTGCGCCGGTAGGATGCTGAGGGGTTCCAACCTCCTGAGCTGGCTTTCGACAGGCTCAACCAGCGGCTGGGCGATGGGAGCCACTGGGCGAAAAGGGCAGCCGTTATTGGAAGGCTTCTGACGGGCCGGCAAACAGATCAAGCCTTTTTGCTCCAGTTTCAGGAGCAGCGAGCGGCAGGCCATATCCTTGAGCTGGCCTACGTGATTTCGCCACTGCCACCGTTGTGCAATGTGCACAGAGAGCTTGGTCCGGTTCCAGCCAGGATGAGCGTCAATGAGTTGGCGGATCCATTCCAGATCCTTTGCTTCTAACGTACGGCTCTGAATATATAATGACTCCATTTCCGGAAGTCACTACACCGAACGAAATCCCGAGGCCAGCAAAAAAAACAAAAAACTTTTGCCTAGCGAAAAATCTAAGATTTCACCCGGCTTAACCGTCTCGAAATGTCCAAACTGCAGGGCTCGCGGAGCGAGCCTTGCGCGGGAACCTTCCTTGCGATACCCCGCCGACTACACCACCACCGGGACGCGCTGGGCCTATGATTTTGAGCCGACGCTCTTACCCGAGTTCCAAGAGCCCACAAAAGGAAACGCGTTCCCGTTTTATAATAGAGGATGATTGAATTGAAATTCCATCGTTGCAGCTCGAGTGATCCACAAATATGGGGCGTGAATTGTCTCACCTGCTGGAGACGGCGCTTGCAAAACAAAGCCGAATGCACTGAGCGTGACGCCGGCGCCGAAAAGACGCGGGCGAAGGAATTCCAGAGCCACCGAATTTGAGAACCGCCGCCGCGTTATCCGCCGCAGCGTGGTGGGCCATTCAGTTGATCATGCTGATCAGCGTTACAATTCCGGCTGCAATTCCACGCCCGGAATTGCCAGGATTTGTCGCCGCGCTCAAACATCGCCGACCAGTTAATCTTACCCGTCCGCCGCGCACCGTTCAAACTCAGGATCGCGTTTCTTTCTCAACAGGCTACCTATCGTCCAGACGGCAAAAATGCGCCATTTTAGGCACTGCTAACATAGCGAGCGCTTCATCAAAACGTCCTATAAACGATTCTGGATCCTCCATTTTCTGGAATTTGGCTCGTCGGCGCGCCATGTAACAAAAATGAGCCGCTGGTCCTTCAGCTCCAGCGGCTCTGCTAGGATAGTTCGAGCCTTTATGTTCTCGCCTCGTTTACACTTAGCCATGGGATTTTTGCCCTTTCGCCTTCTGGCTACTCTTTGTCTGCCCTACGAAGAACACACCGATTATGCCGCTCAGTAGACCTTGCAGAGGCGCTAGCCACAGACTTGAGATTTTCATCAATTCTAGCGGCTTTATTTGTACAAAATTGACGGCAAACAGTATGCTGACAACGCAAATTAAATAAAATGCCGAAAGTCCCAGGCAGAGGTAGTAGGCAAACAAATTTACTTGGACGCCTGAATCTCGTTGCTGAATTGCCTCAACAACGACGGTGCTAAGAATCAATGTGAGAGTTGGTAAGATTGTCGGAAGTAGCCAGCTCCAAGCGTCAGAGACCCAAGTCCCCCAGGTCCCGGCGATACTTTGCACGATCAGAATAATCATCGCCAAACCTCCTCCACAGAACCAAAGTATCGCGACGTTTTGCTGACCTTTAGAGAAAGAAATGGGCATAATCTACCGTAGCTTGGCTAAAGCACCCCACAGAGGGGTGCTTTTTAAGTGGGCGGAAGCTGATACATCGCTCGAATCCTTAAAAACCGGGTCATCATTGCGGGTCCTGCGTTCGAATTCGTAAACATAGGCGATACAATGATAGTCTTTCGTTACCGTGAGATCCGAATCAGATGTTCTCGCCAGAAACTTAGGACCCCCCTCTAGCTTTTTTTCTTGGTCCTGCGTCATTGGTTCTTCCTTCTCTTGAAATGGCACTCGCGACACAACTAACGCAATCATACGGTAGTGCCCTGCATCAGATTTGAACATTGCCTTCACGAATGAGGGTATCGAGAAATGCTCATAGCTTGGCAGGTCGAATGACCATCTTCCTGTCGTGACCGGAGTTCCATCAGCGCGTATTTGTTCAATGTGTGTTATGATTGCGAATCCGGGTGCATGTTCTTTGTCAAGCCAGAAATAGCTTCTACGCTCGTATCCTGCTTCATCAAATGCTTTGCTAATTCTGTCGGACAATTCTTTTAACGTTAGTGCTCCATAGGAAAGGTTGAGCGGCAATTCGACAGTAGCTGTAGATTTAGGAGGAAAGAAAATAGGGAGCGTAGGTAGGATAGTCGGAGTCGGCGTGGTTTGTGCGCTCGGACTCGGGGTAGGTGTGACGCCATTGTCGCCGCTACCAACGTACTCTGCCGAATAAGTGTCAAATTTCGACGAAACTCCCACCTTCGGTGACTGTTTGACGTCGTAGACGTTATCGCCAACGACGCGTTGGCTTTGCGTATCGTAGATCATCACGGATTTCGCGCCCGTCGAGTTCTTTTCGCGCACCGTGTCTACTACGATATAGCGATTCTTAACGAGAGCCTTTCTCTCGGGCGACATATTTTGATAGGCGAGATTTGCCCGCGTTTCAGCGGTCCGTCGCTGCCACTCCGTCGCCTCGTGCTTGGCAATAACGTAAGCAGGTTTGCCAACAACCGCGCCGGTAGCCAAGCCAATTGCTACCGGCTCCGAGCTACTTGCTCCTCCGGCTCTCGCGATGCCTCTGGTCAGCGCGCCTGAACCCGCGCCATTAGCGGACAGCGACAGATTTTCACAGCCTGTGAGAACGAGCGCTGCAGCGAGAGTTCCCAAGGTCAGCCGGGTCAATCGGAGATTCATAGGCCAATGGACGCTCTGTGAGTAGTAATACCTTAATTCGTCGAAAAGCGCTAACCAAATCGGGGGAGGTTCACACCTTGCGTGGGACATCGATTTCACGCTGAGCAAGGTCGTAATTTTGCCAGAACCGGGTTCGCCCAAGATGAGCAGTAAACCCGTCGCGTCATATATGGAGCGAACACGTTGATCCGCCCGCGACCGCGAACCAATCGCATCAGACACTTCGACAGTGTATTTCCATGGTGCATCAATAAACTCGTCAACCTGCCTCTTGCCTAAAGAAATCAGCACTTCGTTGTAAAGCGAGTGTTTGAGAACGCCGTCCACCCAATACTCCTTTACTCTGCGGCGAAGAATTTCGAGTTGCTCTGCTTGCTCTTGATCGGGCGGCTGAGCAAGGGGCGGACGGTCATCTCTCCTTTGTGGCTTGCGAATCGCCAAAACGAACTTTGTGCGATGCAGCACCCTCGTCTCTACTTAGGAAGTAATTGAGGCTTAGGTGCTGGCTTCTGACCTGTAATTCCCCAAATCAGTTGCTTGAGCGGATCTAACTCACTTCCCCGGAAGTCCACGTAATGGATGTTTTTCAACGTCCATGGCAGCTCCGGCGTTGTTTTGGCCGAAGCCAGGATTGTCGGAATGACCGGACATTTCCGCTTCATGAATTGGTCGAGAAAGGCCTGAATCTCCTCGTTCTGCCAGGGGCCAATACCGCTATTGCCCACAAAAACCGCTGTCGATTTTATGCTTTTTATCTGCTCTCCAAGCGCCGTTTGCCAGGAGGTTCCGGGCTGAATTTGTTCTTCATCCAGCCACGGTTTGACGCCTTCGCTGACCAACGTCCGACAGATCTCACGAACGGCTGGCTTGTCCTCGCTATTGTGGCACAGAAACACATCAAAGATTTCCGCTTTGGAGTCTTGTCCGTTCACACAGAGGCAATTCTATAGGGAAAAATGCGTCAGCGACAAATCATCTTCGCAGCCTCCGCACTTCAACTTCCTCGCGTTCAGTCATTCCGACATGCAAACAAAAGCGTCCTACGCCCGACCATGATGTAATCGGTCTGACGCACACACTGCATCTTCAGCATCGCCTCGATCATGGATGCGTTCAACGCAATTGGCACCGCAGCCGAGTGCGCGCCGGTAAAATGCGCGGCTTTTCCGACCAACCAGGCTTAGGGGCTGCATCCTCGGAAACGAATCGTAGGCCGGATGTGGTCATCGTCCTGCAGCCGGTCCCGACGCGTGGCAATGACTTCGCGTGCCGAGCAGACTCGAATGGATCGCGCTGACCTCCGCAGGATCGCCTTTAACAGATCCGACGACATTCCGCCGGGTTAAACCCGCCACTGTACCGGAAGCTAAAAGCCGAAATTCATCGTGCGGGACTCAAAAGTACTTATCACCTAAGATGCCTTTCCTGTGAAAGGAAGGCATCGAAAGACAATTAAGACGCTCAATGTGGGCTCGCGAGGGGCAACTCTGGCGGCAATGAAAGCAGAAAAGGTCGTCGCAAATGATCACGGCTTGACTGTGGCGAGCGTCATAAACAATCGAGATAAAAAACCACAATGAGGTTGCAGATCGCTAAAATATTACCCCTAGCCTTCGCGGATACATTGCGCCGAATCCGCGCAGAGAGAAATGATCCTGAACACCTAAGTACTTTGCATCTCAGATTCGGCTCCATCTTGAAACAAATTCGCGAAAAGAGGGGGTTTACGATTGAAGGGCTCTCTGTCCTGTCAGGTGTACCTGAGGAATTGCTGGAACGAGCTGAGTCGGGCCGGTTTCAAATAACAGACCCGGAAATGAAAGATCTGCGGGACGTTTACTGGACTTTGGAAACGGACCAAGCCAGCGATGCCGATTACAAACGCATCGTGGATCAACGCCTAAGTAAGCCGTATCCTAACTTCGGCTCCTCAATGACCCAGATTCGTAACGAGAAGCAAATTAGCATCGGAGAGCTGTCTCTTATATCTGGGTTGCCTGAGGCTGTTCTGGAAGCAGCTGAGTCGGGTACGCTTGCAATGGAAGATGAAGATCCCAAAAAAGTACAGAAGGTCTATTGGGCCTTGGCAGCACTGGAAGCCAGCCCCCGCGATTACCGGCGTCTTTTCGCTGAAATGGGAATGAAAGCTAACGAGGACTGATCCTTGGTCGCGCATTTATCGAACGCTTCATCAACGTAATGATGCGTTAGATTCCTCTAAACGAACGTCATCGAAGTAACAGTTAAGCAGGTCCTGCACATCGTACTCGTCATTGATTGTCAGCGTCTGGCGATTCTGGCGGCGGTTTCTGAGTTGTACTGCGACGGCATGGAAATTCTTGCAGACCAGCCTAACGATAGTAAGAGGGCTGCTTTCAGCTTTTACCGGATTTTTATGCTCCGCCTGAATCTGGATCTGGCTTAGCAACCGCCGGGACAACTGCCAGAATCCTTTAACAACTTCGCAGAGTGTCCCGAATTCTTTGTGATTTCTGACCACAAAATCTCGGGCTTGAACGAAAAAAGCAACGGTGCGGCATCAAAAATGGCAATCCCCAGATCCCTCACCAATTCCGGATTTACCTTGCATTCGCACTATCACGGCGATTAAAAGGCTTTGATGGATGCTCTGCGATTGGCGTGGCTGGTGACGGTGGTTCTCGTGAGCATCTTGCCCTCGCGTGGTGGCGACAACAAATCAGACCGGCCTTTCGTCAAAATCGGTCGCGAGCAGGCAGAAATTCTGTTGAGGGCAGCGAAGGATATGTATTCCTTTAAAGTGGAAGCAGGCAAAAAATTTGACGGGCTATACAGTGAATTTAAGGGGCTCGACAATAACAGCTTAGCGGAAAAGGCGAAACCTGTTTACACCGAGGTGCTTGCCCGAGCTAGCGAAGCGGTCAACCAAACCCAGTTCGAGTTTGATAAAGGGCTGGATACACACAGTAAGCGCGCATCAGATGTCTTCTTTGGAGACATTCTCGAGAGATACCATGGTACGTCCAGAAGCGTCGAGACAATGACAGGAATCAACATGGTTGAAGTAGGGAAGGCGGTCCTGTCAGACCTAAATCGCACTGGGAACTTATACCAAATGGTGGCGAACCAAGACAGCCTTAGCTTTAATTTAGAGGTGGTGACAGATCCAGAAGGTGCTGTGATCAAATATAGGCGTAGAACCGAGGATTTTAAGACATTCGAAGAGCCGTCCAATACAACTATTGAAAATCTTACTGTTGCCAATTGGTGTGTACACGTCGAACTTGCTGGCTACTTAAGTCAGGAAAAATGGCATGACGCCGCGGACACTACGAACCATAAGGTTGTATTTATTTTCAAGGAGAGCAACTGATCTGAGATGTGTGCCAACGAGGTAGAGGGTTTGGTGCTGAAAAGCTACTATGCGAAATTCAATAGTATAGTAGGCGCTGTCGCCGGGTTAGTCAGTCTCTTGCCTTTGGGTGCTATTATCGGCCCGAATGCGTATCTGTTCCCGCCACTCGGTGGAGATTCAATCGAGAAATTTGCGATTATAGGAACAGTAATTCTTTCTTTGTCCTGCACGCTGTTTGTATATCAGAAGAGGAAGGCGTTTGTTTCTAAATTGGGGTTGGCGCTGCTTCTTTCAGGGGCGGCACTTTGTATTACAATTCAGATAATGTTGTACACCGCTTTCGTTAGAGACGTACAGATACCGTCTAAAAATGAAGTCGTCACAGTTAGCGTAGGGTTTGCGCGCTGTCCCGATAATCCGTCGGAATATGCAAAAATGAGCGATGAAGAAATGTTGAAAGATGCAGGGCCAACGGAATCGGCGATTAGACATTTGTTCACACTCCCATCGCTGTTAGCAGTCCGTGCATTGCTTTACCTTTCATACCTCGCCACCATCCTCCTTGTCGTAATGTTCGCGAGCTGCGCTGTATTGTTTTCTGCTCTGGACGATTTGGGAAGGGGAAAATCGTCTTGTCCTGATGCGCGAGCGGAGGGCACGGAAGGGCTTTCGAAACAATGATGCGGAATTGATTGCCCCCGTTCGGGGCTTGGGGAATTGAGCCAAATTTGACACCAACGTGTCAAATGGCGGCTTTAGGAGTGCTGAGGGAGGAGTCCGAGCTGTTTAAAAAGAACGTGGTTTCGCTGTTCCGCATCCTGAATGAGTTTGTCGAATGAAATGAACTCGATGTAGGCTCTGAGGCGAGTGTTATACATGAAATAACCTTGCTTGTCCGCAGTTGGCGTGCAGTTATGCTGAACCGCAATTTCGTGCAGTTCGGATGTAAAATCGCAGATGATATAGCACTCGAATGGTGTCGCGTCAGTTACGAGAATTGTCCGTCCGCTTTTGGTCGTTGTCGATCACTACTCTGATCTTTTTTTGTGCTGAGCTGCTGGCGGAGAGCGAATGAATACTGTTCACAACTGCTTCGAAGAGAGGAACCGTTGCTTTCGAAGAAAGAAGATGTTCAGCGTTCAAAAAGCCGTTTAAATCGAATTGCATCATGACGAGCGGAAACAGGGGTCCAAACCAGTAATCTAGGGTCCCTATTGTTGCAAATCGAGACCGACGCCCTTGCTGTTCAGATGAACATATATTCGTTTCGGTCAGAACTCAACCCCAAATAAACGCTCCGAGAGTGCTTACAGCTCAAAAAATCGGAAGAAAGGATGACATGCCGCGTGCATGGGGAGGGAATTTGACACGTTGACCGTGGACGAGTTTTGATGCTCCAGGCTGGTAGATTACATGGCTATTTCAGCCACGGGCGTTTTAAACGCGTTCGGTGACTTAATCGGCACTGTTACACTATGACCATTAGTGTATCATTTCATGCTTTTTAGCCCTTCCAAACCGCCTTTAATATTGATTTTTCCCTCGGAGATGTTACAGTTGTTTTGAGCTTTTGTAACATTATGCAAATAGTCAATGAAAAGGGCGAGCGACTCTACTTTACAGAGGAGCAACGAAATGCGCTTCTGGCTGCGGCTGCTAAAGCACCTCGGGAGGTACGGTCCTTCTGCAGTGTCCTATGTTACACCGGTTGCCGAATATCGGAAGCGTTGGCGCTGACTGCTAAAAGCATCGATTTGTCCGCCAAGGTGATTGTCATCGAGAGTCTGAAGAAGCGTAAGGCTGGCGTTCACCGACAGGTACCTGTCCCGCCGGAGTTACTCGATACCCTGGATATGGTCCACGGTATCCGTGAGATTCAGAAGAAAGGTCGAGCCCGAATCAATCAGTGCCTCTGGACCTGGAGTCGCATGACGGCGTGGCGGAAGATGGATGCGCTCATCAAAGCGGCTGGCATCCCCGATGGACCGCATGCATCGCCGAAAGGGTTGCGGCACGGGTTTGGAGTGACGGCTGTTAGCAAGGGCATCGCGCTCAACATGGTGCAAAAATGGCTTGGTCACGCTCAATTGACCACGACGGCTATCTATGCCGATGCCGTCGGCGAAGAGGAGCAGAATATTGCGGCGAGGATGTGGAACTGAAGACGATATAATCGCCCAAATGTTTTGGAACATTTACTTCGTAATTGGGATTTGTATCCTTTTAACGACCATTTGCGCCAAACGTTGTTTTATATCGCGTTAGCTGGTGCTGTATTGATGCTCGGCGGCTCGCTTTTGGCGCACACGTTCCAGAAACAGCGGTTGGGAGAACGCAGAAAAAAACGAAGATCCCAGGCGGCTATCGATGAGGGTGTCAGAAGGCCACGATCTCGCGGCTGATGAGTGCAGAGCGCATGGAAATGGCTTGATCTGCTGTAGGTGGTCAGAAGAACATCTATGGAATGACGGCAACGTTTTGATTCAGCCACTGGCTCAGAGCAATTCGACGCAGAGGGAAAGATTTTGGAACATGCGTCGATCCAGACGGGTCTTTCGAACGCCACTTTCCATATCGTGCCCGGGGCCGAGACACTGTCGGAAACGTGCTGATTGATCTGAGAAGGGGCATCGTCTATAAAACCTCAGGAATCAGCAGACTGATAAACAAAAAAAGGATCATATGAAAGTCCACTGGTCAACAATTAAGGTTGCGACAATGCAGGCCTTCGCAACCTTCCGAGATACTAAATTCGCAAAATTTACGCAGAACATTAATTCAACGTATACCCGTTATAGAGACAGCGTCCCGGCCAGAACGATTACTTCTCAGGCCGAATATGCAGAAAATTTCACGAATTGGGAGACCAACGCGCCTAATTTTTGCGGTACAAAGAGGAACACAGCATTCGGACCTACTATTAAGCTTCCGAAGCGTCCTGCAACCGTCCAACTAACGGGCGATAGAACAATTCAACTAACGAGCCAAAGAACCGTAATGTTTCAAAGGAATGGGGAGACAGTCTTCGACACACAAGCGCCGAGAGGCACGACAATCCAGGCGGTACAGTTCACTGCGAGCGCGAGGAAGGAATACAGTCGTCTGAACCTAATCGTTTGTCCGGAGTTTTGCGGAATGCCTCTACAGGAGAAACTGTCTCCCTTCGGCGTAGACCCGAACGGTGTAGTATTGCAGTGGAAAGTAATGAATCCTAAGCTGGGCTTAGAAGGGCCAGAATCGGCTGTCATGTATCTGGGTGAACCGCTGAACGGTCCCTCTGTCTGGCAATTGATTTCGAATTTGAAGGACTCGTTGGTCGGCAAATTGATTCCGTTACAGTCAGCGCCCTGGGGTCATATTGAACTTGCACCAGGGATCTATGGATTTGACCTGCCCGACGGAAATCTTGAAAGAAATATCCTAGAACAAACATCGGATTCGAGCGCCGGGAGAACGATATCGGCAATCATTTGTAAAGCCGCATGGGACGCCGCTGAATGGCTCTACCACGGTACCGGTTCCACGCAAGCGCGAGCATTACTTCAGAAAACCGGAGAAAGCGAAGAGGAATGTGTGAAAAATCAAATGGAACTTGTTTTAGAGGCTTTGCATTGGGAACTGGTGGACTAAGTGTGCAGAGCTGAGGCACTCCTGTCCGAGACAGGTTCTAAAAAACTAGTAACAAAAAGGCATCCGTGTCTGGTTAAATCGTTGGCGTGAAAAACAAACGAACAAACCGTCAACGGAGGCCTAACGAACCGGACAATTTTAATACTTTCGTGTCTTCACCCCCAATAGCCGATATGGAAGGAATTTCCGCCGTGCTCGCATAGCGCCTTGGCAAAAAAAGTCCCGAGGGCCTCTGCAGGCTGTCAAAACCCATCGACCAGTTCGAATGCAGCAGAGTCAGCTTGTACACAGGGGATTGGCCTCGGTCACGTGGTAGCACGGGCGAGGGTTTCGAATACAGCTGGAGAGATCGTAGGACACTCGGGCCTGTTCAGTCGCGGCCAACGCGTATGCCCAGATGATCCTTAGCGCGAACGTCCACCCGAACGCTGCCCCGCCGAGTGGCGATCAGCGCAAAGAGCTGTCCGCGATGGCAGAGCTGAGTCTCCTCGCGAGCGAATGTTTCATGGAACGCTTGCTGGCACATCCCATCACCAATCTCCGATGACTTTCAGGGCAGGGCAGGGCATTACAAAAGGAAAAATGAGCAAAAAACTAATCACTTTAGCGGCGTTACCGATGCTGGTCTGGCTTACCTCATTTCCAGCCAAGGCAATGCTTTTCAGCACGAATCCGGGACTGCTTGGACATCAACACGGAACTTTCGTGTTCGTGTCCCGTCCGTACCCCCCCTACGTTTTCTACCCGTAACCGCCAAGGAGTAACCACGAGCCGGTTGTTCGCCCGGTGCCATCTGGACGTGGCGGGACGGTCATGTTCGCGGTCATCATTGTCTTGGCGGTCTGCACAGGCCTCTTCCTGTGGATGTGCAGGAAGTGAGATCCTTGTCTGTCGTAAGCGTGCGCGGGGGGACGAAACCCCTCGACATTTCGCGAGGGTTTTTAGGTGTCATCCACGCGTGCGCGGGAGTAAAAGATCTCCCTTTCAATCAGCGCATTCGTTGCAAAGGTTTTCGTTTCCCGAAACCTCGAATTTCTTGCCGCATTTGGAGCATGCGCGGATAAGCCTTGGAGTAACACGTACGCTTATCGTTACCTTTGCGCTAATGCCCAGACAAATCTTGTCGAAAAACTGAATTACGAAATCAGTGAGCGTGCAGTTTTCATTCAATAGAACCCTGATAATGTTTTCAGCGGCTGCGATTTTGGCCGCACCTTCCTGAAATCCCATCGGACTCACAAGGATTGCGCCTTCGGCCCCAGTGTCGAGGATTCGGTAGGCCAATCCACCCATCTGTTCTTGTTTCTGCCTTGACTTTGTGTAGCGCCGACATTCCACAATGAAAAAACCTTTGCCGCCTTCCATGATGCCTTTCGCATCGATTTTCCATGAAGTACCAGACCGGTTGCCTTGGATTTTCTGTTTACCCTCAACGGACTGGAGTCCAAACTCTTTGGCCATCCGGTGGAGCAGGTATGCGCTGCGTTCTTCGTACGATAGCCACTGGGGCTTATTCGGATCGACCGATTCCTGACCTGCCTGCATGAGTTTTTCTTCGTTCTCTGGCATCCTGGTATTTCGACCTCAAATTCGCTGGCCTCAACTGTCGAGACCTTTCAGATTCTTGTGTTGCACATCCGTATATGCAAACGCAACCGAAGTACGCATATGGCGATCTTCAAAAGGCTTTTCTGGCTCCTGGTCTCGTTCATCTTCGCCGCCGCTGCCGTCCTGCTTTACCTTTCGGTCACGAAAGGGTTGTTCGCCTGGATACCCAGGTGAAGAGCAACCGCCATGCGTTCGCTTGCCTTTGACCGCCAAACTGTCCATGATGCGGCATTGAGGCACCCATGAATAAATTGCTACTGTGCTGCGCATTGACCTTCTCTGGTTGCACGACCTGGGGTTCCAAGATGGCGATGGGCGACCAGCATTACCCATCGGTGCGCACTGAACACGTCGTGATCCTTTTCGAACCGCCTGCGCAGCCTTACAAACAGATCGGGCTTGTCTCATCCCTCGGCGGCTGGTACGCCAGTGACGGCGACAATTATCACAAGATG
Source organism: uncultured Verrucomicrobiae bacterium (assembly GCA_963782115.1). Classification (GTDB taxonomy): domain Bacteria; phylum Verrucomicrobiota; class Verrucomicrobiia; order Chthoniobacterales; family JAFAMB01; genus JAFAMB01. The sequence continues at coordinate 520,170 of CAWAIK010000001.1, forward strand.
CAGATGGCTGCTGCTCAACTCGGAGCTGACGCCGTTATCGTTCAAGGGTCTCAGCCGATGCCGCAGCGGGACTACTGGCAGTATCCAAAGGCGAACGGGATAGCGATAAAGTATTTCTGACCCTTCATGCTGCGTTACCTCGCATCAATCCTAGTCAGCTTCCTGTTGGCGGCTCCAGCCATGTCCGTTGAGTTGTTTCGATATCGAGGCGCTGCCAAGGATGGCGGCACCGCTGGAATACGTCTTTGAAGGTGGTGAACAGAATTCTCCCAACGCCGTAACTAAAGAGAAGGCGGCAGAGATCGCTGCTGATTTTATGACGACCTTTTACCACGTACAGGTCGGTGCACTTGAGACGCAGGAATTTCGGACACAGCCGGTCCCATTTTGGCTCATTTGCTTTCGGACACGATCAAGGGACCGATCGCGTTCTCCTGCCGGATGGGACCGACCTTTGTGGCGAGGGAGTTGGCGAGACGGTGCAGACGTGGTCAGATTTTTACGGTTACCTCGAAACCGGACCTAAGTGGTTGTCGTTGTCGGGCAAAATACTCCGCAAGCTTAATTTGACCGAAGAGAATTATAGAAAAAGTTGCATTTATGGTAATCCGCATCGATATTTGAATTGGGTAAGCGAGGGAGTGTCGATTTCCATTGGGCCGGTGTGCGTCGGCAGTATCATGGCGCACGCCGGTTCTTTGTGTTCGGCCGTAGCAGGTGTTCAAAAGCGACCAAATTCGGGTAGACCCGGCCAGCAGAGAGTTTTCTAGCGAAAACAAATTCATCGGAAAGTTATGAAAATGTTGAGGAACGCAGAAGATGTAAACGGCAGGACAGAATATTTCAATGTACTGCAGGCGGATCAAAATCCGAGGCTATACTCGCATCGCCATGCGCCCATTATTTCCTATTCTCAGTCTGCTGCTTTGTGTGATTGTATCGAGCACTCGGAACCGCATTTATCAATTTCGGACGAGAATATCCCGATCAGATCTTTGCTGGGTTTATTGCAGCCGGGTCAAGAATGGCGACTGACCAGCGGATCACCACACTGCAAGGGAAAATCATCGGTATCACCGGCATAATCGAACTCTACCAAGGGAAGCCGGAGATCGAAGTCACAGCCGACAGATCAGATCAAAGGCTTAGACTCCCCACTCATGCAGTGATTGGGCCTACGTCAAAAGAAACGAACAATCGACAACGTTGCCGTTCACAAGAGTCAGGCAGATCGCATGGGATTCTGTTGCGCCAGCTACGAAGAAAGCACTGATAAAGCCCTCATTGAACTACATCTATTTTCCTTGAAGCAAAGTGCGCCGTTTCTCGCATGTCTCGCAATAAAAATTGCGATCTCGGTAAGGGATGCTTCAGTCGCAATTGATGCAAGGACGCAAAAATGAAAAGCACGCAAACGAGACATGGAACACAGTTTCGCAAGAGTTGGACGAACAGGCGCTCACAAGAGACATAACAAAGTTCGTCGAGGAATCTGACCTAAGCATTCCCAAAATCGCGAGCGAAATGGGAGTTTTCAGCGCAACCCTCAGTATGTGGATTGCAGGAACTAGTAAGCCGTCTCATACGGAGCTGTTTGCGATTAAAAGTTTTCTTCAACGGCGCAATTGAGATTTTCCGGGCCGTAGTGGGGGGTTGATTGCCAAAAACGGTCGTAACCCACCTAAAAATTGTATTGTTGTCATTGCCCATGTGCGGACGAAACAGAAGGACGACTTCAGAAGAAAAACTCGCTGGCCGGTATCACATTCCGATTCCACCACAGCGAGATCTGCCGATCAGTTGGAACATTGCGCCAACACAGGATGTCCTCGCGATCCGGTTCAATCCAGAGACCAAGCAGCGCACTCTGGATGCTTTGAAGTGGGGATTGATTCCGAACTGGTCCAAAGATCCGAAAATCGCATACAAGACCATCAACGCGAGGGTCGAGACCGTTGACACGGCACCGTCATACCGAGGCCTTCAAGGAACGGCGCTGTCTGATTACCGTGGATGGTTTTTACGAATGGAAGAAAGTTCTCGGTGGAAAAATTCCGTACTCGATCAGCATCAAGGACGGTGCTCCATTCGTGTTCGCTGGCTTGTGGGAAGGCTGGAAAGATCCAGCGAATAATCAATGGTTGCATACCTGCACGATCATCGCAGGCGAACCAAACGTTTGTGCGGGAAATCCACACTCGGATGCCGGTCATCCTACCGGAAGAGCACCGCGATGCTTGGTTATCTGGTGAAGCCGGAAAAGAGGTCTCGGTCCCCTTTCCGGCAGACCGAATGAAAGCGTGGCCGGTATGCGAGGGTAAACTCGCCCAGGAACACACATCGACAGCGGGTTGGTCTACGCAAAAGGAATCGCACGTCATCCAAAAAAGTATGGAGCAATCGGGCCATATTTGTAGTACCCATAGTATTGAGACGTATGAGGAAATTAAAGAACGCTTCCACTATCTCACCCATCAAACCGGAGATCCGGACATGGTACGCGTTTGAAGGACCTTTAGGAGATGTTATCCATAACAAACAGTTCTTCTTCGCTTGGAAGGAAGGATGCCTGATGGGAACCTACAACACACTTGAGGAGGCTACGGCATCTCTGACCTCCAAAACAAGGCGAGACAAACACTGATTCCAAATGCCTCATTCCCTCTTGCGCTCTTTTAGTGCCAGTGCCGACCAGCGATCCATATCGTTGACCCGCTCAGAAGGGTTTCCGGGAGCCTTCGGGCTTTCCTCTGCAAGCATCTGGGAAGACAGCCACCAGCATGTTCACGGGGATTCCCGCACGGCGGAACGAGAATGGAGCGCATTAAAACACGGTCTGATGCTCACATTGGAAATCGCTGTTGGAACAGTCGCATGTGCTGGCACAATCCTGACTATCTTCGCTTGGACTGAGGGCAGCTTGTAATCAGAAAAGGGGAGAAGGAGCGCCTTGCCCCCTTCCGACGGGTGCGGGATGAAATTCGGAACTACCTGAAAGTCTTCCCTTCCTGAACACTGCTTGCCATGAAGACGCTGCTCCTTGAGGCGCCTTGCGTAAACCAGTAGCTAGGGATAACCATGAACAAGGCCCTTTCCTGCATGGTCGCTCTGTTCTTGTTTGCCCCGCGTATCATGGCTCAGACGACCACGTCGATCCCAACGGCTGCTGACGCGCAACGTGCAGCCGAGGTGGATCAACGAGGCGACGAAGGCATGGGCTTCAGTCACGCCATGACCGGGCACCATTTTCACCTTCTTCCGGATGAAGGCTCTATCGAGGTTGAGTCGGACAGCCCTGAAGACGATGCCAGTAAAGAGGCAATACGTCGGCACATGCAAAAAATCGCAGGGATGTTCGCACAAGGGGAATTTTCTCTGCCCGTGTTTATCCACGACACGGTTCCACCTTGCGTGGAAGTGATGAAGCGCCTAAAAGATCAAATCGTCTAAACAGCCGAAAATACAGCCAAAGGCGCACAGTTGCGGATCTCCACTACGAATCCGGAAGCGGTGATTGCCGTCCACGAGTTTCTGCGCTTCCAGATCAAAGACCACCGCACCAATGACCCGCTGGCAATCCAAGTGAAACCGTAGTCTTGATTTGCAGCAAATCGGTGTCTGTGCAGTAGAAGGTCGAAAAATGAACGCCCGAAGCCGTCGCAAGCGTTGTTCTTATGAACACTAAACGCATGTCGATCACTCCCAAGGCGATCCAAGACCTCCTGGACGAATTGGAAGCGTCAAAGCAGAGCCGGTTGCGTGCTTGGAACGCTCTCCAGCGGATACGAGCCCTTCTCTCGGACCTTGGCAAAACCGAGCTTCCGCGACCGGCCAGTAGGACGATTGACCTGGAAGGAAGACTGGTGAAGGACGGCGTTCGAAAGGCTCTCAAGGATAAACGGAATGCTGTTACCGATTTGGTCCAGGGCCATTCGCGAGTATCGAAAATTTATCGATCAATCGCTCACTTTACGCGGATGGATTACGCTCACGCCGTTCAGGAATTGAACAAGGCGATTGATCGGGCGCAGGCTCTTTGTTCGACAACAGTTTAATCTTGGATGAGATCGTCGCATTAGAATAACAATATTTGCGATGAATGAATCTCAATCGCCGCCTTCAGAAAACTGGAAGGAGCAATTCATGGCTTGTCTCACGGTTCCCGTTTTCGCGGACATGCGACAGAAAGAAGCTGTTGCGCTGCTCCACAAAAATAAGCCGGACTCTCTGTTCAGATATAGGCGTTTGGACGAAGAGCGAGAGTTCGAAAATATTGAACGTCAGCAAGTATGGCTAAGCCAGCCGCTCGACTTTAACGATAAAGATCCCTTTGACTCGTCTTTCAACATTTGGCATCAAGATTTTATCTTACCAAAGGCTGCGCCGCAGGAAACCATCAATCGATTTCCTCAGATTGTTCGGGATAATTTAAGTGAGTCGGAAGTCGCGGAGTTTTCTAGATTCCCAGACATTCCTGATGAGAGATTCAGGGTGCTATTCAGAAAAGCCTACCCGGAAGAGTCCATTGAGATTGTTAATATGGTTATGGAGGCGATTCGTAAAGCGTCCGAAACCTTTAGGGCGAAACATGTTCAGAAACTTGAGGAATTCACGAAGCAAAATCTAAGTGTGTGCTGCTTTTGCGAGACGTCCGATTTGACGTCCATGTGGACACACTACGCTGATGGTCATCGTGGGTGTTGTATAGAGTTTGACGTGCGACGCCAGTTCATACCCGATGCTGTCGGGTACTTGTTTCCGGTTATTTATAAAGACGAGTTGTTTAATGTGACGCCATATTACAGCGCGATTGCCGCTGGAGGAGGTAACAACTGGGCTGCAGTCCTCGCTGCCTGTCACAAAGCGAAATCCTGGTCTTCCGAGCGCGAATGGCGAATCGTCTTCGCATTTTCAATGGAAGGAGAGAACAATCGTTTTATTCCCGTTAAAAGCATAACATTCGGTCTGAGAACTGAGAGAAAAGCACAGGAGAGACTGTTTGAAATTGCACAGAAACTCAAGGTTCCATTGTACAGAGCACTGCGATCCCGCTCGGAAGCTAAGGTGCTCTCTGAGTTGGTCACAAAACTGACCTACTGACTCGGATGCCAGTACATTGCCGATTCAAAACGCTGATTATTCAAAACGAAAATGGGCGGTACCGATTGAGTCAGGAATTCGCGAATCTCAACGCCCCGCTGCTCGATCAGTATTTGCTTGTCAACCCGCCCCCGCCTTACGGACTGTGTTTCAGCAAGGCTGAGTTCCGCGACCAGTTAAAGGCGCAGATCGATTCCGATATGCCGGGGGTGGCGTTGCTCGATCCCTGGAACGCAGTCAGTCACGATGACAAACAACGGGACTACCTGGAAGGCTTCGACTTGATCCGTTCGGTATTTCCGCCTGGGGACCAAGGCCCTGCAATCGGGATCATCGCTCACACCCGCAAACCCGGTCAGGGCGAACACAAGAACGGACGGGCGCTGCTCACACTGTTGGCTGGTTCCTATGTCCTGACATCGGTTCCGCGAACTGTCTGTCGGAAGAATTGCCGCGTGTGGGCCATATTCCTATGCTCTTTTTGGTTTCGGTTTTTGGTGAAAGTTTTTTCAGATTTCCGCGCCACTTTTAACCCCGCGGAATGATTCGATTTTCTCCGTTTTCCGCGACTCCCTTTAGGGGGAGCGGAAACGGAAAAATCTTCCGCGGATTTTCCGCTGCGTTTTCCGGCGCGGAAAATTCGCGGAAAATAGGGCTTAATTCTGCCATGAAAAGAGTTTCTTTTTTCGGTCGTACAGCAGATGTCTGCTGAACTGAATTTTCCGCCTGTGAGTGTCAGTGCTTTGTAGCAAGCGCTATGTTTCAGCCCGGTTAAATCCTGCAATGCTTTAACCGCTTCCGCCGCGGTTAACCATTTCTGTCCGTTATCGAAAAGGTTCCGCATTGCCTGTTCAGTGATTGAACCTCTGCCGCTATTTCCTTTTTTGTTGTCCGCGTTGTCCCATTCGTCCCAATCGAATCCAGGTGAAGATTGCCACAACCCATTGTCACGCACCCAGACGGAACGATCGCCTAATTCGCCATCGCTGTTTTTGCAGCAGGTGACCACCACACGGTTATCAAGCACATCATCGCTGGCAGACTGCAGCAGGAACGGCGGAGCCGTCGGCCAGATGCACGTGCGAAAAAGAATGGGCCGCGCGGAGGGGTAAGTTCTGCCTCTAACTTGCCCCAAGAAATTTGCTGATGATGCTGATTAAAACACCGACCACGATTAGACCCATAGGCTTGGTCCACCAGCCTTTTTCATCATTCTCCCGGATGTTGTTTATTTGGTTAACCGCATTTACGACATTCCCATCACCAGAAATGTCGATGTTTTGGTTACTCCGCATGGAATACATTTGCAGCAAAAGCGGAGCCTGATGTATCAAAACTTTTTCTTCCTCGAATGCTCGTAGAGAGTGGAAAGTAGATCTTTGCAGCAACTTGATGCCGAGCAACATCAGGCCGAAACTCAAAACAAGCCAGCCGATGCCCGCGCCAGACAGCAAGCTCGACGGCATTGTCAGCGGTAGCGTTAGCGTTGGATAGGGTGAGATCGACCGTAGGAACCACCACACCGGCGGTATGATCGCATCCAGCCAGAACCACACCTGCACCACAAGTGTGCAAAAGATGCCTATTATGGGGGCATTACGGACTTCTGGCGGTGCCAGAGCAAAACATTGGATTAATCCGGTGATGAAAACCGCCAATCCGACAAACTTTACGACATGACCAACGACCTTAAACCAAACTGCGTTGAGTCTGTCGTTCGCAATACCCTCGCGAACCTTGTTTACGAATACTTGGGCATCAAACATGTGGCGCAAAGGGTCAGTTGCGTCAGACTATTGAGAACGCGCAGGTCCGAGGTATTTTTGGGCATCCTGTAGCTGCCAGTACTCTCGTTTTACCTCATCGCCAGCAGCTCTTTCCTTCTCAATCTCCTCTGAACTTCTGGGAGTCGGAGTGGCGAAGAACTTCTTAAGCGCCTCTTCCTGTACTTGAGCAAATTTCTTCTCCTGTTGGTGCGAGTCCTGTTGAATCTTTGTTGCTTCCGCTTGCCATTCCTTTTTACTTTCCAGAAAGTCGGCTTGGGCCGCCAAGAGTTTGTGATTCCAGAAGTTGGTAGAGGATCGCAAACCTTCATCGTGGAAGGCGAGAGCTATTGGCACAGCAAGCATCCCAAAAGCCAGCATTTGCCGCGCTGTTATTGTCTCTGGCTTTATCCATTTCCAGAGAAAGGGGATCAAAACACAAGAAAAATTCAACCACGTAAACGGCTCAGACATATTGGCAACTCCCATTGAAGGGCAGCAGCATACCATACCTAGTGTATGGTGCAAATCTGAACCACAAGATCTGCATATCGCCGTCCATGTGTTATTTACAAAGAAAGTTGGAGATCATACTTCAAGAATTGGAGCTGAACGGCGAGCGAGACTGATCAGAACAGCGCTTGTGCCGCTCGGGCATGACGAACTGACCAATTTGGTCAGTGGGGGGGGGACTCGGCACCGGACCAATTTGGTCCGCTTTTTCAGCGGGGGAGTCGGATTGTCCTAGTCGCCAAACAGACTTGACCTCCTCACGGTGTTCAGGGGAACAATATGCGCCATGTCCATCACTCCTCAAGATCTCCAAGAACTGCTGGGCAAACTCGATAGATTGAGAGCCTCTCGTCGAAGAGCATGGGAGAACCTCCAAGAGATTCGATGGGGGTGCCGAAGGATGCAGCGGGGCTGGATCTTCAACCGTTTGTTGGAAAGGTTATCGGATTTAATGACAAAAAGATATCGCAGTGTTGTTGCTCTTTTTCTGGCGTCTATCTGCTGTTCGTACGGACAGGAGCCGGGAAAGGATTTAATGGACGCAATGAAGAGTCTGAAATCTATCGCGAGCGTGACGGTCCCGTTGGCAAAGGTTGAATTCCCGATCTTAGACGCGAAATTTAAGGGGGATCAATACAACGACCTGGTCGCCAGGATTCGTACGCCCGTAATGCTGTCGGACATGGCAGTCAATCTCGATTTGGACGTGATGTCTGATTGGGTAAAACGAGATGACACTGAGTCGGTAACAACGACTATATTGGCCGTGGCCAGCGAGCTGCGTGCGCTAGATGGAGTCCTGCTGGCCGAAGCGATCGCCGGGTCGGCTCGCCAAGCCGAGCTTCTAGACCTCTATCAAAAAGAGGAGGCTGCGGTCTTTCATGTGACCGTGACACACCAGACGTGGGTAAATAAGCCGCATTGATGAATGCGCCAGTTGTACTTTGTCGTCGTGCTGCCCAACGGGACCGTGGTTGTTGTGAAGCGGAGTATTTTAAACGCTGGAAGTTAAATCGGCTGCCGATCGCCTGGGGAAGCATCCAGCCACAATTTTTCGCTGGATTAAGCTGGGGCTCGACATCTATTCAGAGGATTCAATCCAGCAGTTTTCGTTGGGCAAAAAACGCAGGCAGCACCCAAACACGATCCAAAAAACAAAGGGAGTCAGCGAAGTTGAACACCTTGAATTGGCAGCCCCCGATCTGAATCAGATCGCATTGGCCCCCGTCGGTCGGCGAGGCGCCGGGGCTGCGTTGGGAAGGCTGGAGAGTGTAGAGGAACGGGCTTTCGTCCGTTTGCAACGGGCGATCGAGGAAGGTGATCCGTTCAAGACCAGACAGGCCCAGGAATTTTATTTAAAAAGTTCTGAAGTTTTACGCCGTCTGGACATCGCAGTTCTGACCGAACGCCGACAAGCCGGTGAACAAGTTCCTTTGACGCAGATTGAAGATGTTGCGCGACAAATTTCCGAATGGTTGCGCGTCGCGTTCGAACGATTCCTTGCGGCTGAATCGCCTGCTCTGGTGCAAACGGAGGATCTCGGGACTTTCAAGGCACACGCAATCGAAAGCTTCCGCGGAATCCTGCACAGAGAGGTCAAGACGGCGTTAATGACCAACCCGACTATCCTCCCGACCTGGGCAGCCGATCGGGTTCGAGAAGCTTGGAATATTAATCCCGATTACTAACATTTAGTTTTTCCTGTTATGGAGCCTCAAGCCCTTTTCGCTGATGCGGCAAGTTATCGTGGTATCCTTGGGGCTTACCGATGCGGCATCGGACCAAAAAGGAAGAAATGCCGGGACCGATCCCAGACATCGCCCGAAACCGATCCTTGGACCCGGCGTCGAAACGGCTCTTACCTAGCCGACGAAGGGCGCGAGCGACTTCGCAGTAGCAGTAAATGCTCGAAAGAACGTGACCGTACGGTGGCTTCAAATTTTCGACAGACCGAAGCGATGCGTGTTGGCCGGTGACGCTAAGCAAGTCCTCAATCGGCTTAGAACATTGCCAGGGCCTGTCTGGCGCTCGTTTGATGGTCAGTCGCGGTCCCGGCTTTCCACTCCCTTCGCCCTCCCGGGTTATCTCCGGCGTGCGGTCGGTCGCGGGGAGAGCGCCGAATCGCAAGCTAGTGATCGAGGGTGGTTGAGGCGAGTAGGGTCCATAGAAATCTATTGGGAAGTAATATTCCCCTCAACTGTTGGGCCAGTTCTCGCCGTTTCTTTTTGCATTTGCTCGATTAAAAGACTCAATTCGTCTAGATAGGCGGCTCTATTAATATCCCCTTCCGGCATTGTTGTTTCTACGCTATGCGCCAGTAGCCGTAATCCTTGCAATGTGGATTCGGCAGGGCTAAGGCATCGCTTCTCTCGAACTAATCCGACTGCCCTCGCCCGAAAAAGGTCACTCTTAAATTGATCAAGCGCAAATCGCAATGATGCAACGTCTAATGCTTTAGGATTTGCTTTAAATCGATTAAACCGATCTGAGTCTCGGAGCCATACAATTATTTGAGAACTGATCGGTAAAATAAAAAACAATGAGCAGGTCACGCCCACTAAGACAGGTAAAATTGATGATATTCGCATTGCCAAAACCATTGCGAACATGCCAAGGACAACGAGAATTATCTTCCATGCATTTTTCAGTACATTGCGTAAGTGTGTTAGAAGATTTCTAAAAAAGAATACAACTGGGTAAATAGGAATCACAATCCATGCCAAAGGATGGGTAAATTCCCCCGCTCCGGCGGCATAGCTCGCAGCCAAGCTCCAAAACGCCGCATAAGCAAAAATTAAACCAGACAAAATCCCCGCGACAGGGCCGTCCACAGTCATTGTGCACAATATACCAATAAACGTTAAAAGCGCGGCTAACTCTATTCGTAGCAATCCCAATAAGCTTACTGACTGGAAAGCTAATCCTTGCTGTGTTAGCCAAGCCCATTTCTTCGGCGCCTTGCGCTTAACGTAACGTCGGAAGGGATCTACCCAAACTAGTGTGCAGTTTATGACCAACGCTGGGATTCCTAACCCGTAAATCTCCATTGCAAATAAGCGGTTGTGTTTAACGCTGAGGAGAACGGAGAGATATATGATACAAATACCATGGATGAAAAGGCTCAGTCGTGGGATCCATCTTAACAGATTGAACGTCCTCATAAGATCGCCCCCAGCCAAGCGAGCGACATGGGCTCGCGTAGCATGTTGCTGTCGGCCGAGTGCACCGTTACGTGCCATCTGCAACAAGGTCGCACGCACTGACTTGACAATGTCATTTGGAATCGGAGACAAGCGCGCCGCTTGCTTATATGCGACATCTCTGAGTAATTGACTATCACTGTTAAAGCCTGCTCGAATTATCTCATCGAGTTGCTTGCTCGGAATCGCTCCGGCAACCTCGAGTGCCCATTTGCGGTCAAGTAATTGGCCGCGTTCAAACGGTGCCGCTAGTAATTGACCAACCTTGTTCCTCAACTCGGGAGGCAAATCCTCGAGGTGTGCGCCGAATCCATCCTGGAGGATGCTGCAAATGTGTAAGCAACCTGCCGGCCAGCGGAAGAACTCGCCTGCGGACTCTATTCCTTGGCCTAATACTCCTGTCATCATCCCCTCTAAAACAGACCCAATCTCGACAAGGTGAGGCGTTATCGTCGCTGCGGGTTGAGTTTGGAATAGAACGACGACAGACTCTCGCCAGCGTGCGTCCGTAAGCAGTTTCAGAGGGGGTATACGGTGCGGTTCCCGCAGTAGAAGACAAGTGGCGAAGTACTCCTGAAAGCGTCTATGCGAGAAAGTAAATACTTGTGAGCTTTCTTGAGCCGTCCCAGAACGAGCAAGCTTCATAAATTCTAACGCATTGAGCGCAGTTTCAAATTGCTTATTCGGCTTGAACCCGAGCTTAACCATTGCATCAAGCAAAAGTTGGCGAGACGGATTCAGCCCAAGACCGTCCTGCGCTGCCATACAAAAAGCGAACTGCTCCGCAGCGGTTCTGAGTTGTACCGGGTCAAAGCTGTAACGCGCCTTCAGGCGCTCCGCGTCACTAGTTAGCCTGCTCTGAATGTAAGTCTCGAAGACAGCATGCGCGCTTTTCGGTAATGGATTGGCAGTTTTAATATGGTTGCACAATAGGCCCAGAAACATCGGGTTATTCAGCATCAAATTAAAATCGTCGCTCACGCTATCAATCCAATTTAGAAACTCACGTTCAGCGCTCGGTTCCAAGTTGACTTTGCGGACGAGACGGACCCGCCTCTGTCTGGACAGTGGTTGAATGTGAAATCGGGGCCATGCTAATCCTCCAGGCCCGCGAAAGTATCTTGAAGCTATAATTCCGCGACACCGATTCATTCCATGCAGAAAATTATGAATGGATTCGGCATAGATTCTGATTATGTCATCCGTTTCGGTCGAGCCAAGCACATCAGGCAGTTCGTCGAAGGAATCAAAGAGGAATAGCCAGGTGCCCTCAGCCATTCCACGCCTGAACTCCTCCTGTATGAATTCCTCAACGTCCCTATCATTCACGTCTAACATGGCTAGGACAAATGTCTCAATGAAGTTTCGATCAATCTGCTTACCCGGGCGGTGTTTAAGCTCCTTGAGATTGATGTAGAGTGGCACCAAGCTCTTTGTGGAATGAGCCTTTGTAGCGCGTTCGGCCAGAACATTCGCCACGTGCCGCAGCGCGACACTTTTTCCAGAACCAGGTTCCCCTTCAACCAAAATTAGACGCTCTCGACTCCGGCTGAGTGCGGCGGACAATGAACTCTCCCGTCTCAAGTGATCGCGACTTCTGAGAATCGGCAACAGAGGGATTAGGTGATGACTTTTGCCCTCCGCCTCTACCTCTGCCTCGAGTTCCGTAAACTTGTAGTCCTGCCATGCCTCCCGACTGTTCAATAATGCCAATCTCGATTTAAGATGCTCTGAGAAGCGACGCCGTCTCTCAGCGCGTCTTCTTTGCTCGGGATTATAGAATATCGGACGAATTTTTTGACCCCATAATTCGGTAATTTTGGATACAATGAATAGGGTTGCCCAGGCAGCGAGCATAAAAAGACCAATACCGAGAACAATCCCTATGGCCGGTTGGATCCAACTTGGAACGTGATCACCAAAGAGGCGTTTCAGCACGCCATCAATCCAGTCGGTAACTGTTTTGAATTCGGGCAAAAATTCGCTGCCTAGGATAGGCTGCGCGGGCCAGATCTCCAGGGAAGATCGACGCATTTCCATGAAATGATGACCTTATCAAGCGGGTCGATGGTTGGCGACCAATTAATGTACGCTTCGGTTCTGACATCCGCGAGCAGGCATCCTTAGACCCATCTTCGACAGTCAGCGGCGATTTCTTTTAGGACGATGTAGTCCTGGAGCGGCTTCGCGGGCGATCCAGGTGCCGGGACCCCAAAAATGTAGTGCAATTTCTTTACCAAAATTCTTTTCCATATTGCTTTAGTCCAAGATCTATGGTTGCTAGCTGTAGAGCTAAACAGCGACCATGTTTTTTCGTAGCAAGCCAGTCGGTTCCTATCGTTATCTCCAGATCGTACATAGCGTGCGCGAGGGCAAAAAGGTCCGCCAACAAGTGATCGCCACCCTGGGCCGATTAGACCTCTTAGAGGCCAGCGGACAGTTGGAGCGCTTGATGCGCTCAGGGCTGCGCCATTGCGAAAGTTTTGCGGTCCTTGATGCCCATGCGGCTGGAGAGATCGAACCGGTGGCGATTCGTCGGATCGGGCCGGACCTGGTCTTTGCGCGGCTCTGGAAGGAAAGCGGGATCTCCGACGTGCTGCGCTCTTTACTAAAGGAACGTGAGTACGAGTTTGATGTCGAACGAGCTATCTATCTGACCGTTTTGCACCGTCTGTTTGCCAGCGGCAGTGATCGGGCGGCTGAACGTTGGCGGGAAGATTATCTCATCCCTGGAACTGAAGGCCTTGAACTGCATCACCTTTACCGGGCGATGGCGTTTTTGGGCGACTCCATCGAGCCGCTTGAGAAACCGACCGGGGCGGTTCGCTGCACCAAAGACCTCGTGGAGGAGGCCCTCTTTGAGCGCCGACGGGATCTCTTTACCGAAGTGGAGTTAGTCTTTTTCGACACCACTTCGCTCTACTTTGAAGGCCAGGGAGGAGAGATCGGCAAACGCGGTCACAATAAAGATCACCGACCCGATCTCAAGCAAATGGTGGTCGGCATGGGCGTGGATGTGGAGGGTCGCCCGATTTGTTGTGAGATGTGGCCGGGCAACACGGCTGACGTCACGACCCTTGTGCCGATCGTCCAGCGAATGCGGCAACGTTTCGGGCTGCGGGGAATAACGGTGGTGGCCGATCGCGGGATGGTAAGCAAAGCAACGTTGGAAGCATTTGAAAGCAGCGATCCGCCTGTACGCTACATCGTTGGGGTACGGATGCGCCGCCAGAAGGAAGTTAGTCTGTCGGTGCTCGGCAGCCGGAAGCGGTGGTTCGAGAGTGTTCCGGAGCGCCGCCATGCCAAGGATCCCTCACCGCTCAAAATCAAGGAAGTCTGGGTCGAGGACCGTCGTTATGTCGTCTGTTTAAATGAGGAAGAGCGCCGCAAAGATGTTTACGATCGGGAGGCCATTGTCGCACACTTGAAGGAGCAACTTCGGTCTGGAGACAAGAGTTTGGTCGCTAACAAAGGTTACCGTCGCTATTTGAAAGTCCAGGGGATAATCGTTTCGCGATTGATGAAGAACAGATCAAAGCCGAAGCGCGCTATGACGGGCTCTGGGTGCTGCGCACCAACACCGTCTACAACGCTGAGACGGTCGCTCACGTCTACAAGGCACTCTGGACGGTCGAGGATATCTTCCGGACAAGCAAATCGATTATGGACACCCGTCCCATCTACCACAGGTGTAACGAGACCATTCGTGGCCATGTGTTCTGCAGCTTCCTAGCATTGCTACTCAAAACCGAACTGGAGCGGCGCATGAAGTTCGCTGACTTACAGTGTGAATGGTCGCAGGTGCTTCGTGGCCTTGAGGGGTTGCAGCAGGTCGAAGCGACTTTTCAGGACAAACACTTTCTTCTGCGCAGTCAGCTTACCGGTGAGGCTTCCGCGGCTTTGCGGGCCACCGGCATCGCCGCGCCGCCCACTCTGCGCGAGTTGCCCTAACCGGCCGCGTGGGCGAAAATGTAGTGCCAAAGCGTTTTGGCACTTTTATAAGTCTCTATTTTCGAGACACTTACATTTTCGAGGTGTTGAAGACCGGCTTGAGGAAGTTTTGGGCTCGGGCACACCGAAATCGAAAACCACCGGTTTCTCTAGCTGAGAGCGGCGGCGCCGGCCTGGTAAAGGCGAAGCTGTTTTGGCAGCTTTTTGGCGTTAGCTGGTAGCCGGTGCTCCGCTCCGTAAATCTGGCCGCTGCTCGTTACACCGGTCGCAAAAAGTAGTCGTTTATATGCTCCTCGCGCAAAGGGCGTGTGCAGATACGCGACAACATCAACGAGACTACGCCTATGACGCGTGCAAAGACCTGAGCGGGGTCAAAAAGGTCTTTGTTGGATGCTTGTGAAGTCGGTCGGCCCAGATAATACCAGCGTGGGGGCCCGAAGAACATCCGATAAAATGGGGACCCGGTAGACTGAAAATCATCCGACGTTAGCTTCTCCCACGTCCGTGTCTCAGGCCGAGCGGTGTGCGAATAATAGTTGAAGTTATCTTGTCCTGGGTTGTGAATCCCTGGAAGTAACGCATGGCCGTCAACCGTCCAAATGAAATCGACGAGACTATCCGAGGCATTGATCGCCGACCTAACGACCTCTGGCATTTGGTCAATTCCGTTTTGTAGGGCTATGACGCCAATCAACGGTTTATCGCTTGAGTAGTTGTGACCGACCCCAGCAGCAACGTTAAACATGTTAAGGGTTTTGTCCGTTTTAAGCGTACAGTTTTGACCGAGGGAATTGATGACGGATGCTAGGTGGCTAAATACTCCTTTGGAGCTGCTTTCGATGTTTTGTTTGGTGAGAGTCCGCTTGACCTCAATTATGCCAGCTATCGATTCATAGGCAAGGGCGGTGCATTTCCGCTGACAATCAAGATATCGCATTGCGGCAGGTTTTCTTCCCCACGCATTAACTCAGGAGTTGCAATAAAACCGCTCGTTATCCGGAAGTGGCCAGGAACGATAAACCTTTGAAGTGTCTGGCGAACGAACTGTTCACAAATCCAGCCGCTTGTTTTCAGTTCACCATCCAATCCCCCTCTTGCTTCTGCAAGAGCAAGGCTGACTCCCGAAGAGTTGTGGTGAGCTTAGATAGATACAACTCGTGTAGTTCCTTAATTGTAGGCATTGCTCTAAACTAAACTTGCTTTGTTTCGGCCATTATCGCAAAATTGCGACGATGGCATCGATCGCCTTTTGTGAGTGTCTGGCAGATTCAACGAGGGAATATCGACGGGCCCGTTGTGATTGTGCAAGTGTGCAGCCACTCCTCGGTGGTTGGTTTTTTCCAGCCTTCCCAGAGGCCTGCAAAAGCAAAGGGTGAATCGTTTTTCATCCCGCGTCCACTGAGATCTAACTCGAGTGCTCCGGTCCTTTCCGCTTCCCGGATACGGCGCAGGGCTTCCTCATAGGCTTCCGCTTGCCTGGTACGGCCGGCTTCCTCAGGCTTCTTCCTCCGGAGTCATAAATGTGAATAGCCCTTCTATCCTAACAGGGCTTGCTCAGGGCTTTCGAATGTAAAAATCCTTGTAACTCTGTCCGACCGCCAGGCTGGCATTTGGACCGAGGAGTTTATGTCCGAGAATTTGTGCGAGGAAGATATCGTCGGTCTGGTTCTGGGGTTTGAAGCGGTGGCAACAGATGGCGCCGTAGGCGCTGCGGCTTCCGCCGAGGCGAAGTGCTTGAGGTCCCGCAGCCGCTTGAGTGCTTGGATGATGAATTTGGGATTCTCGACCAGAACGGAATTGGGGGTAGGCCTCGAGGCTGAGCCGGGAGCGTGACGACTCAAGCCGGCATCCGGGCTGCATTGACGTAAATGCGAACGAACTCTGCTAAATAAATGGCCGACAGATCGGAAGCGTATGCGTGATATGAGTCGTCCTTTTCGGGGTCAGCGTAATCGCAGACTCCTTTGACCACCAGAGAACGGGTTCGGGAAAAGTCGGCTACTGCGCGATAGAATGCGTAACCTTCCATTTCAACGGCCCACGCGGTTCGAACTGGTCGCTGAACACGCTCGAACGGACGATCGCTACGAACCATACCGCCAGACGCCATCGCTGCGACATGAACCTTAGGTTTTGTTGGATCGCGGAACGGAAATACTCGACTGAACTTCAGCTTTCGCACTCGGTCCTCATCCCGCAAGGCAAGATCTGATGTCAGTTCTGGCGTTTCGCCAGCCTGAAGCTCGGAAACAAGATCCCGCCAAGCGGGCGCGAAGCGATCCAGTTCTCGCTCATCAAGAGCATCGATTCGTGGGGTGCGGTCATCAAGCAGGGCGTTAAGCAACCAGTCACGCTGTTGACGTTTGGATATGGGTCGTTCTAAGCGGTCTGCTTCTTCTGCCCATTCCCTAAAGTTAGCGACAAATTGAAGTGTGCTTTGATCAGGTCCTTTCGTGTCGGTATCTGGCAAATGTCCGTCCGCGCCCAACACCATTTTGCCGCTGTCGTATTTGAAAGCCTTATTCGCCACAACCAAGTCACCGAGTTTAACCTTTTTCGGGTCTCCGGCACAAATACCGGTCATCCCGGCAAAGCGAGGTCGAAACTCATTGAGTACGGCAGAGGTATGCAGACTGATTTCCTCAGGGCCGTTTCCCGCCGGCCACGATAGGTGAATTCTTAGATGTTCTTTCGCGTCATTGGTGATGGTTGCGTAATTGTATTGCCTGTTTGAGCGCGTGAACCTAGCCTTGAACTCCACGCCAAAGCGCTTTGAAAATACTTTGACAGCAGCTTCTCCTTCCTCTCGCATTGCACAGATGATGCACACGTCGTGAGACGAGGGATTGGTTTCCTACGATTTCGAAACTTTTTTCGTGAAGGCCGTCGATTCCATCAGGGCTGGTCGCCACCGCGCTTCGCGACATATCCTCGGATAGCTGACGTCGCTGTAAAATCTGACGCAACCCGGCGAAATTGTCCTTCACCATTTCTTCGAACCCGCGCGGGGCTAGAACATCGTTCACATAGGCGAGCATATCGCCGATCCGGTTGTGCCACTCCTGCATCGCCTTGTAGAGCCGGAAATCTGCCTCCCCGAGATCCTTGAAGCGCTGCTCCATCTCCTCGAAATCCGCTCGCCAGTGCGTAGTGTAGACGAGTCGATCGCGCCAAGTGCCGAAACGAGCATCGGCGAGCACTAGCGGGATGATCCGGCGCAAGAAGTCCTCTTTTTCTCCAAGCGATCGTTGGTAGATGGAATACAGCTCGGTCATGCAATAAGGCGAGCGAAGGTATTTATCGCTGAGCACAACGATCACGTGATCGGCAAGCCCAATGCGTTTCATGAAACCCGAGATCAGATCGCCTGAGCGAAGCGCGTTGCTGTCGCGGATGATATTCCAGCCGTCCTGTCCGAACGTCTCGCAGAGCCGATCAACGATTTCCTCGCGCTTTCGTGCGTCTGCTGAAGAATCATCGCCCCATGCGTAGGAAACGAAAATCTCGGGGGTGTTTTTGGGAGGAAGCTCCGGTCGGTCCGTGATTTGTAGTTGGCTCAGACCATCGGCTTTGTCGCCAAGGTCCGCGTCGCCGTGCGATGAAGAAACTGCGTCACCGATCGGCGAGTTTCGAACGAGGCGGGGCACGACCGAGGCGGAAGATGAAGAGACTGCATGGACACGGAATCTTTTGGTCTGCTCAATCTTGGGTGCCTGACCGACCGGCAGTTTTCGGAGTGCCTCAAGCAGTGGGTCTATCAAGCTTTCGGCATTCTCACCCCATGCGCGAAACCGGATGGTGCCCGCACCGGTCTCGCTCTCAGCGTTATCCCACTTGCTCTCGATCAATACCTGGCTGCGTGTCTTCTGCTCGATAAAACCAACAGCCATACTTCCAGTAAATGGCCGCATCCTTGGCGTGCTCACCGAGTTTGGAGAGGTAACCACGCAGTATGCCTTCGTGGAGAAAAGCGTAGCGCGCAGTTGCCTCCGCGTCCGGAGCATCATCGCGCAGCCGACCTAAAAGCTGTTCCTGGGCGTCGGACCATGTCGGGAGAAGTTCCGGCGCTATGTATTCCCATTCGTCATCGGAAAGTTTTCGCAACTTAAAGCAGATGCCGCAGCTCTCCATCATGCCGAGAAAGACTTTCTGTTCCTCGGGCGTGTAGCTAGACCAGATGAGCAGCTCAAGATCCTCCCGGCTAAAACGTCCGTGGAGTTTCTTGAGTTGTTTAAAGCATTTGTACCGATGGAATATCGAATAGATCGCCTCCATCGCCCAATTCTGGTCGAGAATGATGCGGCCGCCGAAAAGCCCTGGCCGGTAAAGGATGACGCCGTTGTGGTGCAAGAAATCAAGCAGGGCGTCTTTGTCGCTAATCCCACCCACGTCGTCGCAAAGGCCGTCAAACTCGGTGCGTTCCAGTAAACGGTGTTGGCGTTTGGCAGGTTCGCGCTTCTGGTCCTCTTCGAGCATCTGTCGCAGCCGGTCGCGCACTGCCACGCGGCCCACACCAATAGGCGGCGGTGGGCGTCTCTCGAAGCGATCGCGCACGGATTCTTCGATGGCCGCCTTGACCAAGTTCAACCCCAACCCGGTCTTGGCGCTCACCTCTAGCCATCGTAGGAAGAAAAAATCGTTCACTTTTACGGGAGGATGCGAGGCTCGATCGCAAGCGGAATCGCATTGGCTTTGTACGATGAGTACGAAAGCATCTGTTCCGGCAAAGGCGCGAAGGTAATCAAGCCAGTAGGCAAGCGGTCGCCTCCGGAATGTCAGGTCGCCTTCGGAGTCTGTACCTGCTTCATGCGCAGGCGTCCAAAGAATGAGGAAGACGGCCTGACCTTGGAGAAAAAGTGAGTGCGACCCATAGTAGATTTCCTGGCCGCCAAAGTCCCAGAAATTCAGCCGCACTGGTTCCGGGAAACCTTCGAGTGAGAGGGGCATATCGGTTAGCTGTATACCGTGAGTGCTGAAGACGTTCTTTTCGTCGAATGTCTCCCCGCGCAGTCGGCGGCACAGTTGCGTCTTGCCGACCCCGCCGTTGCCGAGAAACAAGACCTTGACCTCCGCGTCGATCCGTGGTCCGGACTTAAGGTCCTCGTAGTGAGCGCGAACTTTATCTAAGACATTTTGACCCCATTCCTTGCCGCAGACTTCAGGGGGGAGGTCCTCAAGCTTGCAGCCAAACAGGCGGAGTTCTTTCAAGGTGGGCAGCAAGGATTCGAGCGGAGCAAACCGGCGAACTCCGAGGCAGTCGTTCAGGTAGAGCTTTTGGAGCGAGGTGAGGCCCGCCAGCAGGGAAAGATCGCTGAGCTGCTCACACCTGAAGAGGTTGAGCGTCTGGAGCGAACTCAGACTTGCCAGCGGGGACAGGTCGCCGCTGAGCTGCTCGCACAGGGCGAGGTTGAGCGATTGGAGCGAGGTCAGGCCTGCCAGCGGTGAAAGATCGCGGAGCTGCCTGCACTTGGAGAGGTTGAGGTCTTGGAGCGAGGTGAGGCTTGTCAAGGGGTTCAGGTCGCCGAACTTCCAACACCCTGAGAGGCTGAGCGAATGGAGCGAAGTGAGGTGTGGCAGTGGGGACAAGTCGCCGCAGAGCTGCCTGCACTCAGAGAGGTCGAGCGATCGGAGCGAGGTGAGGCCTGCCAGTGGGGACAGGTCGCCACTGAGCTGCTCGCACTCATTGAGGAAGAGCGATTGGAGCGAGGTGAGGCCAGCCAGCGGGGAAAGATCGCCGCCGAGCTGCTTGCACCAAGAGAGGTCGAGCGATCGGAGCGAGGTGAGGCCCGCCAGTGGGGAGAGATCGCCGCTGAGCTGCTCGCACCAAGAGAGGTCGAGCGATCGGAGCGAGGTGAGGCCCGCCAGTGGGGAGAGATCGCCGCTGAGCTGCCCGCACGAGCGGAGGTCGAGCTCTTGGAGCGAGGCGAGGCCGGCCAGCGGGGAAAGATTGCGAAGCTGCCTGCACGCGGAAAGGTTGAGCGATTGGAGCGAGGTGAGGCGTTCCAACTCTGGCGGAAGTCGAGTTAATGTTTCAAGTCCAGTGAGCTTCCATTCGCTGTCCATTCCCGTGAGATCTAATTTCAGTGCTCCGGTCTTTTCCGCTTCGCGGATACGACGCAGGGCTTTCTCGTAGGCTTCTTCCGGAGTCATAAGTGGAATAACCCTTCTATCCTAACAGGGTGGCTCACGTCTTTCGAATGTAAAAATCCTTATAACTCTGCCCGACCGACAAACTGGCATTTGGCCCCAGTAGTTTATGACCAAGGATTTGAGCGAGAAAGATATCGTCGGTGATGTTTTTGGGTTTGAACCTGTGGCAACAGATGGCGCCGTAGGCGCTGCGGAGGCAGCCTGGTTTCCCGGGTTTGTCCAGAGAGCCGAAGGCGTGGGAAATGTACTTGGGGAGCTGAGGGAGCTTGGTCGTCCGACTGTCGGCATGGCCAGCGATCCGCTGGGCCACTTCTAGGGTTCCTCCGTTCTCCGTTTCAGAAGATTGGCTCCATCAATCCTGCTCATTGGCCGAGAAAGGGATGGATCTCAACCTGAGGGTCAAAGTGCTCTTACGACAATGGCTGTGAATTCGGGACGGATAATACGAGCTTGCCCTCTGTCTTTCGAGTTTCCAGGAGCTCATGGGCTTGTGCAGCTTGAGCCATCGGCAGCACGCGGCCGATATTCAATTTCAGCCAGCCCGCTCGTATTCCCGCGACGACATCGTTCGCTCGCCGCATCAGCTCCTCGTTACGAAGTTCACACCCGCAGCTACGACGCGCACCACCGCTTGGCCTGGGCCCGGTGCCTCGATGGGCGCGATATCCACGAGTTTCAGCACTTCGGGTCCGCCTTGTTTTTCCACTCGAATGGCTTTCATAACATGCCTCCTTTCGCCGCCGCGTGCGAGCCGGGAGTCGGCCAGGAACAGGCTCAACGACTAGAGAACGCGAAACAGTTGGTTCAACAGTACAAATATGATCATTTTGCATCGGGTCCAATGCTTAATCCTTATGAACGCCCAAGAAGCTCAGACTCTCCAACTGCATGAGATGGTCGTCTGGACCCCGGATGGGATGAGGGGTGAAGTGATTGTGAAGGACGGTTCTGGCGTCAAAATCCGCTGGGAAGACGGCCAGTTCGGCTACTATCAATTTACCGACCTGCTGTCTCAAATCGAAAGGTTACCGTGAGTGAAGCACCAAGAACCAAAACCCGAGGACGTGGTGAAGCAGGCTCAGGAGAAAGAACCGAGCTTTCTGAGAAGAACGAGAGATGCCTATTTTTAAATCATAGTGGTACCCGTTTGAGCCGACGATTCAAAATCCCGACCCGCGACTATCTTTGCTCGATCTTGCCGACTACTGCAATCGCAGAGCCCGAGCAGCCGCAGGAATAAACCAATGGCTCCGCACCGAGCGGTCTGGTAGCCGCCATAGCGGAAAGCGTGAGCGCGAGAGGAAGGCGAAGGCTTTAGAGCTGGCTGGCACTCCGTCGGCTTTAGTGAGCATCGGGAGGCGTGGATGTCGACGCGAAACCGTGCGGGCGTCGCGGGTACGTTTAAGCAGGTAGTCGAATGATTTTGGTTTCCGTTTGCGGAGGCATAAGCGCCCAGAACGCCAGGGCTTCTGCCTCCTGCGAGCCTCGATGGTAGTGTCTAAACATCGTGTCGACCGAATCGTGGCCGCTCTGGAGCACCAGTTTATTGATGTCCTTGTGAACGGCTAACCAGTTAGAGCAGTAGGTATGTCTCATACCCGACGGGATCCATTTCTTTATCCCGGCTGCTTGCCAGTTCTTTGTGCGATGGTATCTCAGTTCGCTTTCGTTGTAGGTGACGATTTTTCCGGTACCCGAACCGCCGAGGTCGTGGTATGCGACTAACCAGCCTTTAGCGTTCTCGGAAAGATCAGGAAACCGGCGCCGCCGCGTTTTTGAGACCTCGGGACGGATCACGACAATTCGATCTGTTAAATCGATGTCTGACCAGATCATTTCCTGGATTTCTCCGTCGGGTCGAATTCCGCAGAAAAAACCGAGTACGAGATAGGGGAGCAAGGGCAAATCATGGCTCAAGGCGTGATGGAGCATTTTTGAAACCTGACTGTTCGGAATAATCTCGACTTCGCGCCTGGGGCGGTGAGCAAAATCAAGTCGGTTGATCGGGTTCTCTGAAAGATAATTTCGCTTTAACCCGAAGTTGAAAACTGCGCGAAGGTAGCGCATCACCGGATTGCGAGCACCGTCGCTCAGTTTCTTAAGGATCTGATCCAAGGTGCGGGCCGTGATGTCGGAGGCGAGCATTGGGTGCAACTGCGGGAATCTATCCCGGGTTAAGCGCAATTCTTTTAGATACTGGGGGTCACGAGCCGCTTTCGCATCGAGGAACTGGTTGAACAGATCCAGAAAGGGGACTGATTCGGTGCGAGCCTTATGCACAGCCATGCCGGTTCGAACAAGGTCCAGTAGGCTTAGCCCCGTACCCTCAAGAAGGTTGTAGGCCTCACTGGCTTCGGCGATTCGGGCTGGCGTCATAGTGGATAGGGACACGCCGAAATTATCACGCCGAGCCGTCAGCGTGTCCGCATCCAGGAGCGCAGCCGTTTTGGTGGGATAAAAAAGCCGCTGCCGGCTGCCGGTTGACGACAGGTGAGGCGGAATACTCAGGCACCAAGGTGCTTTGCCTTGCGCTTTTCGGGTCTTGATCAGGGTTGGAATGAGGGGTGCGGTTCGAGCCATATCGGAGGTTGGGTGCCACTTGGTGCCAGTATTTTTGTGTACTTGTAGGTATTCATTGATACATGTAGCACAAATTTCAATAGGAGAAGGCAAAATATCCCTCATGGTTACTGTCGACTTAGGATCTGGTGGAGAAATCCTTAGGGGTTCGAGTCCCCTCCTCGGCAAGTCATTGGCATACAGGAATATACAAGAGAAGTTGAGTTAAGCTCTCAACTGTTTCTCTCAACAAATGTGAGCGTGTGTCATCATGTTTGAGCTGGCGGTTCTCTGATGCAAGACCGGTGAAGGTTGACGAAGTCAACGAACCGAAACTTCGTCTCTTTGAACAAAAATGACTCGAGAATGACGAGAAAAACCGGCGCTTCTTCTTAAAAGCGTTGCAGGAAGTCATGATCGGCCAGTAGTCGACCTAGAACGGCTTTTTCGCCCCCGCGTTCTTCTCAATGAAGGCTATCGTCCGCTTCTAACCGGACTTTGTGGTTGAAACTCGTAAAAGGCGTTGAAAAGGTCTCCCCAACAAAACGTATTTTCTAAACGTTCCGCGCACGCAATGTCACCATTCTTTTCTTCATCTTCTGTCACGTCATTATTGAGGTTCAGCGTGCCGACAGTAAATGGCCCGCCGATTAGATAGAGATACGGCGGGGCTACTACCGCCCGCGGCGTTGAATGTGGCTGTCGCGCTCAAACTGCTTGGCACTGTGACAGGCGTCCAATCGCTACCACTTTGCGGTACCAGAAGAGGCCTTAAGGGGCGAGTCGCGGCGGCTCCGCATGCCAGAGGAAATCGAAACGAAGACCTACCGATCGCTTAGCGCAACTTTTCGTTCCATTGCTAACAGGGGCCCCAATTGACGGGCTTCCACCCATTGCCACGACAGCAGGGCTGGTACGCCAAACATTATTTCCCGCATCCGTTTGATCAGCGCCAGCGACAGCGCGACATCACCGCTCACGCCGGCCACATGGGCGAACAACATCACGCCAGCCTCATGTACACCCAGCCCTGCGGGAACAATAAATGTTGCGTGGCGCACGGCTTGCGTCAATGCCTCGATCGCAATGGCGGCACCGATATCGACCGGATGCCCGAGTAATTTCAGCGCAAACATGTTTCTGCCGAGCCAATCACGTAGCTGGCCAACTGCCAGGCCAGGGTGCTAGGCGCGCCGGCACCAACAGGAGCAGGAACCAGCCTGCGCGCGCGAAGGCCTGCAGCATGCTCGGCAGGCCTTCGTGTACCACCAGGCCGATCAGATATAGGGACGCCGGGTTCGGAGCCAAACAGGGTGGCGCAAACGTCGCTTGATGGCGCTACAACGTCTTTGATAGATCGGTCATGCCGAAGCCATCTTGTCCGCCTTGGCGATGGCACTAATCCGTTTCCAGAGCGGAGAGCAACCGCGCCACTTGGACCGGCGACGGGAAATTGGCGCGATCAACTTCTCGCCGGATTGACGGCGTTGGCGCAATTCCAACTTTTGTCGACACCGGGAATTTCGGTTCGCCATTCGAAAACAAATCGCCGTTCGGTTACCTTCCCGGCAGCGGTTTCCCTTTTGACGGTGTTGGATTTTCCGGCCAACTTTTCGGCGCCGGTTTTCGTGGTTTCGGTCGTGTCGGTTTGCTTGGCATTAGTTCCTCTTTTTACGCGGTGACCAATTCGGTTGATTGCTCTTCGTCGTCAGGATCCGCCCATCTTCGCCGGCCAAGCAACGTCCGGCCTTCGGTGATACCGCTTGCCTCTTCATGCGCGGCTTGATGCCATTGACGCAATCCCTGGTAGCGTCGGAAGAATAGCTTCCTGATTTTCTTAGCTTCTTCGAAGGTCAACTCGATTCCGAATTTGGTCCATGCTAGACGCGGAAACCTTCGGGCATTCTGGCCGTAGAGAAACCCAAAATTGACGGCTTTCGGCAAATCCCTATCCTCGCCGGTGACATCGGCGACAGCTTTACCTAAAACGGCGGCGGCGGTCGCTCGGTGCAAATCTTCGCCGGCGCCAAACGCCGCAATCATAGCTTCATTTGGGCAATCGACGCGGCGGCGCGCAATTTCATCGAATGATAATCGGCGACGATGAACCGCCGGTCTGATCCGCAGGCAACGAAACATTCGCGCAACGGTCCGCGCGGTATGGTTTGCAAAGCCGGACTTGTGCAACTAAACCGACCGCTTTCGGCGCCTAACGGATTAAAGTTTGTGTGAAGCCGAGCGTCGCCGGCGGCCTTCGTCGACACTTGATAGTCGTTTATGAGAAATAAGCCGTCGCTAATCGAAATCTTCGGCGCCCAGCCAGCGCCCTTGATTAATCGGGAACAAACACTCCTAGCTTCTTTGCGCGCCGTTTTGCTGGAAGCTAGCGGAAAATTTACGAGCCCGCAGAAATCTCGAGATCTATCGGTAGAACAGCGCTAAACGGGTACCTTTTTCTAAAAAGTTGTACTTGCTTTCAGTATGCCAAAGCGCCCGCAGGGACGAAGTCCGATCTGCTCTCCTACCTTTGTCTCTAATGGTTGACACGCAGCGTCAAGGTCTTTACTTATGTGTAACAAAAGGCTACATCACCTCGGCCACACGGCTTCCCCCACAACAATGGTTAACGAGCAACGTCAAGGTTTTCGCTTAGCAGACATCTACGCCCCACGGACCGTCATCCTGTTTTGCCTTTTTTGGGCCTGGCTCGGTGACGTGGCGTCCATCCAAGCCACCGAACCCACGAACGGCTTTGACGTGTTGGTGGGCACCTATACTTCTGGCAAGAGCAAGGGCATCTACAGCTTTCGTTTTAATGCCGACACCGGCGACTTGCAACCACTCGCTTCACCAGCCGAGACCGTGAATCCTTCCTACCTCGTGGTGAGCGCAGACGAAAAGTTTGTCTATGCGGTCAACGAACTGCATGGCTGTGGCAATGAGCAGGGCGCAGTCAGCGCCTTCCATTTCGATGCGGCATCTGGAGCGTTGACGTTTATTAACAAGGTTTCGTCCGTTGGTGAGGACCCTTGTTACGTCAGCCTGTCGCCCGACGGCCACAACCTTTTCGTGGCGAACTACAGCAGTGGCAGTCTGTCTGCCCTGGCTGTGCAGGCGGACGGCTCACTCTCTGGTCCAGTTGAAACGCTTACCCACCTCGGACATGGGCCCAATCCGGAACGTCAGAAGAGCGCGCACGTGCACATGGTCTTGCCCGCGCCGGACCATGACTTTTTGTTTGCGACCGATCTAGGTGAGGATCGGGTGTACGCCTATCGTTTGGAGCCGCGTAACCAGGCCTTCCCGTTGCACCCGGCGGAGCCACCGTTTACTGCCGTTACAGCGGGAGTCGGACCTCGGCATTTGGCTTTTGGTCATGATGGCCGGTTTGTCTATCTGATTGAGGAAATGGGCGAAGCGATCGTAGTGTTTAAACGCGACGGAGCGCGCTTGGACTCGGTCCAGACGGTACGGGTGGCAGACAAGGAGTGGCCGGACGACACCGGGGCGGCGGCCTATAAGCATATACCTAAGGATTGCATTTTTCGGCCGATTGCGTTACGTCTTTGCAGATGACGCCATCGCAAAGCTTGATTGAAGATCAATGGGAGGTCATTCGTCGGTTACTTCCCGATGATCTTGAACAGAGCGCTCGGGATTATGGAGCGATGCGACGGCGGCGAGGACAGGTCAGTAGCGCAGAGCAACTCTTGCGGCTAATTCTGATGCATGTCGCTGGTGGGCTTTCACTGGAGCAGACGGTCACGCGGGCTCAGGCGCGTGGACTGGCGACTCTTAACGCGATGGCACTACACAAACGATTGTGCACTTCTTATCAGTGGTTGGAAGCTCTGACCGGCTATTTGCTTCAGGAGATCAAACCGCATCTGCGCCAAAACGAAGATTGTTGGGGTATCGGCCGTCGGGTGCGGATTCTGGACGCCACTGACGTTCATGAACCGGGTAGCACGGGCAGTAGCTGGCGCATTCATTACAGCCTGCGGCTGCCGGAAATGTGCTGCGATTTCTTTGAGCTGACCGATTATCACGGTGCGGAGAGTCTGCGCCGGCTTCCTGTGGAGCCAGGGGATCTGGTGTTAGTGGATAGAGGCTACAATGATCGCAAGGCGGTGGGCCAAATCTTGGATTGTGGCGGGGAACTTATCATGCGCTACAACAGCGGCGCTTTTCCATTGCTTAATCCTGCTGGGCATCCTTTTGATCCACTATCAAAATTACGTCCGCTCAAGATTGGACAGGCCGGAGAATGGGAGGTCAAATTTGTGGTGGAGAACGGGCGGCAATTGTGCGCCCGGCTTTGCGCGATACGTAAGAGTCCCGAACAGGCCCGACGCGCCCGCGTGAGAGCTGAACGCAAATCAAGGCGTAACAACTCTCAAGTCCGGCCAGAAACCTTGGAGTATGCCGATTACGTGGTGCTCTTGAGTACCCTGAGCTCTAAGGAGATGAAACTGGCCGTGGTGCTGGAGTTTTATCGCGCGCGCTGGCAGGTGGAACTAGCCTTTAAGCGTCTTAAGAGCCTCTTGCAGATGGGACAGGTTCCAAAGAAGAAAGAGGCTTCCTGCCGGGCCTGGATGCAAGGCAAGATCTTGACGGCTCTGCTCATCGAACGGCTGCTCTGTGAGGCACGTTTTTTTTCCCCTTGGGGTTACCCACTTTGAACAGCAGAGCCAATGGAACGTCTACAAAGAATTCCGCGACGCTTTAATCGTCCAGTTGGCGCTGCCGCTCAATCTAACCGACCTATCTAAGAACCGGACCTTATTCTGTGAGAACTTCATGGAGAAGCGCCCCAACCGCCCAAGACAACTGAAACGGGTGCGCGCTGCGCTTAATTTTTAGGTATATGCTTATAGGCGGCGGCCCTGCACCTATCTCCGGACGGTAAATTCGTCTACGCTTCCGACCGTGCGAACGCGAACGAGCTGGTAATCTACTCGGTCGATCCGCAGGGCGGCACTCTCATGGCGGTGGGTCACCAGGCCAGTTTAGGTGTCAAACCTCGGGACTTCTGCATTGATCCGACGGGCAAGTTCCTGGTTGTCGCCAATCAGGACAGCGACAACTTGGTGATTTTCAAGCGCGACCTTGAGACCGGCGGCTTGACGTCCACTGGTAAACCGGTGGAAGTGGGTTCACCGGTTTGTGTGCAGGTAGTGCCTGTGCCCTGAGCGATCGCCCGCCGACGCTTTGAACGATCGAACAGTTCCGTGGCATCCTGCGCCAGACGGTCAAGCTCGAGGTAATGGCGTGGCGGGTCGAGCCGGCTCAGAGTCCTGCTCGAAGCCGTACACCTCCGGCAGGATGAATATTGCCGCGAGCACGCCTATCAGAGGACGGATTCGCCACGAAGAGCGTGGCGGCCGCTTGGCCGATGGCGTGAACAGGGCCGGTGGCTCGAGTAATTACTTCACGGCCGGGCCGAAACGACCCGCGAGTTCCTTCCACGAAGCTTTTTTTCAACGGTTACTATCGCCCAGAGGAGCGCGTAGCCTAATTGGATGTTCATGCGGTCACGATTATGCGGTTGGCGATGTGGGCGGTCTGTCCATGCGACAATCAACCTCGGAGCATCTCCACGCCGGCAGCCTGCTGTTCTTCAGAGCCGTGAATGTGGGCGTATGTCACCACGCGCAATTGGAAGACCATCGCCACCAATGGGAAAGTGCTGCCGTCATGACAGAGCATACTGCTGAACAAGTGCGGGAGAAAGTGGATGCCGTTTATCGCTCGGAGTCACGGCGGATCTTTGCGACCCTGATCCGCCTGCTCGGCGGCTTCGAGCTGGCCGAGGACGCGCTACACGACGCCTTCAGTGCTGCGCTCGAGCGATGGCCGAAGGAGGGCGTGCCCGCGAATCCGCGCGCGTGGCTCGTTTCGGCGGCCCGATTCAAGGCCATCGACGCGATGAGACGGCGCGCCCGGTTCGATGCGTCGCAGGCGGCTATCGCTGAGCAATTCGGAGCCGAGGCCCGCGACGCCGCGACCTTTGACGACGAGAGCATGGAGGACGACCGGCTTCGGCTGATCTTTACCTGCTGTCATCCTGCGCTGACGCCGGAAGCTCGCGTGGCACTGACGCTGCGGGAGGTCTGCGGCCTGACGACCGAGGAGATTGCGCGCGCGTTCCTCACCCTTCCCTCCGCGCTGGCTCAGCGCATCGTGCGCGCGAAAGCGAAGATCCGCGATGCGGGGATTCCGTATCAGGTGCCGTCGGCTGCCGAGCTACCGGACCGCTTGAACGCAGTGCTCCAGGTGATTTACCTGGTGTTTAACGAGGGATACTTCGCCTCGTCGGGCGAGTCAGTCACGCGGTCCGATCTCTCGGACGAGGCGATCCGTCTGGGGCGGCTGCTGGCCGAGTTGTTACCGGAGCGGGAGGTGTTAGGACTCCTTGCGTTGATGCTCCTGCAGGAATCGCGTCGCGCCGCGCGGACCTCGTTGACGGGCGACCTGATCTTGCTCGAAGACCAGGACCGCTCGCTCTGGAATCACGATCAGATTGCGGAAGGAAAGGCGTTGGTGGAGAGGGCGCTGTCGTCGCGCCGGTTAGATCCATACATGCTTCAGGCGGCAATCGCGGCCGTGCATGCCCAAGCGCCCAACGCTGCGGCCACGGACTGGGCGCAGATTGCCCGACTATACGGCGTGCTGGTGTGTGTGGAACCGTCGCCCGTGGTGGAGTTGAATCACGCCGTTGCGGTGGCGATGCGCGATGGTCCTGATGCGGGTCTGGCGCTGATCGACGCCATCCTCGCCCGCGGCGATCTAGCCGATTATCATTTGGCGCACGCGGCGCGAGCGGACTTGTGCCGGCGACTGGGGAGAACGGCGGACGCTCGAGCTTCTTACGAAATGGCGCTCAGCCTCGCTCGTCAGGAGCCGGAACGGCGGTTCCTCGAACGGCGATTGGCTCAGTTAGACTGAGATGCAGTTTCGTTGTCGATTTGCAGCATCACCGAACGACTAGCTGATGAAAGAACAATTCCACCAAACCAACACAAGGAGAAAAAAATGCGATTCATGGTAATAGTCAAAGCCACCAAGTCCTCAGAGGCCGGCGCCCTACCGAGCGAGCAGCTCCTCGCCCAGATGGGAAAGTTCAACGAAGAGCTGATCAAAGCCGGCGTGCTGCTCGCGGCCGAAGGCCTGCAGGCAAGTTCGAAGGGGGCGCGGGTAAAGTTCGCGGGGGAGACGCGGATGGTGATCGACGGGCCATTCGCCGAGACAAAGGAGCTGGTCGCCGGTTTCTGGCTATGGAAGTGCGCGTCGCTGCAAGAGGCGATCGAATGGATCAAGCGCTGTCCCAATCCCATGCCTGGCCAGGAGGCAGAGATCGAGATTCGGCAGGTGTTCGAGCCTGAGGACTTCAGCCACCCTTGAAGCCGCAAATCAGGAGAAAAATATGAGATACTTCTGCCTTGGATACATCGAAGAGAAGAAGTGGGACACGATGTCTGAAAGCGAGCGCAACGCCATGTTGGATGAGTGCTTTGCCTACGACGACGTATTGCGGAAGAACGGTCACTTTGCCGGCGGGGAAGCACTCCAAAGCGCTCGGAACGCCATCACGCTGCGATGGCAGAACGGCAAGGTGTCCACCACCGATGGCCCATATGCCGAGACGAAAGAGCAGTTGGGCGGAATCCTCGTGCTCGAAGCCACAGACCTGAATCACGCAATCCAGTTAATGTCGAAGCATCCGGGTGTGAAGGCGGGCCCCTTCGAGATTCGCCCGGTTGCGGACTTGACCGAGATGATCCGAGAAAGTGAACAGCGGCGTGCGGGAGCCTAGCCTGCATTTTTCACAAACCCTGGAAACGTCACTACAGCGTGTTTGCTCCGCATTTAAGTCCAATCGTCCTCCGAGCCGCTTCCCAAGCGGCTCTACAGCGCGAAAATCTCACAAGCGCTTGGGCTTGTGAGATTTTCGGGCTAGCCCGAAAAGAACACGCAAAAGCCGAAGCGATGAGCTCATTGAGCTTGACCTTCTGACGATTACGCTCAAAAAGCTTAACTTTGAGTTCAGACTCCAAATCGCGGATCTGGCGGCTAAGTGGAGGCTGGAAAACGTCTAAACGCTCGGCAGCACGCGAGAAGTTTAGTTCCTCGGCAACGGCAATGAAATAGCGCAAGTGACGTAATTCCATGGGTGTTTCGACTCCCGGCTGGACCGTAATACCTTTTGGGAATCACGTCAGGTCTAAAAGAGTATTTCCGTGAAAGGAGTGGTCGCGCCATGGTCCTTGCGTGGCTCCGATTTCAGTAGCGCCAATCATGGATTTGTTCGGCCGATTTTCGAGTCCAGCTGTTCCGGACGAAAGACCGGCATTGTATCAGAGATCCTTGAAGCCGCTCTGATCAGGCCCATGCAAGAGTTATCCAAGACATTTTTGAAACATTGGTCTGAGGACACTTAAGAAGAGATTGGTAGAATGTATGAAATTATGAAAGCAATTGTGATCCATGGCTACGGCGGCCCTGAGGTATTGAGGTACCAGGACTATCCAGACCCAGTTCCAGGTGTAGGAGAGGTGCTGGTGCGGGTGGCTGCATCGAGCGTCAACCCGTTCGATTTCAAGATCCGGTCCGGTTCCCTTAAGGACTTTTTCTCTCTGACTTTCCCAGCGATTCTTGGGCTGGATGTTTCGGGGACGGTCGAGTCCGTAGGTCCGGGAGTAACAACGTTTGCGCGTGGCGACAAGGTCTTTGCCCATGCGTCCCAAACGTACGCCGCACTCTGCGTAGTGAAAGCAACGGATCTGGCGAAAATCCCGGAGGGAGCGGACGTAGTTGATATCGCCGCTCTCCCTACGGTGACGACAACGGGAGCGCAGTTAGCTTCTCTCGCCCTGGGAGGAAGATCCGGTGCGACCGTGCTCGTAACCGGTGCTGCCGGCAACGTGGGTCGATCGGCGGTCTATAGGGCGAAGAGTCGCGGGGCACGAGTCATCGCGGGCGTCCTGAAGAGACAAGTTACCCAGGCACAAGCCGCCGGGGCAGATAGTGTGGTTGCGTTAGACGATGCCGAGGCAGTGAAAGCTTTGGATGCGGTCGATGCAGTCGCGGATACGGTCGGCGGCCAAACCGCTGATGAAGTGATCAAGAAAATCAAACAGGGCGGAGTCTTCGCTTCTGTTTTGGGGCCGCCCAGCAACGCCGCAAGCTATCCAACGGTGGAGGTGAAGCCGATGCAGGTCACTCCCGAACCCGCCGTCCTTCTTGCGATGGCTGAGGCCGTGCAAAAAGGAGCGTTCTCGATCCCTTTGGGTCAGAGGTTTCCGCTGAAGGATGCCGGCAAGGCACACGCAGCTGCCGAGAAGGGCGGCGCGGGAAAAATTCTTCTACTGGTGTAACCGGTTGGCGGCGGGCCTCCCCCAAACATGATTGGGTTCCCCAATTGGTTAAAGGCATTCGGGTAACCACTCCAACAGTAAAATAAGAGAGCGCCGTCAACATCTGTGTCTATGAGACTGCTTTAATTGACAAAATTCGCGCAGCGTTTCCCGATACCACCATCCTGCTGACCGTTGACGGCTTAAATAGTTCGACGCTGGAAGCGAGCGTTGCGGTGAAGAAACTTGAAGCTGCCGGATACTAGATTTGTTCAAAGCATTCAGACCACACTGTCGACGGACCGGGTAACCGCAACTGTCGAAAAGAATCTCCCACCTCTGACGATCGAGATCGAGTTGCGAGGGGCAGAGATGGCCAAATATCTCGCTGGCGTTGTGCCCCTGGAGTTGCTTCACAGTATGGAGATCGTCTTGCAGAGGTATGGTGATCCACGAGCAAGTGCAGCCCTGTTAAATTAAGAGCCTACCTCAGACGCGAGCCGACAGTCTTCTTGCTTCATGCGGCCATTATTCTCTTCTTCTTTCTCGTTGTGTTTTGGCTGCGACGCGAAGTGCACAAATGGACCGAGGAAGAGCCGAGTTTGCGGCGGGCCACGCCGGCCTTTGATTTGCCGGTTTCCACGGCTATAACGCTCTCTTTTCTTATTATGGGGCCGATCTATTCGATGGCCCCGTTTTTGCTCCGCGCGATACTTTGGGGAGTACTCCTTATTTCCATCTCGTTCATTCTACGCCGGCTAATCAATCGAGCACTATTTCCAATACTCTACACCCTGATCGTGTTGTACTTTGTGGATCAATTGCGATTGCTCACTGCTCTTTTACCAATATTGGGCCGGTTAGTCTTCGGCGCAGAGATGTTAGGCGGAACCCTGTTTCAATGCTTCAGCGGCGTATCTGTGGCGTTGCCGGATTCCTGGCCTTCGTATACTGGGCAAGTCTGACCCTGAACTTTTTCGGGCTGCGAACGCCGTTGATCACGAGCACTGAAAAGGTGCTCCGGACGAACTTGGCAATAGGCTCCGAGCCTGCGTAATTCGCACGACGGACGGTTCCGAAGTCATTGTGCCAAACGGAACGATCATCTCCAATAAGGTAACCAACTGGACCCTATCGGATTGGTACCGCGCGATTGAAGTGCCGGTCACGGTGGCTCGAGGCGCGGCTCCGCAACATGTGATCGAGGTATTGAAGCGTGTCGCTGCCAATCATCCGGGCGTCACAAAAGAACCGGTACCCCAAGCATATGCTGTTAGCTTTTCCTCCAACAAAGTCACCTTTAACCTTCGCGCGTGGACGGAGCGGTACGAAGACTGGGTCCAGGTGCGCAGCGACCTTTCTGTTGCCGTCGACGAGGCTTTGATCCGCGAGAATATTACCGTCGCCTGATGCTCCGAAATCGATTCTCAACTAACGCTTAGGATTGGACCCTCTCTTTGTCCTATCCATTTGAATCCCGACACACTTGTTACTCCCAGCGTTCAATGCCCAATACTAGTTTATCTTGTCGACACCAACCGGTAGTATCGAGAACGAAACAACGAATCACACCAAAGGAGACAAGACCGATGAAACACCTGAACGGGACACGTGAAGAATGGCTGGCAGCGCGGCTGGAGCTGCTCGATGCGGAGAAGGAGCTAACGCGGCGCAGCGACGAGCTGGCGCGGCAACGTCAGGAGCTGCCGTGGGTCCGGGTCGACAAGGAGTACCGATTCGAGACCGATGAAGGGAGCGCCTCCCTCGCAGACCTCTTCAGAGGACGCTCGCAGCTCCTCGTCTACCATTTCATGTTCGGGCCCGACTACACGGCGGGGTGTGCGACCTGCTCGACGATTGCGGACGGGTTCGAGGGCTTCGTCGCCCACCTGGCCAACCACGACGTCACGCTTTCGGCAGTGTCGCGAGCGCCGCTCGCGAAGCTGCAGGCATACAAGCGGCGAATGGGATGGACGTTTCCCTGGGCGTCCTCGCTCGGTAACGACTTCAACTTCGACTTCAACGTCTCGTTCACGGAGGAGCAACAGCGCGAGGGGGTCGTCGAATACAACTACCGGCGCGGCGGCCACGCGATGGACGAGACACAGGTCCCGGAGCCCGTCGCCCAGAACGCGGCCATGACCGGAACCGACGTGGCTACGTACACGCGCGAGAGGCCGGGCATGAGCGCGTTTGTGCTCGAGGACGGCGTCGTCTACCACAGCTATTCCACCTATGCGCGCGGACTGGACGGCCTCTGGGGCATGTACCAGTGGCTCGACCGCGCCCCCAGAGGGCGCAACGAAAATACGGGCGTCTGGTGGCTCCGCCACGACGAGTACGACAAGCGCTGAGGAAGCAAACGAAGCGGAGGTTAAAATGCGGGACTTGATCGTCGCGGTGAAGATTTCTGTCGAGGACAACATCGACGGGGACATTGGCGGCATTAAATGCCCTTCCGAAAGGAGGAGACATGAGCGACGACGACACAAAAGATGACGAAAACTCAACTCAAAATAGGAAAGCAAAAACAACATGGCTATCGCAAATAAAACAGTCTTGATCACCGGCTCCAACCGGGGCATTGGTCGAGCTCTCGTCGAAGAGGCACTCAAGCGTGGCGCGAAGCGGGTATATGCGGGTGCGCGCAACGCAATCCGACATCCTGACAAACGCGTGACGCCTGTAACTTTGGACGTGACGAGCGCCTCGCAGATTCAGCGGGCGGCCACCGAAATAGATACCCTTGACATTCTTATAAATAATGCGGGCGTTGCGATCTACGACGATCTGAGCAATTTCGAGGTGATCGAACAGCACTTAGCTGTCAATTTCTTTGGTCCGCTCAATATGTCGCGCGCTTTCCTGCCGCTGCTGACACGCTCCAAAGGTGCCATCGTCAACAATCTCTCGTTGGCGGCGCTTGCAGCCTTGCCGGTTATACCCGCGTACTCCATTTCGAAGGCAGCCGCGTTGAACATGACGCAATCACTGAGAGCAATCTTGGCTGGCCAAGGAGTAATGGTCCATGCCGTCATTCTCGGCCCCATCGACACCGATATGAACCGCGGTTTTGAGATACCGACAAGAGGACGAGTGGGAATTAATGAGCGTTTCATTCGTTGCTGATCGCGATTTAGACAACGCAGGCCCACGTGCCTCCGATGGCTCTTAAAGACAGTGACTCTTTGTGATCTTTGCGATCTTCTGTTCAAAAATGACTTTTGCTTTTTTTCTCCTGATAGGCTGGATTCAAACCGAAGTTGCAATAGTATGACTCAGTCGATCGTATTGCTTGGCAGGCGAACGCGGCCTTACTACCCGGCTTCAACATCACGTCCATCCTTTTGCCGCAGACGGATCGAATCTGTTACATCGATCTGTTTGCTGGACCGGGACGTTACCACGACGGCGCGAAGTCGACGCCAATACTGGTGCTTGAGACTGTAATCCAGGACAAAAATCCAAGACAAAAATCCAAGAATGCGGGAACGCTTAGTTACAGTCTTCAATGACAAAGATGAGGCGAACGTTCGATCTCTGCAGAAGGTCATCTCCGAGCTTTCCGGAACAGCCACACTAAAGTATCCGCCTGAGATTATCAACAACGAGGTGGGCACTGAAATCGTCGAGCATTTCGAGTCAATCAAGATGGTGCCGACGCTCTTTTTCGTGGACCCGTTCGGTTACAAAGGTTTGTCGCTCAGGCTAGGGAACGCTGTATTAAAAAGTTGGGGGAGCGACTGCATCTTCTTTTTCAATTATAACCGGATCAACATGGGAGTAGGAAACGATGCTGTTCTCCAACACATGGAGGCCTTGTTTGGGCCAGCGATAATTCCGACGTTCGCAATCCCGAGATCGCCTTCGGCATGGTTGCGCCCTTGGCAGGTCGTCAGCAATGGTCAGGGAGCTTCGTAGGCTCTCGAAGCCATGATCGGCAACGGCGGCCAGCGAGGCGGTCCTGTCGGGGAAGTGCCGATAGGGGGCCATGGCTGACACCCCCGCCGCCCGCGCCACAGCCCGCAGACTGGGCTCCTCACTCTGTGCCTCCAGCATCTTGAGGGCTGTCGCGATCAGCGCTTCTCGAAGGCCCAACCTGCGTGCCCACTTGGCATACCTTTGTCTACGGTGTAATCAGCGATAGTGTATTTACACTGTAAACAGTGCGATGGGTTCTGCCTATGGCTGTGAAGCGTGTGATCGAAGGTGTGCACGTCGTCCCGATGGGGATGGCAAACGCCTTCCTGATCGAGGGCGACGACGGGTTGACACTGATCGACGCCGGTTACCCGAGTAAGGAGGCAGCCGTCTTCGGGGCGATCCGCGGGCTTGGCCGTTCGCCAGACCAGCTCAAGCACCTAATTTTCACTCACGGCCACCCTGATCATATCGGCAGCGCCGCTGCGATCGTGCGGGAAACCGGTGCGAGGACCTACATGCACCCGCTCGATATCCCTATGGCCGAGAGTGGAGGCCCTTTTCGGCCCATGAGGGCGGCGCCTGGTCTGTTGCGGCGAGTGATGTGCAAGCTTTTCTACCATCCCGGCAAGCGACTGGAGCCGGTTGCCATCGACCAGCCTTTGACCGCTGGGGAAATACTGGCCATCGCTGGCGGCATCGAAGTTATTCATACTCCTGGGCATTGCGCGGGACAGGTCGCGCTGCTGTGGCGTCCGGGACGAATGCTGTTCGCGGGCGATGTGTACATGAACCTCATGGGCCTCGGTGATCCCGTCGGCTTCGAGAGTTTGAAGGAAGGTCGTGCGAGCCAACGCAAACTTGCCAGTCTTTCATTCGATGCTGCCGGGTTCGGCCATGGCGGGCCTATCGCCCGCGATGCGTCGACGCGGTTCCGCAATAAGTGGGGCAAGAAATCGTTTGCCTGACATGGGAGACGCCTGCTTTGGTCGAACTCGGCGCTACACGCCCCTGCCCCGCCCATCCCGCAAACGGCGGGAGTCGCGGAGGCGCCGCTCGCTCCCCGTCCCGAAACCCGGGGCTGCGGGACATCGGCGGCTCCGGTCGATGGCGGGCCAGGGACAGACGCCCTCCCTTCATTCGCCCCGAGATGCGCAATTGCCGAGCCTACTGTGGCACTCAAGCCGCCGGCACCGGGGAGTCCGCCGCCGACGCAGGCCGAGATCGCCTTTGATACCGTCCTAGGAACCGTGCGTTTGAGGGTTCCGTGATATCGGCATTGTAAGTTCCACTGCGGCACACCGGTCTGGAACCCGATTTCGGAAAGGGCGGCACGGTGACCGGACTGCTGTTGAAGCAAGGCAAAACGGTGCGTGCGATGGTGCGAAATGAAGACGAACGCGCGCAGGCGTTGCGCGAAATGGGTGCGGAGGTCGTGGTCGGGAATCTGCTCGATCTCGATTTCGATGCACAGGGTGATTGCCGGCTGCGATACGATGTACTTCGGCACCTGACCGGTCCGCAGTCCGAGAACATGCATTTCTATGCACAGGAGTATTCGAAGTCGCTTGGCCGCACGATCACCTTTCAGGACATTCCGGTCGAGCCGTGGCGGGCCGAGCTGCTCGAGCGCGGCTTACCGCTTCACCTGGTGAACCACCTCGCGACGATGGCCGATCTGCACCGCGCGGGACGCTACGACCGGATGTCGGACGACGTGCTCACCCTAACGGGGCAAGGGCCGCTGAGCGTGCAGGAGTTCGTCAGGAAGAATGCGGCGACATTCACCACGTCCGCAAAAGAGGCCTGAGTGTCTGCGGATGCTCGATCAGCGGTTTTTGCGGTTTAAATTGTACCAAAAGTCGTTCCAATTTCTATGATGCAGAAACGCTGCTCCTTTTCGGATTTGCGACATGCGCATTGGCTACGCTCCAACTCGCCCCAGGCCGAACCCACGAATTACGTGGTGAACTACCGGAGTGAGAATGGCCGAACTTGTTCCGATCTCAGCATGGCTTCAATTCAAGGCATCACGCAATTTCGCAAGCCGCTAAGAAGGGCGACTTCATGGTCAACATTTCGGAAAAGTGGTTCCGGCAAGATTCGGAGAGCCACGTCGCACTGGAACACTGGCTTTCCGGACGCGGCTTTCAACTGACTGTCACGCAGCCATAGATCGCCGCGATACTCAGCCGTGTTCTCGGGAAGGAGATCCAGTATGAACGGGTAGGAACTGGGCATACTGGGCAGCGAGATTATCCGGAGACTAGACGGTCTCGATGAGGAAAATCGATTGTTCAAACGAACCACTTTTCCTATTCTGCTGTGTACGATCCACAGAACCACAGAAAAGCGAGCGGGCGGAAACGGCGGGCGGGATGAATACGGTGAAGAGGGAGTCGGTAACCGAACTTCTTGGGTCAGCCCGCTACTTTATATTAGAACCCGTTGGCCGATGTTATGAGCTTTTGCGGCGTCCTTAGATTTAGCCCTCGAATGTAGTTCCATGAGCCCCGCTTGGCCTAAGGGCAGCTCTTCCGGCAGGGCCCGCGCCTCTTCGAGCGAACGTCACGTTCATGAGGAAGACGGGCCTGTCTGAATCCGTTTGGCCCACCATTGTTCGATCTTACTATCCAGATACAGCTTCTGCATAGCCGGGGCTTTTCGGTGGTTTCCGTCGTCATGTCTTTGGGTTATGCATATTGTACCCCTATGTTTAGGTTTGTTCGGTGTTTTTCTTGCTGGCTAACAAAAAGCGCCTTGTTCTGCACGATGTAGTCCAGCATTTGCATTGGCTTTTGACCCGTGAGCTTCTCTACCAAATCGTTGGTCCCGGAAAAGACTCCATCGCGACAATCCTGGGCAACGGCCGATATATGCTGTCGGATGTAGGGGGTGTATCCCATTTCCTTCCAGATTTCACTAAAAGCTTCGATCTCGACCGGAACGTAGGTAATTTTTCTTCCGAGGACCTGCGTGAGAATGTCAGCCACTTCGTACTGCGTTAGTTCCTTCGGACCGTAGAGGGGATAAATCTTTCCAGCGTGCTCGGCGGAATCATTCAAGATCGCGGCAATGACCCGGCCCTGATCTTCCGCCGCGATGGGAGCATAGCGAGCGTCGCCGAAGGGAAGTGGAAACATATTTTTTTCCCTGATGCTTTCCGATAGATACGTGATCCATTCGGCAAAGAAGGTGGGCCGCAGATGAGTGACTGAAATTCCTGAGCGATCCAAAAGACGCTCGGCAACCCAATGATTCTGGGCGGCGTGACTTTTCGCAATCCTTCTCGCCGAAATTTGCGACATGTTCACGATGGCTCCGACTCCTTGTTCAAGGGCGGCTTGGGCGAAAAAAGCAGTGGCCTCCAAAATGCCAGGGACCTTAATCGGAAAAACGAAATAAGCTGCAGTGATTCCCTTCAAAGCTTCACTGATCGCCTCAAAATCGAATAGGTCGCCGCGGACTATTTCCACGCCTTGGGAGCTCAGTTTCTCGGAACGTTCGTCCGCCTTATGGACCAAAGCTCTCACTGGCACCTTTAGTTCCAGAAGCTTCTTGATAGCGTTTCCGCCGGTTGCACCGGTTGCGCCTGTTATTAAAACTTTTTTCATAAATTCGGTTGGAATGAGGTAAAGAGGAAGAGAGAGGCAACGGTGCCTCAACTCCCAGAGTTGATTTAAATGATGAGCGACATCTAATTGTGATTGTGTTAAATTAAGATGTCAAACGACATCTAAGAGTTTTTTTTTAGCCCACTCGGGCCTGCCCATTAACCAGGCTTCAAAATGAGAAAATCGAAAAGGGAAACCGAAGAGACCCGCCAACGCA
Source organism: uncultured Verrucomicrobiae bacterium (assembly GCA_963782115.1). GTDB lineage: Bacteria > Verrucomicrobiota > Verrucomicrobiia > Chthoniobacterales > JAFAMB01 > JAFAMB01. The sequence goes on from CAWAIK010000001.1 coordinate 560,514, forward strand.
TAGTCGAAATGGCGGCCGACGAGTTTCGCCAGCATGGAATCGCCACGTCCGGCATAGCCGATCTGATGGCTGCGGTCGGCTTAACGCATGGTGGATTTTACCGACATTTCGAATCGAAGGAACAACTCGTGGCCGAGGCTACGGCCGCCGCTCTTGATACGCTCCTTAACACTTTGGCTAGCGCTGCCTGCGGAAAGAAGGGTCGGAACGGTTTGAAAGCAGTCTTAGCGGCGTACGTCTGCGCGGAGCATCGAGACAATCTCCGCGATGGCTGTCCTTTGGCTGCGCTCGGCAGCGAACTCACTAGGTCGGATAAAAGGGTTCGAGATGTTGCAACGGCCGGGTTTTCGAGGATGGTCGAAATTCTAGCCGCTCATTTTGACCAGGCCAGACCAGCGGAAGCGAGGAAACGGGCTATGGCCACTGCTGCGGCGATGATCGGTGCCATAACAATGTCGCGCGTACTGACGCACCAGAAGTTGTCCGACTCACTTCTCCAAGCGGTTGAAGAAGGCATTACGCGTGCGTGAAGACAATGGCGGAAGCGGGAAATCGTTCGCTAGCATTATCCGAAATTTGGTAGAAGTTTGACCACGCGGCGGATTGCGATTGAAAATGGGCCATGAACACCAGCTCAAATGCGGTCAGACACCATTGATACGATTCCAACCTTCGCCTGGTGCAACCGGCCTGATGACTCGAATGAATTCCTAAACCAGCGCTGGCTTGATTACACAGGCTTTCGATTGAGGCGGCGCGGGATTGGGGGTGGAAGGTTGCCATTCACCCTGAAGATCTCTCGCGACTATTGGCGGACACACCAATATAGACGTGCTCGGGGGCTCAACTATGCCTCCGGACAACGCGAGCGGTGTGGTGGTGCCGACCAAGCGAAGAGTCTTCGCCTATGACAATGAGAAGCGGAACATCCCGGGAGCCCCTCTCGTCGTACGAGAAGAAGGTGTTGCCGGCGATGCGCGCGGCAGCTCCTTTGGTGGCGTCCAGTGCGCTACACGTGCCCGTGACCGCCATCTACCCGCTCTCCCGAATCCGCGAGGCGGTCGCCCATCTTCTGCGAGGCGGGAAAATCCTCTTGGAGGTGCAGAAGCTGGCTTAGGAAAAACAAGAGCAGTCGTCAGATTCCTGCCCGGCGCTCGCCTAGCCGTGGACAGAGTCCTCCAGCCTTGGAGAGTTGAGGGCGATCTTGGCAGCTGCGGGCCAGGAGCTCCCAAAACCGGCTGAGAAGAGTTTTATGCGAGAGGGAGAGATCTTAGAGCGAGGTCAACCAAAAGCCTAAATTTGCCGGCGCGAATTTTGGGCAGCGTAAGTAGTGAGGATCGCGGCGAGCATGTCGCCGAAACGTTTCTTGAGTTCCACGCAACGGGTCGTGTTGTGCATTTCGACGCCCTTGCGTTCGCTACGGATCAGGCCGGCTTCGCGCAGGATTTTGAAATGCTGGGAGAGGGTCGCTTTGGCCAAGGTGCGGTTGTTGACTTTGCGGAAGTTGGAGCAATTCAGGGGGCATTCCGAGGTGGCCATTTCCGCGTAGATTTGGGCGCGCACGGGATCGGACAAGGCATAGAGGAGGCCCTCGACAGTAATGTCGCTGACGGCGGGATGGAAGAGCGGCCTCACAAAGTGTCTGTAACATGGACTTGACAAATAGTCCAATAGTTCATAAGTATGGAACTAAAAATCTGCTGAACTAACGATCTATACTACATGAACACCAAAACCATTCTTATCACTGGCGGAACTGCCGGGATCGGCTTGGCCACAGCCCAACTCTTAAGCGCCCAGGGCGCGAAGGTCATCGTCACCGGACGCAATCCCGAAACTCTTGCCTCCGCTAAAAAGAATCTCAGCGGCGTGGTGGTCCTTCCCTCGGATTCCGGTGATCTGGCTGCCGCCCAGGCGCTGGGTGACGAAATCAAAACATTTGCGGATCATCTCGACGGGGCTTTCTTGAATGCGGGCATAGCGACCTTCGGACCGTTCGATGCAGCAACGCCCAAGAACTATGACGACATGTTCAATGTGAACGTGCGAGGTCTCTATTTCCAGCTTCAATCGCTGCTGCCTTTGTTAGCCAATCCGAGCTCGGTCGTGTTTACGTCCTCCATCGCTGGTTCTGTTGCATTGGCCGGCGGGTCGATCTATTCGGCGACCAAGGCTGCGGTCATTTCCCTCGGAAAGACTTTAGCGGTCGAGTTAGCCCCGCGCGGCGTGCGGGTGAATGTGTTAAGCCCCGGACCGATTGACACGCCGATATTAAAGAAAGTCGGCCTTCCCGCTGACCAGCTGAAAGGGTTTGAAGAATCGTTTGCCGCCAAGTCGCTCTTAAAACGGTTCGGCACATCCGACGAAGTGGCCCGGGCAGCAAGATTCCTGCTTTCGGAGGATTCGAGCAATATTACCGGCACGGAGCTGATCATCGACGGCGGCGTTCGACTGAACTGACCTTCTCGAACTATTTATCTCTTCCACTGGAGCGAACGTCGCCCAATGCGACAGCACTCGATGCCAAACAGAAGACCTAAAAATCCTCTCGTCATAGGCCAACCGGCCAGGTCGGTAAAGGCGTTATTCCGCTTCTCACCTCTGCGGAGGCTTTCAATCAGTATGTCTCTGGCAGATTGATCGCCGCTAGTAATGGGTGGAAGAATCTGCTGGTTCGGATCTACTCTGAGCCGCGCGTTGAGGAGAGCGTCATTTACCCAGCGGTCGCCGAGCCGCGTATAGTACGGGTTTTCTCTGGAGCCGCCGTGGTGGAAGAACGCGAGCTCGGCCCGCTCCGGCGACAATCAACTGGCCGCGTGTAGCAAGCCCTCCCAGAAGTGGAGACATGGACTTGCTGTTTGCTGCTGTAGCGAGGATCAACCGGGCACCACCCAGGGTTTGAAGTGCGGCAACTGGATCTTGAGCATTGCTGTCAATGTAGTGATGTGCGCCGAGCTTCCTGGCGAGACTTTCCTTTTCTGGACCGCGAGCAATGGCTGCGACTTGAAAGCCCATGCGTCGCGCAAACTGAATTCCGAGGTGACCGAGCCCACCTAGTCCCTGAATAGCAACGAGCTCGCCAGGACGAGCTTTTGAGTTTCTGAATCCGTTGAATGTCGTCAATCCGGCGCAGAGCAGCGGCGCCGCTTCCGTTGACAGAAGATCGCCGGGAATAGCCACGAGCCCACTCGCTTGGGCGATCATCATTTCGGCATAGCCACCATCGGTGGAAGTTCCCGAAATGGGTTGATTCTGGCAATTGACAAAGTCTCCACGGCGACAGTTTTCGCAATGGCCACCCATATAACCCACGCCTACGCGCTGTCCTTCTTTCCACCCCTGCACACCGGACCCAAGGGCTTCGATTTTTCCGATCACTTCATGGCCGGGAACGCGCGGGTATGTTAGTCCAGGAAAACCACCTTCAACCGTAAGGGCATCGGTGTGGCAAACGCCACAGGCCTCCACGCGGATTCTGACTTGCCCAAAATCGGGCTCGATGATTGATCTCTCAACGACTTCCAACTTGCCAGGTTGGGCTACTTCCACTGCTTGTATACTTGTTTCTGACCGGGATGATGGTTCTAGCGGAGCTTGCCCGGCGAGAGGCTAACGGCCCGTTATATTCGGACCGGTGTACCACGCGAGTTGGCCTCTTTCGAATTCCCTATTTTGCCGTGAATGCTTGGACGTAAGGTTTGTCATTCTTGGCAAAGGCAATCCAAACCGTGTGCGTTTGAGAATCGACCGCAATGCTGTGCGCACCAAGGGAGCTCGTCAGCGGAGGCAACGCGGTGAGTCTTTGGTGATCGAGGCCCACAACGGAGATGGTGCCCAAGCCGCTTGCACAGTAAACGCGCTGCAACGTCGGGTCGTATGCGATCTCATCGACCTTGGGCGAGACGTCGGCGGTTCCCACGATCTGGCCCGTGCTGAGATTGAAGAGTCCCAGTTTGCCCGTTCCACCCACGATAAGCACTTGATCTGTTCCGGGAACCATCGCCATGCCATGAGGATTGTCGGCGGGAGAGGTCGACCATTTGGCGACAACCTTTTCTGTCTTCAGATCCAACTTGGCGAGCTCGCTAGAGTCTTTCAGGCATTGAAACAGGAATTTGTCTTGAGAATCGAAGCCAAGATCTTCCATGCCTCCTCCTGGAAAGTCGATAGTCGACACAATCTTTTTCTCCATCGGATCGATGACCCACATTTCGGGTTTATCATCGTTGCAAACAAACACACGATTCGTTTCGGAATGATAGGCGACCAAGTCAGCTGGGCCTGGAAGGGGCACTTCGCCGATCACGTCGAGCTTCGTTGAATCGACTATAACCATTTTCGGCGGTTTGCTCACGCTGACAAAATAGCGGTTATTCTCGGAATCGATGGCGACACCTTGAGCATTCCCGGTGGGGATGCTCTTGATCAACTTGGATGTTACAATATCGATCACATCCAGCGAGCCGTTTCCCGAGTGGCAGGCCAGGAGGCGATTATTCGCGGAATCGATTTTGATAAAATCAAACTTCCCTTCTGTGCCAGTCAGTTCCACTGGGTTTCCTGGAGTCAGGGAATCTGCCGCCGAAACGAGGCGCGGTATGATAAGGAGAGATGAGCAAACTAATGACAGGATGGCTTTTGATTTCATGAATTACGTTTGGATTGGCTATTGCGGTGCCGCAGCAGCTAGCGCCGCTAGATACTGACAGGTACTCTTCTTCAAAACCGCTCTCAGCTGCTGCTCGTGCCTCGATCCGATTTGAATTCGAGATAGACCCATGGCAGGCGAACCTTAGATGAGGGCTCGATCTGTCTCAAGTCAATCGCGTGAACGGGCACGCTCTTTAGGAATGGCTCACCGCCTGCGGCGGGTCTCATCGGAGTAAGAAACTTTTGCTTTAAGTGGCGTCGATGGGACTCGCACATGGCCTGCCGGCATTAAGGGCCCATATAACTGAAATCGACACCTTTCCCCTGCCAAAAGGAGGCCTTCCTAGGGGCCCTGGCACTCTTGTCGCCCTGGCCTTGATAAATTACTGCTACACACGAGAACGTTGGCGCATATTGTCCGGAACATAGCAGCTCGTTCGTCGGAATAGCTGAATCCCCGCACAGATCAATGACTACTCGCGTTACCGGGAAGCCGGTAGCATCTGGAGCGGTGCCGCACCGAAGGCCTACGTGGAGGGGTCTTGGAGGTGGTGATCAACTCGAGTTTGTCGATGCGCCCTGTTCATACGCTCAGCCAATGGAGTCTCTTTAACCGAGCGAGGCGCCCATCTTCGGGAAAGAGTTCAAGACGTCTTTTCCGAACTCGAACAGATTTTGCGGGAGCTGGATCGGACACACGAAGTGAATGGGACTCTGACGCTGGCGGCCAGCACAACTGTGGCGAGATATTTTGTGCCGAGGATTTTCATCCGCTTCCATCACTACCACCCGGCCGCCGCTCTTCATCTCATCGTTGGCAACACAGAAGAAGTGCTGGACCATCTTCGACAACAGCGCGTGGGGCTCGGGCTAGTTGAGGGGCATCAGCGTAGCCCAGGTGTGCGCCTGGAGCAGTTCATGCCTGATGAAATCGTTCAGGTTTGTGCCCCCGAATTCCCGACCCAAAGCTGCGCCGCGCGATTCAAGGATTGAAGGCCGTTCGAGACCTCGAGGCTCTGCCGCTGATCTGGCGCGAGTCTGGGTCAGGTACGCGAGCTGTTGTGGAAAGTGTGTTGAAACTACAAACAACGGTTCACATCGCTCAAACGCCTGTCGGGCGTGTGCAAGCGCCAAGGGTCCAGCGGAATCTGACTCCGCAGCATACAGTGAACCCATCAAGTGTCCGAATCGCGGGGTTTCCAAGCGGGCCGACTCAGCTACCATATCCTTTGGGGTCAACGCCGGCGAACGAGGCCTGGGCGCGTAACAACGCATGGGCTGCTTACAACGCGAACCTGCGGCACATCCCAACTGCAGAGAATCCAAACCGGTTGGCGGCTCACCAAAACCTTTTGGACCAAGGTCGTTTCATCCAGATGCCACAGTCTTCACGCCGGTACAATTTCCAGTTCAGCGACAACGAGATTCGGTCGGTTCAGGCAGCCCTTCGGCGAATGGGGATTTATTCCGGTCAAGTCGATGGAGTTCTCGGACCTGACACGCGTGCTCATTGCGAGCGCCGATCACTGCGTCTACCACCAGCAATTTTGTGCCGGGTTCAGCAGCGGCATAACAAGTAAGCGTCTGCTCCGCTAGGGATAGACTCAAAAAAATTGCCGCTCTTCATTTCAATCCGGCTTTCTAAGCCGTAGCTCTCGATAAAGCTGGGAGCACCTTTAACAACCTGCGGCAAATCGAACAGAATCCCTCGTATGGCCGGATACTTCTGCAAAACCAGAGACAAAATCAGTCCTTGGCTCCCTCCGATATCCGCCAAGGTGCGGATACCTGAGAAGTCATAGGTTTCTACCACCGCGGCGCCGGTAACGACGGAAAAACTGCGCATCGCTTCGGCAAACAGTTCCAGTTCATTGGGGTGCTTGTTGAAGTATTCGAAAGTTGCATCCCATTAACATGTTCAAATGCCGGAGTCCCCGCGCGGATGCAGTGGCCGAGTTCCATCCAAGCCCGCGCCGACCACGGCCTAGTTGTCAGCTGGGCCATGCCCCACGCAGAATGCGGCACATCCCTCCGAAGCGCCTCCGACCTCGGAGTTTGGACAAAGGTCCCATCCTCCTGCTCAGCAAAGATCTGCCGCGCCAATGCAGTCATTGGGTACTAAACCCAATACTTTGGAGATCGACCGTTCCTTGTCTCAGCTACCACAATCCTTGTTCGGAACGTAGAGTCTTCGGATCGTCAATATAGTAGGTAACTAAAGTCCGGCTTTCCAATAGACGGCGAAGAACTTCAGGCGCTTCTTCCAACGGGAACCTCTTTGGCAACGATGGCCTGGACCCCCAGATTGGAGCAATGGAAGAATGACGCTTCATGCTGCCGCGGACCGCGAGCCGATCCAAGGACCTTCGTTCCTCCGGCGGTCCCGCAACCGACTCAAACGGCTGCAAAAGGCGCTCAGACAAAGCCGCAAACGCAGGTCGCGGCCTTTGGCAACCTTGTGCTGGTCAGCTGGCTTGAGGACGCTGGAAAAGATGTGATCTATGTCCAAAATACCGAGACGAACGACGTTCAGAAGATCACCTCTGAGCCGAACTTGGACAATTTCCGGATCGTAGAGTTGCACCCAAACGCAGATCCTAAGCTGTTTGAAGCGGTCATCTCGAACGGAGTCCAACAAGGACCAGTCAGGTTCCGTTTTTAAACTCCGGCGAATTTCCGTGGCACCCCGCGCTCCACACCAGCAGCATCGCATTTTCCGCTTCGCTTGACATTCTCATCGCTGTCTCATAGAAGACCTCAAACCACCTGCCACAAGAACGGACCGTCAAGTAGCAGAGGATGACCGAGGAATACCCCGAAGATCGCGAATAAATCGCGGCGCCAATCGATCTCGCTTAGACCGGCAGCCGCTGAACGTTCATTGTGCGTGACCACTGCCATGGGGTAAGACTGTCGCGACGGCACTTCCGACATTAACATTCCTAGTCTTGGAATTGAGCGGATGTTTTCTTCGGCCCTCTCCAGCGGTGAGCTTGGAGGACTCCCTAGTGAGTTCTATCGGTTCGCCAATTCGATCCGAAGCGAGTTATCCGCGGTGATCGTCCGCCCCCCTTGCAAGAGACTGCCCAAGAACCGAATGGGGATCCTCGAGTAAGAGATGGCAATTGTACTCCAGAACGATCCGGCACCTATCGTGCCGGCCGATATGCGATCAGAACATCCGATTACCCCTCAAGGGTGCCTGAGACCATGGTCTTTCTAAAGAGGTTGTTTATGAGATTAATCAAAGGTTCACTTGCCGGTCTGGTCTTGACCGGCATTCTAGCGATAGTGCCCGCGGCGGCATTTGCTCATGGGGGTGGAGGCGGTCATGGTGGGGGAGGCGGCGGTCACGGATTGGGCGGGGGAGGTGGAGGTCACGCTTCTATCGGGGGTGGTCATGCATTTAGCGAATTCACAGGGCGTGGCTTCAGTCCGGGATTCAGGGGGATGCGAGTATTTTCCTCTGGTCGATTTTCTGGTCATGGAGATGATGGCCGTTTCCGGGATCGCGACTTTGGGCACCATGGGAATTTCCGAGATAGGGACGAACGGCATCATCGCCATTTCTTCAACGATTTTGATTTCGTTGCGTTCGGTTTTCCTGATTGGTGGTACCCTGACTACGGATACGTCGACTACGGATATTCCGACGAGGATGCGTATGACGATTCCGCATCGGCTTACGGTGACCAGTATTGGCAAGATCTGGCGATGAAAGTACAATGGGCGCTTTTCCGGCGGGGCTACTACCATGGCCCGATTGACGGAGTGATCGGCCCAGACGGTATCCGCGCAATTCGAGCGTTCCAAGAGGCACAGGGGTGGCCCGCCACCGGACGGATTGACCCCAACGTCTTAAGAGCCTTGAAGCTACCTATTCCACGAGTCGCCTTACGATCGAATTAAGAACGCCAGGTTCTAGTTTTCTATACGGCACATACATAGAAAAGCCCTTTTCGGAATCTGCTGCTGGGAAGCTCAAACCGGTGGCGCTGCAGCCCGGAGGAAATGATTCGAGGACGGTTGCCGAGGGTGATCCAGAAAAGATCGCTCTCTTTGGCAGAATCGTACTGTTGCCGGTTAACTGGAAGGCGGGACGCTGGGGATTAGCCGGTACGCTCCTCGAAATCCTTTCGTTCCAGCCAGGGGTCATGAGGACTCAGGTCTTGGTGTGGAGTTTGGCTAGGAAGGCTTCAAGGACTTTTCCCATCTTGCGGCAATTGTGGCGAAACAGTGAGTTTCCTCATCGACTCCGCTGATCACAGAGAGCCCATCTTCAAAGAATCTAACTGTCTATGCCGGAACCTGTTACCATCACTCTTGCCGTCGTCGGAACTGTCGCTCTCAAAGAAGGCGTGAAATTCCTCTACGGACAGGCGGGTGAACTTCTCAAACGCTGGCGCGAGGAACGGAGGTTAGCAAATTGTCCATGAAGAAGTGCGGATGGATGTGGCTCCATGCCACACCGCTGCCCTCAAAGTACCGCTCGACCATTTCATGCCAGGCGAAGTGTGGATCGGTCGTGCGGCCGTTGCCGAAGATGCCTAGATGCACGATAAATTGCAGACCGGCGTCGGCCGCGGCATCGACAATCGTCTTACTCTGATGCACCATCTCTACAGTATACCCGGTTGCCAGGAAGAGGCGGTCGATCCCCGTCAAGGCGGCCGGAAAGGTTCTGGCATCATTTAGATCCAGAAGGACGGCGTCTTTGCCTCCTTGGCGCCATGCGTTGACCTGCGCGCGATTGCGCGAGGAATAGACTATCTGGACTGAATCAGACCTCTGTTTTAGTTCCCCGATTACCGCCTTACCTGTTCGTCCGGTGATTTTATAGAATATTTTACGGAGGCAAGGTTTGAAGAAGTGTTCCGATGATGAACCTAAGGCAACCCTGGGACATCGGCGCAGTCCTCCCCAGACAGGCGTATTGTTTCAAGACCTGCTGCAAGACTGTCCATCTGGAGATCTGTCTTGGCCGCTCGACGCGCTTCAGCTAATGGTAGTCTTAGTTCCAAGTAGAGGTCGGTCAGAGTCGCAAGCTTCTCGAGGTGCGAGAACTGACGGATATCGATCTTTTTCATAGAATGTTAATTTGACCGCTTCATTGCTCGATTAGTGGGACGCATGCCGACAAGGACCTGGCCATCGGGCGCCATCTCGCGAATGTATTGGTTGCCATATGCCCTAATAAAAGACGTCAGTCATCCATGAACTAGTGATTCCGGACGGACGCGGAAAAAGCCGAAACGAATGGCGGGAATCTGAATGCGCCCTCACGTTTACGTTGAGCGCATGCGTCGTGCAGATCGCTCTCGCCCTTGGCCAGTCGGATCAGTCGCTGATCGTCATTTTAGCAGGCGACTTTGCATTCTGTGCGGCTGCGGGCTGGCCGGTGACGATTCTTGGACTCTGGGCGCAGGGCCCCTATCCATCTGCTTGGAGACGGCAGGTGGGCCGAGCGGTTTTCGTGGCAGCGGTTTGTAGCGCGGTTTTGCTGAGCTTCGCGCGCATCACCGGATTGCTTGGGTGCTGACTTACCACGATTGTCCTTTCAGCTCGATCAATGAGGAAATCTCTTTTCTGGAGACCTATTTGGAAATCGAAAAGGTTCGATTCGGCGATCGGCTTCAGGTCAACTTTGACATCCAGGAGTCGGTGGCGCACCTTTCGGTGCCAACGTTGATCCTCCAGCCATTAGTAGAAAACTCGATCAAGCACGGACTAGGACAAAAGGTCGGCGAGAACCAGTTGATCATTCGTGCTCGGCAACAAATGGACTACCTTGAAATAACGGTCGAAGACAATGGTGTGGGGGCAAACGTAGAGAGAAGGCTTTCCTAGAGGAGTTCGACCGGGGTGGGGCTCCGGAATGTGGAAGAGAGACTGCAAACCGTTTACCGTGGTGGCGCCCGGTTCTCTTTTGAAAGCCAGCCCCGCATTGCATCGCGCGCCCAGATTTTGATTCCGATAACAGAGCCGCATGAAAAGACTGCGCTCGTTGCTCATTGACGACGAACCCAACGCTCGAATGCGTCTGCGTCGACTGCTGAAGGACGAAGAACGTGTCGAGGTAATTGGCGAAGCCAAAGATGGATTTGAAGCCGTCACTGAGATCGAGCGGCTGAAGCCAGACTTGGTGTTCCTGGACGTACAGATGCCCGGCTTAGACGGTTTTGAAACCTTAAAGGCGCTGTCGCCTGAGCTGCCGTTGCCGCTGATCATCTTCGTCACCGGCTTCCATGAACACGCCATGGCCGCGTTCGACGCCAAGGCAATCGCTTATTTGCTGAAGCCAATCGAGCCGGAGCGACTGCGGGAGATGGTCGAGCGTGCCTGGCGATTGCAGCATTTTGCCGAAGATCGTGCCCAAGTTGCCAACGAAATGCATCAATTTACGGCCAGTGTACCGCCCAATTTTCGCCAGATCGTGGCACGTAAGCTGGATCGTTTCTTAGTACTGGACCCGACTGAGATCCTCTATTTCTACATGGACCACGGTATCGTCCGAGCGCGCACCAGTGATGACAACGTGTGGGTCAATTATCAATTGAGCGATCTGGAACAGGGATTGAGTGAGTTCAACTTCTTTCGCGCTCATCGCGCATCGCTGGTTAATTTACGACGGTCAAAGAAATTAAGCCTAGCCCTCGCAGCGCGTTCCTACTGGTCATGGATGACACCGCCCAAACCAAAATCGAAGTAAGTGAGCGTCAAGCCCGCGTTCTGCGCTCGATAATACCGGGGCTCTGAGGGTCACGCCAAGGCTCTCGGGTAGCGGCATGAAGCCCAAGATCTTTGCACAAGGTTATCCGATCCAGGCAAACACAACGGCAGGACAGAACGCGAAAAGTGGCCAAGCTGTCCGTTCGCTTGGCCATTTTCTAAAACAGATGTTGTCTAGTTCTATCGGCAAGACCGCCTCTGACCCGTGCTGTTGGCTAAGGCGCGCTGCCCGGGAAACAGCAAAGAAGTAACTCTCGCTGCGGCGGAGTCAGCGCCATGATTCAGAAACAATTGCACAGACAACGACTTTGCTGATCCTACGAGCCTATTCTCGAAACGATGTAAAGTCGTGGGTCGCGCTTCTCGACAGGATCGCCGCTACGCGCAGCGCTCCCTAGCCTTTAGGTGGAAGTGGACTCGAAACGGGACCGGCGGTGATCACCGGGTCCCTCGATAGATTCAGATTGCAGGTGGTTCGAGCCGGTTCACCTAGGAGCCGCAAGAATACTAGCCATTGGGCAAAAACGGCACCAAAATCCCGCTGTGCAGGCACGAAACTCAAGCCCGGCAATTTCGTTCGCCGCAGTGGATGATCATCCTGCATCCACTTATGGAGAGTATTCCGCAGCATCAGCCCAAACAGAATGAGTTGAATTCGTTGCTCTTTTGTTTCAGGAGGCGAACTCGACGTCGAAGCGGGAAAAGTTCGAGATCGAATCTCTCGGCTAACAATCCCGCAATGCCTTTGGGCATGGTCAAGGTAACGATAATCGCAAACGCCCCAGCAACATCAAATACCAAGGACCGAGGTCGGCGAAGTACCGCGCAATAAGAAGAACACGATCGTGTCGATCCGTGGTCCCCTCCATTCGTCGGTCGTTCGTGGGAACCGAGAATGAGAATCCGTGGTTTTTTACTTGTTTGGCGGTTGTTCATACGCTTCGATAGACAACGATCGTTTTCTTGCGTGTGACAATTATTGTTGTCGTATACTTCGGAAAGGAAAAGATTTTATAGAAAACTTTACGGAGGTAAGATTTGAAGACATGGTCTGATGACAATCCCAAGGCAGCCCTGATGGAGCGCACGCGCGCAGCCATTGTGGCGGCTGCACGGCAGACGTTCCTTGAGAATGGATACGCGCAGGCTTCAATGGACCGAATCGCAGAGTCAGCGTCAGTTTCGGTCAAGACGATCTACCGCCATTTTGAAAATAAGGATGAGCTGTTTAGCGCAGTGATGCAGGCTGCATGTCGGGCCGACAATTCCATTCCAGGGGAGCGAGGCGACGACCCGTCACCCGCTGCGAGATTTACTTGGTTTGAAGAAAGTCCAAGACGAGGCCTGGCTGCCGCTGGCAGAGACTATCTTCGCCATCTGCTCTCGGTAGAGCAACTCGCGCTTTATCGCGTCGTCACTAGGGATGCTCATCGTTTTCCTGAACTTGGCCGCCGCTACCAGAAGGAAGTTGAAGCCACCAAAACCATCATCATGTCGCAATACCTCACCCGCTGGGCTCCCGTCGAAAACTGGAGAATTAAAAACCCGGATCTCGCCAGCCGCGTCTTCGAATCGTTACTGCGTGCGGGGCTGTTCGAGGAGGTGCTACACGGGCTACGAGTTCCGGAAGAACGCACGATCGAGCGACAAGCACGGTTTGCTGCTGAGCTCTTTTCAAAGCTACTGCAGCTCGGGGCACTCTAAGCGAAGCTCATGTGATCGTGGATCAGCAACAGGGGTTGCGGCTTGCCCGCGACCCACACGCGTTCGGGCCCCACTTAGTCCTCCAAACATTCACTTGCCGAGGTTTCATTTTGGAATAGACGCCAAGATTTTAGAAATGGGCCATTTATTGTGCCAACTGTCGTATTTGTTATCCCAGTTGCCCCCGGCGCCTGAAAGGTGTTATCCCAGATGCCGGTTCACCGATCGAGCATTGTCGGGAAGACAAGTGCGGCGCCGTAAGGTGATTGGCCTCATGACGAGAAAAAAAGGTCCTGAAGCGCTGCACAGTGACGACGCGAGGTTTGCGTCCACGCTGCAGGAATGGCAACAGCTGAGCGATGGTTGCAAAATGGCCGAGATGACGCTGGCTTTGACCACTGTCAACGATGACTCAGAGGTTCGCAGCACTCATGCCGTAAGAAATAAGCACGTTCATGCCTTGATCCCTCGCTTGACTCGAGGTCGGAATGACGTCGCCCACTCGCTGGGCGTCCTTCCCTCCCACTCATGGAAGGCTCGGAAGAACGAGCTGGGGTCCTCGTAACTGAGCAAGTAAGCAATTTCACTGACGCTGAGGGAGGGCTCTTTCAAGTAAAATCGCGCCAATTCATGGCGGGCGTGGTTCAAGAGCTGCCGATAGCTGGTGCCCTCGTCGGTGATGCGGCGCTGCAGAGTTCGACTACTCATGCCCAATTCCTTCGCCACTTCGTTGATTTCGGGACGCGGGCCGCCCAGCAGGCGCTTCAAGACCCACTTGACCTGGTCGGTGCAGGATTGCTTTTTCTTGTGCTGTGCCAATTGCTGATCGAGTTGCGGCGTCAGCATCTCCAGCAACTCGGCGTTGTAGCCGACGAAGGGGAGATCGAGATCGCCGCTGCGGAAAATAATCGCGTCCCGCTTCGCCTTGAATTTGACCGAGCAGCCAAAGGCCGTCTCGTACATCTCCCTGTGCTCTGCGCTTCGACTTAACTCAAGCCGTAGCGGACGCAATAACGGCTTTTGCGCGCCGCGCCTTCCCATCTCCACCGACGCCATGAAGGTGACATCGAGCAGCAGCGGTGGCGGCATTTCCCGGCTGAGAATCCAGTTGAACTCCAGGCTGCATTCCCCCTTCGACTCGTGGAATTTCATTTCCTCGAAGCAGCAGAGGATTTTATAACGCGCAAAACGTTGCAGCGCGTCGCGGAAAGTCCGGGCATGGTAGGCCGCGATAATCGCCGGGTGATGCTGCTCCACCGGGATCAGGCCCGGCAGCTTCAGCCCGATGGCGGGATCCTCGCAGAGGTCGCTCACCGTGCGCCACAGCCTGAAGTGTTGCTCCGTCGTTACCATTCCCTGTCCTGTTGTCCACAGAGTCAGGGGAAGGCCGCTCTTGCGGAGCAACACCGCGAGATCAATGCCGATGGCTTTCAACCCGGCTTGAAGCCCACACGAAAGCTTGAACGTGTCCATGCCGGGTTAAATGTAGAGCCTCTTAGGACGCTTAGGATGATTTTCCTTTCAAGGCTTCCAGGACCGCGTGAGCGGTATCGGAGACCGTGAGGCCGTCAAAGTCGGTCGACTTCGTGATCTCAGCCCAGTGTTCCAGTTCTTCGGCGCTCGTTTTGTATCCGTTTCGCAACACCGCCATGGCATCGTTCCCGAGCGGCAGGCGCAGCGGCGGCTCGGGCATGCCGACGAGTTTGAGAATCGCGTGGGCTGCTTTGCGGGGATCGCCCGGCTGCTTCCCATTATGCGACTCCAAATAGCCACGCATCGCGCCCACCGTCGGAGCGTAGTCCTCGATCGGCTTGGCAAACGCCATCGAGGCGCCCGCCCAATCGGTGCGGAAACCGCCCGGTTCCACGATAGTGACCTTAAGGCCGAGCGGCTTAGCCTCCAGAGCCAGCGCTTCGCTCAAACCTTCCACGGCGAACTTGGCGGCGTGATACCCCGAAAATCCAGGGAAGGCGCTACGCCCACCTATGGAGGTAATTTGAATGATATGACCGCTACCCTGTTGACGCAGGTGCGGAAGAATCGCCCGGGTCACATTAACCACGCCCCAGAAGTTGGTGTCGATCTGTCCCTTGAATTCGTCGACGGACATTTCCTCGAACGCACCCAGGAAGCCGTAGCCAGCGTTATTGACGAGCACATCGATGCGACCGAAAGCTTCCACGGCGGTGGTGACGGCTTTCTCTACGTCCGCCGGTGACGTCACATCCAGCTTCACCGCCCGAATGGTGTCGCCATAAGTCGCGCTCAAATCCTTGAGCTCTTCCGGCTTCCGAGCCGTGGCGATAACCTTATTGCCTGCCGCTAGAATAGCCTCTACCAGTGCACGACCCAAACCGCGAGAACTTCCCGTAACAAACCAGATTTTATTCATATATTTTGCGCTTTCTGATCCTGACCAGCGGTGATCCGTGCCCAGGACTCTGGAACCTTAATCGAAAATTGTCGGTAGTGTAGTAACGGTATCCGCCAAAGATATGGCAGAATGCGCCAGCCTTGGGCCGTGGATAAGCAACCGGCATTCGGCCTAGCGGGTGAGGGTAGCATCGTGGGCACGCCTGAAGGCAAAATTCGTCGCAGCGACCCTTGGGGACAAGGTCGAAATAGTTATAGGTGCCGAATAGCGGGTCGTTCCCGCGCGCATAAGTGGAATAGGTCTCTAAAAATTCCTTCTTTCGAATTTGTCCCTCTGGACCTTTCCGAAATGGAGCGAAAGGTAAATACCCATTGCCAGGGCGCCGATGACCAGGGTGATGAAACTCGAATTGAGCTCGACCGTCACCGGGTGACTTGAAAGCAGATAGATCCCGATGAGGAAATTGAACATTCCCCAAAGGAAATTCACGATAGGAGAAGAATCGCCAACGCCTTTCGGCTTGGCAAAAGGCGTGGGGAATGGCACTCCTCGCAATCCGCTAGCCAGATGGGGAATACAATTGCAGAGAAAGGCTCCCGCAAAGAAAATTGCCATGTAGTTCATAGGCTTATCGCGGTAGCGACGACGCGTTGCAAAAGTCGTTGTGTATTCAGCCGCAAGGTGGAAGCCGGTACGGTATGGATCATAGAATGCGGTATTTGATTCGTGCCGCTTCCACCACGTGAGCTAGCGATGGTGTGGGCACGACGTGGTTTAACTGAAACCCGGCCGCCTGCAATAGTTCTTTCCATTCGGCCTGGGTACGCTCTTTGCCGTGCAAATGGACCAGCATTTGAATATCGAGGATTTTGGCAAACTGGTGCTCATTGCGAGCGCCGATCACTGCGTCTACCACCAGCAATTTTGTGCCGGGTTTTCAGCAACGGCATAAATGTTTTTCAGGATGCGCAGGCAATCCTCATCACTCCAATCATGCAAAATATTCTTGAGCAGGTAAGCGTCCGCTCCGCTGGGGATAGACTCAAAAAAATTGCCGCCCCTTACCTCAATCCGGCTTTCTAAGCCGTAGCTCTTGATAAAGCTGGGAGCACCTCTAACAACCTGCGGCAAATCGAACAGAATCCCTCGCATAGCCGGATACTTCTGCAAAACCAGAGACAAAATCAGTCCTTGGCTCCCTCCGATATCCGCCAAGGTGCGGATACCTGAGAAGTCATAGGTTTCTACCACCGCGGCGCCGGTAAGGACGGAAAAACTGCGCATCGCTTCGGCAAACAATTCCAGTTCATTAGGGTGCTTGTTGAAGTATTCGAAAAGTTGCATCCCATGAACATGTTCGAAACGGAATCCTTGGCCTGTCGGTTGGTTGGGGGGACGAGTACGACTACACCGACACCGGCGAGAATATTGACATTACGTCGCTGCCCGACAGCGAATGCCGGAGTCCCCGCGCGGATGCAGTGGCCGAGTTCCATCCAAGCCCGCACCGACCACGGCCTGGTTGTCAGCTGGGCCATGCCCCACGCAGAATGCGGGAAATCCTTCCGAAGCGCGTCCGACCTCGGAGTTTGGACAAAGGTCCCATCCTCCTGCTCAGCAAAGATACCGTAACTAGCCAGCCCTCGCAGGAGTCGGTATAGCGAGGTCGGGTGCAGGCCCTTTACCTTCGCGATTTCTTCGGCGGTTTTGCCGCCGGTTTTGATCAAATCCGCAAGTTCCAGCTCAGCGGCTACGCCAATCATATCTGCCACCCAACGAGCGGTCATCAAATCTTGTACCTCTTGCGTAACTAGTTTTTCGATCGTACCTGGCGGCTCGTCCGGTTTAAGCTTCATATTCTTATGCTGAATTTGCGTGGCGGCTATTCTCTTCTTCTAACTGCCGAGCGGATCGGCAATTGTGGGAATAAACCAGCGTTTTAACGTCTTCGGTTTCATTCTGAACAATCGAAAAGTGGCTAATCCCCAAGGCTCAACGAGAGAGCACCTTGTTCAGGCCGAAGACTTCTTCGAGCAGGCCTGTCGCTCGAGAAAGTCCGTTGGTCTTGGTAATCGCCTGCTGGAACTTACGCGCATTTTCGCGGTACATGGAATTGTTTAGCACCTCAGCAACAAGCGTTGAAAGATGGGAGACGGTTAGTTTCTCTAACGAAGCGACTACACCAGTCTGGTAGGCGGATATTCTCGCCGCCACACCGGGCTGATCATTAGTTACTGGGATGGCTACTTGGGGAACTCCTGCTGCAACTTTCTCCAATATTGCCATGTCGTGGAATGGTGACAGTATTGAACAGAACCGGGGCGGCTTCCTTGAGTGGGGCAGCTAAACTTCATAAATTTGGTGAACGGTTACTGACCGCAAGTGTCCCGTCTCATTACTATCATTCGAGCTGAAAGGCGATCGTTTCGCCGCATTCATTATCGCTGATTCGCGAGCCGGTCGCAGTCTTGTATTTTCGAACCTAAGTCAATGGGGGTGGCTACCCACGTGTAACCGTCGCGATCCTTGCGAAGATGTCCGAGTCCGGGGAACGGGAAGTGGTAGGCCAGAATCGAGTGCCTTTCCTGCGCAATCCGGTCGAAATGCCGGATCCGGGTTTCGGCCGCCTTGGTGGAGTCATAGTCGAACTGGAACTCCCAGTGGGGCCGCTTGAGCAACAAAATCTGATGATGGCTTAAATCCCCGATATCGATCAGCGTCAGGCCTCGGCTCTGGGCGGCGTAAAGGTAATGCCCCGGGCTATGCCCGGTCGCCGCAATCGCGGTGATTCCCGGCACCACTTCCTCGCCATCTTCGATGAAAATCAAGGAGTCATGGTAGGGTAGGAGATTATGGTATGTGCCGCTGAAGTGTTGCTTCTGGTACTGAGTAGAAGCTTCTGGTATGCGCGACGGATCCGTCCAGTAGTTGTAATCGATAGCACTGATGGCGAGCCTCGCGTTGGGGTATAGACGATTGCCGTAGTCGTCTACCAATCCCCAGCAGTGGTCCGGATGCGCATGCGTGAGGGCCACGAGATCGATGTCCTCGGGCTGGATTCCTGCCGCGCGCATATTCGGGATGGCTCTGCCGACCTCCGGGCCAAAGCTCGACTTACCGAAGGCGTGATTCACACCGCAGCCGGTATCAAAAAGCACCAGGTTCTTCCCCGTGTTCACGATCAGTAGGTTCTGATTCAACGTCATACTGTCCGTGGGCAGAAATGCACCGGCCAGTAACTCGCTGATTTCCCGAGGGTCGGCCTTGGGGAAAGCGTTTGCTGGCGGCCCCATGCTCATGGGGCCATCCGTCACCACCGTGCACTGGAAATCCCCATGGCGGAAACGTGTCCAGCCGGCAAATGCCTGTTTCTGAAGAGGCGCGGTCATAAAAGCATTTCCAGATTGCGAACTATCCTCTCGCTTTCGTTCCGGCATAGTCGGCGAGGCCAGAAATCCGCTTCTCGTCGCCACGGCGGGAGGTTAGGACGGAACTGTACCCTTGACCCCGCTTATCAAGCTCAACTGCAAATAGTGAATTTGCGCTCTTTGATTGTCCGTAAGCTGCCCACTTGTCATACGGTCTCTGGTTGAAATTCGGGTCACTGAAATCTACTCCACACCTGCTATGACCGTAGGAAGAAAGGGCCACCACTCGCGCATTACCAGATTTCTTCAGCGCATCCCACAGTCTTGCCGTAAGCCGAAAATGTCCCAAATGATTAGTTGCAAATTGCATCTCGTTGCCGCGGCCGTCACGCATGAGCGGGGTTGCCATAATGCCTGCATTGTTGATGAGAAGATCGAGCCCACGATTTGAGTTTAGAAAATCGTCAGCAAATCGATCGACAGAACTTGCACTAGCAAGATCCAACTGACCCACTTCAACGTTTTTCATTTTTGCAACGACCGCCTGCGCTTTCTCAGGATCCCGAGAACCGATAACAACGGTGGCTCCTGCGTTGGAGAGAACTCGCGTCGTCTCAAGCCCGAGACCGGCATGGCCACCGGTCACGATCGCGACCGTTCCTCGAAGATCGCGTCCGGCCAGCACTTCTTCGGCAGTCGTGGTCCAAGTCCTGATATCAACGGCTTTTGCTCAGTTATCATATTCACTCCTTTTATACAATTGACACTTATAGTATATGTATCTATAATCGGCTACTGGACTTGGAATGTCAAATAATATGGTTGCGAGTGATGTAAAGAGACAACAGATACTTTCGGCTGCGCTCGGGGTTTTCTTTAAGTATGGCTACAAGCGAGTGTCTATGAATGAGATCGCCGAGGCCGCTGGAATCTCGCGGCCCGGTCTCTATTTGCATTTTAAAAGCAAGGAGGAGGTTTTTAACGCGGCCATCCTTCAATTTGCAGATGGTCTCATCGAGGAGATATCAAAAGGGATTGCATCGCGGAAAACGATCGAAGAAAAAGTTCGTTACGTTTTTGAGGTTTGGACCATACAAAGGTTTGATCTCACTTTGAAATCGCCGGAAGCAAAAGAGGTCAGCGATTCTTCTTATGCGTTTGCTCGAGAGACTCTTGACCAGAGCTACGAAAAACTTGAGTCAGTTCTCGCGTCTATTCTGAATGGACATGTGACCTGTAGGGCCAACAAAAAAGCGCTTTCTGCGGAAAGAATGGCGCATATTTTAACCAGTGCCGTACGTGGATTTAAATTAGTTGCTAACAGCGCCACTGAGCTTCGTAAATTGATTCGAGACTTGGTTTTGATCATTCTTGCGGCCTAATAAACCTCAGGAGCTCGGTGATCGTCCCTTTTTTCTCCCAATTGCCGTAATCGCTGCCCTAACTGACATCAACTGACATGTCAATCGAGTGCGTCAGAGGCCAATGCCACCTTGGCTCACCTATTCACGCGGCCAGGAGAAAGCGTTGACTTTGGTGGCCGAAATCGGGGGCTGCTGCGCTTATTGGACAGCGCGCCGCGGCTCCGTTGGTGCTTCGCTTTTTTGAAATAAAAGCCGATCAGACTTAACTGTTTAACGTCTTCGGCTTCACTCTGAGCAATCGCAAAGTGGCTACGAAAAAGAGTGGCACGAAAAAAATGGCCAAGACAGTGGCGGAAAGCATGCCCCCGATGGTGCCTGTGCCTATGGCATTTTGACTGCCGGAACCGGCGCCGCTTGAGACGGCCAACGGCGTGACACCCATGATAAAGGCGAACGAAGTCATCAGAATTGGACGCAAACGCCGGGCGGCTGCGTGTTTTGCGGCTTCGACGAGATTCATTCCTTTCTCGAAGTTTTCTTTCGCGAATTCAACGATCAGGATTGCGTTTTTGGCAGAAAGCCCAATCGTTATTAGAAGGCCCACTTGAAAAAAGACATCATTCGATAGGCCTCGCAGAAAAGTAGCCAAGACAGCGCCCAAGACTCCAAGTGGAACAACCAGAATGACGGCCACAGGAATGGACCAGCTCTCGTAAAGGGCGGCCAAAGAAAGAAAGACGACCGTTAGCGAGATCGCATACAATACTCCAACTTGGGAACCTGCCGCCCGTTCTTCATAGGAGAGCCCAGTCCAATCGAATCCGATGCCCGGCGGCAGCCTCCCAGCCAGTTTTTCCATTGTATCCATGGCTGAACCAGTGCTTAATCCGGGCGCGGGTTCACCCAGAATTTCAGCGGACGGACTGCCATTGTAACGCTCGAGTTTTGGCGAACCATAGATCCATGAGCCTTGCGAAAACGCGGCAAACGGTACCATTTGCCGGAGGCTATTGCGAACATACCAGTCGTTGAAGTTTTTTGGAACCATTCGCGAGTTGTCCATGCCTTGAATAAACACTTTTTTGACTCGGCCACGATCCGTAAACTGGTCGATGAACTCGGATCCCCAAGCGGCGGAGAGGGTAGTGTTCACATCCGACACAGTCAGACTGAGCGCGTTTGCTTTTTCGCGGTCGATCTCGATTTTGTATTGTGGTTCGTCGTTTAACCCATTGGAGCGAACTGCCGCCAAGCTCGGATTTTGGCCAGCCATCCTAAGGAGCTGGTTCCGCGCTTCCATCAACTTGGCGTGACCTACGTTCGCCTGGTCGATCAACTCGAAATCGAACCCGGTTGCATTTCCGAGCTCAATTGCCGCGGGTGGAGCGAACGCGAAGGCTAGTGCGTCCCGATACTGCAGGAACTGGCCCATGGCGCGCCTGGCGATTGCTTGAACTCGGTTATTCGCGCCGGGCCGTTCCGCCCAATCCTTGAGCCTGACGAAAATGAGCCCGGAGCTTTGACCGTGACCGCCGAAACTGAAGCCGGCAACGGTGAGCACTGAATCGACCGCAGCACGTTCTTTGGTTAGGAAATATTCATTCATCCGGTCCAATACGTACTGCGTGTATTTCTGGGGTGTTCCCGGAGGGGTGGTGACCTGTGCAAATAGGATCCCTTGATCCTCATCTGGTAGAAACGATCTGGGTAGGCGTGTAAACAGAAATCCCATGGCTCCAACTATCGCCAGATAGATCACAAAGTGACGGCCGCCACGCCGGATCATATAGCCGACCCCGGACGTGTACCCGCGGTTGCCGGCGTCGAATACGCGGTTGAACCACCCGAAGAACCCACGCTTCTTTTCCTGGTGCCCGTTTTTGACCGGCTTCAAAAGGGTCGCACAAAGGGCCGGCGTGAAGATGATCGCGACCAATACGGATAGTATCATCGCCGAGACGATGGTGATCGAGAATTGACGATAGATGACTCCGGTTGAGCCACCAAAGAAAGCCATCGGAACGAAAACAGCGGACAACACTAGCGCGATGCCGACCAAGGCGCCGGTGATTTGGTTCATCGATTTTATGGTTGCCTCTTTCGGTGAGAGCCCTTCCTCGGCCATCAGACGCTCCACGTTCTCGACAACAACAATGGCGTCATCCACCAAAAGTCCGATGGCCAGAACCATACCAAACATGGTTAGTGTATTGATCGAGAAGCCAGTGAGCGAGAGCACAGCAAAAGTACCGAGCAGAATAACAGGAACGGCAATGGTCGGAATTAGTGTGGCCCGAATGTTCTGCAGAAAAAGATACATCACGAGGAACACCAAAACGATCGCCTCTATCAATGTTTTGACCACTTCTTCGATTGAAATTTCGACGAATGGCGTCGTGTCGTATGGGTATTCGGCTACGACGCCGTGAGGAAAGGTTGGCTTCAGTCTTTCAATCGTGGCCTTGACGGCCTCGGCGGTCTTGAGGGCATTCGCGCCCGTCGCCAGTTTGACCGCGATGGCGGAAGCCGGTTTGCCATTGTACTTCGTATCGGTTGAATAATTCTCACTACCCAGGCTGACCGTTGCGACATCGTGTAGACGGACCTGGGAACCATCCGGATTGACTTTCAGAAGAATATTGCCGAATTCCTCAGCCGTTTGCAGGCGCGAGGGACCGATCACAGTCGCGTTGAGCTGCTGTTTCGAAATTGAGGGCAGTCCACCCAATTCTCCGGACGAGATTTGGACGTTTTGCGCGGTGATTGCGTTGCCGATGTCGACCGGGGTGAGTCCATAGTTATTTAACTTCGCCGGATCGAGCCAAATGCGCATGGCGTATTGAGCTCCGCCAAAGGTCTGAAAATCGCCGACACCGTTGGTGCGGCTAATTGACTACGTACTTAATCTGATTTTGAGATATTTTTTTTTAGCAAAGGGCATTGGTCTTTCATCTGGAGTTTTTCGGTCAGCATGAAGAGCATTGCCATCATCACCAGTGCCATATGATGGTGCCACGCATTCCAAAGGCGCACCTGGTAGTCCGCCATGCCGCACTGACCCTTGCCATCCTCAAAGCACCGTTCTACCCAATAGCGTTGTCTCTGCATCCAGCTTAGACGCCGCGTCGAGGTCGACGGATTTAGGTTGGTCAATGAATACTTCCGATCTTCTCCGTCCATGTTCTCGGTGACCAAGAGTTCATAGCGACGCGCCTGCTCGCTCTGCTTGTCCCACACATCTACGCTCTTACGTAACACCCGAAGTTTGAGCGAGCCCCGAGTAGTTTCTCTGACATTGCAAATCTTCCAATCTTTCAGGGAGTATGATTCCACCAACTCCTCGACGCTCAGACCCTTCTTTCCGGTAATCTTGCGCCTTGCTTTGGGCCCCTTACTTGAAGGCTCTGGTGGAATGGCGGGCTGCGGATCAATCTCGTAGACCATGAAGCTCTTGTGAACGTCGACCAGGAAGTTGTGGCCGCCATCCTCCAAAGCAAAGAGAAAATCCGGACCGCTGCCATAGCCCGCATCGGCTCCAACCCAGCCAAAGCGCACTCCGTTGCGACGGGCCTGCTCAACGATTTCCAGAGCCAGTTGGTTTTTGGTCTTAAAGACCTGTTCGCTTTCCGGGATGCCAGCCCGGTTGCATCGCTGCGGATCATCGGTCCATTCTTTGGGCAAGTAGAGCCGAGTATCAATGGCTGTGGCAAAACGTCCCTTGGCCAAAACTCCGAAGACTGCCACCTGCCCATTATCGACCTTACCCAATCGCCCTAGGTATTGACGACTGGCGCCGACAGACATCTTGCCTTGTTTGGCAAACCCACTCTCGTCGATAATCAGCGCGGCGTCCGTTGTATCCCCGATCAACTCATCTGCATCGCGTGCCACATGATCAAGCACTTCACGCGTGCTCCATTTAGAGTGAGTGATAAACTGCTGCAGATTTCGTTCGTCGGTGTCCGGCACTACCTCTGAAATCGCGTAGATATTTTTACGCGAGCCTGCCTGCATCAAGCCGGAAGCATACTGCCTAGCCTTCTCAGACACATCCCGCGCTAACCGGATCCTGGATGTTGGAGACAATGAAATCTCCGATATCTCCGGAACTCATGGAAGCGTCCGTCGAAACGAACGCTACCGCGAGCAAGAAGTTCTTGGTGGCTTTCGAAACGCGGATGCCCTGTTGCTGAACCTCTGGGGGCAGCAACGCAGTCGCTAGTTGCAATTTGTTTTGCACCTGTACTTGAGCGATGTCGGGATTCGTTCCCTGCTTAAAGTTAAGCGTGATCGTCATGCTCCCATCCTTGTCGCTCTCGGAGGAGAAATAGATCAGGTTGTCGATCCCATTTAGCTGCTGTTCGATCACCTGGACCACGGTGCTTTGAACAGTTTCAGGCGATGCCCCTGGATCGGTAACCGTAATAGAAACAGCAGGTGGCGCAATGCTTGGATATTGCGCCACAGGCAGGTTGGTAATGGATAGCGCACCAGCCAGCATCAAAATGATGGCAATAACCCAGGCGAAAACGGGGCGGTTGATAAAGAAATTCGCCATGGCGGCTTTCCCTTTTACTTTCCGGCGACAGGATATCCGTCCACAGTGAGTGTGACGGTTTTGACTTCGGCTCCGGGCGCAATCTTCTGCAAACCATCGACAATCACCTTGTCGCCTGCGCTTAAACCGGACGTCACAAGCCAGTTTTCTCCGATCGTACGTTCAGTGTGAAGCGTGCGGAGTTCGACCTTGTTGTTCGTTCCTACAACTAACGCGGTGGGCTGACCCTGCTGATTGCGAGTAACGGCCCGTTGCGGAACGAGGATGGCTTGTTGATTCACGCCTTCCTCAACTTGCGCACGAACGAACATGCCGGGGAGCAAGACCTGGCGCGGGTTGGGAAACACGGCTCGCAAGGTGACTGAGCCAGTTCCTTGATCGACGCTGACTTCGGAAAACTGGAGAGTGCCCTTTTGCGGATATTCCGTACCGTCTTCAAGAATCAGGCGCACCTCGGCATTTTGATCGCGAACGGATTTGAGCTGACCGTTATTCAATTCACGCTGCAACCGCAGGAGTTGGCTGCTGGATTGCGTAAGATCGACATAGATCGGGTTGAGTTGCTGGACGGTTGCCAGCGCACTGGGTTGACCATTGGTCACCAAAGCGCCTTCCGTCACCGAAGAACGACCGATGCGCCCGGAAATCGGTGACAAAACCTTGGTGTAAGTCTGATTAATTTGTGCAGTCTCCACCGACGCTTTATTCAAGGCGACATCCGCTTCCGCTTCTTTCATCGCGGCGTAGGCAGTGTCGTAATCCTGTGGAGCAATAACATGTGTATCCACTAACTTTTTCTGGCGTTGTTCGGTCAACCTGTCGACTGTCAGAGTCGCTTCCGCTTTGGCGAGATTGGCCTTAGCGCTGTCATAGGCTGCCTGGTAGCTTGCCGGATCAATCTGATAAAGCTGTTGGCCTTCCGTTACTTCGCTCCCCTCGGTAAACATCCGTTTCATGATGATCCCATTGACTTGCGGGCGAACATCCGAAATTCGGAAAGCAGTCGTCCGTCCCGGCAGTTCCTCCGTAATCGAAACCGGCTGTGCAGTGAGGGTGACGACTCCGACTTCCTGAATGTCGGTGGGAAGTCCTGCAGAGGCATCGGAGTGGTCGGACTTACCACAGCCGGATAAAGTGATAACAAGGAGGCAGAGATTAAACCGGAGGAAAAAAGAAAGTTTCATAGGTTCAGGCAATGGGGGAAACGGGATCAATCGGGCAAAAGATCCGTAATTTTACAAGTGACGTTTCCGTTCATTCATCACTGGACAATCAAGAGATTTTTGTGATTGCAAACGGATAAGAACCAGCCTTTCTCCTGTCCATACCAGTTATAGAATAGGTTTGCTCTTCTCTTGGGAATCCTGGCATTTTCGATTTCAGCTAACTGCTCAACGAGTTGAAGTTTATAAGTGATATTCTTGTTCATTCGTCACCACACAACCAAAAAATGAGTTATTTTAGAGAACGGCCGAGAAATCGGACCATCTCACGAATCCGCTTTTCATTTAATTCTCGACCTTCCTGCTGATAAAGATGCGGCGTTCTAATCAAGATCAGGCAATCAAAGAGGACGTGCGCTGTCGCCAATGCATCCCCGGATTTGAATTCGCCGGTGCTCATCCCTTCTCTCACCAGTTTCGCGAGCGTTTGTAATAGAAACTTGTCGAACGCGCCGACGCAATCCCACTTTTGTTCGTAGGCCCGGATCATCAACTTGAAAACCTGTCGTTCGTTGCGCAGAATATCCGTAGTGTGCCGGTAAACGGTCAGGAGCACCTTTTCGATTCGATCCAATGCCGCACTGGATGAAGCGATGTGCCGATGCACGGCTTCGGTGAGAGCCACCAGATTTCGGTCGGCACTTGCCTGTATAATGGCTTCTTTGGAGGAAAAGAATTTGTAAATATTTGCCGGCGACATGGCCAATTCCGCGGCGATATCCGCCACCGTTGTTTTTCCGAAACCGAACTGACGAAACAACTCGTCAGCTTTGACCATGATACGCTCACGCGTTTCCTCGCGGGTCAAACGTTTGCGGGCAGAATGGGTGGTGGTGATAGAAGTGATTAAGTATGTTATTCGTCACTAATTGCCTTGTCAAATGATTGGAGTGCAAGTTGGCTTCAAGAAAGCTGCTGTCCTTAATTCGATCGTAAGGTGACTTGTGGAATAGGTAGCTTCAAAGCTCTTAAGACGTCGGGGTCAATCCGTCCGGTGGTGGGCAATCCCTGTGCCTCTTGGAACGCTCGAATTGCGCGGCTGCCGTCTGGGCCGATCACTCCGTCAATCGGGCCACGGTAATAGCCCCGCCGGGAAAGCGCCCATTCTACTTTCATCGCCAGATCTTGCCAATACTGGTCACCGTAAGCCGGTGCGGAATCGGTGTACGCATCCTCGTCGGAATATCCGTAGTCGACGTATCCGTAGTCGACGTATCCGTAGTCAGGGTACCACCAATAAGGAAAACCAAACGCAACCAAATCAAAATCATTGAAGAAATGGCGATGATGGCGTTCGTCGTTATCCCGGGAATCCCCATGGTGCCCAAAGTCGTGATTCCGGAAGCGGCCATCGTTATGACGCCAAAACCCAATTTCATTGCCGCGGCCCGCACGCAAAGGCACATCATGAGATCCGAGTCCGCGAGCGAATCCGGATGCCCTGGAAAAATGAGCGACCGTTGCTGAGTGCCCTCCCATACTGAATCCCCGACCAGCGAAGCCGCCATGAAATCCCCCGCCGTGGAAACCTCCACCGCTACTGTGGAACCCCCCACTACCAGGAGGAGCTCCGCGAGACGCGGGCGATAAGGCTAAGAATCCGATTGCTGTCAAACAGACCACCAGCGGATGCATTTTCATTGATTCAACCTCTCTTTCTATAGCTTTGGAGAGAGGAAGCACGGCGCCGGTCAGACCCTTTGCCAAGCCCTTAGATCCACCTCCGCAACGACCCTGGTAAGCGCTGCTACCACATCCATAAACACGATCATGCGCTCACGTTTGTCAACATAAAATACGAGCACTTGCTCACGATGTCCGGTCCGCCTATCTCCATCCAGGACCGGGACGGCTTCTGTGGGAAATGTAAATCGTGGCGGTCATAAACTCTGAGTCCTAGCCAAATCGTGAGGAACTGCTCGCAAATGCAAATCTGCAGTGCGCGCTCCAGAATGACGATCTTCCTCCAGCAAGCTCCTGCTGCGAGATGGGGCGATTTCTACGATCGAGTGATTCGGGAGCTGGTCGCTATTCTATTTGTCGCGTCGAGCGTGACACTGGGTTTTGCCCAAAACAAACGTACGGATTTAGCCTCAAATCAACCAGGGGTTGCGCCTTCTACCAACGATTGGAGGGCGTCATGAAATACACAACGCTCGAACCAGAAGGTCGCGGATTCACGCCGCACTGAATACGACTTTCCCATCGTGGACAAAGAGCGGACCTGGAATATCCATCGATGTGATGGCTCCGATCGCGAAAGTACACGGGTGTATTAATTATTGCGAAAGTGCTAGCGTTATAACGTTAGGTTATGTTAGTCAGGAGCATGGATGTAGGAAAGGCAGCAGCTAAGTATGAGAAACGCAAGGATGCAGTAGAGGCTGTCATGCGAGGTGAACCAGTAAGTGTGGTAGCCAGAGTATATGCAGTGCCACAGCGAACTATCTTTGGTTGGCTTGCCAGATACCGTGCTGGAGGCTGGCACGCCTTAGAAGAGGGTCGACGCAGTGGGCGACCTAGAAAGGTTAGTGCCGAAACAATGCAGTGGCTCTATGAGGCTATCACATTGGGAGATCCAAGGCAGTTTCAGTTGGTTTTCTGTCTGTGGACGCTCAACATCGTTCGAACAGTGTTGAAGAAAGAGAAGGGAGTGGAATTGAGTAAAAGTGCGGTTTGTCGCCTTCTGCAGTACATGGGCTTGACCCCGCAGCGGCCAATCTATCGTTCCTATAAGCAGGATCCGCAGGAATTGGAGCGTTACCTCAATAAGACCTTTCCAGAGTTGCGGGCTCTGGCGCAGCGCACGGGGGCGGAGATTTACTTCGTCGATGAATCGGCGGTGCGCAGTGATCACCATCGTGGGAGGACCTGGGCACCTATCGGACAGACGCCGGTGGTCGAAGACAGCGGAGATCGTTTCACCCTGAAACTGATCTCCGCAGTCAGTCCCCGTGGAGACATGCGCTTTAGCGTTATCCAAGACAAGATGAACTCTGGCAAGTTCATTGCCTTCGTGAAGAAGTTGCTGGCCGATGCCGGTTGTCCCATCATCGTCATTGCCGATAACGCTGCCTATCACACCTCTGGGACGGTCCAGGCTTTTGCCGAAAAGAGCCAGGGAGCAGTCACGCTGGCTTATCTTCCGCGCTATGCCCCGGAATTCAATCCAGATGAACAGGTCTGGAATCATGCTAAAGGGCGACTGGCAAAGTTATTCATCGACAGCAAAGCAACTCTGAAAAGCAGCATGCTTGCCATCTTACGCTCGATCCAAAAGCAGAGTGATCTCATCCGCTCGTTCTTCCAGATGGAATTCACTTCCTACGTTCTGGGATAGGCACTAACTGCTCACACTTACGCAACGATTCATAGCCCTGCACGTCTCTCGCTCGCATGGCTCTTGGCAAAACCTGTAGTAACCTCGGTCATCATTGGCGCGAAACGCCTCGACCAGCTTCAGGACAATCTCGCGGCGATCGAACTCACACTCACCCCAGACGAGCTTAGGCAATTAGATGAGGTCAGCGCTCTTGCCCCCGAGTATCCAGGGTGGGTGCTGCCGTTCCAGGGAGCCGTCTGGGGCCAAGTGATCGCTGGGAGCGTTTACGCGAGGCGAGCAAGCCGCATTGATCCACAGTGTGAGCATACGCTCATCTTTTTGTTGACACATATGAGGTTCTCCTCATATTATTGTTACCGTGATAATAACGATCGTCCGAGATGGTTGTCGAAGCGGTAGTGTGGAAACCACGGAATCGAAGGGAGCTGAGTGGGATTGCCATCTGGACGAATGAATCGCCGGATCGATCGATTAGCAGATCGCTAGCCCGCCGTCTCGCGGCAAGGAGGTGCGCAGATCGTTAGTCATGGAGCAAAAAGCAATAGCAACAAAGTCTCGGCGATAATACGAGTAAGCGCTTAAATGCAACGTGCCTCTGGTCATCTCCTACGCAAACGGCTCATCTCTTCTTGCGCCGATAAGACACGCCAACGACTCTTTGATGCTGCGACTGAAACCTTGAACAGCCGCGGCATTCAAGGAGCCACCACGCGTGAGATCGCTCGACGAGCCGGGGTTCACGAAGTCACCCTTTTCCGCCATTTCAAAAGCAAAGGGCAGCTTCTCCGTGCCATTATAAAGCGCGGCCTGGCCACGAAAGCCACAGTAATGGACGAAAATTCCTCAAGGAAGGAGAACCTGCGGGAGAGCATGGAGGAATATGGGCGTCACTACTATTCCCATTTGGAAAAAAACAAAGGCTTCGCGGGCGCGTTGCTGGCGGGTCACCTATTGCCAAAGTCGATGCAAGTACTGATCGCCGATGTGATCTGCCCGGTGCGCGAACGGCTGATCTTTATCCTCGCTGATGCTCAGAAGGGGGGCGTGGTTCGAAGTGACGTACACGTCGAAACCGCACTCGATGCCTTTAACGATGCACTCTACGCGGGGATGCTGCTACAGGGCGCATACGTCCCGAAAAATTACTCCACTGATGCCTATATATCGACCGTCGTCGAAATCTTTGTGCGTGGAATGAAAGCAGCCAACAACGGTGATTTCAGGACCGTAGAATGACGGAACAAATCGAAGTAGAACGAACCAAGATCCGTACTCCGGTGCCCGATTCTAGGAGAGCGGGTAGGTCGGAAAGAGAGCATACCCCTCATTCAGCGAAGCGCGTTATAACGACGGTTATCGTCGCATTGGCATTTGTTTTTGCGGTGATCGTCGGCCTGGTCTACATGATCAATTCTGCGGCCTACCAATCCACGGATGACACCTTTATTGACGGCCATATTGTTCCGGTTTCGGCGCAGGTTGCAGGGCGGGTTGAGTCTGTTTACGTCGATGACAATCAGAGTATCAGCAAGGCTCTTTTGGTCTTAGAATTGGATCCACGCGATTTCGATGCGGTGGTTCGCCAGAAAACCGCTGCTCTGGCTAGCTCTCAAGCGCAGGCCGGCGCCACTCAAGCCGCGCTTCAAGAGGCGATCGCTCACATCAAGACAGAGCAAGCAACCGTCCAGTCTGACCAGGCAACTGCCGCCGCGGATGCTGCTCAGAATGATAAAGCTCAGAGCGACTTGGAGCGTAACGAAGAGCTCTTCAAGACGAAGGTGGTCTCAGCCCAGGATGTCGATCAGTTCCAGGCCACAGCCAAATCCGCTCAGGCGACGTTGAATGCCGCAGAAAAGAAGGTACTAAGTGACGAAGCGTTGGTAAGCGAAGCGCGGGCCCAGGCGGATTCCTTCGCAGGGTTGCTACAAACCGTCAATGCTCAGATCCGTGAGTCGGACGCTAATACTCGTTGTACTGTTAACAAAGACGAGAGGTGACTCACATTTATGTAACCGTGGCAATAACGCTTCCCAGAGATGATTGCTGAAGCGAATACCTTTCACAGAAGCCATTCGGCTTAACTGAAGAGAAAGAAGTTTAATGACATGGATAGATTCGAATGCGCAAAAAGCTTATCGACATTACTGATAGTCTTCGCATAACTCCCGCGCAACGACTCCACTGATGCCTATATACTTACTGTGGTCGATATCTTTCAGCGTAAAATCGCACCAGCCAGAAGCAAACAATTATGAAATTAAATGAACGGTACGACTTTGTTCCCGCATTCGTCGGCACGTTCGGCGCGATATCTATCGGTCGCACATTTGGGCCGAATGGCGCGCAGACGGCCTTCGATGCCGCGCGGCCTCCGGCTCAAACCCCAATCACAATCTCCGTCTGGAGCTTTGGCGATACGCCAAAAGCTTTGCAAGTTTTGGCAGCTCATTTGGCTGCCCCGCCAACCCCTCGATCCCTCGTGGCTTTGGTTCCAGCTGTAACCAGTGTCGGTGACGCATTGCGATTGCTGGATTTGCCAGACGAGGATAACGGCTGGATTCAGATTACGATGTTACCGGGCGGCGGCCACGTCATTTTCGCGGAGCGCTAATCGCATCGTAAACCTTGCGCACTCGACCGCGATTGAATGAAAACGCCCCTTTTTGAGCCGCGCGAAATGGTTCGCTTCCGGGCTCTTTTGTTCTGAAAATAGTCCCGCGGCAGATGACAAAGCGAATCGCGCATGGAAGCGTTTATGCTTTGCAGTCTCTGCGTAATTCTCCTTGCGACCGCAGCGCGGCGGTAGGTTTCTGAAAGGCTCGACCAAATGCCAATGCTCGTCCTCTGGCTCAGGATACTGTCGGAAAAAGATGTTTGCTCCTTTAAATGCGCTTCTCTTGAAAAATAGTGGTCAACGGAGAAAACGACGTTATAAATATGAGTATTAGCTTACGTTGTCCAACATGACATGAATATGGAGTCACAAACTGAGCTTGCGCCCAGACGGATTCCGATGCAAGAGCGGGGAGAAAAACGGGTGGCGGGGTTGCTGCAAGCGGCCGCTGCGATCTTCGCCGAGGTGGGATTTGAGGCGGCGACGATGCGCGATATCGCGGAGCGTGCCGGTGGGTCGATCGGATCGCTCTACCAGTTCTTCCCCAGCAAAGACGTCGTCGCACGGGAACTCAAGACTCAATATTGCCAAGAGCTGAAGGGGCTCTGGGCCAGCTTGGTCGCCGTGAGCGCAAAGACAACGACGAGTCGTCTCGTGGATCAGTTTCTCAATGTGACAATAAGGGCCATCGAGGAGCATCCTGCCATCATCCGGCTCATGGACGCGCCGCGCTCGACCAATCCCGCAGCCGATATCAAGGAGTCGCTCCGACAACAGCTCGTAGAATTGTTTCTTACGCGGAAGCCACGGATACCCCCGATCAAGGCGCATCGCTATGCGGAAATTACCGTCCAGATGGTGAGGGCGTTGTTCTGGCTCTACGTAGAGACCGAACCTCCCGAGCGAGAAGCGCTCGTCGCCGAGATGAAGTCTGCGCTGGTAAACTATCTGTCGCCACGCTTGGCACAATGATCCGCTTGGTTGAATGATCCGATTAGAATGGAAGGAAGTAAATTTCAACATCGGGTTTGTCGAGGTTATGAGACGCAAGGCCAAGAGCAGAAGTCACCGATCGAACAAATGCACCCCAACGTGTTGCCGTGGCTGGTCGTTCCGATGGCGGTGGTGGCGTGAGATGGGGAGGGTGAGCGACATGCCTGAAGATGCGCCGAAGTTCACGCGCAAGGATGATTACGATCCGGATTCAAAACGCCTGACTGCCGACACTGATGCACCTCAGGTATCTGGAGGATGTTCGGCTTGGGGCCGTTGTGCAGATGCGGTTTCAGTTTGAGGCACTTCTGGAACACCTCGAGTCTCTACGCAGGTCGCTGGGATGAGCCGGTCTGAGACGTCACCAGATTTGTGGGGACGTATCAAAATCAGCTACCGCCATCGGATTATGTGCCTGAGAACGTCCAGGTGACCGGTGCGGCCCCGAACGCTAGCTAGAGGAAGATCGTCGGCGAACGGGGCCTCGAGCATCCGGCGAACATGATCGACGGATATCGTTTCAACTTCCTTGTTGGGGCGCCTGGAGAAATCCAGCCTACTAATCGGATTTTCGAGAAGGTACCCTCGCTTTATCCCGAAATTGAAGAAGGCTCGCAAGTGACGCATCACAAGGTTGCGTCCGCCGGACGATATGGGCGCAAGTACCGGCTCGAGATCGCGGTGCGTGATATCTGAGACCAAGCGTGTGTGCAGGCTGGGGAACCTATCCCGAGAATTCTCAAATATTGTGGCCTGGGAACCGCCTTATCGATTTATCGACGACCAGATCAGGGGTCCTTTTCAGCAGTGGCATCACGAGCACATTTTCGAATCGCAGGATAACGGAACCCTCTGCCGAGACCGGGTCCATTATGCGGTTCTTGGCGGGCCTCTGGTAGATCGTTTGTTCGTGCGGCGAGATGGGGAAAAGATATTTAAGTTTCGCCGGCAAAAACTGTTGGAGCTATTTGACAAAAATGCTGTCTCGCCTCGATAAACGGATCTGTTGTAGATCATCCCTCACGCAGCAAGCACGTTTATAACATATCTGGATGCTTTGGCAGACCGCAACGGATCGGGCCGAGGAGTTAGGAAGCTGCTTAACGCTCTGCCGCTTGGAGAACCGGGCTGGGCGAAAGGAAGCATGGTTGATCCATCAAGTGTTGTTTGCACAGTTCGTGAAGAGTTTTCCTGCCCCACCCAAAGAACTCATCCTGGATTTTGATTCCACCGATGACCGGGTGCACGGCAGGCAGGTGGGCCGAACCTTCCATGGCTACTACTACGATTATTGCTTCTTGCCGCTCTACGTCTTTTGTGGAGAACAGCTGCTGGTCAGCTACATTCGGCCCAGTAACATCGATCCAGCCATACACGCATGGGCGATCTTAGCCAAGTTAGTCAGTGCGCTCAGAGAACGCTGGCCTGAAGTCAAAATTATCCTGCGTGCCGATAGCGGGTTCTCTCGGTGGAAAATGTTACGTTGGTGCGAAGCCCACCAAGTCGACTACATCGTCGGCATCGGCAAGAATGAACGGCTCAAGGCCCTGAGCGCCAAGTTGGGAGAGCGCGCCGAACGTAAACAGGCAAAAAGCGGCGAGAAAGTCCGCCTCTTTAAACGCTTCAAGTATCGGGCCGGCAGTTGGGATAAGAAGCGATGGATTATCGCTAAAGCCGAGCACACGGCCCAAGGAGCCAACCCGCGCTTTGTGGTCACCAATCTGATCGGGAGCGCCCAAATGATCTACGATCAGCTCTACTGTGCTCGAGGTGAGATGGAAAACCGCATTAAGGAACAACAGCTCGGACTCTTTAGCGATCGCACCAGCTGTCATTACTGGTGGCCCAACCAGTTCCGGCTGCTGCTCTCCAGTTGCGCCTACTTGTTAATGGAAGCGTTGCGTCGGCTTGGCCTCAAATCCACGGACTTAGCTCGCGCTCAGGTGGGCACCATCCGGCTCAAGTTGCTTAAGGTCGGTACGGTGCACTTTTTTCGTCGACACAGAACACTGCGGCGTTGAGCGGCGGCTTGAGGTACAAGCCGATGACATCGGCGGCCTTCTCTTCGAATTCCGGGTCGGTATTAGCCATATAGCGGCGCAGTCGATGGGGTTGGATCCCGGCCCGAGCCCACACCCGAGCCACCCGGCTGTGGGAAACGCCCAGATGCGCAGCCAGCTTTCGGGTGCTCCAATGAGTCGAGCCATCGGGTGGCGCTTGCTTAGTCGCCTTCAGAATCCTGGCCCACAAAGTCCTGGCTACAAGCACAATAGCTCGATAAGACTGTCCGGCCGCCAGCCGAAGAATGACCTTCGCACGACGGTACGTCGCTTTGATCCCTCGAGATTCGGGGTTGATCGCATGGTGCGCCTGCCGGACACCTCATACGAGATGAAAGGCAATTGAGCGGTTCGCCAATTCATATGCCAAATCGCTGCCTGATCGGACAGGTCTATCGAACGCCGTCGTGACGCTATTACCGCAAACATCTTCGAGACTCGACGCAACACGAACGTGGTAGGACCCTGGGGCCCAAGGTAATGTCGGTGTAAAGCTCCATCGTCTTTCGCACTGATCGATGACGATCCGGCCGTCTATCGTCAGCTCAGCTGTCGATTCGATAATGATGGTCCGCGAAAGCAGTGCCCAATCTAACGGTCTTGGAAATATAAGTACGAGCGGCTCAAGGCTCTCTGTGACGGGAGGCACGATCTTCCACTGCTCAAGCGGAGCGGGTTCCCGGACGGCCTCTGTGACGCGGAAGCGCTTGTAGAAGTTTTCCCGTAACGGACGACCGGATAAGTCAACCATCCCTGAACTGACTGCGAGCGTGTACTCCTGACCCGCCTTTAGCGGTGGGCCCAGTTCGACGTTAGGGCCTACCCCGCGTTTAAGCCTGCCAGGATCGAGAAGAATGGTCAAGTGCTGCATGGTTCTGTCCCAGAGTTCGACGGGTGCACGATAGAGTACGTCAGGCGCTGGCCGTCCATCGGGGCCGAGAAGCGCGATCTGTTCCGCTAATCGACCACGCTGCATCGAATTGGAAAAGCATACATAAAAGCGAAGTAGGTTTTCGGGCAGGGAGTCGCTTGTGGGGAAGATATGCTTGACTACCGTGGGCACGGCGCTCCGCTCTCTCGGGAGCGAGAACTCAAGCGTCAGAACTTCACAGAGTTCGGGACGAGCGAGCATCCGTGGGTCGAAGCTTACACGATAGTGGACTCCCCGTTCGAATGGAAAGTGCGGGATGTACCGAACCCCGTCTTCCAGAACTTGATAGCGGCCAAAAACGTCCGGAAGATCACCTCCCGGCGACCCTGGTTGGACGACGGTCACTCGGAATATGGACTTCAGTAGATCACTCCCTTGCGTGCATCTTCGAAGAGAAACGATCAAATCTGGATCAAGGTTGCAAACACGAATGCCCCCCGACCCGGACTTACACGTATCGGAGTCGACCATCAGCTTTGGTGGGCTAGTCATCCGGGTGTTCACGAAGTATTTTCTGCCTATGCGGCTAGACGTGTAACATACGAACTGACCGCGCAACAGCAGTCACTCGCGGTTCTGTCCAAGTACAACGCCGCGCTGAATAGCTCTGTGATGCTTTCCGCTACGGACGCGGAGGCACTGAACTTTTCAGATGGTGGCGCGATAGGTCGGAGTGGAAAGAAAGAACAATTTACAGCCGGCCGCAGCTGCCCGCGAGAGCCAGAGAACTGCATTGCGATTTTTTAGCTGCCGCCGAAAGCATCGAAGCCTAAGCCCAATCAGGCGACCGGAATACTTTCGCGGACCAAAGCCTCATCGACGGCGACAGAAAGGTCGCTTCGCACCAGGACCCAGTTTCCGTATTGCTCCGTCCAAGCGCGAAGGTTAAAGCTCACCGCAGCAGAGGCGAAGTTAACAACATACGCTTGGGGCGCCGGTTCTTTTGTGACGCCCGGCTGATTGGCGGCCACACGCTTCAATACATCGATCACATGTTGCGGAGCCGCGCCTCGAGCCACGGTGACAAACACTTCGATAGCCCGGTAACTATCCGACAGGGTCCAGTTGGTTACCTTATTGGAGATGATCGTTCCGTTTGGCACAATGACTTCGGAGCCGTCCGTCGTTCGCATTACGCATGCCCGGATACCAATGCGTCGGACTTCTTCAATGTCCGCGTCGATTTGGATGATGTCACCGACCTTGATCGGACGCTCGAAAAGCAATATCAATCCGCAAACGAAGTTATTGATGACGGTCTGTAGCCCGAATCCGACTCCGACGGTAAATGCTCCTGCCAGAATCGTAACCTTTGAAAGGTCAACACCCAGCACCGCTAACCCGACGAAAAATCCAAAGAGCAGGATTGCGTAGTGAACCATTGTTGAAATCGCTTGCGGAACGCCCCGGGCGAGATGCCAATGGTAGTAGATATCTTCGTCCAGAAGAAAACGGAGGAAGCGCGATGCGGCGAAAGCAGCCCAGACCGTTGCCACAAAGACGAGTACCTGTTGCAAGGAAATGCTTAACGAGCCTATTGCTAGGTTCGCTCGGAGTACTTCTTCAGTGCCTGTAACCAATGGCGTTCGCAGCCCGAAAAAGTTCAGCATAAGACTCGCCCAGTACACGAAGGCCAGGAATTAAGCAACGCCACGGATGCGCCGCTGAAGCATCGGCCGGTTGAGCCGAACGACGCGCACTAAACAGAGAGGACGCATCCCAAGCGATATAATGATTAGCCCTTCGACAATCCGCAGCGCGGCATACACAGCCGCACCGACGTATGCGCTCCTAATCACGCCGCCCACAAGTAAATTCGCGAAGTTGACGTATCCAAAAACGTTTGCAAGGAGAGTTACAGGGAAAACGACCAGTCCGATTTGTATAGCAAGTTGGATAGCTCGCGCGAAAAGCTTCGTTGTATTGACACTAACGACACCAACGATCGGTGAATGCTTGCTCCAAATCAGCCAGATCAGAAACAGAGTTTCTCCTAACATCTCTGCGCCGAAGACTAACCGGCCCAGTAGTGGTAGAAGGGCAGTGATCAATCGCAATTGATCAACAAAGTACAAGATGATGAGGGCGTTGAGCATCGGAAATAGTGCTCGACCGAACGATGAAAGCAGGAGAAGGTACGGCGCGCTGTCTTTAGCGCTATCCTTCGCAGGTCATTTCGGAAGCTGTGCGGCGTACGCACTCCGGGTCCCGTCCGGTCCCCCATCCGAGCTGGTCGAGCGCCGCGCCGATGCCTCGCGAGCCGCCTGTAACAAAGGCCACCTTGCCTCTTAATTTAAGATTCTTAATGATGATGATTCTTCATCGGGAAGCCTAACATTACTGGGACTCAGTTGGATTGGCGGTGGCAAATAGATAGCGGTGAATTTTCCAGTGGCCCTGTTCCTTGCGGAATATGAACAATTCGTTATTCGCTTCGTCCGATACTTTATGGCTGGCAAGCAACTCCTGTGTTCCGGCTGAAGTCGTCCGCCCATAGGCCAAATCGACGCCCATGTCCACGATCTCGTGAATAGTGAAGATCACGTTCAGTTTGAGCACTTCGAAAAAATGATTGTAGATCTTATGCACGTCCTCACGACCAATGAAGGCCGGCGCACCTTGAGGCATAACGATAGGATCGCTGCCATATAAGGCTAAGGTCGCCTTCGCGTCACTGGTGTTGAGTGCCTTTTCGTAGGATTTGAGTAGGTTTGTTATTTCTTGGTTCATGTCTTTTGCAGGTCTGGTTTTGGAACAGGTGAGGTGAACGGCATCGAGCACACCGAGCGTATCGGATCAGACGTTAGACCAATTCCTCTGCTTCCTTGGCTGATACCAATTTTCCGAGCTTACCGAATTCGTGAAGGTCGCCGAAGACTTCAATGCGGATAGACTGGTCGATCCCGCCTGCCAAGACGGCTGAAAAACCGCTGGCCGTAATGAGCCGCGCAATGACTCTGCCCGCCTCCGGATAATCAGTCGCATAGAACAGCGTCCCACGATCCGGCGAACGGTTGGCACCGGATGCCAGAGTCGGAGCGACCAGCGTACCGAACGCCTTCACCAATTCTGCCCCTTCCGGGAGAAGCGCGGCAATCAACTCGCCGGCCGATTGATCTGACGGGATCGTCTTCTTGAACCCGCCGTTGCCATCCGGCGCGATCGGGTTCGAAGGGTCGACAACAATCTTCCCGGCCAAGGAGGCGCGATAGGTCGCGAGGAGGTTCTTGATCGCATCGAAGTAGATGGCGAGGATAACGACATCCGCTTCGCCGATTGCCTCAGCGACCGGCAGGGCTTTGGCTTTGCCGCCCAATTCCGTCGCAAGCTTCTCCGCCTTCGCCAGAGTCCGATCGGCGACGATGATGTTTTCTCCGCCGGTGGTAAGGTGTTTTGCTAATGGGGAACCAATGTTCCCCAGGCCGATGATCGCGGTTTTCATGATATGTATGTTGCGTTTGTGGGTTAAGGCGCTGACCAGGATGGCTTCATGGATTGATGACTCCGGATTTTTTTACAGGCTGCTACTTTCGATTCTGGCGCCGCGGCAACTCAGCCTAGGGCAGACTCCGGCTCCGGATTTCTTGAGGGCGGCAGAGTCTCGTTTGGACACCGATGACCGTGGCCTTCTCATTCCACTCGGCCACGACGTTTGGAGCGAACAATGGACGGATGGTGGAAAAATCGGAACCGTTAAGGCCATCCTGATAACGTTCGACGACTCTCTTCAATTCGCGTCGAACGGTCGCCATACGGGGGGCCCTCGGAAAAGTAAAGCTGCCGCTGGGCCCTCCGTCTTTTGCCAGGGATGCTGGGACTGGCGAAAGCGCCGCTCCCGCAGACTACGGGAAGCAGGAAAACGCCGAGCAAGCGAGTAGTCGCTGCCAGACCGGCGATGATCGAGTGATTAGTCATTGCAACAAGCTCTCAGACTTCAACTTCTCCACCTTCCGGGTCGCTCTGGAACTTCCAGGTGCCGCTCGAGCGGAAGGTAGAGCCGGTGCCGAATGTGTCCTCCATGTACTGCATGTACGTCACGAGTCCGTCCTTGAGCTTCACGTGAACGGCAAAAGGGGAGACGAACGTCTTGTCGAGCTTGACCGAGTGGACGGTGAAGCTGCCGAAGACAGCTACATTGCCACCCTCCCCGAAGATGTCTCGAATGTTGAATTCTTCGATGGTCCAGAAAGTGTGAACGTCCTGAAACGTCTTGAGGATGGCCGCCCGGCCGTCCTGGTGCGTGCCCGCCCATGGCATCAGGTTCTTCAGCGCAGGGTTTTCGTAGGTGAGCGAAATATATACGGCGTGCGGAGATACGAGTCGGTTGACCACCTCCGGCTTTGTCGCTCCTTGAAGGAGCTCCTGAACTATCTCAAGATTTGTCTTTGTCATAACTCGTCAGCTGTCGTATCAGCCAGAGTGCTCTCAGAGCTTGTCGTCCCATTGAACATAATCAGCATCGTCAGAGCGTGGCTTCTTTCGTAGATGTCTACCCGGCCAGCTGGTCGATCCAGCGTGCTTTGATCACGGGCGGACTGTTCGCTCAATCGTGGAGCCATCACCGCGCCCGCGGCGCCGCGGCCCACTATCGCAACATCGTATCCGGACCCGTTCGGACGTTGGCGCTGTTGATTTGGCACATCTGCAGCCTAGGGAGATCCCCGAAGTCTGACTAGACGGGAAAGTTGCAAATCAGATTCCCATATTTGGAGCGAAAACGAAGGAGGCTCGTTCTGGAGCAAATCAATACATCCCTAAGACGTTCGGCATGTGCTTGTTGCCTGCCGGCGAACCGTGCCGCGGCTGTATCGGTTCGAAACGGCCGACACAAAGGTGTAGAAAGCAAAGTTCGATTCATTCGCGGCGTTGACCGGCCTTCGGTCGAAGGAATAGATTTGAGTTCGACATCGCCAGCCACACCTGATGGAATTGCATCCTCACACAAGTTGGCCGGGTGGAACAACTCCCACCTCCGGGACTCCTCTTTCATCCTCTTCGCTTGTAAATCCTCCGTCGACGTGTCTTCGGGAACGTCCTGCCCGTACGAGGGAGAATCGGCAAGTGAATGCTATGAAACACTCCGAAGTCCATCCTCCGCCCGATCCGGACTACATAAGCCCAAAATGCCGTCACATGGCCAAAGCTCTAAGTATGACCTCCTGCCTTCGCGTTCAATAGTATGGCCGATCTAAATTCGCTGATCATTTTTGCCCAAGTGGTAAAGTCAGGAAGCTTTTCAAGGGCTTCAGCCCTCCTTAAAATGCCGGTCTCAACCGTCAGTCGGCACGTTGCCAAATTGGAGGAACAACTGGGGCTGCGGCTGATTGAGCGTTCGACTCGATCATTACGACTGACCGATGTGGGCGCCGAAGTGCTCGAGCACGCCAAACGGACCACCGAACTCAGTGAGGAAGTGGAAAGTATCGCTTCTGATCATTCGTCGAAAGTATCGGGAACGTTGCGGATCGCCGCGCCTCCCAGCATTTCTGATTCCCTGCTTGCGCCGCTTATATGCCAATTTCAGGCATCCTACCCTGATGTTCGCATCCACCTTTTCATCACCGAACGGATTGTCGATCAAATAGCCGAAGGGGTTGACGTTGCCTTTAGGGTTGGTGAGCTGGAGGATTCCTCGCTTGTTGTACGCAGGCTCCTGACTTACCGCCATCAGCTCGTGGCTAGTCCCGATTATCTAAGGAGGTGCCCGACACCCAAAAGGCCGCAGGATTTGCTCAGCCATCGATTGCTCGCTTTCTCATTCTGGAGACCTGAGAATAGTTGGCAGTTCAGAAGTGCGAGTGGAGCGGGTAACGATACGGTTACTTTTCGGCCTTACCTGGCGATCAATGAATATTCCGGCCTTGCTTACGCGCTGCTCGCAGGGGTCGGTATCGGTGAACTTCCGCCGATTGTTCAGCCTGAATTACTGCGGGATGGCCGGCTCGTCGAGATCATGCCGCAGTGGCACCTCCGACTCTTCAACCTCTCCGTTGTTCACGTTGGCAACCGATACATACCTCGCGCAGTTCGGGTGTTCAAGGAATTCGCTAGCCAATTTGTACCAACTCTTTTCTCGAACCTCCCTACCTGAGCACGCCATTTAAAACGGCAGGAGATGAAAGACTTTAGGTTTCTAAACCATATCGTCATTTGGAATATTTTCGTCGCCATCATCTGCGTTCCAACCGCGGGTAAACTAATCGACGTATTGGGGGATTCCGCTCTCGATCTCAATTTACTATTTTCCCTTCGTGTACATTCTGAGCGATATCGTGACTGAGGTATATGGCTACGCTCTAGCCCGGAGAGTCCTTTGGTACAGTATTGCGGCGCAACTGGTCGCTGTTGCCGTCTTTCAATTGGTGGAAGTATACCCCCCGTCGGTTGTGATGGCTGATAACCAGTCCTACGTGGATGTTCTGTCTGCGGCTCCAAGAATAGTGCTGTTCGGAACTCTGGCGGTAATTAG
Organism: uncultured Verrucomicrobiae bacterium; assembly: GCA_963782115.1. Classification (GTDB taxonomy): domain Bacteria; phylum Verrucomicrobiota; class Verrucomicrobiia; order Chthoniobacterales; family JAFAMB01; genus JAFAMB01. Next base: position 602,894 of record CAWAIK010000001.1, read on the forward strand.
TGGCGACATCATAAACAATTACGTGATCGCTAAGATGAAGGTGTGGACGGGGGGACGCTACATGCCCGCGCGTTTCATAGTTTCCACCCTATGCGGTCAATTTACAAATACCGCGGTCTTTTATACATGTGCTCTATGGGGAATCATGCCGCCTGGCCTGTTAATCAAGAGCATCGCCCTGGCCAGTCTCATGAAGGTTGGAGTGGAGATCGCGTTGCTGCCACTTGCCATTAAAGTATCCGTATGGCTTAAGAAGAGCGAAGGTGTCGATGTCTTCGACACGGCCACTGATTTCAACCCTTTGAAATTTTAATTCCCGCACAACTTTTCTGCACTGTTAAGACGTTACATATTTCGGCCGACTACCCCGCACTAAACAGCAGCGTCATAAATATTTGCGCATTGTGTTAGATTGCGTAGTTTGACAGGATGCGTCCATTAACAGTAGAAGATGCCCCGGCACGTCCGCGATGACTTTGATCCCGTTGGCGCGCAAATGATCAGCCGGTCCAATGCCCGAGAGCATCAGGAGCTTAGGAGTCATTAAAGCGCCGGCGCAGCGCAGGACCTCCTTTGAGGCCAACACCTACCGGCGTTTGTCCTCGACCTCGTATTCGACGCCCACAGCACGATCGCCTTCGATCACTACGCGCGTGGCAAAGGCACCGGTAACGACCTTCAGCGATGGACCAGCAGTCGACGGCTTAGACTAGAAAACCCCTTCTTCCACGTCATAAACATCGAAGAAGAACTTCACTTTGCTGGCCGGCTTGCAGTATTTCGGGATGTAGTTGGAAAGGTACTCCTGCGGCCCTTCATCTAGATCAGTAAGACGAAGGCCAATCATCTCGTTGTTCCATTTGATGACCGCTTTGCCGTCTTTCACCGTGGTGTTTTCCAGGATCCACGCGTCGACTTCTACGTCGTTCGGGCCAGTAGACGCGAAAATCCTCACTCCCGGCGGAAATCGCATTGTCTGTTGGGACAAGGGACGGCCGACCTTTCAAATGCTGGTCTTTATTGGATAATTAAAATGAGAAAATTAGAGGACAAAGTGGCGGTGATTACGCGGGCGACTTCAGGGATGGCGCTGGCGACCGCGAAGCTATTTTTGAAAGAGGGCGCCGCGTACACCTTCATTACTGGCCGGCGGCAGGAGAAGCTGGACGAGGCGGTGAAGGCAATCGGCCGAAATGAGACCGGAGTGCAGGGCGATGTGGCGAACCTGGCCGACCTGGAGCGGAGTTTCAACAAAAGATCAACACCAGAATTTGAGAGGTTGGTCCGCTTTGAAACTAGGAGCTGGATCACGTATCTTAAGTTCCATAATTATGTTTTGCTGGCTAAGCTATCACGGTGCAGGACCAATCTAAATAATTGCTCGTCCAAATCATTTGCATGTTCGAGGGTCAATTCAGGTGTTTGTGGAGAGAGGTGAATCGTTCTGAGGTAGGTAAGTCATCTCGCCTTGATTGATTTTCGAACAAACGCGGGACGCTTCGCTTACCGCGCCAGAGGCATGAGCAGTCGAAATATCGTCGATCGTCGGCGAACGCTCGTGGTGGAGATACTGTACGAAATCCTTTGTGAAGAAGAGGTCCAAAGTCCAGTCGAGTGCTACCCGCAACTTCTTTTCCAGGCGCGGGAGTTTGAGAAGATAAACGGTTCGCCAAAGCCACCAAGCGATGAACCCGGAGAAGTTGATGCCGAAAATTCTTGCGACGCCGGTGCGACGCCCGATCGACGCCAGCAGCCCGAGGGTCTTAAATCGGAAAGGCTTCAAGGCGTCACCGCGAACGCTCGCCGCGATATTGTTTGCCAGCACCTTGCCCTCACGGGAGGCATGTTGCGCCGTTGGTGGTTGATATCCACCCTGCTGGTCAGGAATCATGGCACAGTCGCCGAGGGCCCAAACGCCCGGATGACCTGTAATACCCATTCCAGCGTTAACTTTGAGGCGATTGTGTTCTTTCGGGAGATCCAGCTGATTGAGTAAGGGGTGCGGCGAGGTGCCCGCTGTCCAAACCAGAGTAAAACTGTTGATTCGAGTGCCGTCGGTTAGTTCGATTTCTCTCGATGTTACCGCCTTGACTTTCGTGTTTGGACGAATCTCCACACCGCGCTCAGCGAGCTTGCGGCTGGCATAACGACCGAGTTCTTCCCCTAGTTCAGGAAGAACAAAATCTCCAGGGATGGACCAAAATGACGCGGAGCATCTCCGGCTTGAGATTCGGATAATAGGGCAGAGCGTCCTTCAAAAGATCATTGATGCTGCCCGTAGTTTCAACGCCGGCGAATCCGCCCCCGGCAACTACGAATGTCAGAAGCGCCGCACGATCCTTCTCGGCACAATCGGTGCCCGCCTCCTCGAGATGCTCGATCAGCCGGTTGCGCAGCACGATCGCGTCTCCGAGCGACTTCATGGTAACTGCTCTTTCCTGGAGGCCGGATATATCGTAAAAATTTGTCACGCAACCTAGTCCAAAGACAATGTGGTCGTATTCCATGGAATGAGTGTGGCGGTTAAACCCATGCGCGACGACAACGCGATGCTCCGCCAGGTTGACAGACTGAACCTCGCCCTCAAAGAATCGGACGTGGTTCCGCAAAATCTTACGGATCGGATTGACGATATGGGTTACATCGAGGTCACTTGCCGCTACTTCATGAAGCATCGGCGTGAAAAGGAAGAAGTTTTCCTAACTAATCAGCGTGATTTCGAAATCGGGATCACGGCGTTTCTCGAACTCGAGTGCCGCATATAAACCACCGAAACCGCCACCAAGAATGAGGACGCGAGTTTTTTTCATGGGATGTCGCTTCCCTTTACCAATGGCAATCCAAGAAGACATAATCGACATTTTATCCAGTTTGTTGACAGACCAAAGGAAGTATGGACATAGAAGCTAATATTTTTCACGGCCGGTTACTTTGCGTAAATATTCCAGTGTGGACGCTACAGTGACATGCCCTGTTGGAAAGCGCTCGACGCAGTGCGATCAGCGCGGGTTTACAATCGGCGATTAATCCGAACCATCTAGCGATCCAATCCCTAATCTGAACAAAAAGCTAAGACTTGCCGTGCATTGAAAGCATCACGAAGTACCGCTCTGGAGGAGGCTTGCGCAGCCGACTTCCCAATCCCTGGGCGTGCGAGTACCTGGAAACTCCAAAGTTCCAAGCTAAAGTCGCGTTCATCTTTAAGCTCCTAAATTATCCTATCGTAGAAATGCTTTACCTGCCTGCCCGCCCTGCTATCTTCGTAGATGATCACAACTTGGAAGGTCGGCCTATCGCCTAAATCCAACGTTTAATTGGGATTGCAAGCTAATGAACGTTTCACGACCTAGCGGATTCTTGCCGCTAGTTAACAGGTTCTTCGGATCTCGATCTAAACATAAGGCCCTGACTTATAGGTCTCCGGTTCACAGGTCAGGACCGGCATTTCGTGGAGATACGTCCGAAGAGCCTCAGCCAAGCTGCGCAGTCGCACCGACTCCCCATTGCGTCGCGACGATGGTCGCACAGACAAGCACTTTGCATTTTTGCCTCCATAAAGACTATTCACTTCATAAACGGGGTTCGATCTCGCGTTAGCCGGCGATTTGTATCGTCGCGCTCAATCATTGTGAGTCCACGATATCAGCAGATATTCCGAAAACTATTTCAAAATGCCTAAAACGGCCGAGTACCAGGTATGTTTATCCATGGGGCATTGCGGCGGTGCTAGTTAAGCTAGTTTCTAGACCCAAACAAGCCGCCCAAATTGCTGAACTAAACAAGTCAGTGAACGAACAAAAGGATCGGACGAATCGATTCGGTTCTGTCAGGTTCATCAATATACTTACCGTTTCGCGTAAAGGGCTTGGCACGGTGAAACAGCATTGAAATTGCTGGCCAGAAAAAGAGCGGCGATGCCGAGCACAGATCTTAGCATCATCAGGAACTTTACTTCACCCTGCTCCTCTCGGCAGCCGACCCTGATTTCATTGATGCCGTATTAGGATCTTCGGCGGCCCGTGTCTGCGCGGCAAATCTCCTCAATCGCGGTTTTATCAGCATATCCACCGAAAATCTGCCAGCCCCGAACACGAGAACAATCAAGGCAGCTAAAAGAAACGGAAACGGGTCAGCCTTCGCAAACTTGTCGGGATCGCTGAACATGCTGGATACGGCCTCGAAATCTGCCGTGAGGTAAGCCACTATCATGGATATTACGATCAAAAGGGCCAGAGGTTGCGAGGCCACACCGATAATCAAGAGCAAGCTGCCGAAACATTCGAGCGAACCTATAAAGTAAGCATTCAAAGTAGGTAGCGGAATACCAAGGCTTGCGAAGAATTCCGATACTTTTCCGATGTTGGCAAGTTTCCCTTTGCCGGTTATAAACAGCTGCGAGAAAAAGTAGAGGCGCAGCAAAAGCAGAAAGGGTGACTGCAAGGCCGAACTACCAGCGAGCAACAACTCATAACTGCTTCGAGCTAATTTAATTATTTTTTTCATTCGGTAATTAATTGGTCGGAGAAATCCTCAACTCCTTACACTAAAAAGGCCAAACGTCGTGTAACATCCTGAAATTGATCGGCCTCGACGGCGTGATTTAGGAGCGAATCCAGCCTTGAGCCAAGTTATTGGGGTTTAATGTCGGTGTGTTCTCTAGCTGTGGGGCTCAACCACCTGAGGCCTTGTGAGGGAAAGAGTCCATCAGCTCCGCAACAGCCTTGCGAATTGGCCTTAGGTCAAAAGATGGCGATAGACCACTTTCGTCGAAGCTTTCAATCGGTGGATCGACACCAAAAAGGGCGCGCGGAAAACGTGGGTGGAGGACCTGGCCGAGGAGCCTCTGAGCCGCGTCGGCACTCGTCTGCGGTGACAGGCGGAACGTCCTTCTCAGGTACGCCGCTAGCCTCGTTTCAATCTCCGTGAAAATCACGTAACAATAAAGGGCAGATTCGTTCGGGAATCTTGCTGCTTCCGCCGCGCATACCCGGCACATCCGAATAGCACCCTCGTAGAGCAATGTTTCCAGGAAACGGCCGCAGAACAGTACCAAGGCTTTGGCCGGATCCTCGGAGTAGGCATCCGGTGTGCGTAACCGGTCGAGGAAAAAACCCCGCAGCAAATCGAAGACCGCGAGGAATAAAGCCTCTTTGTTTGCGAAGTGGGCATACAGGGTCCGCTTCGTCGTTCCCGCGCGACTGGCGATTACATCCATCGAGGCCCGCTCATAGCCTTCTTCCAGGAACACCTCACGAGCGGCCCAAAGAATGTGATCGCGCAAGGCGTCGCCTCGTTTTCTGTTCATGATCCTTCGATTCTTAAAAATCTTCCTTGAAAGTATACTATACGGTAGAGTATACTATGCCAACAATGCTTAATCACCAACTTAGGAGTATTTTATGCGCGTTTTTGTGACCGGTGCCACAGGTTTCATCGGCTATGCTGTGGTCAAGGAACTGCTCAGAGCGGGACACGAGGTCGTTGGACTGACTCGTACCAAAGAAGGGGCCAGGCGTTTGACTGCCGCCAGCGCTACCTCTCACTGGGGCAGTCTCGAAAATCTGGAAAGCTTGAGGAGCGGAGCGGCCTTGGCTGACGGGGTCATCCACCTCGCCTTTATTCATGGGTTCTCGGATGCGCAGCTGTCCACCCGCATAGGTATGATCGGAGGCGGCTTGATCGGACGGAGTGTCATGTCCAGCTTTTTGTCCGTGATGATCGAAACCGACATGGCGGCGATTAACACCCTCGGCTCAACGCTTGCGGGCTCCGATCGGCCATTCGTGATCACTGTCGGGACTATGGGTCTTCGTCCGGGCCTCATGGCCTCGGAGAACGATGAACCTGATCCGGCTTCTCCTGGAGCCGCTCGCAGCGTGCCATCGGAAAAGGCGGCGTCTGCAATGGCCTCGCAGGGCGTTCGTACGTCGGTGGTACGCCTCTCTCCCTCGGTGCACGGCGACGGCGATGCAGGCTTTATCCCTCGTCTCATCGATATCGCAAGAAAGAAGCGCGCATCGGTGTATGTGGGAAATGGGGCCAACCGATGGCCCGCCGTCCACCGGTTAGACGCGGCCCGGCTTTATCGGCTGGCGCTTGAGAAGGGCGCTGCTGGCAGCACGTATCACGGGGTCGCCGAAGTAGGCGTGCCGTTCCGAGAGATCGCTGAAGTCATCGGGCGACGCCTGAAATTACCAGTCGTAACTAAAACCTCGAAGGAGGCGGCTGCCCATTTTAATTGGCTCGCGTCCTTTGTTGCGACCGACAATCCGGTCTCCAGTCAAGCGACCCAGAAGAACCTGGGTTGGCAACCAACCGAGCCTGCCCTCATTCCGGACATTGATCGCCCGAGCTACTTCCAGCCCTAATCTCAACGACGCGCTCTGACTTTGACCAGGAGCCTTCCATCATTCTCTCACATACAAAATACGGTAACGCCTTGTCGCCGGTAAAGGCGTGTACACCCCATGCGAAAGGCCCTCGCTTCTAGCTAAACCCAGCGTCGCATCGCAGGCTCAGAATGGGTCAGCGGCTGATCGTCTGATCACTTTGGTCTCATGGACGCCGTTCCGCAGCGGCGGCGAGTTCCTCGGCCTCCTGGAGATTGCGCCCAAATGGCGATTCGCAGTAGACGTGCTTCCCCGCTTCAAGAGCGGCGAGGAGCACCTTCCGGTGCTCAGGGACTTTGACGCAAATGGCCACGATGTCGATCTCATCACTGCCCACCAGCGCAAGGGCGTCCCCATACCAATGGTCCGCGCCAAATGCCTGGGCCGCAGCTTGGGCGCTTTTCTCGCTGCGGGTAGCGACGGCCATAAGTTTCAGGCAAGGTAAATTTTGGAGAGCAGGTACATGGGCTTCCTTAGCCCAACCTCGTTCCGCGTTTGCGCCGACGATACCAACTCGCAATGGCTGATCCTGATTTGGTTTTGAATTCATGAATCAAAGTAATGCAATGGCTCTTTCATAAGGATTCTATTGGATGAGTCGAACTCAACATCGATTCCTTACAAAGCTTGCGCATTTACGAAAAGCGCTTGCGCGGTCGCTTTCGTAGCCAACTCCGCCAAAGACACTAATGAGAGGCAAAAATCCTTTCCCAACGCTGTAGATCGGTGTTATTTTTTGCCTGTGCGCATCCCTCGCCGTCCTGCATCCAGCGCAGCGCTAGATCCCGAAAGCTGGGTCGATCTGCACGGCGATTGCCTCTACCGGTATGCGCTTGTTCGCGTCAATAGCCCGGCGATTGCAGAGGACCTTGTTCAGGAAACGCTCTTGGCAGCGCTCAAGGGGAGGGCTGCTTTTTCCGGACGCTCTTCGGAACGAAGCTGGTTGTGTGGTATTCTGAAAAACAAAATTGTAGATTACTATCGCAAACGTGGTCGTGAGACATCTTTTACGGACATGGAATTCCTTTCCGACGAATTCTCGGAAAAGTATGTCGGCGAGGGCTGGATCCACCGGGAAGCACCGAAGGATTGGAAACCCGAGCCTGACATAGTTGCCCATCGTTCCGAATTTTGGGCAGTGATGCGACGGTGCTTGGAAAAGCTGCCGGAACGCATTGAAAGCGTCTTCATGCTTCGAGAGATGGACGACGTTTCAACCAAGGAAATTTGCGAAACCCTTTCAGTAAGTGAGAGCAATCTTTGGGTGATGCTTCATCGCGCGCGAATGGCACTGCGCGAATGCCTTGAGCGAAACTGGTTCGGTACCGATCGTAAGGTGACCCGATCCAAGCCATAACTCGGCTCCGCTTTCGCGGCTCATTTTTGGGGAACTCGGGGGCCCGGGCGGTTCGGGTCCGGCATCTCTAGCTTCGAAGTTTCTTCGTAGCCGCCCTGTAAGGTTCGAAGGGAAAAAACGACTTATCTAAGACCCCCGTAGCGAGCCATGCCCGAAGAAGATCCCAACCCGCGCACTCCGGACGACGATTCGTTGATCCAGGGTAAGAATCCCGTCACACAAAAAGTGACCGACGTCATTTTTCGCAACACTCCTACCTGTGCGCAGATAACTCGTTTGATCTCGGAGGAACTTGATCATCCGCTTCCGCTCGCAACGAGACTTCGGATGAGAATCCATTTTCTGGCTTGCTGTTATTGTGAGAGATACAAAAAGAACCTCCGCTTTTTGCGTTCTTTTCTCCTTTCGTCTTCCAAACATCTGGATGAAATCTCCAATGAAACCTTGTCGCCTGAAGCAAAAGAACGTCTAAAGACGAGCTTACGTGAAGAAGACCCGCCGGGTTAAAGAGCCGTCGATAACACCGCCTGCTATTTCGAGTCAAAGGCGTGAACACCCGTCCAATTCTCCGGATGGCCGACCGATGCCAGGCATCGATGCAACCCAAAGCACGTTTCGAAGATCGGGGCACCCGCCCATTCTGGCAAAGCGTATAAGTGCCGTAAGGCTTCGTGGCAACGAAGGGCCGAGCGACAGGCGAAAATCTCATGATCCGCAATCGGCTCGGGCAAATTTCAAAAAATCATGATCGAATCCCCGATGTACTTGTCGACCGTCCTTTTCTCCCTCTGGATCGTCTGCCATGACTTGCAGCTGGCAACCGACAGGGAAATGCGACCCGCTGCAACCGGTTTTACCGCTGGCGATCACTCTTTCGATCCTCGGCACAGCCGCCGCATTTCTTCCGCGCCTCCTGGCCGTCGCGCGTTTTCGGCAACCGCTTAGCGGCGCACTTCTCCACCCGCTCGGCATCTGCGCTCTGCTCGCGATCCAGTGGTTCGGATTTGTTCGCTCACTTTGCAAACGCCCCGCGCGGTGGAGAGGTCGCACTTATTTCAGGGCTCGCCACACATGAAAACCCTGCTCCTCGGCCTCATCGCGGCCCATTGCGTCACCCCATACGCCGTTGCAGCTCCGGTGGCAAAACTCGGCAATTTCGAACTCACTGATCAGGAAGCCAATAAGCGCACCTACCGCTTCCCAAAAACGAAGGTTACCGTCATGACCGTTACCGATCAAAAGGCGCCGATCAACTCGCATCTTGGATTCAGCGTGTGTACGACCGCTTCCAAAACCAGATCGATATCGATGGCGTGGCGGACGTCTCAATGATCCCGAAACTATTCCAACCGATCCTGTGGGAGGCGTTCAAGAAACAATTGGGATACTCCGTGATGCTCGACTGGGACGGTTCGGTGGTGAAGCAATTCGCCTACGAAAAAAACGTGGCAAACATCTACGGGATTGATCGGGGCGGTCGCATCGTGAAACGGCTCACAGGTGCAGTCAGTAACGAAGCCCCTGCGCGCTCTGTTTCACGCAATTGATGCGGCGATCGCTGACGCTCAACAAAATGATCCCGTTTGATTTTTGATCTTATGAAAGAATCCGTGTTTAGCTCTGAAATTTGGCTTCCCAAACCCCCGGAGGAGATATTTCCGTTTTTTGGAGACGCTCACAATCTCGAAATTATCACTCCGCCATGGTTGCAATTTGAAGTTTTAACAAAAGGTCCGATCGAGATGCGTCCGGGCACACTGATCGATTATCGTATCCGCCTTCATGGCATCCAGTTGCGTTGGCGAACAAATATTGTGGCCTGGGAACCGCCTTATCGATTTATCGACGACCAGATCAGGGGTCCTTTTCAGCGGTGGCATCACGAGCACATTTTCTAATCGCAGGATAACGGAACCCTCTGCCGAGACCGGGTCCATTATGCGGTTCTTGGCGGGCCGCTGGTAGATCGTTTGTTCGTGCGGCGAGATGTGGAAAAGATATTTAAGTTTCGCCGGCAAAAACTGTTGGAGCTATTTGAGCTCGATAAACGGATCTGTTGCAGATAGGTGCATCCCTCACGCAGCAAGCACGTTTATAACATATCTAGAATGGGTGTTCGCACCCATTCGCGGAAGTTTTCTCACGGTAATTACGACGGAAGGTTTGAGCGGAAATCGGGGTTTTCACTAGTTTTAAGTGCTTGTCGCACGCGATGCGGATCCAGCAGTTAAGGACCTAACACAAGCCTTGAGCCTCGGTCTTAACAGTGACTAAGTTCATTGTTCCTAGTTTAGTAGATTTCAATCTGTTTCTTTAGTTGGAGGACACATCGGCCATGGACCTTCTGGCTAAGTGGAGCTTGGGGACACACAGCTGATTCTTCAGTTTTGTTTGTGGCGGCGTAAGCGGACTTCGTGAAATTTGCAGCCAGCCTAGTCCTAGTGCCGACAATAACGATCTTCTTTCTTCCTGGCGCGTTCAATCCTGCGGTTGTGCAAAGCAGATCGTTCCCTGATAGCGATGGATAAATTGGCCGGCAACGCTATCGCCTGGGCCAAAGAGGATATTTATGTATCCACTAGCGCCCGGTTCCTCCGGTGATTTTTAGGCCAGCGGGATAGATCGCTGCAGATACGTTAGAACCAGGAATTGGCCCCACCGCCGTCGCAGAGGCTTAATCCGTGTATAACGCGCGAAAAATAGATTGAACGGTTGAACGAAGCCGCTACGCAGAGTCCATGAGTCGTGGGCGTTTTGTATTGTTGGCAGAGCGTTGGCAGACCGCTTTCGCTTGAGCCGCTTCTCGATACCGCCGCCTCAGACTATAGGCAATGCGCAATCTCCGGATTGGAAACCTTACGGACCATCGACGAGTTCGTTATGGGCGCCGAAGATGCGCGGATTGCGTGGTATGCCGTGGCGCGCCATCTCCAATTGCTTTCGATGCGCGATTGGACCGATGACGCCAAACTCGCCAAGGCGCTCGGTGTAGTGCGTCGTTCAACATTCGCAAGAGGCGGGCGCGTACAATGGTTGCGATCCTGCAAACCTCCGTCTCGACTTCAATTCGGCTAATAAACGCTTCGCCGGCTTAGTTTCAATCGGATACGCTTCGACGCCGCCAACGATTCGGTTCGGTCGGCGCGCGCCTTCACATATCGCGCATGGTCGGTTTGCGCGTCGGCGCTTGAACGCGGCGCGTGGCGCTTTGCTGCCACAACGACTCGATGAGCATCAACAAAATAGATCTTTTCGTGAGCGCGTTCAAGCGCATCGTCAGCAAAAGCAGGCCATCGCCGCCGCAGCCATCGACTACATCAAAGACGGGCGACACCATTATCCTGGAGGCAGGCACCACCATACCTGCCTTGGCCCAGCTTTTGAAAGAGCAGGTTAAATCCGTCTTTATCATCACCTGCTCGGTTCCGGTAGCCCTCGAGTTGTCTAGCGCTGGTTATGACATTCTGCTGTTAGGCGGCATGGTCAGGAACAAAAGCCTGGCTTTGCTGGGACGCGAAACGTTGGCAATCCTCGAGCGGTATCGGGCCGACAAGGCTTTTGTGGGCAGTTCGGGGTTTACGGCCGGAATGGGGCACAGCACGCCTAATCCAGAGGATGCACAAATCTAAGAGGCCATCATGCGAGCTGCCGACGAGACTTACGTCCTGGTAGACTCCTCGAAGTTCGGCCACGATTGCTTAACGACTTTTACGCGCCTTCGCAAAGTCTCTTTGACGATCACCGACAGTTATCTATCCCGCGCCAAAGCTCAAACGCTGGAGGCCGTGGGCGCAAAACTTCGTATCGTGAATATGGCCAAGACGGATTTGGACGACAAGGTACATGGAGTAGGAAAGGATAATAGAAGCTAGTTATAATGTTCTTGATTTACAATGAATGCGTATCTAATTTCTTGTCGAAAGAAACAACTAAGAAAATTCTGACGCTTTCGCTTGGCTCCCTCCCGAACCAGGTTGCGGCAAGAAGTCATGCAGATTCGCGCAAGGACTGGTTTTATCGCATGTCTTGACGTTCTGATTCACAATCTGGGTGCCACAGATGGCGGGCAGCAATAGAATTTACCCCCAAAATCAAAATGAAAATATGTCCACTTCCAAAACGGCGCTGCCAACTGGTCCGTAATTACAATGGTGGCAATCGCGCCGGCGAAGATTGATGGCGCTGCCCCGAAATCGGTTCGATGGCCGAGAGCTGAGGCCTTCTCGTCGCTGAGGACATCGCGGTAATCGTTGGTGGTTTACCACCGCAGAGACACAAGCGCGCGGAAGGGGAGACAAGCGCGCGGCTAATCAGCCGCTCAGTAGTGCAGTCAGAAGTAAATGTCAGAAATAATTCGTTACCTAGATTCTATATGAGCAATTCGATTCGTCTTACGGTGGGTCAGGCATTGGTTCGCTTCGTTGCAAAACAATACGTGGAGCGGGATGGACGCCAAAACCGCTTTATTGAAGGGTTCTGGGGTATCTTTGGTCACGGCAATGTATCAGGGCTTGGCCAAGGCATTGTGGAATTTGCCGAAAAGGAGGGGTTGCGATTTTACCGTCCGCAGCATGAGCAAGGAATGGTACATATTTCGGCTGCATTCGCTAAGCACCGTAATCGACTCTCGACCTTTGCCTGCACAACCTCCATTGGTCCTGGGGCGCTCAATATGGTTACCGGGGCTGGGGTGGCGACGGTGAACCGATTGCCGGTGTTGCTCCTGCCGAGCGACTATTTTGCCAACCGCGTGCCCGACCCTGTGTTGCAACAGATCGAGCATCCGATTGAGAGGGATGTCAGCGCGAACGACGCTTTTCGACCTGTTTCAAGGTTCTTTGATCGGATTTCACGCCCGGAGCAATTGTTGGCGAGTCTACCAGAGGCGTTCCGGATTTTAACGGACCCTGCAGAGACTGGGGCTGTGACCGTGAGTCTACCGGAGGACGTGCAGGCCGAGGCGTTTGACTGGCCTGCGGAATTTTTCCAGAAGCGTGTTTGGCATGTGCGCCGTCCGCTGCCCGAGCCGGAGTTGATCAAGGAAGTTGCGTCTCGGCTAGAGAAAGCCGAGTGCCCAATCATTATCACGGGTGGAGGAACGATTTATTCAGAAGCGTGGTCTGAACTAAAGGCATTTGCTGAGGAATTTGGCATTGCGGTGACCGAGACCCAGGCGGGTAAAGGTGCGCTCAATTGGAATCATCCGTGGAATGCCGGGCCTATCGGTTCGAATGGAGGCACCGCGGCAAATGAGATGGCAAAAGAGACAGACTTGATTCTGGCCCTGGGCACGCGTTTGACCGATTTTACAACAGCTTCCCGATCGCAATTCCAAAATCCGGCAGTGCGTTTTATCGGAGTCAACGTCACACCGATGGATGCAAGCAAGTTGGCGGCATTGCCGGTGGTGGCCGATGTGAAGCGAACTTTGCCCGAGTTAACAAAGGCTCTTAAGGACGCGGGATACAAAGGCACCCACGACAAATATAAACAACGGTTAACCAAACTCAAAGAGCAATGGGATAACAAAGTAATCGAAATCAGGACGACTAAAGAAGAGAAGGGTGCGCTGTCCGAGATTGGCGTTATTGGATTAGTCAATGAGGCTGTGGGTGGAAAGGCAACCGTGGTTTGTGCCGCGGGTAACATGCCGGGTGAGCTGCTGCGGCTCTGGCGACCCGAGGATCCAAAAGCCTATCATCTGGAGTACGGCTTTTCTTGCATGGGCTACGAAATTCCGGGCGGCATTGGCGTTAAATTAGCCGAGCCGGAACGAGATGTTGTGGTGATGATCGGCGATGGAACCTATCTGATGATGAACTCGGAGATTGTCACGGCCGTGGCCGAGGGATTGAAACTCACGATTGTGGTGGTTGATAATCACGGATACCAATGCATTCTGGGGCTTCAGCGCATTTGCGGCGTGTCTGATCTCGGCAACGAGCTGCGATTCCGCGACAAGAAGACCGGGACACTGACGGGCGAGTATGTCCCCATCGACTTTAAGAAACACGCGGAGGCCATGGGTGCGCATGCGGTTTTTGCGCCGAGCGCCGCGGAAGTCACCAAGGCTGTGCAGGAGGCAAAACAAAGGGACGCGGTCACTGTAATCGTTGTCCCTGTGGATCCTGAAAAACGTATGCCCGGACTAGGAACATGGTGGGATGTGCCCGTAGCCGAGGTCAGCGGTGTGGCAAAGACGCGTCAGACCCGCGAAAGCTACGAGAAGGCCGCTAAAAAGCAACGCCCAATCTTCGCATAGAACTAGCTGATACCATGAACGTTCGATTTGCTCACGTACCGCGAATGAAGGCGGACTGTTAAATATGGTTAATAAGAATGTTTTAGAAGTCGCTTTTCTTGGCGCCGGAAGGATGGGAGAGACCCACCTGCGAAACTTGGGTTCCATTAGTGGCGTCAAGGTGGTGGTTGTTGCCGATCCCGATAGAGAAAGGGCCGAGCGTGGCCGTGCTATTGCCGGGGCGGAGCTTGCTCTGACCGATCCTGCTGAAGCGATCCGGCATCCGTCAGTCGACGTTGTAATAATCGTTACTCCAACAGACACGCATGCGCGTTTGATCGAGTTGGCAGCGAACGCCGGGAAAGCCGTGTTTAGCGAAAAACCAATCGCGCTGGACTTAGCCCAGACGGAGCGGGTTGTGCAAGTGACTCGCGAGCGAAAAGTACCTGTCCAACTAGGTTTTATGCGTCGTTATGATCCTGGGTATGCAAAGGCAAAAGCGAAGATTCAGGCCGGTGAGTTAGGTAAATTGGAAACCTTCCGTGCGTTGAGCCGCGATACTTACCCTCCAAGTCTGGAATTCTTATTGGGGAGTGGTGGACTGTTTTTGGACCTGGCGGTGCATGATTTCGATTTGGCGCGTTTTCTGGTGGGAGAAGTAGAAGAAGTTTATGCATGGGGAGGTGTCTTAATTGATGAACGGTTTGAAAAAGCAAAGGACGTCGACACGGCGGCAACGTTACTGAAATTTAAAAACGGCGTCTTGGGCGTTGTGGAGACCTCGCGCCATTCGAATTGGGGATACGACATCAGGACCGAAGTTGCAGGTTCAATCGGCAAGATAGTTGTGGAAGCACCACAAAAGACCCCGTTACTTTTCGCAAAGGACTTCGCCAGCAGTTTCGACCATTACGAGAATTTTCCCGACCGTTTTGGAATAGGTTATCGTCTTCAGCTGGAGGCCTTTTTTGAATCCTTGCGTAAAGGTAGCACTCCCACGCCGGGACCCGAAGATGCATTAGAGACACTTCGCCTGTCCCTGGCCGCCACAAAGAGTTGGAAAGAGAAACGCCCGGTGCAAGTTTCGGAAATCCATACCTGAGCTAGTGCACCGTCTATGAAACGAAATTATCGTTCTAGTCAGAAAGGCCAATATGCGCTGAACGTCACTCCGCAAGAGGCTAAATGGAAATACGTCTCGTTCAAGGTCGTGCAGCTACGTCCGGCGGAAAGCCTGGAAGCAGAGACCGGCATGGAAGAGGTTGTCCTGGTTCCGTTAGCCGGACGCGGGAGACTGTCCTTTGGCGGTAAGATTTACGAACTGAACCGCAAAGACCTTTTTAGCAATCGCCCCGATGTGGTTTACCTGCCGCCGGGAACAACTTACAAACTCGAAGCTATTGACTCCTTTGAAATCGCGCTGGGCGGAGCGCCTGCGGAAGGAAAATTGCCTGCTCGCATCATACCGCGTGATCAGATTGCAACCGCTGTGCGCGGTGGTGCCAATGCGAAACGCGGTGTCAGTACGCTGGCAGATTCGGACGAACTCACCGAGCGTCTGACGGTATACGAGATCCATACGCCAAGCGGCAATTGGTCAAGCTTTCCACCGCACCGCCATGACACAAGGGATAATTCCTCTTACCATGAGGAAACGTATTACTATCGTTTTCAGCCAGAGGACGGATTCGCTATCCAGCGGATTTATACGCGAGACACCGATCTTGACGTAGCCATTCCCGTGCAGCACGGAGACGTCGTTTTGATTCACGAGGGTTACCACCCCGTAGTGAAGGCGCCTGGCACAAACGCGTATTACCTGAATTTTTTGGCAGGCGACGTGCGCAAAATCTCTGCGGTTAATGATCCGCACTATGACTGGATAGGGAAGAATTGGGAGGGGAGCCCCATTGATATTCCCCTGAAAGGCTAGTGTTTTCTCTGCACTCTGTCTTAAAATCGAAACTTGGTTTCGACTGTGATTGAGCATATTGTGCCATCGTCTTCGAAAAGTATCAGTAGGTGGCTCGTCCGCCTGAGAGATCGAAAGTGAAACCGGTGGTAAAGCTGCAACTCGGAGAAACGATGAACTCGACCATCGCCACCAATTCATCCAGTGTGCCGCAGCGACCCATCGGGATTTTGTCGGTCATGTATCTGATCTGTTGCTCCGGGAGCGCGTCTACCATCGGCGTCTGAATGACAGCGGGAGCCAACGCGTTCACCGTCACGCCGGTGCCGGCGACTTCTTTGCCCTGAACTTTGGTCATTCCGATCACCGCAGCCTTTGAGGCAGAATAAGCGATCATTCCGGCGTTGCCCTCCTTTCCGGCGATCGAGGCGATGTGGAGCAATCGACCGTATCCGCGCCTTACCATTTGTGGCAAGACGGCCTTGGAGGTGTGGTAGGAACCAAAAAAATTGATCCGAAATACCCGTTCTACCTCTAAGGGATCCGTCTCATTGCTTTTCAAGTTGGTTTTTCCGGAAATTCCCGCACTATTCACCAGAACGTCGGTAGGTGGGAACTTCTCGAAGACCTCCGCGACTTCTGCCCAATTTGCCACATCACAGATTACGGGGACAAAGTTCTTTCCAAGAACTCCTGCCAGGTCCTCCAATTGAGTCTTATTGATGTCGATGCCTCGCACGCTTGCGTCCAGTTGCGCGAAACGCGTGCAAATAGCGCGACCCAGTCCTGATGCTGCTCCGGTTACGACGATATTCTGTGTCTTCCAGTCCTGATGCATCAATCTAGGGCATGGTTGTGGCAGTGTAGGTGTTTTGTTGCTATCAAAATGGGCTGTCGGCAAGGCCGCGAAGAGGGATAGAATGAACAGACGCTCATGGATGATTTGTCAGAGATCAGGCGAACGTCCGTCGCAAAATTCGGTTCAGCTAAGCCTGCGGGCCTGTTTTAGTTGTTTCCGCTAAGAACTGCAAAATTTTCTCTGCCTGTTCGCGCGTAGGTCCTCCCTTGCCCTCCGTCCAACCGGTAAGCGTCTGCGGTGTAACTCCTATAGCTTCAGCCACTTTGGGGGTGTGTTGCAGGATGATGTCGCGGTAGTTTCCTAGCGCGGTGAGTTGTTCTTGGGTCGGTTCCATGCATGAACGATACCAAAAATCGGAGCCGTGTGCCCAAACATTCCGGTGCGGTGACGATAAATGCTTACGTTGCTACAGGAGACTCGCCCGCACTCGCCGAAGCTTTGTTGTGTATAAATCGGGGCTTTGGCCGGGGTATGCTTCGCGAACCGGCTTTGCCAGCCAACGAACAAAATTCCGGGAGCTAGCCTTTTCTACGAAGTCTGGCATACTGACAGCGGGCACTTACTAGATCTTCCAGTTACTTATGAAACCTATTCTCCTCGCCCTTGTCGTGGTGACAAGCTTCACGGTAGTTTTATTTCCACGTCGCGCGGCAGCGGTGCAGGTAACGCTGATTTTACGGAATATCGCGACCGACGATTTCGACGAGTGGAAGATAAAGCCTACGGAAAAATTTACGCGGACAACCGGTAAAATCGGACGAGAAAGCGGGGAGTTTGAGCAGACGTGGGATATAGGTAAAGCCGGAGGTGAGATACGATTTTGGTGGGCTCGCCTGACCGGGGAAGCTGACGCTACGGTTCTGGTAGACAACATTGTTGTGTTCCAAGGCCATTGCATGCACGCCGGCGGCGGCAGTGTGCCGATGATCGATACGTGCCGTTACCCGCTCGTTTATAAAACCGACGGTGGTGGTCCTTACCTGCTGGACAAGCAAGGGTGGAACGCCACGCATCTTCTTTTTGCGACGTCGATGTTACTCGACCGCTTTGGCGGTCGCTGAATTTTTTATTCACGAGTCTCGTGCGCGCCTCTCTGTTGCGGGAACGTATTATATAATCACCTGGGAGTATTTCTACTTTCAACTGTTTCAGCCTCGGGCGCAGAGAGTCCAGATTGCCATTCTGGTCGGCGGTCCAACTGCCTTCATTTTTTTTTGCACAAAATCTCACGAGCGCCTTCGCTTTTCAGAATATCGGGGTCTCAAAGCGTTTGCGTCCCGACAAATTCCGCGCTGTACGTGTCGAACTTTGCAACTGTCCCGTTTGGAGGCGGATTGCCGATTACGTAACAGCCGGAACCGACGAATTGTTTGGACTGTGTATCAAATACCATGACGCAGCGAAGTTGGTTCGGCGGAACCCAGCGGGACGACATTTGTCCCCCTCCGGCGGCGGCTGCTGATTTCGCGTCCGCCTGCTTTTTTGCGTAATCCTCGAGCTGCCTTTTGGCCGGCCTCAGCGTTTCAATCGCGATATAACGGTGAGTGGCAGCGCGTCGCCGGCCTTTCCGAATGGCGACGAGGTAATCCTTCACTCTCTTGTTTGCGGTGGTCACTTGTGCCGGGGTTGGAGCGTAGGAGTAGTTAGAATCGTAATCTCCGGCATAACCGGGATACCAGCTTCCCCAGAATGGGTCCCAAAAAGGCCCCTCATGGTGCGAGGGCGGTCCCGGATTATGTGGGCCGGACATATTGCCGCCACCATGTGCCAGAGAGAGCGGGGAAAATGCGAGATAGCCAACTACTGCCGTACAGAAGGCCAATCGCGCTCTGGTGCCTGAGTGAGAGCGAAAAGGCAGGAATGAGATAAGGCTCAGGTCGTCGCGGCGCCTGAAAAGGAAGGATTTCGATGTTTTCATAGAATCGTCTGGACGAACGTGGTAGATCACAAAACTGAGCCGAGGATCCCTCGGCAACCATCTACGAACTTACCCATCGAATCTACGGGTTTTCTTTAGGAAATCAGATTAGAATCTTTGCCCGATGAACCTAAGCCAAGATCTTGAGGTGATTGCCAAGCAGGAGCGGGAACTGGTGTTTCCTGAATTCGACGAAGAGCTTGCATGGAAGCTCGGGTCGCGATTGCGTGAAATTGCGTCAGCTCAGTCGTTCCCGGTGGTGATCGAGATAAAGCGGTTTGGCCAACCACTTTTCTACAGCGCCTTGAATGGCAGCACTCCGGACAACGCAGAATGGGTCAGGCGCAAAGGAAACACGGTGGCGCGTTTTCATCGCAGCTCCTACGCGATTGGCCTGGAGCTGAAAGAGTTGAATTCGTCCTTGACCGAGAGGTACGAGCTTTCTTCAGCGGATTACGCCTCGCATGGTGGATCCCTTCCCTTGAAGGTGGCCGGGGCCGGAGTGATCGGTTCCGTGACCGTGTCCGGGTTGCCGCAGCGGGCAGACCACGAACTGGTCGTGGAAGCTCTTTGCGGCCAGCTTGGACGAAATTATTTGGAATTTGCGCTACCAACCCAGGCAGGCTAGCCGCGACGTTCGCGCTCGTGTGCCAGAGACTGCTACTTCATTCGGCTGGCATAATATTCCGGCACAACCGTACCCGGTTTTGTAAACCATTTTGGAACGTCGACGCCGGAATAGAGAACGATATTCCCCCAAGGATCGAACGCCCCAGTCCGCACAATGAATTTCGCTTTGGCGGCGAGTTCGGTGAGGATTTCGGCGTGCGGAAAGGTCACCAGCTCCGCGCCGGCGAAGATCCGGTCAGCCGTAGCAGAAATTCTGGCGCTGCTCTGTGAAAACCGGCAGGCGGAGCCATTGGATTCGTTCGGCGTTTTCCCCGAAGACTCGGCGGATGTGCGCGAGGCGCTCACCAGCATGGCGCTCTATCCTGATCGTCCGTGGCGAGTGGCCACTCTGGCCCGCCTTTGCCGGCTAAGCGAACCGCATTTCTATCGGAAATTTAAACAGGCAACCGGTTCAACTCCGATTGACTGGTTGCGACGGGAACGAATTAACCACGCACGCAGGCGCCTCCTCGAGAGCGGCGACCCCATCAAACAAATTTCCGAGCAGGTCGGATACAGCGACCCGTTTTTTTTTAGCAGGGATTTCAAACGGTACACAGGTGTGGCGCCGAAAAAATATCGGAACCAGCACATCCGCGAGATTTGAGTTCTGCACTGCCCGGATCTTACGAGCGTTGCCTCGCGACAGGACCAGGCTAGCCCGTTTGATTCTGGATCTCTGCGAAAGTAACAGACGCAACATCGACGCCGGTGGTCTGCTCCGGACTTAAAATCTCGATCCAGCCCGGAGCGATCTCGACGACCAATCGACTATACGGGCTAACCCACGCCTGCTCGCGGCTGACCACATGGATCGAATTGCCACCGGTGCGGTGGATCGTGAACGGGTGCCAGTCTTTAGCCTTTAATAGGTCCCTAATTCGATCAATCATGAGCTATGGCTAATCCCAAAACCGATCGGATACAAGCCCTGCGTGCGACACCCGCTCATCAAAATGAAAGCCTGTGTCGCGATGTTGGTCGAGAGGGGTCACTGGTTGCTGCTATCGCGTCACGGAGAACGTTGCAGTAGCTCCGCATCGCTCCGAACGCTCGATTGAGTGCTGTTGCGCGGTTTGAGAGTCAGACGCCCAGACGAATCTTAGTCAGCCGAACGTTCGGACTCGCAGATTGCGAAAAACCCAGAGCGTGGCTTGGCCGAGTGTCTTTAAGGCGGTAGGGCCGCTTTTGCGCTGGAGATTATATGGGGGACAGTGGAGATTATATGGGGGACAGGTCAGATAACAGAAAGTGCACGAGGCGCAACCTGCCGCGGGAGCTTTCCGTAGGCGAACCGTCTCCTCTTTGCTCCTCGCAACCTCGCAAGCCCATAACTCCCTCTCCGGATCACATTAACGTGATCCCGCCGATGACGTTCCCCAACTCCGAGTCTACGTTCAGATAGATATATATGAGAATATTCCTAATTTGTTTGGCGGCAGCTTTGCTCGGCGGATGCGTCGGCTCTGATGAAGTTTACGTTGGCCCGCGTCTGGATTTTAGGCCCAGCGATCGACCCAATTATGAATTTCCACCGGGCTAACGGGTCAGAAGTCAAGCTATTCGCGTCACCGAGAGTCAGAGCCCGTTAAACGTCGCGTTCCACTCAAGTCAGTGTTTTGAGCAGCAAGGGCGCCTTCTGGGCCCGGGAGGTGGTAAACTGAATCGGCGCCAACTTGCCCTCAACGAACGGCAAAATCTATTGGGAACACTGAAAATCGCCATCCGAGTTGCCAAAGATCCAAACAGAGGACGGATCAAATATTGAGGTGATAACCAATTTTATACTACACTTTTATTTCATGTTGTGTACTGTGGCTCCTGTCATGCGTTTCCCACGAGTCAAAGCCGAGGGTCAGGGTTTTTACCACTGCCTCTCTCGAACCGTTGAGGGCCGCTTTATCTTCGGCTCTGCTGCCGGGCCTTGTTTTGAGGCCGAGCAATTTCTCACCTTGATGCGCCGTCTGGAGGCTTTCAGTGGGGTTCGGGTCCGGACCTACGTTCTGATGGCTACCCATTTCCATCTGCTTTGTGAAGTGCCTGAACCCAGGCCTTTGTCGCAAAGCGAAGTGCTTGAACGCATCCACGCCGGCTACGGCCCGGAACGTGTGCAGGTCCTCGAGCAGCAATTAGCGCGCTTTGCTGAGCAGCCCGATGGAATGGCTCAGAGCAATCGCCTGCTGAAACCTTATCGCAAGCGGATGAATGACCTCTCGATCTTTATCAAAGAGCTCAAAGGCCGTTTTGCCCAGTGGTACAACCGCCGGCACGGCCGATACGGCACTCTGTGGGCCGAGCGTTTCAAAAGTCTTCTGTTGGAGGGGGCCGGGCCGTAGCGACGGTGGCCGCCTACATTGATCTTAATCCGGTTCGAGCAGCTCTGTGTTCGGACCCTAAGGAGTATCGTTACTGCGGTTACGCTGAGGCACTGGCCAAGGGGTCCGCTTTAGCCCTTGAAGGAATCAGGGTCATCCTTGATCTGCCGCAGACCACGTGTTGCAAGGAACTGAGCAGAGAATATCGCAAGCACCTGTTTTTGAGAGGCGCTGCTGCAACCGAGAACAACCCGCCAGCCTTCGATTTGGCCAAAGCCCAGGAAGTCGTCGAACAGGAGAACGGCGAACTTTCGCCCCAAGAACGGCTGCGCTGCAGAATTCGCTACTTTAGCGACGGAGTCATCCTGGGGAGCCGCTCCTTTGTGGAATCTCATAGCCAGCGGCTAAAGCAAAAGACCGGCTACAAGCGCAAAAGCGGCCCTACCGCCTTAAAGGCCATCGGCCAAGCCACGCTCTGGGTCTTTCGCAATCTGCGAGTCCGGAGGTTCGGCTAACTAAGATTGGTCTTGGGCCGCCTGACTCTCACCGGGCAACGGCACGCCACCGAGGGGTTGGAATGGTGCCGTACTGCCCCGTCACAGCTGCTGCCCAAAGTAGATATCGGTCCGCTGAGGATTAGCGTTTCCGTGCCGGTCTGGCTCAGCGTACCAGCCTGAGAGGCTGCCGGTGCGCCGGGAGTCGAAAAAACAAACGAACCGGGGTGCTTCGCCTACCGAAGGGTTCTCCGCGGTAGGTTGCGCTCGGCACTTGCTGCTATCTGACCTGTCCTCTCGGCGACGCTGCACCTTTTTTTTAGCGCTCGAGATCGGACCTGTCCCCATTGCTCCACGCCGACCATGAAATGGTGTTGGTCTGCGAACCCGGCCATCAACAGAGATGCGCTGGCAGCGGTTTCGGCAAGCGACGTAAAATCGACGTGAGCCGTGATGTTATCTCTCCCGGTCGCTCGAGCGGGTTGTAAAGCCAGACCGGGACGGAAACACTGATCCTCACGGGCTTGCGAGCAGGCTTTATCTTCAGAACCCGCTGATGATGCTCCGGCCGATCGGTGATTAGGGCGCTTAGCCAAATTGATTCTCTTTGATCAGCAACGCGACGCTCCTTTTTGGAACGCGCGACATCCCACCTGTCCCCATTTCGACCTCGTGCAATACCTGACCTGTCCCTTTGCTCCAGCCTCCTGACCTGTCCCTTTGCTCCAGCCTTTGATCCATCTCAGCCATACGCGAGATCTGACCTGTCCCCCTTGCTCCACTTTGTTGCTTGGCTTTGTAACGCGTCAATATCCGACCTGTCCCCATTGATCCACCATTTCTCATATTTATCTGAACGTAGACTCGGAGCTGGGGAACGTCATCGCGGGATCACGCTTAATGCGAGCCGGAGAAGGCGGTATGGGCTTGCGGATAGACTTTATCCAAGCTGGCGCGCAGAACCCGGTGATGACGCTGCGGCGATCAGCGATGAGGGCGTTCGGTTAACAAGTCTTCTTCGATCAGCAACGCGGCACTCTCTTCGGAGCGCGTGAGGTCTGACCTGTCCCCATCGCTCCTCCGACAGTCAGACAAGCGGCGGAAAAACGCACCGCGTTCAATATTTGACCTGTCCCTTGTTGCTTGGGTTTGTAACGCGTCAATATCCGACCTGTCCCCATTAATCCATCTCCTGTCCCCATCAATCCATCTCAGCCATACGCGAGATCCGACCTGTCCCCTTTGCTCCATTGTCCCCTTTGCTCCATTCTTGATCCGTTTTCTCCCTTGCTCTGTTTCTGTCCCCTTTGCTCCATTGCTCCACTACTCCAGTTCCCCATTTCTCCAGTCCGACTTGTCCCCCTTGCTCCAGCACTGACCCTGAGAACTGCGCTAGAGCGATCTCCAAGGGGTCGGCGAGTATTTGAAGCCGCTCAATTGCGGGTGGCCGTTGAGCCCTTTGGTGAGCAGCAAGAACTTAAATGCCATGCCCATTGTCCCCGGATGCATCAGCGTTCGATATGGCCCCAGAAACGCCGCGTGTGCCGGTGTCAATCCTTCGGTCTCGACCGCCTTCTCAAGCGCCAGGAGCCTGGACTCGGCTGCGCCGACCATGAAATGGTGCTGGTCTGCGTACCCGGCCACCTTGAGAGATGCGCTGGCAGCAGTTTCGGCAAGCGATGTAAAATCGACGTGTGCCGTGATGTCTATCTCTCCCGGCCGCTCGAGCGGGTTGTAAGACCGCCGATGCCGCGAATAACACGTTAATGTTCCTTCAGTGCGTTCCGGCTTATAGTATTCGCCGCGGGAGAATCCGTAATCGACAATTAGCATAAACCCGCGTTCGAGCCTGGCGCTGACCGCCTGAATCCAGCGCGTGGCCGCCAGATTCACTTCCGTTCTGTACGGTGAGAGGACGGGCAGCGGCAATTTATCAAGGGCTTGGAGCAGTTCAGGCGCCTCGATCTTCGCTCCTACAAAGCCGAAATCCTCCCCGGAAATATCCACTAGCAGTTCCGACCATTCATCGTCTCGATAAACGACAAGGTGGACAGGCATTGCGTCAACCAGTTCATTCGAAATGAACGCTCCTGTGACGGCCTCGAGGTCGGCCAACCCGGTCAGCCATGTCATTTTTTCGAGAAAAGCAGGCTCCAACTTTGCCCGTTGTTGCAGCTGTTTTCCGGGTATCGGCTCGAGGATGGTGTAACGAATGCATTCGGCGGCTTCGATGGATTCTTCCGTTATCGCGGAAAGGATATCCATCGCCAACTGGCCATCCTCGGCGCCTTCTTCAACGATCGTGAAACGAGATGGACTCCCGAGGATTTTCCACATTTCAATGAGCTGAGAAGCCAATAACTGTCCGTAGAGACGGCCGACACTGACATTGGTGTAGTAATCTCCTTGTCTGCCGATCCGGAGGCGCGTCGAGGTGTAATATCCGTATTCAGGGTGGTAAAGCGCCTGCTCCATGAACCAGGGAAACGGGGCCGGACCGTGGCGCAGAAGGTGGTCCCGGATTAAGGCGACGAGCGGCAAGGATCCTGGCATCGGAGCAGCGGAATGTTCGACAATGGAAAATTCGAGTGGATAGTCAACCTGAAATCCCTGGATAGCGGGACGGTGCACCTAAACTTTCCATTTGATCCGGGCGGCAGCCCGTGAAAGGGGTTTTGGACCGAGCAGTGTACTATATGAGTGAACCGAGAACGCCGCCTTCCATTTTTTTTAAGACCGTTATTTCGTAATCACGGTTTTGATCCTGTTCCTCGCGGCTCGGGGCTGGAGCATGGTTCGGGCTGAGCTTTATCCGTCGATACGAGAAAAAGGCTGCGGAATTCGATCTGGCGAAACTGGATTCGGTCGAATCAGCGAGCGTGATTTACGATCGCTATGGACAGGTCTTCGGAAAAATCTTTATTCAAAATCGGGAACAGGTAACCCTGGACCAGATTTCGCCCTACCTGGTCGACGCGGTCATCGCGGAGGAGGATAACCGCTTTTACGAACATAGCGGGCGTCGACTTTTTCGGGATGTTTCGCGCACTGCTCAAGAATACCCAGGCTGGTCGAATCCGTCAGGGAGCCAGTACGGTCACCCAACAGCTGGCCAGGAACGTATTCGATCTGCGGCGATCGGACGTACCATCGGAAAATACTCGAGGTTTTTCTGGCGATGCGGATCGAACGGTCCGTGCCGAAGAACAAGATCATGGAGCTCTACCTGAACCGGGTGTACTTCGGGGGCGGGCTTGTACGGTGCGGAGGCGGCTTCGAAAGGATATTTCGGAAAGCCGGCCAAAGATCTTTCCGTGGGGGAGGCGGCAATGCTGGCGGCTCTTTTGAAGAGCCCGAACAATCTTTCGCCATGGCATAATCTGGAGGCTGCAACTCAGGAACGGGATTTCGTCCTGACCCGGATGGTCGAGGAACATAAAATCTCTCAGCAAGTTGCGGATGACGCAAAACAACAGCCACTCCAGGTACAGCCGAAAATCAGGCGTGGTGTCGCAGTCTTACGCGATCGATTTAATCCGGCAGCAAGTCGCAGGGGCAGATCGGGCTTGAGTCAATTGCCAGTCAGGGATACCGGATCTACACGACTCTGGATCCTGTTCTCCAACGGACTGCCGAGGAATCGCTTCAACGCGAGTTGGATAAGGTCGAGGAGCAGCCCGACTATCAGCATCAGAAATACGTGGATTACACCGATTTCCTGAAAACTTGGAAGAGCACGCACACGGCTCCCGGATCGCCGCCGGTACCCGAGTATCTGCAAGGAGCTGTGGTGGCCGTGGACAATCGGACCGGTGGGATATTGGCGCTCGTCGGGGGACGCGATTTTTCTCAGAGCGAATACGATCGTGCGCTCCAGTCGAAGCGTCCGGCGGGTACCGCGTTTACGCCGTTCGTCTTCACTGCCGCTCTGGAAAAGGGGGTTTTTCCGGGTTCGTTGTTCGAAGATTCGCCTCTCGACAATCGTCAGGTTATGATTGGAGGTACCACCGGGATTCTGGGTGAGTGGGGGGTTGAACGCGCGGATAACCAGTACGAAGGGGCCTCTGCCGATGCGACGCATTTTTGCGTTATCGAAGAACGCGGCGACGGTCCGAGTCGGCGTAGAAGCTGGTTTGGATTCCGTCCTCAAACTGGCGAAAAAAGCTGGAATTCAAGATGATCTGCGCCCGTATCCCGCAACATTTCTTGGGAGCAGCGATGTCACATTGGCGGATCTTGTCACTTCTTACACGATGTTTCCGGGAAGCGGTTCGCGCCCGGAGCGTTTGATGATGGTGGCAAGGATTGAAACGCAGGACGGCCAGGAGATTTATCACTCGGAACCGCAACGGGTGAAGGTGATCGATCCAGGTGTAGCATTTGAGATGCATTCCTTTCTGACGGAAGTCATGCAGACCGGCACTGCTTCGAATGCCCGTCAGGAATTCGGTCTGAAACAGTTTCCGGCTGCCGGCAAAACCGGAACCGCTTACAACTTTACGGATGTCTGGTTTGTGGGGTACGACAGCGAGGTAACATGCGGTGTCTGGGCCGGATTCGACAAGCCTCAAACGATCATGCGCGGCGCATTTTCCAACCAGATAGCGTTGCCCGTCTGGACCGATATCATGAATGCATCGCTGGCAAAGCAGCCTCCCAGGGAGCTGGGCAGACCAATCGATCTCAAGCGCGTGGAAGTCTGTCTGGATACCGGGTCTGCCCGCCTCGCCGAAGTGCATGTTGACCTCGGTCGCGGATCCGTGGTTGCCGCCGCGGAAAGGGAACGTTTTTCGAGTTTTCGACCGCCAAACAGCTCCCGAACGAAACTTGCTGGCTCCATGGAGATGATACCCGCTCATTTGTGCGGACGCTTCGTTCTCAGGACGCGCCGCGAGCGACGAATGCGACCGACCCGGCCCAGGCGGTTCCCGTTCTGGTCCGTGAACCGACTGTGCTTGGCGACGATCCCTATCAATCCGTAAAGCCGCGCCCTAAAGAACCGCCGCAGCTCGCCCAGACGAGCAAAGCTGATTGGACGCCGGCTCCTCGCGCCCTTCCTGTCGACAAACCCCCACCTGAAGTTCGCCGTGCCGAGCCGGTCGGTCCACTCGATCGCCAGCAAACGCCGCCGCCGGTCGATTTGCCGACGCCGCCGCCGGTGGACCTCAATGACGATCCGACGAATTTGTAGTCGGTGCACACAATGACCAGAACATCCGGAATACGAGACGAAATCGAGATTTACGACGAGCGTTTTCTGTATCTGACTGTTGGAAACGCTTGGGTTGAGAAGCTTTACACCGGGACACTTTGGGCCGAGGGCCCGGTTTATTTTGCAGACGGCGATTACTTGGTCTGGAGCGATATCCCAAACAATCGAATGCTGCGTTGGGCTGGCGGTCACGTCAGCGTTTTTCGGGATTTTGCCAACAATAGCAACGGCAACACGCGTGACCTGCAGGGCCGTTTGGTCACGCTGCGAACACGGAGCGCGACGGGTGACCCGGACTGAGCCGGACGGCTCCATCACGGTTTTGGTTGATCAATTCCAAGGCAAGAAGCTGAACTCTCCAAACGATGTGGTCGTCAAGTCGGATGGGACATGTCTGGTTTACGGATCCGCCGTACGGGATTTTATCCGACTACGAAGGGCACGTTGCCGAGAGTGAATATGGCGGTTGTTATGTCTTCCGATTTGATCCTGTGACCGGAGATCTTGAAGCGGTTGTCAAAGATTTTAATAAGCCGAATGGGATCGCATTTTCCCCGGATGAATCGAAGCTCTACGTGGTCGATACCGGCGGTTCCCACGCCATGGCGGGTGAACATCATATCCGTGTCTTCTCGTTGGATAAGAGGGACGATTGAGCGGCGGAGAGGTTTTTGCAGAGGTTTCTCCCGGTCTGGCGGACGGTCTTCGGGTGGACCAGCAGGGCAATATCTGGACGAGTGCCGGGGACGGCGTGCACTGTTATGCTCCGGATGGGGTTCGCCTGGGGAAAATACTAGTTCCGGAACCGGTATCTAATTTGACCTTTGGCGGTCCCAAAAGGAACCGGATCTTCATCACGGCCACGACTTCATTGTACGCCGTGTATGTCGCGGCGAACGGGAGCTCAGCGCCCATAGTCTGCACCTTGTGATCTCACGAGTCTTCGGACGCGGGTTTTCCGGGGCAATGCCTGTTTCGCGGATGTGATCCGGGAAAGATCGTTTATTTGGAGGATTCAAAAGAATGCTTACCGAGCAAGCTCGAGTGATTCAGCTAATCCGTGCGGATGACGTGGTCATTGCATGCCAGGACTTGGCGGCTGGGACGCATCTCGATGAATACGATCTGACGGTACGGAGCGCCGTTCCGGCTGGACACAAAGTCGCTATCCGGGACATTGCTGTCAGGTCAACCTGTGCGCCGGTATAGCCAAATTATCGGGTTCGCGTCGGAGCCGATTTCGGCAGGCGAACATGTGCATGTGCAAAATCTGAGAGTCCAGTCCTTCGAACGCGATTACGCGTTCTGCACGGATGCCAAGCCGACCAGCTACGTTCATCCGGGTGCGACGTTCAGCGGAATCGTCCGTCCTGACGGCCGCGTCGCAACTCGGAATTATCTGGGTGTGTTGACCACGGTGAATTGTTCGGCCACGGTCGCAAAGAGGATTTCGGAAACATTTTCGGGTGAAGCGTTGAGAGAGTATCCGAATGTCGATGGCGTCGTCGCGATCACTCACACTACGGGGTGTGGGATGGATATAAACGGGGAGGGGATGGAAGTCTTGCGCCGTACCCTGTCCGGTTATGCGCGGCATGTTAATTTTTGCGGGATACTGATGATCGGACTGGGTTGCGAGGTCAATCAGGCGGAAGACCTGTTTTCCACTCAGAATCTTCCGCCAGGGCCGCTTTTGTCTTCGATGACGATCCAGGAATCGGGAGGTACGGTCGGCGCAATCCGGCGCGGAGTCGAACGGATCCGGGAAATGTTGCCGATCGCAAATCAAGTCACGCGTCAGACCGTGTCTGCCGGTCATTTGATCATCGGTCTGCAATGCGGGGGTTCGGACAGCTATTCCGGTATCACGGCAAATCCTGCGCTCGGCGCCGCGGTCGATCTTCTGGTCAGCCATGGCGGTACTGCGATTTTGTCGGAAACGCCCGAGATTTACGGTGCAGAACACTTGCTGACGCGACGGGCGGTTTCCCCGGAAATCGGTGAAAAGCTGATTTCGCGGATTCGCTGGTGGGAGGAATACACAGAGCGGGAGCGAGGCGAGATGAATAATAATCCTTCGCCTGGAAATAAAGTGGGCGGCCTGACGACGATCCTGGAAAAATCGTCTGGGCGCAGTGGCAAAAGGCGGAACAACAAATCTGGTGGACGTATTCGAATACGCTGAACCGGTTACCGCCAAGGGATTGGTTTTTATGGATACTCCTGGATATGATCCGGTTTCTGCTACCGGCCAGGTCGCGGGCGGCGCGAATCTAATCTGTTTCACTACGGGTCGCGGGTCAGTTTACGGGTGCAAACCGGCGCCCTCGCTGAAATTGGCGACCAGCTCGCGGCTATTCCGGCAAATGGCGGACGACATGGATATCAATTGCGGCGAAATTCTGGACGGAGAACGCGTCGATCCAGGAATTGGGGCAACGCATCTTTCGAGCTGATTTTGGAAACCGCTTCAGGTCGACAATCTCGTTCGGAGGCGCATGGGTTCGGTGCGGAAGAGTTCGTGCCCTGGATGCTTGGGGCCGTCATGTAACGCAGTGTGCGGCATTTGCCCTTCCGTTTTCGCGAGCGCGAAGTCTCACCAGCGCTTCGGCTTGAGAAATTCTCGTGCTACAGATGAGGAATGAGTGCTTTCACCCGACGTCGGTAGCGTTCGTATTCCGCCCCGAAATGAGCGCACATCCATCGCTCTTCGAGCATCAGTTTACGTACAAACGAGACGACGATGATCGCGAAGCCAAGGCACGCCTGAACCGTGCCGATAGTGATGACCGAGCCGAGCAACGCCAAAAGAATTCCGCTATAAATTGGGTGCCGAACCCATGCGTAGGGGCCGGTCTGAATCATCCGATGATCAACTTTGAGAGTGATGCGGCCACTCCAGTATTTTCCGAGGTGGTATCTTGCCCAGGCGGCGACACTCAGCCCGAGCATTGTCAGACAAAGACCGATGGCCAGAGATACCCCGATGGCGGCCAGAGGAGTAGGCGGGTCGGAATCCGAGAGGGTCTCGACGAAATAAGCAAGATAACGCCGACTGCAAGGGGAACCCTGTACGAAGCACCGGTCAGCCATGATTCCGTCTGCCGGTTGGCCGCAGTCTGGCGCGCCGCGACGATCCAGTAGGCGGCCCACCCCAACCAGAGCATCCAGACGAGGGCTAGTTCGAAATTCATCCAATCGCGCATAGATTCTATCTGCCTTATTTGCGAGCGTTTGTCGTTGCGCTTTTGCTCGACAGGCCGGGCCGAAGAGGAAGAGCCTCGAGGCCCCCGAAATTTTCGCTCAGTTTTTACCGACATTCAGTCCGAGATCAACCTTTGCGAGGACTCGTACGCTTACTACGGCTAGTGCGGCGAAGGAGGACCTGCAAATAAGTATTAAGATCGTGCGTGCTTCCTAACCGGTATGCAGCAATGCCGTCGGAATTCGCTCGCACGACGTCTGTCCGTATTGACTCCGATTGTCAGGGATCTTACCATTCCAATCATGGGTGATAAATCTCCGAAAGCCACGCACAAGCAGGCGGCGCAAAAACAGGCAAAGGCTAGCGCCGCGAATCAGAAGAAGAGTAACGCTGCCAGTTCAAAGCAAGTTCCGAAGGCTAAGTAGTAAAAGACGCACAAAATCGCTTCCGGTCCAGCCGGACATGCCGGGTGACAAAGTTGGGTTGGACTAGTACTAGTCAGTACTAGTCGCATATAGACTTTGTCCTTGTTGGAACGCTGCGCTTCGACGGTGCGTTCGGTGGTTTTGTTCGCTTGGAGGGATGACACGGTGTGCCACCTGCAAGGCTTAAAGGTTCTTCGCGCACTCTTGAAAGGTCCATTTCAGAGCAAACGTTGGATCGCCTTTGGGGATGAACTCGTGCGTAATCTAACCAGAGTGTCCGGTCTCTTTGATGGTCCTTAGAATTGCGGGATAATATAGTTCTTGGTCCTCATCCATCTCGTTACGTCCGGGATTGCCCGCCGTATGATAGTGACCAATGTAATCCTTTGCCGAGCGGATGGTGTGGGTAATGTCACCCTCCATGATTTGCATGTGGTAGATGTCGTACAGTAACCTCACCCGCGGTGAAGCAACCGCTCGACACACCTGAACGCCCCAGGCAACCAATTCGACGGCCTTAAAACCGGCGTCGGCGACGGCGTGCACAAACTGTTCCGGGGTGAACTTTTCAGGGACAAAGCTCCACCAAGTGACGGATTGGGAAATCGCACTCATTCTCTGAGATTCTCGAACCTTGGGAAGATCGGGCTTGGTTTGCCCAATTCATGTTCCGAGGGCAGGCCGCCCCACTGCAAAGTCCGGAAATTCCCGGCCTGCAACTGTTCCAGGATTTTCTCACTCGATGCCGGAATCACAGGGCTGACGAGCAGTGCGAGCAGCCTGACGGTTTCAGCAAGAGTGTAGAGGACCGCGCTCAACAAGTCGGATTGCGCCGGATCTTTAGCTAGTTTCCAAGGCGCCTTTTGTTCGACCAACGCATTGGCTCTGGCAACAAGCTCCCAGGCGGTTTCCAGCGCGTTGTGCACTTCGAATCGCTCGAATGCGGCTCGGTAGCGCCCGATGACGGAGTTCGCCAGATCGCGAATCGCCTCCAGATCCGGATCGTGGAGCTCGCGTGAACCGAGAAGACCATTGCGATAGCGCTGACTCATGCTGATGGTTCGATTGACCAGGTTCCCCAGGGCATTCGCCAGATCACTGTTGTTGCGCTGAACGAGGTTTTCTTCGCTAAAATCCGAGTCCTGACCCACAATGTTATCCCTCATCAAATAGTAGCGAAGGACGTCGGGACCGTATTTGTCCGCCAAAATATCCGGATCGATCACGTTTCCGAGGCTCTTGCTCATCTTTGCGCCCGCTATATTCCACCATCCGTGAACGACCAGCGTCGGCATCTGTTCATCCGAGAACCCCATGGCATGAAGAATGATCGGCCAGTAAACGCCGTGGGCTGGAACGAGGATATCTTTGCCTATGATATGCGCCTTGCAGGGCCAGAGCTCGTTAAAATCGGGCAGGCTCGGATCATTATCGGAGAGGTAGCCGGCGAAGGAAACATAGTTCAAGAGCGCATCGAACCAGACGAACGTGACATAATTCGGGTCGAACGGAAGCTCAATGCCCCAGGATAACCGCTCCCTTGGGCGGGAAACGCAAAGATCGCCAGAAAGACGATCGATCGCGTTGAGCAATTCGTTTCGACGCAAATTCGGAATCACGAAATCAGGGTGCGTTTCAACGAAATTTTTGAGCCAATTCTTGTGTTTGACCAGGGGGAAATACCAGTTCTCTTCCTCAAGAAGAATGACCTCCCCCCACTCGGGCCCGAATGCTCCCGCCTCATTTCTTTCCTTGTCGGTAAGAAATTGCTCCTGGCGGACGCTGTAATAACCGGCGTATTTTGCCTTTGTTAACTCACCTTTTTCGTAGAGCGACTGCAGAACTCTCTGAACGGTCTTTTTGTGTCTGGGATCGGTCGTCGCTGCCCAGCCATCCTTTTGAATACCGAGCTTGTTCCAGAGAGCGAGGAATTTTTCTGTGATCTCTTGCGCAAACTCCATTGGCTGGACCCCGGACTGCAGAGCGGCCTGTTGCACTTTTTGTCCATGCTGATCGACACCGGTCAAAAAGAAAGTCGGCCCGTCAAAGGTTCGGTGAAACCTGGCGATGACATCGGCCAGGATCTTCTCATAGGCGTGCCCGATGTGCGGCTCGCCATTCGTATAATCAATTGCCGTTGTGATGAAATAGTATTTCACTCGATCATTCGCGCACGATTTTACCGCCCCAAGACAAAATGCGAGCCTTTGCACCGGCAGCCTCTGCTTCTTTGATCTGGCTATTCCGAACGTAAAAGAGCGAAAGGCTGGACCACGCGAGCTGATCGTT
Organism: uncultured Verrucomicrobiae bacterium; assembly: GCA_963782115.1. Classification (GTDB taxonomy): domain Bacteria; phylum Verrucomicrobiota; class Verrucomicrobiia; order Chthoniobacterales; family JAFAMB01; genus JAFAMB01. The sequence goes on from CAWAIK010000001.1 coordinate 636,179, forward strand.
CGGCCGAAGTTCGACCGCCTTCTTACCCGCCTCGATCGCTTCCGGGTAATTCCCATTTTTCATCAGCGTCATCCCGAGCGCATGCCAGCCGTCGAAAAAGTCCGGAAGTTGTTCGACGCATTGCCGATATTTCTCGATTGCCGCCGGCAGTTCCCCAATTGCCAGGTCGCCGTTCGCATCGTCAAAAAGCTCTTCAATTTCCGACGGGATTTCGTCCATAAGTCGATGCCGCTGGCCGCGCAAATCGCGCGGTGTTTCTACCCGGTCGCTCCCTGACCAAAGATCGGTGGGCGCCCAGCCCTCTGCAGTTCCACTCTTAGCCACTCGCGGATTGCGATCTTTTCGTACTGGCTGTTTTGCTGGGCATATTCCTTCTTTTTGAATTCGGCGTATTTTTGTTCGTCGACTGGTTCTTTGCTGATCATGTGGATGATCAATGCCGAGCCCTGATCTTGCAAAAGCTTCGAAGTCTCGTTGGTATCGAGTTCGATGCCATTCATCGCGATGAACCGCGCGAGCTCGGCGTTGTTTCCGGGATCAATGAGATCGAACGGCTCCGGCGTCTCAGCCTTGGAGCCCGCGTTCTCGGCGGCTTGAACGAAACTGATTCCTTTTCGCATGTCGGCATCGATCTTCTCTCGCACTTCCTTCGCTTTCGCCTGAATTGCTGCTTGAGCCTTCTCCTCCTTGATCGCGGCAACGACCTGGTCTTTCGATTCCGCCAGCGTGAGCGGTCGACTCGCTTCAATGTCTGTCAGTTTCATGACGTAAAAGCCGTTCGGCCCTTCGGTGACATCGCTAATGGGATTGTCCTTGGTGAGATTGAATGCCTCGTGAGCCAACGCGGGGTCCTCTGAGAGTGCCTTGTCCGGCCGTTCCAGCGTAAATGGCTCAGTCTGGACAACCTGGAACCCTTTTTCTTTAGCGGTCTGTTCGAAAGTCGACGGATTCTGCAGTGCGGTCTGAGCAAATGAATCTGCCTGCTCCGCGAGAGGTTTCTTTGCCGAAACCTTCTGTTCGTCCGACAATTTCTTCTGATCGTCGTTTAGCAAAAAGGAGACCAGTTCGATCTTCCTTTTTTCCGGGGACAGGATGGTGTCCTTATGCTGATTGTAGTACTTCTGGACATCGCCGTCGGAGACTTGAATGGAAGACTCGAAATCGGCGCGTTTAAACCGAATGATGGCGACAGAAATTTTTTGGTTCAGTTGTTCATATTGCTGCCTAAACATCCCTTCCGGGAGCGGGGAACTGCCCTTGACCAATTGGGTGACTCCGGCATATCGCAAATTGTCCGCGACAACCTCGTCGAGATCAGCTGACGTAAACCCGTTCGGCTTCAACGCCGCGTCGATAAACTGCTGATACTTTGCCGGATCAAACTGATTATTCGTTTGGAATTGAGGCAAAGCCTTCTCGGCATTCCGGATCTGATCGGCAGACGGTTCAACCTGCATCCGTTTGGCTTCGTCGCGAAGTAAAAGCAAATTCCACGCGAAGCTCAGGGATTGATCGTCGCGTGTCCGACCTTCAGTAGTCAAGTCTTGGACCAGTTCTTGCATGCCCAGAGAGAAAATCACTTGGATGTCTCTTTCGATCTTCTGAATGTCGCCGACGGTGATTGTTCGGCCATTCAGTTTGCCGATGGCTCCGCCCGGACCTGCAGCGCGGCGCATTGTTGACGGATTGTAAAACCAGGCAAAAGCGACGATCACAAAGATGGTAACGATCGTAAGCAATGTCCGCTGTCTCTTGCGTATCGACTCCAACATAGGGAGGAGAAAGGTGGATGGTCCCAGGCCGATTTTCAATTAGAAAGAGGCAGGAGCGGTTTAGGAGAGGCTGCAGGCAGATCAAAGATGCGGAGACAGGGCCAGGAACGCCTTGTCTTCCCAGGGGCTCGCGAGCAGCTCGTAGAACGCGCGCTGCGTTTTATCGCTGTCCAACAAATCGCAAAGACGAAGCTGACTCCCGACCTACAGACGGGCCAGCAAGCCGTAACCATCTTTTTTCCCCTTTCGATGCTGCGCCGGCACTTAGAACAGCTCAGCCACGGATATAAGCTCAGCGAAATCAAAGAGGCGTTAGACATTCTAGCCGATACTCGAATAGCTGTTGAAGACAGGGCGCCAGCGACGAACTCGTGACTTTTCCTCGATCCTGACACACTGCATGGCATCCACAATCGAGGGCGACCATACCCGGCGAAAAGACCTATATCGCCGTGACCTTTCATCCTGCGGCCACTGCCGCCATTCTGCAACGTCCCCTCGCCCGTTGGCTGACGACTCGTATGAGCCACAATTATCGCCAGGACCCGCCTGCAACGTCAATTGCTGCGATTCCAACCAGACTTGCAGCCCGAGTGGAGAGTGTGTCGTCGCCAAGGCCTGCCGAACAGGCGAAATTTCTTTGCATCAGCGCCGACGGAAAAACGCAGAACTGCTGCACAGAAGATCAGGGTTGCTTCTCCGATGGCTCGCGTAGCACGTTTGGCGGTTAGTTTTCGGCCATGCGCGAGGAGACCGGGAAAAACCGGGGGCTACGCCGCCTTTGCATCGCATGTCTCCTGCATTTCAAACCGGAGGCTAGAAACAGCCGAGGCGTTGTCCATCGGGGTGGGCTGGCTCGTAATGGAACACGATTCTCAGCTCGAAGCTTTACTTTGTCCACGTCTGGATTCGGGGATCCACCCGATGCTCTGGCGGCGCTTTCTGGTACGATCCGACAACACCCGCCCGATCTTCACGTCCTCTTGCAGATCGGCTTCGACTGGACGGACTTCCATCTCAAACGCTGTCGCAAAAAGGTCTACGCCGTGCCACGCCTTAGCGGGCTCGGCTGCCACGATGCACGGGAAATCAAGCTGGGGTACCTCCACTTTCGCATATTGATCCGGGCCGCTTTGATGATTTGGTTGAACAAATCACCGGCCAGCCGGCCGAGGCCCACGTCATCGTAGACACAGGCTCCAGCGCATTTGTCCCCTGCTCCACTACGTGGTCAGTAATGAGGTGCAGGCAATACGCTCCCAAAGCCGGTCATCAACTGGTGGTCCACACGATTACCGCATCCTTGGTGCCGCCGGTCACGAGGAACACCCCATCGATATTGTCGGCTAAATAAGCTTCGAGCCACGTGCTCAGTTGATCGCCTTGCAACGGATCATTCAGACTAGGTGCCTGGGTTTTGGCTCCCTTATTGAACGAGTCATCTCCCATGTCAACCCCAGCGAGTGCTGCAATTCCACTCCTTGAAAACCCGACATTGAGCCCTACGAGCGGAAGCTTTTCTGTCTTTCCCTCGTTCTTGAGCTCAGCCAATTCGAACTCCCGCTGATGAACCGTCCGTGTCGTCGTGATGCGTTTGGCGATCGTATTGCGGAGGACTCGCTTGAACGTGGCGACGTCCGTGATTTTGAAAAACACAAATTGCTGAAAGAACTTCTGAAGTCCGATCAGAACATCCTCCTGGATTTCATCCAGGTCGAGTTCAAGCTTTCTGGCGCGGATTGTGGATTTGGCAGCAGTTGTTGAGGAGTTAGACTGGCGGACATATCGGCTTTTCCTTAGGTGCGAGTGAAGGGTAAATCGACTTTATATACGGCTAGCTCGAATATTTCCCCCAGCCAGTCCACATGCCTCGCGTCCTGTCGCTGTACGGCATGGTGGAGCTGGACGCGCAGAAAACGTGCTGCAGCGCCGCCCATTCCGCGTCGGCCCACGTAATCACCACCGCCGACGCCTTTGGCGGCTCTCCCTCCGACGCCGGGCAGCAGGCGCGGCGCCTGCTTGCCGACGAGTTCGTAGGTCACGGCAGGCAGTGGTGGCCTGTTCGCGATTCCGGAACGAAAGGTAGACTTCTTCGCTTCCTGCAGGGTCATGCCGCGGCGCAGTTTTGGATTCTGGCTGTTATTCATGGCTCCTTCCCGGTGAGATCTGCTATGGTTTGTCGCGAGTTCTGCACCGCAAGTTGTTTAGGATGGCAGTTCCGTCCGGCGTCCCCAGGCCTGTGCATGCGTCCCATCCCGGTCCGGCCGCGTAGCCCTTGATCGTATTCTTGATCGCGTTCGTCCTTGGAGGAGAGTTCGAGCACTCGGCGAGCGAAGGGAAGTAGTTCCACCGGGGAGCGTGGCGTGTGGCCGCGTCCTGAAGCTCGACTTGAAGAGCGGCGAACCGAGCCGACGCATCGCGCTCTGAAGTCAGAAGGGCGACAGTCCGCTGCGAAGCAGCTTTAAGTTGAGCGATTTGGTCCGCAGTCGCTTTCAGATTATCCCGAGAGCGCCTCGAATCGAGTCGTAGCGGCGTTTGTGGCGTGATTTGGCCGACGGCTAACCAATTGAAAACATCATATTGCATGTTGAGCATCATACTTGTATATTAGCATCATGCGAACAACGGTGATGATAGAGGATGATGTTTATGCAACAGCAAAGCAGATAGCGGAGAACTCCGGACGGACTCTTGGAGAGGTCATTTCTCGACTCGCTCGAAAAGGCCTCGCGTCGGAACCGTCGTTCGACATTAAAAATGGCGTACCTGTCTTCCGAATTGGGAATTCTGCAGAAAAGATTCCTGGAAGTCGGGCAGCAGAAATCCTCGATGAGGACGATTGATGGCCAAATACCTGCTCGATACCGATGTGCTCTTAGCCCTCGCTTGGCCAAGCCATGAATTCCACGAAGCGGCTCACAGCTGGTGGACTCACTCGAGAAAGAGATGGGCAACATGTGCCTTGACCGAGCTAGCTTTTATCCGACTTTCGTCCAACCCAGCTTTTACACGGGACGCAGTCACTCCCTACGAAGCTGCCACACTTTTAGAGCGCCTCGTTGCTCTCGAACAACACGAATACTGGAGTGGTCTCCCACATTTAAGGCGAGAAGACTTCCGCAACCTGAGCGGCCATAAGCAGCTCACGGATTTCTATCTGACGAAGCTGGCTGCTGTACACGAAGCAAAATTGGCGACATTTGACTCTCGGATTCATGCCATTACAACACCAGAAACGTTAGAGCTAATAGCACGCTATGAAGTGTAGTAAGAAATCGCGGGTAAACCGCGGATGTTGCCGGTTCGAGCCGATTATGTTCTCAGTCGCTACAGCTAGTCAGTTATGCCGAGATACCCGGAAACCCGAGCCTTGACGGAACAAGCCGTTCGCCATGTTTTGTCCGAGCAGGAGAAGCATCTTAAGCGTTCTGACTCCGATGCGCTTAAGAACGTCCTCTTGCGCCTCAACCATCTGGCGACAGACACGAACAACTGGAAGCCGCTTCCTCTGGGCTGATGTTCTCGTAGATTTCGATAGATAAACCTTTGTGCCCCCTGGGGCAATTTGCTGTCCCTCCGAGGTAGGGAAAGTCGAAAGTCTGACCGTCTAGCTCTAGCGTTAACTTGATGACTCCGAAAGACTTTCCGACCTGATCTTTTGCCGACCGCGCCGTTGCCGAGGAACAAGGCCTTAACCTCTGCGTCGATCCGTTGGCCGGACTTAAGGTCTGCATAGTGGGCGCGGACTTTATCCAGGACGTTTTGAAAGTATTCCTCGCCGCAGACTTCAAAGGGGAGATCATCCAGCTTGCAACCAGCAAGGCTAAGATTCTTCAACGTAGGTAGCAAGGATTCGAGCGGGGCAAACCGGCGAACACCAAGACAGTTATCCAGGTAAAGCGACTGGAGCGAGGTGAGGCGCTCCAGCGGGGAAAGATCGCTGAGCCGGAAGCACCAGGAGAGATAAAATAAAGCGATTGGAGCGAGGTGAGGCGGGCCAACTCTGGCGGAAGCCGATCCAATTCAAGTCCGCTGAGATCTAGCTCAATCGCTCCGGTCTTTTCCGCTTCGCGGATACGGAGCGGGGTTTCCTCGTAGGCTTCTTCCGGAATCATAGGTGGAATAGTCCTACTATCCTAACACTGGGCTGTCGGCAACCGGCACATTACCGGTTGCCGACAGCCGTACTTCTTGGGAGGAATCGTCGCCCCAGGCGAACGAAGCGAAAATTTACGGTGTGCCTTTGGGAGGAGCTCTGGTCTGGCTGTGATTTCCAGTAGTTTGAGCTCTGGTCTGGCTGTATTTCGCAGTAGATCAGCATCTTCGCCGAAATCGGCGAAGCTGATGTATTCGTCGTATTGGGCGTGGGAGGAGAAGTGCAAAATACCAATACGGAACGGTTGAATCTGTTCGATCTTCGGCACCCGACCGACCGGCAGCTTTCGGAGGGTGGATCAAGCACCAGATCGATCAATCTTTCCGCATTCTCGCCCCATGCCCGAAACCGGATATTGCCCGCGCCAGCTTCGCTCTAACCGTCATCCCACCGGGTCTCGATTAAAACTTGGATGCGTGTTGTCCGTTCGTAGAACCAGCAGCCGTACTTCCGGTAAATGGTCGCGTCTTCGGGGTGGCGACCAAGTTTCGAGAGGTAGCCGCGCAGGATGCCCTCATGGGAGAAAAGTATACTGGCTAAAGCGTCCGTGGAGTTTCTTGATCTGTTTAAAGATTTGTCCTGATGGAATATCGAATAGATTGGTTCCAAGGCCCAATTCTGGTCGAGAATGATGCGGCCGCCGAAAAGCCCTGGCCGATAAAAGATGACGCCGTTGTGGTGCAGAAAATCAAGCAGGGCTTCTTTATCGCTAATCCCACCCACTTTGTCACGAAGGCTGTCAAACTCGGTTCGTTCCAGCAACCGGTGTTGGCGTTTGGCAGGTTCGCGCATGGGCTTGTGAGATTTTCGGGCTAGTGGGGAACGGAGGGCATCAGGCCGATCGCGATCTGCGGGAAGATGCCCAAAACGAAGATAAGGACCACCATAATCCACATGGCGACCAACGAGAGTCTGCTGACAGGAATCGCTGCTACATTCGCCGGCGGAGGCTGCCAATACATTGCCTTCACCACTTTCAAGTAGAAGTAGAAGCCGCAACCGACGGTTAGGATACCGAGCGCGATCAGGAAAAATTGCTGAGTCTCGAAGGCCACTTTGAAAACCAGAAATTTGCCCAGAAACCCGGCTGTCAGGGGAACGCCAGCGAGCGACATCATGGCGACCAGGAGGCCAAACGCCAGGAACGGAGAACGCTTACCGAGACCATTGAAGTGAACGATGTCGTCGCCGTCTGCATGCGCGCTTACGATCACCAGGACCAGGAAGGAGAGGAGAGTCATCAATAGGTAAGCGGCAAGATAGACGACTACGGCTAGCCCGGAATCCCGAGCCCCGATTGCTGCCACGGCGATCAGGAGGTAACCGGCATGACCGATGCTGGAATAGGCCAGAAGACGCTTAAAGTTGGTCTGAGGCAGCGCCGCAAGATTGCCGTAGAGCAAGGTGGCGGCTGCCAAAAGAATGATCGCTGTGATCAATCTCTCTCCGACAGCCGGGAGACTCTGGAACGCTTGCACGACGCGTAGAAGGACGATGAACCCGACAGACTTCGAACCAACTGAGAGAAATGCGGTGATCGGCGTTGGAGCGCCCTGATAGACATCGGGAACCCAGAACTGGAAGGGAGCGGCAGCTATCTTGAACCCCAGACCGACCAGGACGAGCAGCGCACCAAAAAGAAGGCCGGACTGATTGTCCAGAGGTATCGAGGGAAGCACCCGCTCAATCTGGGTCAGATTGGTCTGTTGCGTGATGCCGTAAATCCAGGTGATACCATAAACGGTGAAGCCCGTGGAAAGTGCGCTCAGGATCAGGTATTTAACGCCGGCTTCCAGCGAAGCCGCGTTCCTGCGCATGTAAGCCACAAGGACATAAAAAGAAATCGTGACCAGCTCCAGCGATACGAAAATCAGGATAAAGTCGATGGCCGATGACATCCACATCATCCCGGCGCAAGTCAGTACCGGTAGCGCGAAAAATTCGCCAAGACCGGCCTGATGAGAACCTCCCGGCAAAAAACGCGTAATCGTGTCGGCATAATCAATCGACATGATCAGGACGACGATCGTCGTTACGACGGCGATCTTCTTGAAGAAGATCGCCGCGGGATCGACCACATAAGAGGCCATTCCGCTGGGTCCAGGGACACTTGCCTGGAGAAACAAGAACACGATGGCCAGTCCGACGATTCCAATGACTGCGAAAATTTTACGATCCCGCTTCTCGGAGAAGGACTCCAGAAGCAGCATCAGGATTCCGAGGGCGAGGACGAACAATTCTAGGAAAACTGGAGGCATTGTCATTTAGCGAAAAGCCGAATTCCTGGTTCAACAGCATCCAAAACAGTTCTCGGCAGCAGGCCGACAACGAGCAATGCGGCGACCAGCAGAACGACGGCCCAGCCAAGGTTCATGGGCATGTCCCGTACCGCATGCCAGCGGGCCTGGCGTTCTCCCATAAATATCGCCCGATAAGCTCGCAACATATAGACAGCAGAGATCACGACGCCCCACAGGGCGATGGTGCCAACGATTTGAAATTCATTAAATCCGGCGCCCGGCGTTGAGTTTTTGAAAGCGCCAAAGAAAACCAGGAGCTCAGAAGCGAAGTTCGCAAACCCTGGGAGTCCGATGGAAGCGAACGTTGCCAGTCCAAAGACAAAGCAAAGCGTTGGCATACTGGTTCCCAATCCTCCTAGATCGAGGTAATTGAGTGTCCCGGTCTGCTTTCGAAGTTCGCCGCACATTGCGAAAAGCGCGGCGATCGATAGCCCATGAGCCAGCATGAGCAGAGCAGCGCCATTGAGGCCGATGACGTTATAGCTGGCAATGCCGAGGAAGATGTACCCCATGTGCATCACACTCGAATAGCCGAGGGTTAGGTCGAGCTGTTTTTGAGAGATCGTAGCCAAGCCCACATAAAGGATGTTCCCAGCCAGCAGGATCAGAAGCAGCGGGGCCCAATGCCGCGCCGCCTCAGGCATCAGCGGCAGTGCCACTCTTAATAGACCGTAAAGTCCGAACTTCTTTAACACACCGGCGTGCAGCATGGCAACCGGCACCGGTGCCGATGAATAAGCTTGAGGAGCCCAGGTATGAAATGGAAAGAGCGAGACCAGAATCCCGAAGCCGATCAATAAAAGGATGTAGACTGATTTGGATCCCGGTCCCGAAAATACGCCGGTCGATGCGAGTTGTTGAAGTTTTTCGATGTCGAACGTTCGCTGCTGGGGCGGCGGTAACAGGTAGAGGCCGATCAATCCGACCAGGAGAATGATGCTACCGATTGACAGATAAATGGTGATTTTCCACGCGGCGCTCTGCCGGTTGCCCGATCCCCAGATCCCGATCATGAGGAAGGTGGGGATAAGCGCCAATTCATGAAACGCATAAAAGAAGAACAGATCGAGAGAAGCAAATGCTCCGGCGGCCCCGGCGGCGATTAGAAGGATACACGCATAATACCGGTTCTCTCCATAGTCCACTTTTGGAGCAAGCCAAACGGCGGCGAGTTCTACAATAGAGGTCAGGAGCAACAGTGTCGCGCTTAGGCCGTCTACGCCGAGGAAAAATTTCAAATCCCAGCCGGCGACAAGGGGGAGGGAACTCGCGAACTGGTATCCGGCGTTAGCGCGATCGTAACCGAGAAATACAATCAAAGCCGAGACCAGCGCGATGAGGGCAGCTATGACAGCAGTTCTCCGCGCAGGTAGTCCGAGCAGAATACCGAGTGCAGCGACGACTGGTGCAAGATAAATCAGGTGAACCAGTAAATTCATTTTGTGCCAGAACAGAACGAAGTAAAGCAGCAAGACTACCCCTGCCCCAAAGAGAAACGCGTAAGCCTGTAGATTGCCGATCTGAAGGAAACGCAGGGCGAAGCCGAGGCCCCAAGTGATTCCTCCGAGACCTCGCACTATACCGCCGTCAATCACCCAGCGATCGAAGAAACCCGAAACATTGGCGAGCAGGTCCTGAGTCCATTTGATCAGGCTGCCGTAAAACTCATCGATGTAGAACTTGTGTTCGAAGAGAGGGATATCAATGCCGTCCTTGTTCCTGTCTTTGTAGAGGTAGAAGCCGGAAGCCGCACCTGCTGCGAAAGCGATGAGCGAAACCGCGATCGCGCCAATGGGCGAACCTTCATGTTCAGGTACTTTGATGAAAATCGAGGCGACAAACGGGAATCCGGCGATACACGATGGAATCGCCAGAAGTATCAGGGGAACGGTCATTACGGTGGGCGATTCATTGGCGTGTCTGGCGTGATCTGAGCGAGCCTCCCCAAGGAAAGCGACAACGAAAAGCCGGGACATGTAAAAAGCGGTCAGGAACGTGACCAAGGCGATCGCAAGAAAGGCAGGAATATTCTGGCCGGCCGACGCCAGGATGGCGTCCTTGCTCCAAAATCCGGCGAAAGGCGGGCAAGCGATCAAGGCCAGGGTGCCGATGAGAAAAGTCCAGAAGGTCACCGGCATTTTGTTCCGCAGACCGCCCATCTGCCAGATATTCTGCTCATGATGCAGGCTGTAGATAACTGAGCCTGCGCCGAGGAATAAAAGCGCTTTGAAAGAGGCGTGGGTGAAAAGGTGGAACATGCCCGCCTGTGGAACTTCCAGACCGATAGCGGCAATCATCAAGCCGAGTTGGGAAAGAGTCGAATAGGCAAGAATACGCTTGATGTCGTCCTGTTGCGTCGCCATGAGCGCGGCGAGCAACGAGGTAATCAACCCGATCCAAAGAACGACGGTGAGCGCGGGCGGGGAAGGCTGGAACAGAAAGAAGGTGCGTGCCAGCATGAAGACCCCGGCGGCAACCATCGTTGCGGCGTGGATCAATGCAGAGACAGGAGTCGGCCCTTCCATGGCGTCTGGCAGCCAGACGTGCAGGGGAAACTGCGCAGATTTTCCGACTGGCCCCGCAGAAGATAAGCAGAGCCGCGGCAGTCATGAACCCGGGACTCAATCCGAGAGTCGACCAGTGCTGACTGAGTTCGTCGAAAGAGACCGTTCCAGACGCTGACCAAACCAGAAGGATGCCGAGCATGAATCCGAAATCACCGATGCGATTGGCCAGAAAAGCCTTATTGGCGGCGTCGGGAGGGGCAGGGCGATAGAACCAATGACCGATCAAGAGATAGGAACTGACTCCGACCAACTCCCAGAAGATGAACATCATGATGAAGTTGTTCGCCAGCACGATCCCAGCATCGAAAACGTGAACAGGGAAAGCCCGCAGAAATAGCGGGAACGTCCCTTGTCATCCGCCATGTAGCCGATCGAATAAATGTGGATCAGGAGTCCGACACCACTCACCACCAGAAGCATCAGTTTGGTTAAATCGTTGATCAGATAACCGATCTTGACCTGGAACACCCCCAAATCGATCCAGTTGAAGCTGGCCGATCCGTCTTGACCGAAAAAGACTCCCAAGCTGAAAACAAACGAGATGGCGACCGCCGCAACGGAGATATACGAGCTGAGCTTCTTGAACCGCTCAGTGACCAGAGCGATGACAAAAACAGATACAAACGGTGCAAAGAGAATGATCCACGGACTCGAGTTCATTCGTCAGAATTTCAATGTGTTGATGTCCTCGATATGCGTGGTTTGTCTGGCCCGGAACAGCGCGACGATGATGGCCAGTCCGACGGTAACTTCTGCGGCGGCGACAGTGATGATGAAAAACGCCAGTACCTGTCCGTTATAGTCCGGTAAGCCGTCGTGCACGTTATACCTCGAAAATCCGATCAACGAAAGATTTGCCGCGTTGAGCATCAACTCCAGGGCCATGAAAATGATGATGACATTCCGGCGGAGTAAGACCCCGGCAAACCCGATGGCAAATAACAGGCCACTGGCAATCAGATAATCATTGAGCGTCACCATGGTTATTTGAGCTCCCGTTTGCTTAGTATCACGACGCCGATAGACGCCACCAGGATCAGTGTTCCCACCACCTGAAGCGCAATGTTATAGCGCTGGAAAAGGACCATTCCAACGTGCCAGACATCTCCTTGGGGCCCCTGGTAGATCGCCTGAAACTTGGCGTTCCCTCCCTCGAAGCTGTAACTGACGTCTGCCAGAACCTTGACAAAGAGGATGATCACGATGAACCCGCCGCACATTGCCGGAAGATTTATCCGGCGGCGGACCTCCGCCTTGAGATCCAGCAGCATGATGATGAAAAGAAAAAGGACCATGACCGCTCCCGCGTAGACCAGGATCTGGATCACCCCGATAAAATAGGCGTCGAGCGAAACATAAAGAGCGGCCAAGGCGAGAAAGGAAACGACCAGGCTCAACGCGCTGGCGACTGGATTGCGGTTAAGCACCACCATCCCGCCGAAAACCAGCATGATCGCAACGAAGATCCAGAAAAGTAATGGTGACATTCGGCTATTTCTTGTCGTTCCACTTGTTAACCAGTCCGGTCATGACACCGCCAAGTTCGTAAAGCTTCTTCTTGTCGTGCACCATCTCCTGCCTGGTCAGGCCGGTGATGGCGTAATCTTTGCGCAAGAAGATGGCTTGTTCCGGGCAAACCTCTTCACAGAGTCCGCAATAGATGCAGCGGATCATATCGATCTCGAATTCCTGTGGAAATTTCTCGACCTTGCGCCATCGGTCTTCTTGCGGAATTTCTCCGGGATGAATGGTGATCGCGCGCGGCGGACAAATGAACTCGCAAAGTTGACAGGCAACGCAGCGCTCGCGCCCATGTTCATCCGTCACAAGGGTCGGCGCACCGCGGTAGTGCGCCGGTAATTGCTTGTCCCATTTTTCCTCCGGGTATTGCATGGTGATTTTCTTTTTGCCCGAAAGAATCTTGACGAAGTGACCGGATGGTAATCCCAAGACCGGTTAAGATCGCGGGTAGATAGGCCTTTTCCGCAAAGGTCAGTTTTGGACGGGCTACGGTATACGCCATGGCTCTAGCTCCTTACTTTCGCATGAAAGGCAGAATGACTGCGACGATGAAAACATTTACCAGAGCGATCTCGATGAAGAAATACCAGCCAAGCCTCATCAACTGATCGTATCGAAAACGCGGCAACGTCCAGCGGACCCAGATAAAAAAGAAGAGGAGCAGAGCCACTTTGACAAAGAATGCCGCAATGTGAATGAGTCCGAGGATAACTCCCCAGATCGTATAAGGATTAGCAATCGTTGTCGGCAGGAATGGAACATGCCATGCCCCAAAGAAAAGGGTGACGATGACCGCCGAGCCGACGATCATGGCTGCGTATTCACCGAGAAAAAAGAGGGCAAACTTCATCGACGAATACTCGGTGTGATATCCGCCGACCAGTTCAGTCTCCGCCTCGGGCAAGTCAAACGGCAAGCGGTTCGTTTCGGCGAACATGGAGATGGTGAAAACAATGAAGGAAATGAAAAGCGGGATCCAGAGGATGATTTTCAGGATGTCGAACGATTGGATAATCTCCTGAAAATTAATGCTTAGCGGAAAAAGGCTGATACCCTTGATCCAGATCGGAGAAATCAGCCAGCCATGGACGGTTTGGTACCTGACGATTTCCGACAAGTTGAGAGTTCGGCAGATCATGAAGATCGGGATGACCGATAAGGCGAGCGAAAGCTCGTAGGAAATCATCTGGGAACTGGATCGTATCCCGCCAAGGAACGGATACTTCGAGTTCGAGGACCAGCCGGCCAATACGATGCCATAGACGCCGAGGGAAGAAACGGCAAAGACCCATAGAACTCCGACGTTCACGTTGGCGACCACCATCGGCTCGCCCCAAAGCTGGCTTCCAAACGGAATCACCGCAAGAGCCATCATGGAGGGAGCCATCGCGCAAGCCGGCGCCAACCAGTAATAAAACTTGTTAACGTGAGCCGGTGTAAAATCTTCCTTCAACAAAAGCTTCACCGCGTCTGCGATCGGCTGGGCAAGACCGAAGAATGGGATGTCTTTCTGGAACCCGAACAAGGTAAGAGGGATCCCGACTCGGTTCGGGCCGAGCCGGTCCTGGATCATTGCGCTCACACGTCGCTCGGCATAGACCGTGTACGAAACCATCGGGAGAATGATCACGAAGATCAATCCCATGGTCTTGGCCAGCGAAACCAGGACGAGTATCAGAACCGTGGGTCATACCGTCGCGGACGCCTCCTCAGTCTCTTCCACAAGCTGGACGCCCTTGTCGCTGATCCTGCTAAGCGATAGCGCATTCATGTCGGGAATCGAGTCTGTAATTTGTTTGAAAACATCCTCAATCAGATAGATCCCGTTCGATCCCGTCAACTGCTGGATCAGGTCACGAATAATTTCCCAATCATCTCGCGCTGATTCCAGGCGGTTGCGTGGCACGGTTCAAACGTTGCAGTCGTCCCTTGATATTGATCATCGAGCCGCGTTTCTCGGAGAAAGCGGAAGAGGGAAGCAGGACGGTGGCACTGCGAGTCGTTTCGTTTGGCAGGATATCAACGACGATCAAGGCAGCCAATTTCTCTCAGCTCGTCCACGGTGAGCCCAAGTTGCGTTAGATCTTCGCCGAGACGCGACCACCGCCTTGATTGCGCCCGATCTGATCTTGCTCGGCAATCTCCTTTAACGCGGTGCCGGGTTTTTCGCCGGTGACTCCGATGAGCTGGGCGCCCAGGGTGTTCGGATTCCGGTCAGCGCTCATCAAGATCTGATCGGCTTTCCCGGTTCGAGGAACGACATCGTGATGCGACGTGCCAATCGAATCGATCAACCTTTTCGTCAGCCAAAGTTCTTCGTTCGTCATCCTCGCAGAAGCAACGACGGCGACTTCGTCCTTCTGAAATTGCTTCAACTCTTCTCCGGCCTTTACCAGCGCGCTGTTCCAGGCGGTGTCGACGAGTCCGTGGTTTTCCCGGACCTGCGGAGTTTTAAGTCGATCGGCGGAATTGACAGAGTGGAAGTTCAAACGGCCGTAGTCGCACATCCAGGCGGAATTCACCGCATCATTTTCTCTGGGCGTTTGCCGGAAAATTTCGTTTTGCCGAGTGCCGATGACCGTGTTGCAACCGGTCCCGCAGCTCGTACAGATGCTCTTGGTTTCTTTGAGGAACCAGACTCGCATTTTGAATCGAAAATCGCTGCTGGTCAGAGCTCCGACCGGACAGATGTCGACGGTGTTCAATGAATAATTGCTATCGAGCAATTTGTCAGGGTACGCGGTCAGGTAGGTATGGCTCCCACGACTGACAAATCCTAACACGTCGTCATGAGCGACCTCCTTCATGAAACGAATGCAGCGGGAGCAGAGAATACAGCGCTCATCATCGAGCGTGACTCGAGGGCCGATTTCGACACGTTTCGGTTTTTTGACCTTTTCCTCGAGAAAGCGGGAACCGCGCGGTTCCAAACTCGACGCTGTATTCCTGGAGGTAACACTCGCCGGCCTGGTCGCAAATCGGGCAATCGAGCGGATGATTGATCAGAAGAAACTCCATGACCCCATGCCGGCATTCTTGAACCATCGGTGAATCGGTTCGAATTCCCATGCCTTCCGCAATATCCTGAGCACAAGAAATCTGCGGTCGCGGGATCCAGTTGATTACCGGTTTGCCATCTGCGCCCGATCTCCGGTTTCCGGTCTGGACCGAGCTTGGGCATGCCCATTTCGATAAGGCACATGCGGCAATTGCCAGGTGAACTGAGCTTCGGATGGTAACAGTAGTGAGGAACAAACTTTCCCGCTTGAGCGCACGCCTCAATGACGCGCGTACCCTTCTGGAACTGATGCCAGATGCCGTCGATCTGGACGTTGAGTAGTTCTTTTGGTGCGCTCATTGTAAATCGTCAGTGATTAGTAGATGCGTTCCCATTTCCCTTCGTACCTGCAGTCGCAACGAACTCGTCCCGGAACTTGGCAACGAAACTTTGGGTAGGCCACGCGCAGGCTTCCCCGAATGCACAGATGGTTCGTCCGGCGATATTGTCCGCCACGCTCTTCAGCGTGTCCGTGTCTTCTTGAACGCCGCCTCCATGGAGCATTCGCTCGGTGATTTTCTTCATCCAGAGCGAACCTTCGCGGCAGGGTGTGCATTGTCCGCAGCTTTCGTGTGCATAGAACTCGTTGATGTTGTTCAGTGCCCAAACCATGTCCCGAGTGTCATCCATCACGATGATGCCTCCCGACCCTGCCATCGAGCCGACAGCGGCCAAGGTATCGAAATCAAGCGGGACATCCTCGAGACCGATTTCGTTCGCTACCGTCGTGCCGTCCGGTCGTTTGGTTTTGATCTTGTAGCGATCCTTGGCGCTTAGCACTTTCGCGGAACTGCCTCCCGGAATAACCGCCTTGAGCGTTCGACCGGGCTTGAGGCCACCGCAGATATCGTAGATCAATTCACCCATCGTGATCCCGCCGACCTCGAACTCGTAGTAGCCGGGTCGCTGGACGTCTCCGCTTACACAGAGCAGGCGAGTACCGGTATTATTCGGTTTGCCGATCTTCGCGTATTCTGCGCCGCCGATTCGCACGATGTGCTTCACGTTGCAGAGTGTTTCCACGTTGTTGACAATGGTCGGACACAAATACAAACCGAGCACTGCGGGAAAATAAGGCGGCTTGATGCGTGGATACGGGCGCTTTCCTTCCATCGATTCAATCAGGCCGGTTTCCTCGCCGCAAATGTAGGCGCCGGCACCGCGGAAAACATAAATGTCCAGGTCGAATCCCGATCCCAAAATATTCTTCCCCAGAAATCCGTGTTCCCTTGCCTCGGCGAGAGCTCGCTCGAGAATTTTTGCGCCTTCAGGAAACTCGCCGCGTATATAGATGTAGGCGAGGTGCGCGTTGACCGCGTAGCAGGAGATGATCATTCCCTCCAGCAACTGATGGGGGTCCTGGTGAATGATATACCGGTCTTTGAATGTGCCAGGCTCAGACTCGTCCGCGTTGCAAATCAGATAAACCGGTTTTGATCCGCCCGGCTTGATAAATCCCCATTTCACTCCGCAGGGAAACCCGGCACCGCCTCGTCCTCGCAAACCGGAAACCTTGACCTCGTTCACGATCTCCTGGGGCGCCATCGTGAACGCTTTTTTCAGTTCATCGTAGCCGCCGTCCTCAAGATAGCAGTCAATATCAGTCGTCCAACCTGGACGATCAATATTCTTGAAGATGATCCGTTTTTCGCGCGGGTGCGGAGTGCGAGTAGTCGAGGCCATGGTTACTGATATTTTTCGAGCAATTGTGGAACTTCCTCTTGGGCCACCGCTTCGTAAAAATCATCGTTGATCATGCACACCGGCCCAAAGCCGCAACTGGCCAGGCATTCGACGAATTCGATGCTGTATTTCCCGTCCTCGCTCTTGAGCAGATGAGTGCCATGGCCGTTTTCCTGCCGCTTGATGCCAGCGTGTTTACAGAATGTGTCCAGGAGTTCGTAGCCGCCCGCCATCGCACACGAGAGCGTGCGGCAGACGCGGATATGATGCTTTCCTGCGGGTTCCCGGCGAAACATCGGATAGAAAGTCACCAACTCCAGGACGTTGATTGGCTCGAGCCCTAGCTTCGCCGCGACCCAATGTGATAGCGTCATCTTCGATATAGCCGGTATGTTCCTGTATCAGGTGAAGTAGCGGCAACGCGGCGCTGCGTTTGGAAACCGGGTAATGCGTGATCACCTCATCAATCCTGGCTTCGAAGTTCGGCCGGCAATTCCATTTTCATTTCTCCTTCAATTTCTCAGGCTCGTTGATCAGACGCCCGTTCTGGAAGTGAAGGACAACCGTCTCACCATCATGAATGTAGAAATAGCGGGTAATGGCCATCGTCTTCTTCTGCGTTTCCAGTTCCAGGTCCACTTTCTCCGTCCTATCCGGATTTCCGAGAATCGACTCGACCTCCTTCTGGGTCATGTTGGTCCTTAGTTGTGCCAGATTTCGGTTCCCGAACTCTCTTTGGCAGCCGGTCATCATGAGAATTACGACTACAACCAGAAGAAGCTCGCGCCATTGCATCTCTATCGGTCGGACTCGCCCATCACGAAATCCAGGCTGCCGAGAATCGCCACCACGTCACTCATCATATGGCCGGGGAGAATCTTCGGCAGAATGCTCAGATTCACGAAAGATGGAGCCCGAATCTTTAACCGATGAGGCACACCGCCCCCTCGGCTGTTGATGTAAAACCCGAGCTCGCCCTTCGGGTTTTCCGCACCGAAGTAAACTTCACCGGGCGGGGCGTTCACTCCTTCGGTGTGAATGATGAAATGGTGAATCAATTCCTCCATTTTCATCAGGACTTTCGGCTTTTCCGGCGGCAGATTTTTTGGGTCCTGCACCGTTATCGGCCCGTCCGGCAATTTCGCGATCACTTGACGCAGGATATGGACGCTTTGACGCATTTCTTCGAGCCGTACGAGATAGCGGTCGTAGGCGTCACCGACAGCGCCGACGGGGATATCGAAATCGTAATTCTGATAGTCAAGGTAGGGCCGGGCTTTTCGAACGTCGTAGTCAATTCCGCTTCCGCGAATGTTTGGACCAGTCAGCCCATACGAAATAGCGTCTTCTTTGGAGATGTGGCCGAGATCTTTGGTGCGATCGACCCAGATGCGATTTCGCGTCAGAAGCTTATCGAGCTCGTTCAATTGCGGGATGAATTGATCCAGAAAAGTTTTCAATGCGGCAATGAATCCGTCCGGCAAATCGCGCGTCATGCCGCCAACTCGCGTGTAAGAAGTGGTGAACCGGGCGCCCGGTCAGCAGTTCAATCAAATTGTAAAGTTTTTCGCGCTCGGTGAACGTGTAAAGAAAAACCGTGGTTGCTCCGACATCCATTGCAAATGCCCCGAGCCCCAGGAGATGAGCTGAGATGCGCGCTATTTCGCAGCAGATCACCCGGATTGCCTTCCCGCGCGGGGGCAATTCCCAGCCCATCAGTTTTTCAACCGCGAGAGTGTACGCGACATTATTTGCCAGCGGGGCAAGATAATCCAGCCGATCTGTATAAGGAACAAACTGGTTGTACTGCATGTTTTCCGCAATTTTTTCATCCCCGCGATGCAGGTAACCGACGTCCGGATCAGCGGAGGTGATGATTTCTCCATCCAGTTCAAGCACAATACGAAGAACGCCATGGGTAGCGGGATGAGAAGGCCCCATGTTGAGCGTCAATTTCTCGCCCAGCAATTCGGAGTCACTGATTGCCTCCAGCGATCTGGCAGCCCGAGCTAGCGTATCAGGTGTTTCGACGTCGCGAGTGGTGATTGCCATAACGAAAAAACAGCGGCCACGTGAACATAGGTTTTTACCGTTTAGGCTCGCAAGAGTAATTTGTGAAATAATTCACAAGCTCTGCCAGTGGAATGCGCAATTTGCAGGATCGCCGATTCCCTGCTGAGCGTCGTTTGGGATGAACCTGCTGGTAGCATCCTTCATAAACCTCCAGGGATTTGTGAGCGATCAGGCTAGGGTTGTTAATCGAGAGAATTTGCCGCTTTTTGTTTCTTTCTCGCGACAAAGCTAGTAGAAAGCGACCGAGACCCCAGCTCAAAAACAAGGAGGAGAAAATTTAATGGAACCCCCCGCTCAAAGTACGAGTAAAAATCCGAAGGTCGTAATTATTGGCGGCGGCTTCGGCGGATTGTACGCCGCCAGAGTACTGACCAACCAGCCGGTTGATGTCACATTGATCGATCGCACGAATCACCACTTGTTTCAGCCTTTGCTATACCAAGTAGCGACCGCCATGCTTTCCCCAGCGGACATTGCGCAACCGATAAGAGCCATCTTAAGGGATGCGAAAAATATTCGCGTGGTGATGGGTCGGGTTGACTCAATCGATACCTCGGCAAAAGTAGTGCACACCTTCGGGTCACAATATCCATTCGAATACCTGATTCTTGCTACGGGTGCGCGTCACTCCTATTTTGGGAACGATCATTGGGAGGCGTTTGCGCCTGGTTTGAAAAATCTCTCTGATGCGCTGGAGTTGCGCCGCCGCATCTTGAATTCGTTCGAGATAGCCGAAACTACGTCGGATCCTGAGATCCAACGTGCCGCGATGACTTTTGTCATAATCGGAGCCGGCCCGACAGGAGTTGAAATGGCAGGGTCCATTTCGGAGCTCGCGAAACGAACGATTGTGCATGATTTTCGAAATATTCATACCCAGCGGGCGCGGATCGTGTTGATCGATGCGGCTCCAAAGGTCTTGCCGATGTTCGACGACACACTTTGCGTCTCGGCTCTCAAGCAGCTTGATAAGCTGGATATTGAGGTGAAAGTCGCCACGAAAGTGCTGGGCGTTACCGGCGAAGGCGTTCAACTCGAAACCGAGTTTATCCGTGCTCGTACGGTTGTCTGGGCCGCCGGCAATGCGGCGTCGCCTTTGGCAAAGCAATTGGGGGAAACCGATCGTCAGGGCCGGATCATTGTCAATGCAGACCTCAGTGTTCCGTCTCATCCCGAGATTTTTGCCATTGGGGATGTCGCCAATTTTTCGCACCAAGGCGGGAAGCCGCTTCCAGGGATTGCCCCATTCGCGATGCAAACAGGAGAACAAGCTGCTCGCAACATTCTTACCAAAGCCATGGGGAATCCTGCGAAAACATTCAAGTATTGGGATAAAGGGAGCATGGCCACGATCGGTCGAAACAAAGCAATTGCCGATCTTAAGGTGGTCAAGTTAAGTGGATTTCTGGCCTGGCTGAGCTGGCTGCTCATTCACTTGCTTTTCATCGTTGAGCTCCGAAATCGGATCCTCATCTTCTTCCAGTGGGCCTGGAGTTATATCACTTACAGCCATGGCGCCCGCCTAAGCTATAGAGCATTTCGCCCTGTGGTACTTCCAAAGGAAGGGGAAGCGAAGCGTGCCACTGCCGAAGAGCTTCTGTGATCGCTGCGTGAGACGATAATGATGGAGTGGTCGTCGTGGCAACCGAGGGAATTGGCGACCTTGTGTTTTGTCCGCGACAATGGACGGATCCTGATGATCCGGAAAAAGCGTGGACTGGGAGCCGGGAAAATAAACGGAGTCGGCGGAAGGCTAGAGCGTGGTGAACTGCCTTTGGCAGGAATCCTTCGGGAAGCACAGGAAGAACTAGGAATTACCCTGATCGATCCCAAAAAGCAGGGCGAACTGCATTTTCAATTTCTGGACGGTTACAGTCTTTTCTGCACCGTATTCGTCGCCTCCCGTTTTGATGGCACGCCAATCGAAACGGAAGAGGCTGTGCCGCTCTGGTTCGATATCCGTCAGCTCCCGTTCAAAGAGATGTGGGAGGACGACGAGCTCTGGCTGCCCCAGGCCCTCGAGGGTAAATCTTTCCGCGGTTTCTTTGTATTCGACGGAGAAAAGATGCTGAGCAATCAACTGGAGTGGGAGAGCTAGGAGGCTGTTACCTTTGCATTTGACGCGATTGGCGACTATTCCTTTCGCAACCGTGTTCGACTACATCCAGCGCATTCTGAAATTCATCCGGTTCTCCCACACCATCTTTGCGCTGCCATTTGCCGCAGGATCGATGATTGTTGCCGCGCACGGTTTTCCGAGCATGCGGATCGTTCTGCTCATTCTTCTCGCCATGGTCTTCGCCCGGACAGCGGCCATGGCGTTCAACCGGGTGGCAGACTGGGAAATTGACAAGGAAAACCCGCGCACCGCCGGACGGCACAAGCTGGTTTCCAAGCGGGTGGGTTGGTTACTGGTCATTGTTCCGTCTGCCTGTATTTATCCTGGTCAGCTGGCTGATCAATCCGCTCTGTTTCGCGCTCTCGCCGGTCGCGCTGGCGATTATATTTTTTTATTCGCTGACCAAACGTTTTACCTCGTTCACCCAATTTTTTCTTGGAGCTGGCTTTGGCGGTCTCACCGGTCGGCGCATGGTTGGCGGTCAAAGGTCAGTTCGCTTTTCCTCCGCTGGTGTTGGCCTTTGGGGTCATGTTTTGGCTGGTCGGATTTGACCTGATCTACGCGATCCAGGATTACGATTTCGATAAGCGCAAAGGGTTGGGTTCGATGGTGGTGAAGTTTGGGATCCCGGGTAGTCTGCGATTGGCTCAGGTCATGCACGGAATTCTGTTCATCTGCCTGATACTGTTCGGTTTGGTGAGTGGTCTGGGCGCGATTTACCATGCGGCGCTGGTCCTGGTTTTAGGCGCCTTGATTTACGAGCATCGCGCAGCGGCGCAGTTGGACATTGCGGGCATCAACAAGGCATTCTTTCAGAGCAACGCCTTCGTGAGCCTGGTATTTGTTCTGGCGGTCACTGCGGATGTATTCGCGTAGGGGCGAAAAACTGCTCTCCCGCCAAAGCGCGGGTGTGTTCGCATCTCATCCATCAATCCATCAAGATAGATCAATCTATTCATTGCGGGTCCCGTTCCCTGATGCTAGGTTCTCCGCTCGATCGCCTATGGCCAGCCACCTCCAAAAAGCCCCTTCTTTTGATATCGTTGAAGCTCTTGACCAGCGGATTCTCATCCTGGACGGAGCCATGGGAACCATGGTCCAGCAGTTCAAACTCCAGGAGGACGATTATCGTGGGAACTTTATTCGCGAGTCATCCCACCTATCTAAAAAACAACAACGACGTCCTCTGCCTCACGCGGCCCGAGATCATCGCGACAGATTCACCGCCAATATCTTGAAGCAGGCGCCGATATCATCGAGACGAATACCTTTAACGCGACGTCGATTTCCCAGGCAGATTTCGGATTGGAAGAATATGTCCCTGAGATGAACCGCGTCGCTGCGCGCTTGGCCAGGGAAGCGGTTGCGCAGGTGATGGCAAGCGACCCGAGCGCAGAAACGGTATGTCGCCGGGGCGATCGGGCCTTTGAGTCGCACTCTTTCGATTTCGCGCGATGTGAATGATCCCGGCAAACGGGAGGTCACCTGGGAACAGGTCAAGAATGCTTACCAGGAACAGGTTGCTGCTCTGATCGAAGGCGGAGTCGATTTGTTGCTCGTGGAGACGACATTCGACACGCTGAATCTCAAGGCGGCGCTATTCGCCATTGAGGAGCATTTCGAAAAGTTGGGATATCGCTTGCCAGTGATGGCGTCAGGGACGATCACGGACGCCAGCGGACGGACATTGACCGGCCAGACCACTGAAGCTTTTTGGATTTCGATCTCTCATGCGCCGCTGCTCAGCGTTGGGCTCAACTGCGCTCTTGGTCCGAAAGAACTGCGGCCATACATCGAGGAACTAGCGCGCATCGCGCCGATCTACGTTTTCTGCTATCCAAACGCTGGTTTGCCTGATCCTTTGTCTCCGACCGGTTTCCCGGAGACGCCCGGAGACGCTTGCGCCCCAACTCCAGGAATGGGCGGAACTTGGATGGTTAAACATCGTCGGCGGTTGTTGCGGGACGACTCCGGCCCACATTGCGGCGATCGCAAAGGTCGTAAAGGGTCTTCCCCCGCGCAAGGTGCCTGTTCTGCCTCGGACGACCCAGTTCAGCGGCCTTGAACCCTACAAGCTCGGGCTGGGTTTCAGCGTTATTGGGGAACGGACAAACATTACCGGGTCCCCTAAATTCTCGAAACTGATTTTGGCCGGAGACTTCGACGGTGCATTGGCCGTTGCTCGTCAACAGGTGGAAGGGGGAGCCAACCTGATCGACATCAACATGGACGAGGGGATGATCGATTCCGAGGCGGCGATGGTGAAGTTCCTTAATCTGATCGCTGCGGAACCTGACATCTCCCGGGTGCCGATCATGATCGATAGCTCCCGTGGGAGCGTACTGGAGGCTGGTCTGCGCTGTATTCAGGGAAAAGGGATCGTCAATTCGATCAGTCTGAAAGAGGGAGAAGAAAAATTCAAAAACACATGCTCGCCTGGTCCGTCGTTACGGCGCGGCCGTGGTGGTGATGGCCTTCGACGAGCAAGGTCAGGCGGACAATCTTGCCCGAAGAAAAGAGATCTGTGCCCGAGCTTATCGAATATTAACAGAAGAGGTTGGGTTTCCTCCGGAGGATATCGTCTTTGATCCGAATATCCTGACCGTCGCGACAGGCATGGAGGAACACAATAACTACGCGGTGGATTTCATCGCGGCAGTGCGCTGGATAAAGGAAAATTTGCCCTTTGCGCGCGTCAGCGGCGGGGTGAGCAATATCTCGTTCTCGTTTCGGGGAAACAACGTTGTGCGGGAGGCGATGCATGCTGCGTTCCTCTACCATGCGATCAACGCAGGGCTGGATATGGGGATAGTCAATGCCGGCCAGTTGGCTGTGTACGAGGAGATTCCAAAGGATCTGCTCGAGTTGGTGGAGGATGTTCTTCTGAACCGGCGTCCCGACGCCACGGAACGGCTTGTGGACTTTGCGGAGAAAGTCAAATCTTCGGCGAAGGTTCCAGTGAAAGACGAGGCCTGGCGATCGGTTCCAGTCGAGGAACGATTGTCGCATGCGCTCGTTAAAGGGATCGTTGATTTCATCGAACAGGATACCGAGGAAGCCCGGCTCAAATACGGCAGACCGTTGGCGGTGATCGAAGGGCCTCTGATGTCAGGGATGAGCATCGTCGGTGATTTGTTCGGGGCTGGTAAGATGTTCTTGCCCCAGGTCGTCAAAAGCGCGCGGGTGATGAAGAAGTCTGTTGCGTTTCTTACCCCTTTCATGGAGGCGGAACGCGCGTCCCAGGTTAATCCGCGGGCGCAGGGCAAGATCCTCATGGCGACGGTCAAAGGCGATGTCCACGACATCGGGAAGAACATCGTCGGGGTCGTTCTCGCCTGTAACAATTACGAGGTGATTGATTTGGGCGTGATGGTTCCGGCCGAAAAGATTCTGGAAACCGCGAAGGCCCAGTCCGTCGATGTGATCGGGCTCAGCGGGCTGATCACCCCTTCACTCGATGAGATGGTTCATATGGCTCAGGAAATGGAGCGGCTCGATTTTGAACTTGCCGTTGTTAATCGGCGGAGCCACCACGAGCCGGGCGCATACGGCGGTGAAGATCGCTCCCCATTACAGTGGGCCTACCGTCCATGTCCTCGATGCTTCGCGCGCAGTTGGTGTCGTCAGTGCGTTGATCAGCGACGATCAGAAACCTGGGTTCGTCGGCAAAAACAGTCGACGACCAGCAGCGTTTGCGCGAAGAATACGCCAACAGAAACGCGGATAAGAAATTGATCTCGATCGGAGACGCGCGCCAACGCAGGACTCCTATCGATTGGGCAACGACCCAAATTGATGTGCCCGAATTCATTGGACGTCGAGTGATCTCGACGCAGTCGCTTGATGAATTGGTCCATTACATCGATTGGTCGCCGTTCTTTCATACCTGGGAATTACGAGGGCGCTTTCCGAAGATTTTCGATGATCCGGAAGTCGGAGAACAGGCCCGGCAATTGTTTGAGGACGCGCAGAAACTGCTCCAGGATATCGTGAAAGGGAAGCTGTTCACCGCCAAGGGCGTTTACGGATTTTGGCCGGCTAACAGCGTCGGTGACGATATTGAGTTGTATACGGACGAGTCGCGTTCGGAAGTGCTGACGACCTTTCATATGCTGCGCCAGCAAATGGCCAAACCGGCGGATCAGTATAACCATTCACTCTCCGATTACATTGCTCCGCGGGAATCAGGCCGCGCGGATTATCTTGGAGCGTTCGCGGTGACTGCCGGGCATGGCGCAGACGAATTGGCGAAACAATTTGAAGCTCGATCATGACGACTATAACAGCATCATGGCAAAGGCCCTGGCAGACCGGCTCGCCGAAGCGTTTGCCGAATTCCTGCATGAACGCGTCCGCTTGGAATGGGGATACGGGAAACAGGAGCATCTCTCGAAAGAAGATTTACTCCGGGAAGCTTATCGAGGCATCCGGCCGGCGGCTGGTTACCCGGCATGCCCGGACCATACCGAAAAACAGATTCTGTTTGACCTGCTCGCGGCAGAAGAAAATGCGAAGATCCAATTGACGGAGAGCTTCGCGATGTGGCCCGGCGCGTCGGTGAGCGGACTTTATTTTGGTCATCCGGACGCAAAATATTTCGGCGTGGGAAAAATCGACAGGGACCAGGTGCTGGATTATCAGCAGCGGAAAGAAATGCCGCTCGAAGAAGTCGAACGCTGGCTGGGACCTTACCTGACCTACGAGCCGGCGCGAACCGTGTTGGTGCGATGAGGGCAAATTCCGACAGGCCTCGGCCTTAATAGAAAGCGCCCGACTGAGCCTGGTCTTGAAACGAATCCACAAATTTGTCAATTTCTCCGCCGCCTAACTTCGAGACGAGAATATAGTTGCACTCTGCATTGCTCCAGGCGCAGACATGGTATCCCTCGATGAAATGATCGCCCTGCGGCAGGTGTTCCTTCTTTGGCGGCCAGCAAAACAGGGTAATTACGTCGTTAGCCTTTTTATAAACAACTGTCGCGACCGGGCGGCCTTGGATCACATCTGCCCTTCCTCCAAGGAGGGAGTACTCTGGCGAAGGGAAACCAACCACCGGCGCAGAAAAATTGAGTTTCGCGGTCAACCAAGACTTTACAATCTTCGGGTTGGCGGAGGTAACGTCTACCAGATGATCTGTGGAGATCGAGCGGGAATGAAGTAAAACTGCCTGGCGGGAAACCTCTTTTCCTACGTCCGGAAAAAGGATGTTCAAGGCCAAAGACAAACCCAGAACGAACAATGCGGCGGCATAAACCCCAGGCCGACGCAAAAACGCAAATGTCTGCTCCGCCTTCTCCCGCCTCACCGCAGCCAAAACTTTAGTCCTAAGCTGAGAAGGCGCTTTATCCGTTGGGGCGATGGCCTTGAAGAAGATCCGCAATTCCTGTCGTTCCTGTGCGAGAGACCAGCACGACGGGCAAAGGCTCAAATGCTCCTCCAGATTGCGGCCCGGGCTTCGTTCGAGCTCGCTATCCAAGTAGGCATCAAGAAGGCCTCTGGCTTGTTCGCAGTCCATCTTTCAATTCCTTCTTTGAAGCCCCGCTAATTCCTGCTGCAGGCGCTGACGGGCCTGGCTTAACCGGCACATCACCGTGTCTGATGGCACTTTCAGTGTCGAAGCCAACACCTTGTACGACCATCCTTCGATCTCACGCAGGAACAAAATCTCCCGCATTTCGACTGGCAATCTCTTCAATGCTTCGTCGAGTTGTTGTACCTTTCCTTCGCGGGGGAGTTCGGGCGCCGGCCGGCCCGTCGTTCCGGCGCGAACAGCTGGGTCTAACGGCATCTTGTAAGATTGGTGGTCATGCTTCTCGAGCCAGCGGTAGGCGGCTTTCCGGACGATTGCTAATAGCCAGGCTCGAGCGTTGTCTTCGCGAAATCGTTTAAACTCCTTGAGTGCTCGAACGTAAGCCTCTTGAACGACATCCTGCGCGTCTTCGTCTCTTCCGACTAGCAAGAGGGCGAGATTGTACGCAGCGTCCAAGTGAGGCAGGCATAGCTCTTCAAAAACGGACAGCGTTCGTTCCATCTGGATGGCGAGCGGATTGCGGACTGGTCGTCTCTCTGATGTAGACCAGGGATGACGCGGTTTATTCCGAAGAAATATAGAATTATTTTCCCAGATCGATGCGGAAATGGCGCTCTCAGCAATTGAACCGGGACCAGGGTGTCGCCTCTTTTCCAGGTTTTTTCAGCAATTCGGGCCAAATTTCGGCTAGTCTTCTGGAAGCTCGAGGCTGATCAGGTCAGCATAACTTTGCCTACGCCGCACGATCTTCGCGTCTGTGCCTGAAACCAGCACCTCCGCGGGAAGGGGTCTTGAATTATAGCTCGATGCCATGGTAAACCCGTAAGCGCCCGCGCTCATGAGGGCCAGAACATCCCCGGATTCCACCTGCGCAAGATCACGGTCCAGCGCGAAGAAATCGCCGCTTTCGCAGACTGGACCAACCACATCCACTTTGGTCAGCGGTTGATCCTTGGATTCCCGGACCGGTACGACTTCGTGATATCCCTGGTACAACGCCGGGCGGATCAGATCGTTCATGCCGGCATCGACAATGACAAAGGTTTTCGCCGGTGTCTTCTTGACATAGAGAACGCGAGTCAAAAGTACGCCTGCGTTTCCGACCAGAAACCTGCCCGGCTCGAGCAACACACGCACCGAGAGGCTCTTCAGGAGTGGGATCGTCGCTCCGGCGTATTCCTGGATCGTCAGTGCATGCTTGGATTCCTCTTCTTTCCACCAGACCTTGTCGCCGCTCTCAAGTGAACCCCGATAAACAATGCCGATTCCTCCTCCGATGCTGAAGAACTCGATACCGCACTCGGATTTTAACTTGCCGGACCAACGGCACCATTTTTTCGATCGCCTGTACGAACGGTTTGATCTCGGTGATCTGAGATCCGATGTGCATTTGCACGCCGCGAATCTTGATGTTGCTCATCCTTTTCGCCCGGTCGTAGACCTCCGCTACGCGATCGATCGCGATGCCGAATTTGTTCTCAGTTTTACCGGTACTGATGTATTTGTGGGTGTTCGCTGAAACGTCCGGATTCACCCGTATTGCGATCGGAGCCCGCTTGCTCAACGATTTGGCAATCTCGTCAATGGCGCTCAATTCCTGCTCCGATTCGATATTGAAGCTGAGTACCTCGCAGCGCAAAGCGTACTCGATCTCTTCACGACTTTTGCCGACACCGGCAAAGGTACACTTTGCCGGATTGCCTCCGGCCTTGATTACCCGATAAAGTTCGCCTCCGGAAACGATGTCAAATCCGGCGCCTTGATCGGCGAGGAGACGAATGACAGAGAGATTCGAATTTGCTTTGACGGCGTAGCAGATCTCGTGACGCAGCTCCTGCAACGGCCTGGTCGAGCCGCTGATAGTGATCCACAATGGTTTGCGAGCTGTAGACATAGAGGGGTGTGCCATATCGCTCGGCGGCCTTGTCGAGAGGATAAGATTCGCAGGTCAGTTTGCCGCGTTGATAGTGAAACGAGTGCATGGTTAAACGGCAAATCCCGTCTGGTTCTCGCAGGCAATCACTGTATTGACCATCAACATCGCGACGGTCATTGGACCGACCCCGCCGGGTACCGGTGTGATGGCCCTTGTCTTTCGAAGCGGTTTCCTCAAAGGCGACATCGCCCGTGATTCGATATCCGCTTTCCGATGCTGGATCCTCCACGCGATTGATACCGACATCGATAACGACTGCTCCTTCCTTCACGTATTCGCCGCGTACAAATTCGGGCTTGCCGATGGCAGCCACGAGAATGTCTGCGGTTCGAGAGATGTCCGCCAGATTTCGGCTGCGGGAGTGCGCAATGGTAACGGTGGCGTCACCGCCTTTTCCTTTCCTCATCAACAAGAGGGCAAGCGGTTTGCCCACCAGCATGCTGCGCCCGATGATCACCACGTGCGCCCCGGTTGTTTCGATGCCGCTTTCCAGAAGAAGACTTTGGCATCCTAAAGGCGTGCACGGAACAAGTGCGGTCGGATCACCCATCGCCAGTTTCCCGACATTCATCGGATGGAAACCGTCGACGTCTTTCGCCGGATCGATCGCGACAACGATTTCTTCTTCATCGATGTGCGGGGGTGGAGGAGACTGGACCAGAATCCCGTGAATTGCCGGGTCCGCGTTCAAGACGTCGTAAGATCTTCAACAGATCGGACTGCGACGTTGTCTGCCGGCAGCTCAATCTTCCGGGAAAAAAAACCAAGCTTTTGGGAAGTCCGGTCTTTGTTTCGGACGTAGGTGATCGATGCCGGATCCTCGCCGACGAGGACGACCGCCAGTCCTGGCGTGATTCCACGTTCCTTCAAACGCCCAACCTTCTCCCGGGTCTGCTCGTTTATCCGGTCCGCAACGGCTTTGCCATCGATCAAATTCATTCGGTGCCAGTTTTGGTGTCTTGTTTTTGCAAAGCTGAGCAGACTACGGCGCCTCATCGGATTTTCGGGAAACGAAAATCCGGAAACAAGAAGCCGACCTTGGTTCCGCTTACTGCAGCCACTCGGTATGGAACGCTCCCGGCTTGTCGATTCGTTCGTAGGTATGAGCGCCGAAATAGTCGCGCTGCGCCTGAAGCAGGTTTGCCGGCAAACGTTCCTGGCGATAGCTATCGAAATAGGCCAGGGACGCACCGAACGCAGGAACGGCGACACCGGCCTGAATCGCGATCGAAACCGCCAGGCGCCAATTTGCCTGACTTTCCTCCAGGATCGAGCTGAAGAACGGATCGAGCATCAGGTTCTCCAATTGCGGGTTCCGATCGAATGCTTCTTTGATCCGATTCAGGAATTTCGCGCGAATAATGCAGCCTCCTCGCCAAATGGTTGCGATGTCGCCGAAATTCAAGGTGCCAATTGTAGTGTTTGCCGGCCGCGGCGAACAAGGTGAATCCCTGCGCGTACGAAATAATCTTCGAGGCGTACAAGGCATCGCGGACCGCGTCGACGAGTTTTTGGCGGTCTCCCTCGTATTTGAATGGAGGTGGTGCGGGGAGTTGCTTCGAGGCCCGAACGCGCTGCTCTTTCATCGAGGAGAGAACGCGCGCCTCTACAGCGGCATTGATCGTCGATATCACCACGCCCTGTTCGATGGCGGATAGCAGCGTCCATTTTCCGGTCCCTTTCTGGCCCGCTTTATCGAGGATCACGTCGACCAGGGGTTTGCCCGTTTCAGGATCTTTTCTGCGGAAGATGTTCGCAGTGATCTCGATTAGAAAACTGTCGAGGTCCCCCTTGTTCCAAGTATCGAAGACCTCATGCAATTCGTCTGCATTCAGCCCGAGCACGTCGCGCAGGATGGCGTACGCCTCGCAGATCAGTTGCATATCGCCGTACTCGATACCGTTGTGCACCATTTTAACGTAATGGCCCGCCCCTCCCGGGCCCATGTACCGGCAGCACGGCTCTCCATCCACTTGCGCGGCGATTTTTCGGTAAATCCGGCGAAACAATATCCCAAGCTTCCTTTGTTCCTCCAGGCATCAAGGAAGGGCCTTTCAACGCTCCCTCTTCACCGCCCGAAACCCCAATTCCCAGGTAGTTAAAGCCCTTCGCGGACAAGGCCGCCTCGCGACGCTGGGTATCGGTGTACAAAGAATTTCCGCCGTCGATGACAACGTCGCCCTTATCCAGATGGGGCAACAATTGATCGATGACCGCGTCGACCGCTGCGCCCGCCTTGACCATGATCATCATCTTGCGGGGCTTAGCCAGGCTTCCGACGAACTCTTCAATGGACCGCGTCGCTAAAATATTTTTCCCGGCGCCGCGGTTTGCAGCAAACTTCTCCGTCACCTCCGTTGTACGGTTAAAAACCGAAACGGAGAACCCTTTGCTCTCCATGTTGAGAACGAGATTTTCGCCCATGACAGCGAGGCCGATTAGTCCGATATCTGAAGGATTCATGAGTTGGGGATCGAAGGTTGAATTAACTGTAGATGTTTCGCAGTATCTAACATCCAGGAAGGTTGGCAATGCAGTTTTGTGACATCAGAATAACTAAACAACCTCTGGATGCAGCCAGCCTGCGCTTTTCGCGGACCGAAGGTGCGGTGGTCGATTTTTTCGGCGTGGTTCGAACAATCGAAAACGAGCGCTTGATCGACGGCATCGAATACGAAGCATTTGAGGCGATGGCAGAGCGTCAATTGGCGCTGATTGCCGATGAGGCCAGGGATCGGTACGGACTGGTTTCCGTGATCATTCATCATCGCATCGGATTAGTGCGAGCCGGAGAAGCTTCTTTGTTTGTGCGGGTTACCGCGCGCCACCGTCGGGCCGCGTTCGAGGGGAGCAGTCAGATCATCGAGCGGCTGAAACAAGCTGTTCCAATCTGGAAACACCCTGTCTACGCGAGTGTTCAGATCGCATGAATCTTCCCAACCGGCTCACGATTCTTCGCCTGGTTTTGACGCTGCCATTCGTGGCTGCGCTCAGTCTTCAATTTCCAGGGGCTAAATTGTTGGCCCTAGGTTTATTCATCGCCAGCAGCATTACAGATTATGCCGACGGATATATCGCTCGAAAGTTTAAGTTGATCACGGATTTCGGAAAACTGATGGACCCGCTCGTCGACAAGATCATGACGATCTCCGCTTTCATTTGCCTGGTTTCTCTCGGAAGTGTCCCAGCCTGGGCAGTGATCGTGATTGTGAGCCGCGAGTTTCTGATCACCGGGCTTCGCCTGATGGCCGCGGTTCGCGGCAAAGTGCTTCCTGCCGAGCGGTTGGGAAAACTCAAAACGGTTTGCCAGATCGTCACCATCCTCTATTGCCTGATCCTGGTGGCAATCATCGACCAGTTCGGGCGTCTGCTTAAACCGCCGACCATTACATCGCTCAATGTGGTCGGCTTAACTCTGGCTTTTCTTACCGTCGGATCTGACTCTCTGGTCCGGAATTTCGTATTTCGCAAAGAACTGGGATCTCGTCAGCGAGCTGTAGGAGGCGAGCGGTCAGCCCTGGATGGCGCGAAGATAAGAAGGGTTTGGGCGATTCATTGCCCCGGAGGGGCTGCACCGTAGCCGCTTTGCCAACTGAAACCGTCGTGGCCTTTGCCTTTTAGGATCTTGCTCGAGCTGGTTTTGAGATTCTTGACCAGCGAGAGAGATCTTTCTGGAGAGACCGCAAAGAATGTGGACATGATCTGCCACTCCTCCGACCTGAAGCGGAGCGCAGTCCAAAACTCGCAAGGTTCCGGTCAGATAAGCGTGTGCCTGCGATCGGACTTCCGTCGACTGCAAAAATGGACTTCGATTTTTGGTGGAGAAAATAATGTGGACCAAGACCAGGGCGAGGGATTGAGACATGTTATTAACACACAATAAATTTATGTTCCTGTCACTCTATATCTTGCGCCCTTCCAGGGCGCGTCGCCACGGGTGTTCCGTTCCAGGGTTGAAACCCTGAGCATTATACACAACTCGGAGAAGCGGCGGATACCTGAAAGCATCGCTCGGTGGTGCCAACAAATACAGGCTGGAAACCTATGCTATAATATGCCACACTGCTCTCCGGACTGTCTGCGATCTCGCAAGGACATCCTGACGCTTTCTCCGCGAACCCGCAGCAACGACGCAACGGCGTAAAGTAGCATAGGCTTCCAGCCTGTATCGAACCACCAACCGACTTCGATTTTTCATCCGGACAATCCGAAATCGCCGGCCCCGATAAGAACGCCAGCCAACCGCAGTCGACGCTCGATACAGGCTGGAAGCCTATGCTACTTTGCTCTCCGGACTGGCACGCGAGGTATGGAAATCCTCCTGCAAAGCGCTTCCGCGTACCCGCCACGACATGGCAACGCCGTTATGTAATATAGGCTGCCACCATGTATCGAGTCACCGACCGGCTTCATGTTCAAAATAGACGCACACACAACATATGTATATTGTGTTACTAAGTGCAAAATTTCTTCGATCCCGAAGCCGATTTCAGGTTTATCGTCGCAAGGCGGATTGAAGGCGAGCCAAAGTTTTCGTTGTTCTTCTAAAGCTCCGCTCAACTGGAACGCTTCGAGCAATACATTCGAGACAATCCGAAATCGTTGCCCCCGGATAAGAACCCGAACCAACCGTAGTCGACGCTCGATACAGGCTGGAAGCCTATGCTACTTTGCTCTCCGGACTGGCACGCGAGGTATGGAAATCCTTCCGCGTACCCGCCACGACATGAGTCACCGACCGGCTTTATGTTCAAAATGGATATGTACACAACATGTGTATATTGTGTTACTTCATGCAAAATTTCTTCGATCC
This sequence comes from uncultured Verrucomicrobiae bacterium, assembly GCA_963782115.1. Classification (GTDB taxonomy): domain Bacteria; phylum Verrucomicrobiota; class Verrucomicrobiia; order Chthoniobacterales; family JAFAMB01; genus JAFAMB01. The sequence continues at coordinate 669,707 of CAWAIK010000001.1, forward strand.
CGAAGCCGATTTCCAGGTTTATCGTCGCAACCTTCCCCATCGCAGACAGGCAGGCGTCACCTATTTCGTAACTTTCCACCTGGCCGATTCGTTGCCCGCACAAAAGTTGGCAGCTTTAGAAGAACAACGAAAACTTTGGCTCGGCTTCAATCCGCCTCCTCACCACGAACGCCAAATCGAAGAGTATCATCGCAACTTCTCGACGCGTATTCATGAATGGCTTGATGCCGGCCATGGTGGGTGCGTTTTAGCCCGCCCGAAGATCTATCGACTAGTCGAAAGCGTTTTGATTTTCTTTCATGGGCAACGGTATGCGCTCGGCGAATATATCGTAATGCCGAATCACGTTCACGCACTGGTTCGACCGCTCGATGACCACCGCCTCGACGGCATCCTTCATTCGTGGAAATCGTTTTCGGCAAACCAGATCAACAAAATGTCCGGTTCGCGCGGTCGCGTGTGGCATCCGGAATCCTTTGATCACATTGTCTAAAGCTCCGCTCAACTGGAACGCTTCGAGCAATACATTCGAGACAATCCGAAATCGTTGCCCCCGGATAAGAACCCGAACCAACCGTAGTCGACGCTCGATACAGGCTGGAAGCATATGCTTCCAGCCTGTATTTGTTGGCACCACCGAGCGATGCTTTCCAGACAATCGATAGTGGCGCTGGGCTTGTGACCGCTTCCCGCCGACAAATTGTGTATAATGATCAGGGTTGAGACCCTGGGCTCAATCCTCCTGTCCCTTCGGGACGAAGAACCATCCCAAACAGCCCTTAACTTAACTTAGCGACATTCCGGTCAGTCCTCGCATCTCGTTTTTAGGTTCCGGAATCAAAAGTTGTCGTTAAAATGCCCGCAGACGCGGAGGTGCCCGTCGGCAATCTCAAAAATCTCCGTGGAGATCGGCCAGGGATCGTTGTGATACAGGCTATGCACCAATGGGGCAAAGGATTGGATGTCTGTCGCCAACCGCGGGAAGAAGAAGATTGTCTGGCGATTCGGAATGGCAAAATAGCAGTCCGGTCCAAGCAAATCCGCATAACGGTTGCCGAGCTCCGGCAAGAGCAGGATTGAAGACAACGTGGGATCAGGCCTCTCGACGCGAAGCGCGGTGATGACCCCGCTGGAGTCTCTGATGATTTCCGGCCTGACCGTTCCAAGAAGCCGGCGCGCGTGATCGAGAGTTTTTTGGGTCGAGGCGAAGCGGTCCTTTTCCGCCAGTTCCTGCGGTTTGGCAGGTGCCAGGGTCTCGCTGTCTATTACCCGATAATAAGCCAGAAGGGTTTGCTTCGTTCCTTCAACGGGTATGGTGATGGGCGACCTGTAAAAATAAGGATCGAGGATCAGAAAAAATTGATCGGCGTCGGTTCGAAACACGGCGGTGACTGTCAACAAGAAGAGCAATACTATTCGGCGGTAGAGTTTGCAGTTTCTTGCCTCTCGCGTACTTCTATTCAGCATCATGATATCCTTTCTCGATGGCGAACTTGTTGAGGCGTTGCCCACGCAGGTAGTCATCTCAGTTCAGGGCGTTGGATACCTCGTCCAGATCCCTCTCTCAAGCTTTGAGCATTTGCCGGCGATCGGCGCGCGCTTGAAACTGTTGACTCATTTGGTGGTGCGAGAGGATGCACACTTGCTGTTTGGATTTGTGACCGCGGCTGAGCGGGATCTTTTTCGTCTTCTTGTTCAACATGTCACGGGTGTGGGCCCGAAGCTCGCGTTAGCCGTGCTGAGCAAGATGAGCGTCGGCCAGTTCAAGGCCGCCGTCGTGAACGAGGATCCCAACGCGTTATCGAAAGTCAGCGGACTCGGCAAGAAAACGGCAGAAAGAATTATTTTGGAGCTAAAGGACAAGGTCGGAGTCGCTGCTGCGTGGGAGTTGGCTGCTTCGGGTCGGAACGATCAACAAGCCAAGGTGAACGACGCGGTCCTGGCACTCCTGTCTTTGGGCTTTAAACAAGTTGAAGCGCAAAAGACCGTTCGCGAGATTCTTTCCCGGGCGAAAGGGGAAGAGATCGATACCGAAGAACTGGTTCGCCGCGCGCTCAAGCAGTTGGCGTAGGAGAATAAATGGATTATTCCGTCGCTCTAGAGCGTATCCAACGCGTTCGCGAACGGTTTCCCGAAAAAGGGATTGTTCGCGCAGAAGGAGTGGCTGATTTCGCCGCAACCTTTTTTGATTAGTGCGCAGTTTGCGGACGAACTCGAACGGCTCGGGCATTGGTTGCTCAAATTTGTCAGGGCGTCCAATCTCCTCTACTACCTCAGCGTAAAAGGCAAAGAACCTCCCTGGATTGCAGGTTACCTGGACGCGGGAAAACCAGCCCGGTTAGTGGATATTTCCAGAAGATATCGTTACGAAATTCCGCGAGTCATTCGGCCGGATATTATTCTGACCGACGGCGGGTATGCAATTTCAGAGCTCGACTCGGTGCCTGGGGGGATTGGCCTTACTGGATGGTTGAACCAGACCTATCGCGAACTTGGTTTCGACGTTCTGGGCGGTGGCGATGGAATGATTAACGGGTTTCATTCTATCCTTCCGACAGGGGTAATCGCGGTTTCGAAAGAATCCGAAACCTATCGGCCGGAGATGGAATGGTTGTGCGACCAATTGATCGCCAGACATGGGGAGCGATGGAGAGTGGCGGACGCTGAGACGTGGGATTTTCGAACTCCGGAGCCTCTCTATCGATTCTTTGAAATGTTTGACCTGCCGAACCTTCCCTCCAGAGATGCGTTGATTGAAGCCGCCGAATCAGGCGCTCTCCGCATGACTCCGCCACTTAAGCCGTATTTGGAGGAGAAGCTTTGGTTCGGTCTCTTCTGGTCGAAACCCCTGCAGAACTTTTGGCGACGCGAATTGCGGGCAAGTCATTGGGCAAAGTTGAAATCTCTGGTTCCTCACACCTGGATCATGGATCCGGCTCCCGTACCGCATCACGCGGTGATCCCGGCGCTGGAAATCCAGGACTGGCGCGAATTGAAGAAGTTCAGTCAACGGCAGCGGGAATTCGTCTTGAAAGTGAGCGGATTTTCGGAATTGGCATGGGGCAGTCGCGGAGTCTTTGTCGGGCAAGATCTTCCCCAAAGGGAATGGTCGGATTGCATCGAACAAGCGATTACTTCCTTTCGGAGCGGTCCTTTTATCCTTCAGAAATTTTTTAAAGGTCGTCTTGTCGAACAACCGTTTTACAATCCGGCAACCAATTCGATAGAGACCCTGGTGGGGCGAGTCCGTCTTTGTCCCTATTATTTTGTTTTGTCGGAGAACGAAGTCCGTCTCGGCGGAGCACTAGCTACGATCGTGCCGGCGGACAAAAAAATAGTCCACGGGATGCGCGACGCCATCATGGTTCCGACCGCAGTGGAGTTGCGGAGCAGCGAGTCTGGGAATCTCGCGAGCCGAAGCGCTCGGGAGATTTCCCGGATCTAGATGGCATTGGGATTTCTACAGCACAATCTCCACTTCGCTTCTCAGTGCGACCGAGTCGGCAACAGCCTGGACAACCCGCATGTACTGCAGACCCTGCGCGAAACTGGGCTGAGGCTCAATGCTCGCCGGGGAACGTGCCGCGGCGATAAAGTCCTCCTCCACACGCCAAAATTGCTCCAACTCCGACGGTATTTCGATGTCAGCGGCGCCATTTTCTCCCAGTCGCCCTCCGCTGATCCGATCCGAGCTGAAATCGTAGGTCAGCATCCCCTGACTTCCAAAGACCTGAAGTCGATCCGAATTCTCAAAAGGGGCGACGCCGCTGAATTCCATCACCCCTTCCATCCCGTTCTCGAACTTGCAAAGAACAATGACCATGTCCGGAATCCGGATTTCGTACCCGTGACGAACGGGGTTAATGGTCTTTTGGCGGGCAAAAACGTGCGTGATAGGACCAAACCATCGTTGAACCACCTCGGCATAGATCCCGAGCGTCAGGACGTTTAATCCCGATAGTTCATCGCGTTGTCTCCAATGCGGGGGCGCGTCCGGATCGATATATGTCCCGGAGAGGCTCTGAAGGCGCAAATGATGAGGCTCCCCGAGATAACCTTCCGCGAGCAGCTTCTGGATGAAAAGGTTCCCGCGCATTCCATGAGGGGGCGGGCACACCATCGTGACCAGATGCGGATTCCGTTGGGAGGCCGCAAACATTTCCTCTGCTTCAGAAAGATTCAAAGCCATCCGCGCCTGCGTGAAGACATGTTTGCCTGCTTCAAGGGCGGAGATCGCGATCGTTGAGTGCAGATAAGGCGGGGTACCTATCCAGACGATATCGATATCCGGGTCCGCGACCAGTTCGACCCAGTTGGCGTAGGGCGTCGCCTCAGGGATATATTTTTTGCAACACTCCTCCGAGCTTTCGTAGGACGAGTTGCAAACGGCGACGATCTCGACGTCCGGGATTTTCTTGAGCGCCGGTAAGTGGCGCTCCTTGACAACGGTCCCGGCGCCGACGATCCCGATCTTCAATTTGATTTGCCGCGATGCCATGGCGAAGTTTTTCAGTCAGACAATCTGAATGCCTATTCGTTTAAAACGAAGAAATTTCGAACCAGACTCCGTTTTTCGGAATCCGGTGCCAATGAATATCTGCGGTTATTGAAAATAATCTTTGGGGTTGATCATGGTGGGCGGGGTACAGATCCGTTGCACGCACTGCTCCCAAGTCTCCTGGCCGTTGAGTATCTCGATTTCCACCCGCAAATAGTAAATGGGAACCTCGAGCGGATCGATCACCGGAAAACGAACGGCGTCTTTTTCAGTAGTGATGACCGCGCTCACGTCCCGGCGAACGCATCGTTGCAGAAACTGGCTTAACTCCTTTTCAGCGTAACGATGGTGATCTGCAAAGTGGCGCGACAATTCGATTTTTGCTCCCAGATTCTGGAGGCCTTCCTCGAAGCTTTCGGGCGCAGCAATCCCGCACAGCGAGCCGATATAGAGCCCTTTGAGGTAATCAAGCGGCAATCGTTCATCCTTGTAGACGTGCCTGAGATAGAGCGGTCGGTGACGGCACTCGATAATTTCCGCCGTACGATTGTACCGTCGAATTCTCTGAACCAGGTCGTCGTTAGTTTCGCCGTCGCACTTTGTGATAAAAATATAGCTTGCCCTTCGAAGGTTTCGCGGTGGTTCGCGCAAAGTGCCGCGCGGCAACAGATGCTCGTTGCCGAAGGGTGCCTGGCGATCGATCAGAACGATATCCAGACGGTGTTTAAGGTGAAGATATTGCAAACCGTCATCGAGTAACAGGGTATCCACGTCGAGCTTTTTGAGGGCATGCAACCCGGCCTTCACTCGATCCTTATCCACGACGACCGACACTCCCCTGAGGTTCGAGGCGAGCATATACGGTTCGTCGCCTGCCGTCGCTGAGTCCAGCAATACGCTCTTTCCGTCAGAAACGACTCTCGGTGGAATTTCCAACCCTTGCGCGAGAAGATGCTCCCACAAACTTTTTTTGCGGCGTCGATCGACGCTCTTGTAACCACGGCTCAAAATCGCTACTCGTCGCCCCCCTTTCTGGAGGGCCCTGGCAAATTTTTCGACCACGGGGGTCTTGCCGGTTCCGCCGACTGTCAGGTTGCCGATACTGATGACGAGACACCCGAGTTGCCGCTCCTTCAGAATTCTATTGCGATAAAGGCAGAGACGGACCTGAACGATCGCGAGATAGAGGAAGGAGAGAAGTCGAAGCGCGATGCGCAATAGGGTTGCGCGAAAACCGTGCCTCTTATCGAGGATGACTTCGATCGCATATTGTTCAAGCTCATCCAGGCGCCGTCGCATGCTCTTTTCTTCTAGAGGACCCGTGCTCCATCGTTGTCGGCGCTTACAACCAGGATCTTGGCGCGTTCTTCGGGCGCAGCCGCTTCGAGCGCGGAAATAACCTCTTTGCCATCCGAGAGCGTAAGGAAGGCTACCGTGGAGCCCGAGCCACTCAGGAATCCTCCTAAAGCACCTGCGTTCGCGGCGGTCCGAAGCAATGTGGAAAGAAATGGCACAAATTTTTCACGAAACGGCTGATGAAGCCGATCCACAAAAGCACCACGCAAATGTCCGTATTCCCCTGAAGCTAATGCGGCAGCGATCAGGCTGGCATTTCCCAGGTTCTCGACCACGTCCTGGCGTGAGAAACTAGCTGGCACCACCGTTCTCGCATGGCCGGTCTTCACTTCAAAATTTGGGATGAACAACACAAACTTCAGGGCCGGATCGACGTTAAATCGCGCGACCCGGTTGGATGTCTTGGTGACGATCGTAAACCCGCCGAAAAGTGCTGCAGCGGCGTTGTCCGGATGACCCTCCAATTCCGCGCAAAGAGCGCAAATCTCTTCCTTGGAAAGACCACTTTGGGTGATCCGATCCAACGCTATCAGAATTCCCAGCCGAATTGTGACACTGCTGCCAAGCCCTCGTGCCTGCGGGACATCACCCTCAATGGAGAAGCTGAACGGGAACCGCGTTTTGCCGGTATGCTTGAAAAAAAGGGACGCTGCCCGCGACACCATTTCTGGAGCTGGGCCCTCGCTCCGATCAACGTCGATCCTTATCCGATTCCAGAGCTGCAGAGCAATCCCCAGGCAATCAAACCCGGGACCCAGGTTTGTCGTCGACGCCGGAACTTGGATAGAAACCGCCATAACAAGAAGAACGGCCAAATTGGACCACGGCGAGCGAAGGATCAACATCAGAGTTACAGGAGTACGGGGGAAGAGCTCTTGAACTTCTGTATTCTGACTTCTGTCTCCTGGTTAAGTATTTGACACCAGCGTCTTCCGAGTCTCTGGTGTCCCGCCATCATGGCAAAGCAATCCGACTCGCAATTGCTCGCGGTCAGGCCGGACGGCCGCGCGAATGATCAATTGCGGCCTCTCCGTTTCACTGCCGGGATCGCTCCCAACGCGGATGGGTCTGTTTTGATCGCCACCGGTAATACTCAAGTCATTTGCGCGGCGACGGTGGAGCCGTCCGTCCCACGATGGATGAAAGAGCAGGGAGTCGCAGGAGGCTGGATAACGGCCGAGTACTCTATGCTGCCTTATTCAACTTTGACGCGCCGCCCTCGCGACGTCTCAAAAGGGAAACTGGACGGGCGAAGTATTGAGATTCAGCGCTTGATCGGACGGGCCCTTCGGGCTGCGGTGGATCTCGACGCCCTCGGAGAGCGGACACTCTGGATCGATTGCGATGTTCTGCAGGCCGATGGCGGAACCAGAACAGCGTCCATCACCGGCGCTTCCGTTGCGGTTGCACTGGCGTGCGCTGGTCTGCGAGCGCGCGGACAGATTACGCATTGGCCGCTGCGTTGTCTGGTGGCTGCCGTGAGTGTCGGCGCGGTCGATGAACGACTTCTTCTCGATTTGAACTACGAAGAGGATAAGAATGCCGCGGTCGATATGAACGTGGTCATGAGCAGCAACGGTGCCTTTGTCGAAGTGCAGGGAGCGGGAGAGGAAGCCACTTTTTCCAGGGACGATCTCGACAAGATGATTGGACTCGGGGAAACAGGCATCCAACGGTTGATCACAAGGCAGCGCGAATTGTTGCAATCTTCTGTGGTCGATCTTCCCGAATTTTGACGGGTGAATCTAAATCTAAGCCGTCTTTCCTCGCAGGTAGACAGGCGAGTGAGCCAGTCGGTTTCCTATCGGTTTGACCCGCTCGTTCTCCACTCCTCTGCACCAGCAGTCCTTTCCTTCTGAGCTCCTGACTCCTGCTCCGAGCTTCACGCCAGGCAATGCCCCAATATTTTCTCGATCGCCGCTCGATCCAGATTTTTGCCGATAAACACCAGCTGGCTCAAACGTGGTTCCTCCTTCTCCCACAGTCGATCCCAGTAGATCGTGAAGCGATTGTTGACTCCGTGAAAAACCGCGCGCCGCGGTGTCCCTTCGATCCAGAGAATGCCCTTTGAACGGTATACTTTGGACTTTTCGGAGAGTTCCTGCAGTTCCGCCTCCAGCCGTTCGAGCGCGAATGGCCGGTCGAAGCTAAAAGAAAACGAGGTGATATCCGAGTGATTGCTTTGCTTCAGCTCGTCCAGAAAAGCAGGTGACGCGGAAAGTTTTCGATCCAGATCGAAGACGTTCAGATCCAGGAGTTGCTTCAGATTCACGCGCGAGCGCTCGGTGTGAAAGATTCGGGCGTGCGGGTTCAGTTCTAAAATCTGTTGCTCAAGAGCCGTGACATCCTCGGTACTCACCAGGTCAACCTTGTTGATCAAAATGAAGTCCGCCAAGGCAATCTGTTCCCGGGCAACCTCAGCCTCTCTCAGTTGAGCTGAGAGGTGTTCGGCATCGACCACCGTAATGATCGAATCAAGGCGAGCATACTGCTGTAGCTGAGGAATATTCAAAAACGTTTGTGCGACCGGCCCGGGATCCGCTACTCCGGTTGTTTCAATCAGGATGTAATCGAGTTGATCCTTCTTCAGCAACTTCTGAACACCTTTGACAAGGTCTTTCCGCACGGTGCAGCAGACGCAACCATTGCTTAACTCCACCACATCCTCGGATTGTGTCTCGACAAGTTTTCCATCTATCCCGACTTCGCCAATCTCATTGATGATCACGCCGAACCGGTAATCGGTCTGCTCTTCCAGAATGTAATTAAGCAAGGTGGTTTTGCCCGCACCGAGGAATCCGGTGAGCACGCTGACAGGGATCACTTTTCTCGGAATCATAAAAAAAAGAAAAAGAGCGATCCAACGGCAGCCGGATCGCTCCTACAAATAATGCAAAAATCGTTTTACACCAAACCGGCCTTCTTCAACGTCTCGAAAGCACCGTTCTTGGCGATGGTTTTTAAGGCGCGGGCGCTGAGTTTCACAGTCACAAAGCGACTAAGCTCCGGCACCCAGATCCGTTTCGTCTTCAGGTTCGGAGTAAACAATCTGGGCGTGTTGGCGGTGACGTGTTGACCGACGCCTCCTTTTTTCTTGGCCATTCCGCGCCTGTGAATCATGTGACCCTTCGAAGGTTTGGCGCCTGTGATACTGCATTCTCTAGACATAACGGGTCCTCTTGGTGAAGAGCCCGGAAGATCCCACCTTTAACGCCATCGTCAAGGGCGAAATTAAACCTGCGGATTCGGCTTCCCGGGAAAACTGCAAATTCCAATGTCGCCGCCTCTCGCGCAACAGCGGACCTGTGCTACGGTTGCATTTGAATGAAGCGGAAGGTTCTCTGCGGCTTTCTGGTCGGATGCGTTTTTCTGGATTTGTTGATCGGTTTCAAGATATTGAATTCGAGCGCCGCAACGGACGATCACGGAATCGACTATGTGGCAATTGCCGGGTTCACGAGGGCGATCCAGGTGATCAGGCAGGATTATGTGGATCGAAGCGCGGTTTCCTATAAAAAGCTGACCTATGCGGCTCTGCACGCGATGCTGCCGCACCTTGATCCGCACAGCCAATTCCTCGAGCCGGAAGATCTCAAAGACAGAGAGGATGAAACTCGAGGTGAATTTGGCGGGTTCGGCTTTACTATTTCCCGCAAGGATCAATCCGTTACGGTTTTATCGACGATGGAGAACAGTCCCAGCGCGCGAGCGGGCATTCTGCCTGGGGATCAAATTGCCGCTGTAGGCGGAAAATCCACCCTCAACATGCCGATTGAGGACCTGAACCAACTGCTACGCGGTCAGCCCAATCAACGGCTCACGCTGACGATTTACCGGCCTTCGACCAAGGAAACGAAGGATTACGAAATGCGACGCGAGATGATCAAGGTCGCGAGCGTGGTGGACGCTAGAATTCTAAATCCGGAAGAGACTGGAGGTATCAAAATCGGCTATCTCCGAATCACCGAATTCACGGAACCGACAGCGCGTGACTTGTCTGAAAAGCTTAATTCCCTGCAGGCCGACGGAATGCAGGCGCTGATTATGGATCTTCGCTTCAATCCGGGCGGTCTTTTGACAAGCGCTGTAGATGTCTGCGGCCTTTTTTTGCCGCCCAGAACGTTGGTTGCCTATACGGAGGGCCGCGACGCTGCGCAGCGGCGAGAATATTACACGGACGATGCCAACAGGCAGAGGGCGAACTTCCCGATGGCAGTGCTGGCCAATGGATTGAGCGCCAGTGGCGCTGAAATTGTAGCGGGCGCGCTCAAGGATCTGAAACGGGCGGTCATCGTGGGCGAGACAACTTTTGGGAAAGGTGTTGTCCAGACCCCGATGCCTCTGCCAGATGGTTCTGCGCTCTGGTTGACGACCGCCAAGTATTACACTCCGGGCAAACAAGTGATTCAGGAAAAAGGCATTGCTCCCGATATCGAATCGACGGTAGATACCGAACGAGAACGGGCACTGCTTTTGCGGCAGCGAGGCGGTCTGTTGACCGCAGAAGAGCAGAAACTGGTGCAGGAGACACCCGACACCCAGCTCGAACGTGCCGTCGATGCGCTTCGCGGTGTGATCATCTACGATCGATACGCCGCTACAGGGAAATAACCTTGAGTAGCGCACTAAAACGCTAACCGGCAGTCATTGTGCGATCAGGACTGCGCTACTGCGAATTAATCGCTGCTTCTCTACCAATGCCTTCATGAAATCTCGTGGTGTGCTCAGCGGATTTCTGGATTAAAACTGGTTTAATGCACTATCGCAAATTAGGAAAAACGGACTTTAATGTCTCTGAAGTCAGCCTTGGCACGTGGCAGATCGGCGCAGGGTGGGGCAACGTATCGGCCACTGATGCGGAGCGCGTATTGCACGCCGCGATTGACCGCGGGATCAATTTCTTCGACACCGCCGATGTCTATGGGGATGGCCGGAGCGAGGTTATCATCGCCAATGTATTGAGCGAGTCGAAAACACAAGTCTTCGTCGCCACCAAAGCGGGTCGTCGTCTGCAGCCACACACCGCCGATGGATATAATCGCGAAAATCTTACGGCTTTCGTTGAACGGAGCCTGAAAAATCTACGACGCGATCGACTCGATTTGGTGCAATTGCACTGTCCACCGAACGAAGTCTATTATCGGCCGGAAGTATTTGCGGCGCTCGACGAACTGAAGCAAGCCGGCAAAATTCTTCACTACGGTGTCAGCGTGGAAAAGGTGGAGGAAGCACTGAAAGCAATCGAATTCCCCGGGATCGCCACCGTGCAAATCATTTTCAACATTTTCCGGCAGCGACCTAAAGACCTGTTTTTCCCGCTCGCACAGCAGCGCGACGTCGGCATCCTCGTTCGGCTTCCACTTTCCAGCGGTCTGCTGGCCGGGAAGATGACTCGCAAGACCGCATTTGCCGAGGACGATCATCGGAACTTCAATCGAAACGGCGAGCAATTCGATCGCGGGGAAACGTTCTCGGGCGTCGATTTCGAAACTGCGCTTGATGCCGTCGATGAAATTCGGCGGGTGGTTCCTGAAGGGGTAAGCATGGCTGACTTCGCTCTGCGATGGATTCTCGATCATCAGGCTGTCAGCTGCGTGATACCCGGAGCTCGAAACGAGCAACAGGTTATCCAGAACATCGCCGCTTCCGACCTACCCCCGTTGAAGGAGAACCAGGTCTCTGTTTTAGCGAGGCTTTACGATAAAAAGATTCGCCCGCTCGTCCACCAGCGGTGGTAAGTAAGTAGTAACCCTGTTTACTGGGTTTCCTCTTCCAGGTAGCGGATCCGCTTGTTGATATCGGTATTGATCGAGTGATACGGCTGGGCCAGGTTGCCCGGCGCAAAAAGGGTTCGCCGAATATGTTCCATATCGTCGTCGCCGACTGCGTCCGTAAAAATTGGCAGCAGGTAGTTGATCCCGAGCCGGGATGGTTTCATTTGTTTTGGATCGTAAAATTGGGAATACATGCGTCTTGCATGGATATGTCCCCAGCGGTCGCGGAACCGATTCGCATCGTAACCGCTCACCTGGAATCCTTTGGCGGCGGTGTACTGCAAGATCGAGACAGCGTTGTTGCGACCCTCAAGCAGGAGTTCAACCGCCTTGGCGCCGAGTTGCGCAGCGTAGAATCGATCGAACACGATCGGCCTTCCTCCTCGCTGGGTGTGTCCGACCTTCCTGGTGAAGATCGCCTCGCGAGCCGACTCCCCGCGCCGATAAAGTTGGAAATACCGGTCTCCGATCATCATTATTAATTTGTGGCGCAGTGCTTCGGCTGCGCCGCTCAGGGCCACATTCCCGGCCGGATCGGTGGTCCTGGTTTCCGCCCCCAGTTCGTTCCCTTGTTCGTCGACGATGCCTTCACCGCAGACAATAACGACGTTCTTTTGCAGGTCGTAGAGAGTCTTCACACGTTCAACCAAGTGCTCGATGTTCAGCGGATGTTCAGGCACCAGAATAATGTCCGGGCGCCCGTAGGCCGATCCGAGCGCGATATAACCGGAATGCCGGCCCATGACCTCGATGATGGCGATTCGACGATGGCTCTCCGCAGTGGTGCGGATTCGTTCCACGCCGCTGGCTGAGACGTAGACCGCAGTCGCGTAACCCGGCGTGACATAGTTTACGATATAATCCAGATCAAAAATCGCCTGCGATTCTCGATGCTCATAGTGGTAGTCGTTCTTTGAATTAGGTTCGTGGACGCGAACCCATTCATTTGGCTCTTCCGGATAGTTCAGCCCGAGGTCGTTATCAATCGTCTTCGGCGCCAGCACGGTCGGCAGGCGTTCCGCGAGCGGTTGTAGACCGTTCAGCGTGCCGTCTCCGCCCACACAGATCAGGCCTTCAATCCGGAGCCGTTCCAAACGGTGCGCAATCAGATCGAGCTCCTCTGTCTTGGTTGGGTCAACGTAATCCCGGGAGGACCCGATCATCGTGCCACCCTTGGTCGGGTCCATCTCCGGGATCTCTTGGTAGAGCGGATTCAAATGAACGTGTGGGACGCGCGGGTTAAAGAGGCTGTTGAACCCCTTTATCAGCCCGACAATTTCGATTTTCAACTGATTCGCACGAACGACCGCACCTTGAATCGTGGCATTCATGGTGGGCGTATCACCCCCCGCTGTCAGGATACCAATGCGTTTCATAAATGACTGCTTATCTCCTCACCCTCTGGCGGTCCTCCCGCGTTCTCTATTTATTCCGGCTCCCCGCGGTTTCCAAAGCTTTTAAATTTGCGCATCCGGAAAAGCTCGTTTTTTGATTTAAACCGAACTCCAAACCGGCTATGGTGTTTGGCCTGTACCGGTCGTTCAGGAAGGCCAAATTCTAACACCAGAAATCATTCAAATATGGAAGATCGTGTTGTGTTGACTAAAATGGCAGGCTCCGCCTTGGCTGGATTGCTCTTCTTCGTTACCGCCATGTTTACGACGATGCTCGATTTGACAGTTCTCTGGCGGAACATCTGGCTGGGATTTTGCCTCATCTTTTTTGTGCTGGCGGTGGCCGGCGTTTTTATCCTTTGCGGGGATCTCAATTCCGAGCACTCCGAACCAGACGACTGCGAAACCAAACGAATAGCGAGCGTTCGACACTGGATGAATGGAATTCCTGGTGGCTGCCGGTTCCTTGTTGTGGGTTGCGTTACTTCTCGTGCCTTGGCGACCCTGGAGCACCAGGGAACGTCTCGAACCGGGGGATGAACGGGGCGAGCCGAATCCTTGTGATGTAACCGTGCTTATTCCGGCGCGGAACGAAGCGGCGGTCATTGGACGCACGCTATCGGCTCTCGGCACTCAGGGTCCGGGTCTGAAAGTGATTCTGGTGGATGATCAGTCCTCGGACGAAACCGCTTCTCTCGCCCTCTCGAAACTTGGGACCGGGCTCAAGGTAATCAAGGGGAAGCCTCTTCCTTCAGGCTGGACAGGTAAACTTTGGGCTCTCGAGCAAGGCTGGCGGAACACCAATACCGAACTGGTGTTGCTTCTGGATGCTGATATTGAGCTTGACCCTCGAATGATCGGAACGCTGAAGCAAAAACTGATCGAGGAACAGCTCGATCTCGTCTCGATCATGGCTTGGTTGCGCATGGAAACCTTCTGGGAAAAACTGCTCGCGCCCGCCTTCATTTATTTTTTCAAGCTGCTCTATCCCTTTTCTATCGGCAATGACCCGAATTCCAGCCTCGGAGTGGCAGCGGGCGGATGTATTCTTGTTCGGTCGGATTCGCTCCGGAAAACAGGTGCTTTTCTCTCAATCCGGGACGCCATCATTGATGACTGTTCGCTTGCCGGCAGCGTCAAGAAATCCGGAGGACGCACTTGGATCGGCCTGAGCCATTCGGCGCGAAGCCATCGCCCGTATGCGCAACTTTGGAGCTTTTGCGAGATGGTGGAACGCACCGCTTTCACGCAATTGAGCTATTCAGTGTGGCTGCTGCTCGCTACGACGTTCTTGATGTTGCTCGTCTTTTGGCTTCCCTGCGCCGGCCTTCTCTCTTCGTCGCTCGCGGTCAGAAATTTCGCCTTGATTGGAATTTGCGCCATGCTCTGGTCTTATCTGCCGACCCTGCGCTACTATCGGAGATCGGTTCTATGGGCTGCGATGCTCCCGTTCGTCGGCGGCCTGTTTCTTCTCATGACATGGTCGTCTGCTGTAGGTTATTGGCGCGGTCAACGTTCGGAGTGGAAAGGCCGTGTCTATGCCCAAACGCCGTGAAAAGGACCCGAAGGACTACCTTGCTCCGTTTCGCGCAAGGTTAGTCGCGATGGCGCTGCCAATCCCCCGGCTTGCCCCTGTGACAATGGCGACTCTATTTGCTAAACGATCTGAATTCATGTTTGCCTTTGTTAGCGAAAATGCCTATCGACGCTCTAAACGAAAAGTGCTAGCTTCTCCCGCCAGCGGGTTGTGAGACGTCAGCTTTCAGGCTGGCGCTTGGGCACATTGAAAGAAAGGTATTGATTATGTCCACCGCAACTTTGAATGAACAACTTTGGGTAACCGTTCTCGAGGCTGCCGACTCTCTCAAGATCGATCCCTCGTGTCAGCTGTTTCTGCAGGCATGGATCACCAATGGTGTTGAGCGGATGCGCAACGAAAACCGCATTGCTCCGGGCGACATCGCCATCGCGAAAGATAACCTGAAGACTTTTGTCGAATTGATGAAGGCCGAGACTCATGCCCATGGGACTGAGAGGCTCGACAATAAATGCTTCCATGCCGCCCAGCACAGCCTGGAACGGCGTTCTTTTCTCACGGTTTATTCCCTCTGGCCTTTCTGGCCGCACGCGGTTGAAGGCAGATAATAGCGTTTTCCCTCGTAAAATAGCTCTGGTGAATGACTTAGCTTCGTGTAAATCCGTCTCAAGAATTGCAAGAAATACGCTCCGTTTCAGAAAAGTGTGCTAAAAGTGTGCTACTGTTGGCGCGATGAAGTCCGAACGTTATCAACGGGTCGTAGCGCCGGCGGGATTCGACGGTCATCCGAAACGACATCCGTACTACTGCAAGAGCAAGTCGGCTGCCGCTGACCTCCGCTGGCGCATCCGCAAGTGGAAAACCGATCGAAAGACGCCCGGTCTACAAGTCGTCGAGATCACCGAATATGACCAAAATTGGATCGGATATCTCAAAAATCGGCTACCGAGCTTGGATCTCCTGCCCGGAGTTATAGACCATTGGGAGCGGACAGTCGCGACGGTGACAAATCGCGTGACCGTGCAGGAACTTCGCGAACGGTTCATTGAGTTTAAGTGCTGAGAAACCGATAGCCATAGAACGCGCGCCGACATCCGGACTCGGTTAAACGGATTCTGTTACCAATTCGGTCAACGTCCCGCGCACGAGATAACCACGCCCGAACTGCGGACTTATTTGCAATCGTTGCCTAAGGGTTATTCCCGGCGGAACGCTTTTAAATGGTTGCGCCCAATGTTTGAGTTTGGGAAGGAAAACCGAATGCTGGGCGTGAGTCCGTTTGACGGTATCGCCCGCCCGGAAGGTTCGAACAATGCGCCGAGAATCCATCAGCCATCAGAGTTTGAACGGTTGCTAAACACCGCCGACGTACAATTTCCGGAGTTGCTGCCGTACATCGCGCTTGAAGGAGCTGGTTTTTTGCGGTCTTGCGAACTGGTTCATACCCGCGCAAGCGATCTCGTGCTTGACTGGTCGGATATAGATTTTGAAAAACGGCTAATTCACGTTCGCCCCGGAGTCGCCAAAGATACACGGAGCGCCAACGGAAACGCGCGTCACCCCAAAATGGAAGACATCGTCTCCCACTGGCTGGAGCCGCACCGGAAGGACTCAGGCCCGGTCGTTGAGTGGGGCGAGCGCTATTTCCGAACGCAACTCAAAGAGCTTTATATTGCGGCGAATGTTGCGCCGGTTCCCAATGCGCTGCGGAAATCGTGCATGTCTTACGCTATCGCGTGGCGTCCTGAGATCGGCGTTGTTTACGTCTCCAAGCAAGCCGGCAACTCGGAAGCCGTAGCTCGCCGTTATTACATTGAGACGCTTGAGCCATCCGCCGGCGAGGCTTGGTTCGGGATTCGACGCGGGGCGGGGTAGCGAGCCTTCATGGCGCGTTATTTCCCTTCATTTCTTATTCCCATCCATTCAACTATTGGATCCGCAAGTAAACGAATCAGGAAACGACATTCTGCCAGCCGTGTTTCCCCCTACTCATGTAAGGAGGGAAACGGTACGGCGTTTCCAACTTGCAGTTAAGTTGTTGATTACAAACGACTTACGAAGGAAACGCTTGGAAACTCAAACCATGCCTTTTTGTTTCCTTAAGAAAGGTTAATCATGTCCTAAAGCATGCACTATTGGGACGATTCGTATCCTAAAACTGAATCCCATAACTGACATGAGAATTCCCATATCACAACTATTTACGGATTCGGCCAGTCGTACTTGAATGTCCATTTTTTGTCCAAATTGCGTCAGTGGATACTCCGCTGGCAATCGGCGAAATTGCTCTCTGTTGACAACAAATAGTGACTAAACTCTATGAGCAAAAATGAAGACTTCCTGACCATTTTCGAAGCAGCCGGGATAATCGGGATCGGTCAAACGGCGATGCGACGGCACATCGTCACGCGCGTCAATACGAGTACAACGGCGACCGGGCGCGGAAGACTTTCACGCCGAAGGTCAAGCGTTTCAAACTCGATACCGCGCAAGCGACGGAGGATATCCCTTCCCTGGATATTCCGCTTGTCGAATTCCTGAAACTAGCGTTCCGACCCGGCGAGACGATTTGCATAACGAAGACCGCGGAGCTCCGCGAAGGTAAATACATCCCGGCTTGTAAGGGAACCTTTCAAACCATCGAATGGTGGGCGGAGACGATCGCCCGGCGACCAGGATTCTTCGACGGCGAGCCAGGCGCTTGGATACGCCTTAATCCTTTCTTGCCCGACACGTTCGGAGCTCTAGACAAGGAGATCTCAGCTTTCCGGCATGTGCTCGTTGAATTCGACTCGAAGCCGAAGGCCGAGCAATGGCGTATTTTCAAGTCTTGCGGTCTGCCGATTGCCGGCGTGATCGACTCCGCGGGAAAGTCGTTGCACGCGTGGGTGCGTGTGGACGCCAAAGACGGCGCCGAGTATAAGGTGCGCCAAGAGCGCGTCTACGAATACTTGGCCGACGTGATGGACGACAAAGGCAATAAGAATCCGTCTCGATTCTCGCGGCTGCCGGGCGCGATGCGCGGCGAGCAGGTACAGCAATTGATCGCCGTGAACCTCGGCGCCGCCAGTTGGAACGATTGGGAAACTGAGAACATCAATGATGAATCAGAATCATTCGACGTGATCGATCTATTAAACTTCGATTGCAAGAATGACCCTGATTGTTTGATCGGTGACAGGTGGCTGTGCCGAGGTGACTCGTACCGTGACCAAGGGTAAAAAGGATAACGTTTACGCTGTCGAGTTTGGCAAGCGAGGTATACGAGCCGGCATGGCGGATAGTGACGGGAAACCGACGATATGCTCTTTCTGCGGCGCGCGCCGATGGGACAATGTTATTGGTCGCAATCGACGGACATCGCAAGCAAAGAAGATTTGGTTGCGGAACGCGAACATCAAAGCCGGGAAAAACTTCGTCTGTTCATAATAGAACGTGGGAGCGTGACGCTTCAACAATTAAAGGACAACGCAGCGGGGATCGGTTACGCGGTAAACTCGATTTTCGATGCGGCGACGGCTTTATCGGAAGAGAGCTTGAATTCCGACGAACTGATTTATCACTACAAAAAGGGAACCGGCGGCTGTCCGGCGAACGTGTTCACGACCGCCGAACGCTTCGTGTGAGAGTCCGTGTAAAAGGCCACTTTCAATCCCATCAGTTTACTTCTGCACGGGCGTTTAGAATCAGCGTGCAGAAGGTGTGTTGAAATTGGGACTTACGAGGGAAAAGGCTTTTACACGCCCGTGCAGAAGTACCGTGTAGAAGTCTTTTTTCCCATTAAATAATAACTTCTGCACACACGCTATTCTTAGAAGCGTATGCGGAAGAATTGGTGTTTTAAACGAACCATGCAGAAGTAGTTGTGCAGAAGTAACCGGGCTTTACGCTTTTGCTTAATCGCATCGCAACCTAGCAGACTACAGCGTCCAGTCGCCTACGGCGCGTTCACTGTCGCCTGCCCTGGCGCGTTCGACGGCCAACGTGCGTCATTGTCTATGCCAATCAGTGTAGGGCATCCTAGAGCGTTCATGAATGTGATGGCGTAAGCCCCGGATCGCGACAAGTCTCGGGAAGTGTAGCCGGCGAAGTAGAGTGGACATCGAGCCAAGATCGATGCACGTAAATAACATCGGTGATGGGCTGCACCCGCTTGGGGTTAACTCGGACAATCGCTTAGAGGGAATCTGTGATTTCGATTGGGAAGCCGTAGACGATCACATTGACGGTGAAGCGCCAGAGTAGCAAATTTCCTTTTCTGACATGAGCGCTGCGTTCTCCATCGTCTTAGATTGGATCACATCCTCGCGCGGACCCGACGTTAGGATTCCTGCGAGCCGAGCTTATGCTCTCGCGTTTCTTCTGTGGCCAGAGACTTCGAAGTTCTCCTCACTCTCCGAGATTGCGGTAGCCTGCGGACTGACTAAAGCGGCGGTATCCAAATCCCTCCTTGACTTCAAAGACCAATCGGGGCTCACGATATCCGCCGGCAAAGGACATTATACGCGCGGTAAGTTCCGAGTTGCTCAAAACGCAGCTGTTGCAAAAGGGAGCCACGCGAGTAACATCAGAACGGGCCGGCAAGTCGTAGGGCGTCGTGGGCTGTCGAACTTATAAAAGGAATCTCTTTGATCAAATTTAGCCATTGGGTACTAGTGTCCGGCGGGTGTTCTTTAAGCGCGAACAAACTTTTCATTTAGACGCCGTGTCGCACTAGCCTTGTCGCATATCGTAACTAAACGCGGTGTTTTGATTCCCGGTTTCCCTACGGGGAATGCGCTAAACGCCTATAACGCCGCAACTTAACAGGGGTGCGACATGTCGCGAGTTGGTGTCGTTTTTTGGGCTGACATTGCGACATCGGTGTTATGTCGTCCACGCCAGATAAACCCGTTAGCCGAATCAAGGAACTTGCCAAAGAGTACGGTCGATCCGTCCGCACGATCGAACGCTGGCGCAAAGCCGGCTGCGATCTAAACGACCCGAAAGCCGTTCGTGAGAATTCCGCGATCAAAAATGCACTAGCGCGCGGCGGAACGGCAAGGAAGGCGGTCGGGAATCAAGAGCCGCTTATCTTTGATCCGTGCGCAGCGACGGCTATCGCGATAAACGACGGCGGCGAGCTCGACATCTCGGACCTTCCCGAAACCACGGGTCAAGGCGCCGCGGCTGCGCTCAAGCGACTTCAGGAATTCGAGGCTCGTTTTGCGTCCAGGCTACTAGCGGCGCTAGATACCGGACGCGCTGACGTGATCCAAGTTGCGCGCGACGACTACTCCAAGGTCGCGAACAGCCTCCGCCAGTACGAGAAGGAAGTCGAAGTCACCAAGCGAGACCTTGGCCACTTGATACCCAAGAACGGCGCCCGAGCCTCGGCGATCTGGTTCCGACTCGCTTGGCGAATGTGGCTTTCGTCCACGCTGCCGGCTCTCATGGCCATCGGGACCGATCCGCGCGCCATCAAGATGGAAGCCGAGCGCTCCTTTGCGGACTTCTTAGGCGTCGCACTTAAGAATGCTGCCGGCGCTCAACTCTCGATTCCGGCGTGGGCGGACGAGGTCATTCGAGAGGAGTGGCACTTACCGCCATGTGGATAAGTACGGTCGATTGGGCGGAACAGTATTTCTATTACGATCGCACGAGCACAGTACAAGGTCGCTTTCGGATCGCTCACGCCGGCGAATGCAACCGAGGGCAAACGTTGCCTAACATGTACACAGTCTGGTTGACTCCGTTTCTAAGTCATGACCGAAACCGTCTACGTGACCCGAAACGAGCTTGCGCGCTTGCGCGGGTGCAACGTGCGATCCTTGCGCTCGGCTGGTAAATACCATGTCCGAGCTGCGTAGGGAACCAAACTTCAAACAATCTCTTTCAAAAATATTATGTCAGATAAAACTCTCAACGAAAAAGAACTCGCAGCGGTGCACGGCGCCCGACTAGCGGATGTAGCGAACAAGATAGCGGCTCAAACAGCAGTCGTCATCGTAGCGGGCAATGTCGCTCGCACTTTTGCAACCGAGACCGCACACCAACTCGCGAACCATCGGCTCGCCGTTGCGCTCGCCCTCGTTAACGACACGTTCGAGAAGTCGCCCCTTGGCGATCCGGAACATTTAGCCCGGCATGACAAACGGTTTTTACAAGCGACGGCGCTCGCCGGCTGCTTCACGACGTATCTCGATAAAGAGAACGAGATTGCCAGTCTCCGCCAGTTGCGGTCGCACTTCGAGCCGGTTCTTGAGGCCGTGAAAACGGAGCCTGAACTCAAGCTAGCGTTCCCGGAAGCTTGGTTAAAGTAGCTCTGCGCCATTTTTTGAGATAGTGTGTTTCAAAGAAGCCCGGCTGCAAAGTCGGGCTTTTTGCGTAAAAAATAACACAATGTTTTCTTTGTTGAACATTCTAACGATTTGATAGCGATTCGCGCAATGGTAACTTAATCATTTAATGTTAACAACTTCCAACATAGTTGAATGTTAGCAACACACGATAATAATGTTGTTGACAAGCTTAGGCGGGGCTGTAGATTGGCCCTGTGATTACAACACAAACACGATTTCTATTGCAAGAATTACAACGCTACGCCGGGAAAGTTCAAGCTGCTAAGAATTCCAACACACAATACGACGCAGCATTCGAGCTAGGGATCGTGGCCGAAGAGCTAAAGACCGAGATCACGGGCAGAATGTCACAGGCGGGATTTCTCCTTTAACGATTGCCAGCGCGCGCCGACGCCCGTGATTGCCTCAAGTTTGCGTAGCGTAACGGCGGAGCTCGTACGCGCGTGCCATGAACGGCTTCGCTCCGGAGCGAAATGCTTTGCATCTTTGAGCGCCGATGGCTCGGCGATCATTGACTACAAATGAGAAGGCCCAGGCTGAGAGGCTTAAACGACTGAAGCAATTTTTACAGAAGGGCAGCGTTAGAGAATTCCCGGAGCTGCGAACTCCGGGTCTTTATTTTTGTATGGTTGCGGTTTTCGCAGAGCTCGGAGTCATGCTGCCGGGCGCCAGAGCCGGCACTTCGCGCGGAACGACTGACAGCGGAAGCTGCAAATGTCCTTGCGTTTCGAACGTTGAGAGCAGTGCAAGCAGCGCCGCCTGAATCCAAACTTCCCCACGAATTTGAGTCTCATTCTCCAGATTCACTAGACGACGAATCGTCGGACCATCGAGTTACGTTCCGGGTATTTTCTTAGAAATCCATTAGCCTGAGTGTCCATGATAGCCTTGTGCTTCTTTCGTATGTGTCATAATTGCGATGATTTCTCGTAGCTACGACCGATGTTTGATAAAGTGAAGGCTTCAATCTACAGCGATAGGTCAATCCCCGAGTCTTGACGGATACGATGTTCGTATGAACACTTAGGCTATGTCGCTTACTCCAAAAGCAATCCAAGACATGCTCGACGAGTTGGAAGCGTCCTGAACCTCACGCAAAATCCGTTGGGTAAAGCGGAAATATTTCGTAGACGGGTCCAAATTTTTTCTGGTTGAGTGACAGCACCTATTATAAGAGACCAACTCCAAGCATCTCAAAGCGATGAACATTACCCTTGAGCCGCGCGTTGTGCAGTGGGCCCGCGAGCGAGCGGGATTGGATGAGTCGGCCTTGGCCAAAAAGTTGGGAATCAAGGCCGAACGGGTGATAGAATGGGAAACAACAGGTGAAATACCCTACAAGAAGGCGGAACTGCTTGCCCAGAAGACCCATACACCGTTCGGGCATCTTTTCCTAAAGCAGCCTCCTGCGGACACCTTGCCGATCCATGATTTCCGAACTGCTGGAGACGCTCCAGTGCGACGGCCCAGCCCGGATCTGTTAGAGACCGTTTACCTTATGCAGCGGCGCCAAGCCTGGTTGCGAGAATTTCTATTGGAAGAGGGCGAGGCGCCGCTCGCCTTGATCGGAAGCGCTACCATCCAGGATAACGCTGCCACGGTAGCTCAAAAAATTCGGGCGACGCTGGGGGCCCCGGATGGGTGGGCATCCCATGAGCGAACATGGTCGGAAGCGCTGGTATATCTCCGCCAGAGGATCGAAGAGATCGGCGTCTTGATCGTTATAAATGGAATAGTTGGCAACAATACCCGCCGAAAACTTGACCCAACCGAGTTTCGAGGGTTCGCTCTGAGCGACAGTTATGCACCCATAATTTTCATAAATGGACCGGATTTCAAGGCCGCGCAGATGTTCACGCTCGCCCACGAACTGGCACATTTGTGGATTGGTGAGGACGGGGTCTCGAACTTCGACGAAACGCTTCTGCCGTCGCGTAATGAAGTCGAGCGTTGGTGTAACATTGTCGCAGCGGAATTCCTCGTACCCGCGAACGAGTTTCGCGCGGCATGGCCGCTTGCAGAACGAACTGACGAACCATACCAATTTCTCGCTCGAAAATTTAAGGTTAGTTCCGTTGTCGCAGCTCGCCGCGCGCTGGATCTCCGTTTGGCGCGTAGAGAGACCTTCTTAGCATTCTATCGAGCATACCAAGAGGACGAACGGAGAAAGCAGCGCGGCAAGAAGTCGAGCGGGAATTTTTGGGCAACACAGAATGTTCGCATCGGCCCACGCTTCGGGGCGGCGGTTGTTCGGTCGGCTCGCGAGGGGCGCCTGCTTTATCGGGAAGCCTACAGCCTGACCGGTTTGTATGGCGGCACTTTTGAACGGTTTGCCCAGAAACTGGGCTTCCATCCGAGATGAACCCCGATGCCGGTTTACTTGATTGATGCGAACGTGTTAATTGAAGCGCACAAGCGCTTTTACGGGTTCCATATCTGCCCCGGATTTTGGGATTGTCTGCTGAAACACCACGGGGGCGGACGCATCCTCAGTATAGATAAAGTGATGGAGGAGATTCTACCGGGAGACGAGCTGTTCCAATGGGTCCAAAGCTCGGCTCCGCATTCATTTTTTGTATTCACCCAAAGCCGGACAATAGTGCAAAACTTTGCCAATATGGTTGGTTGGGTTCAGCAGGAAAGGCAGTTTACGCAAGCGGCGAAGGATGAATTTGCACGAGTGGCGGATGGCTGGTTGGCGGCCTACGCACTAAGTTGCAAAGACCATGTTGTCGTCACGCTGGAAGAGCACGCGCCCACGGTAAAGAAGAGGGTTCCTCTGCCCAATGTTTGCGAGCAATTTGGGATTCCCTACATGGATACATTCAGGATGTTGAAAGAGCTGGGTGCGCGTTTCCAGCTGGAGAACTGATTAACCACGAACTGGTACTTCCGAAGCCAAGAGTGGCGAGGCGGCTGTAGGCCGTTGGTTGAAAATCCGGCGCGCTAACGTAAATAAGGTTTGACCCTGGAAGGAAAAATCTGGTTTCACTCGTTGCTTACTATTATGGGATTCGAACAGCGCCTAGAAATACTGCAAAAAATCGAGGAGGTTCGGAAGTCCAAGGTTATCTGCTATCTCACCAGTCTCCGTCTAGGCGTTCCGGCGCAAATGGCGGATGATGCTGTTCGAGTCGTTTTTGATCACCTCCTGGGTTTGCCAAGCCGGCCGATAGAGCGTTTGGATGTTTTCTTGGTTAGCAACGGTGGCGTCAGCACAGTTCCGTGGAGATTCGTTGCTCTATTTAGAGAGTTCGCAAAGTCGCTTAACGTTCTGGTTCCCTACCGTGCGTACAGTGCCGCAACATTATTAGCCTTGGGAGCCGATGAAATTGTGATGCATCCGTTTGCGGAATTGGGCCCTATTGATCCGACAGTTTCTAACGACTTTAACCCCACTGACCAACAAGGACGCCGACTAGGGATTAGCGTTGAAGACGTGCGCGCTTACATCTCGTTCATCAAACAAACAGTCGGGATCACTCACGAAGATGAACTGATAAAAGCGATTGAGATTCTCGTAGAAAAGGCTCACCCGCTTGCGCTTGGAAATGTGGAGAGGTTTGTGAGCCAGTCTCGTATGGCGGCGCAGAAGATCTTGAAAACGCACATGAAATCAGAATCAGACGAACATTTGATTTCCGAAATTGTTGAAACTTTAACTTCAAAGCTATTTTTTCACGGTCATCCGATAAACCGTCAGGAAGCCAAGGAAGATCTAAGGTTAAAGGTGAACTTAGATGTGCCTCCGGAATTGGAGACCCTGATGTGGAATTTGTATTTGGACTATGAGAAAGAGTTTAAGAACTCGGAACCATATACACCAGCATCCGATCTTGCGGCATCTTATAAGGGCCTGACGCTTCCCGCAGCCGGTGCGTCATTCAGTCCAATATACGCGACTTTGGCAGTTGATCTAATCCACGCGATGGTGGAAAGTTTAAAAATGTCGGACGTACAAAGAACTTCTCGCAGGCTTACGTTATACGTTGCTCAGCCGGGTCAGCAGATAATGAACGAGGAGGTTCTAAAACAAGAGTGGACCAGACGGCTTGCTCCTTAGGTTCCGCTTTTGTGCAAGGACCCGTAGTAATTTGTGTGGGGTGTACAGCTCTACGCACGTCCACAACAAACGAGAAAGGAGCGCTGAGTCCTACTTCGGGCTGGATCGAGCGGCGGGGCGGCAAGGAAGCCATTGATAGTGCGATCATACGAGCGTTATCAGGCGGGGATTTCTGGTTCTTTTAAAAGCGGTCGCTGTCATGCGGCATATGTCAACATACTAAGGCGACGCCTGAATGTGGTCAATTCATTTGGTCGTTACAGGGGGTAACCCCAGCGCCAATTCATGAGAGTCGTTTGAGGTTGGGATATTTGCTCAAGGCTAGGCAGAGTGCCGGACGGTGGTGGTCTTCGGACAAGGCGGATTGGAAATCGGTGGTGGTGACATGGTCTGGGCGTCGCTTGTACCCACTCCATTGCATGAAGAGGCTATTGCTCAAGCGCAGGATCATTCCGAGAACCAACATAGCGTTGTCGTTGCGCACCCGGCAGCGGTCGTCGTTGTGGGAGATATCCAAGCGCTGATGCAAACCGCTCTCGATGCCCCAGGCATCCCGGTTCAGACGCATCCAGTTTGTCGCATGGAGTCGTGAGGCCTCGACACTGGTGATCAGCGCCACCAGTTCGTCTTTGCGTCCTTCGGTCTGGCGCAACAGCAGAGCAGCCTGCTCGGCCAATGGGAAGCAGACCTGTTCACCGGTGACTGGCGCGGTGACAATACTGCGGCTTTCTTTGCGGCTTTTGTTGATTTCCTGCACGCGAGCCTTGGTGGGCGTCGGCTCATGAGGGGGGAAAATCGCCCTGAGGGGCGGCAACGAGGGTTTCGATCTGTTCGCGCACGGTGGGTTGATTCCCTTTGACTGTTAGCAGATAATCGGCCCCGTGTTCCAAGACCAGCGCGCGCGCGGTTTCGTCCTGGGTGTGTAAGGCGTCCAACGAGACCAACCGGCCTTCGAGCTCCAGGCGATTAAATAACTCTCGCGCCACGGGAATCTCGTTGGTCTTTTGGTCGACCAGTGCACTGCCCAAGTAATGCTGGCTCGGTACGGTGACCGCGCTCAAAATCGAGGCGCCGCTGCCGTGCCTGGGTTCCTTGCCATCCAGTACGATCAATTGATCTTTGGGCGCCGAGCCGCGCATTTGCTCCTGGATGGCTAAAATGACTTCCTCCACCCTACGGGCATCGACCCGCTGGAGCAGACGGCAAAAGGTCGGCTGTGTCGGAGCAGGATACTTGCCTTTTGGGTTACGCCGGATGCCAAGAGCCCGGCGTTGCGCTTGGCTCAAGCCCCGCGCAAACTTGGCGATATCCTTTTGCCCGCGCGGAGCACCGCAGAGAGTGGCTAAAAGAAGGATCGTTAACATCGACCACAGCGGATAGGACTCGAAGCGCCCGCGAAAGTCTGGCACGGCCTTGAAGTGTTCGACCATCGAGCGGATTTCCTTCACCGTACGCGTGCAGGGTGGCGACACCTTTTGTTCGACCACCGCCAACGCTGGCTTGAGATGTTCGGCCTGAAGACTGCGGCGGGCGTTTTTGAACAGTTGGCGGCAGAAGAGGCGTTTGGGCTGGTCGTGTTTAACGTAGTAATCGCGCCGATGACGGCCCCAGCCGTCGGTCTGGCCCAGTTCGCTCCAGCCGCTGGCCGAATAAACTGTACCGCAAAACTGGGCAACATCGACGAAGGTTTCGACCACCAACACCGGATGGCCGTAAGAGCTCTGCCAATCGGTGGGAAGGCGATCCAGGGTCAGGCGCAGCACCTTGCTCGCCAGGTTGGGCACGGAGCGCTCGGGCAGGATAAGGAAGCGGCTGTTGTTAGTCACCAGGCTCAGGCGACGGTGGCGTTGAGCAGCGCTCCATCCGATCCATTGGTCGCGATGCTTGAGGTGCTTGGCTGGAGCGCTGAAGACCAGCAAGGCCAGCCATTGACCTTGGGCATCGGTGGCCACGTAGTGGAGGCGTTCGCCCACCGCTTTGAGGCTTCCCAGATAGTGATGCTCATCGAGCAATTGTTTGAAACGCTCCAGTTCGGCGCGCTCCACAAGCCGCACTTGGACTTGGTCTAATAAGGCTTGTTGGTCGCAGTTAGGCAGTCGCAGAGTTTTACTCACGCCCGCGAGGATAAAAAATTGCTAAACAAATGTCCCGCAAAAAGATTCTTCTTCCTCTCACTAAACGACATACCCACCGCCAGGCATTGGCCCTGGGGTAACCCTAATGGGGTAGACGCAAAAAAGGTATCGGAATCCCTCTATTGTTGAAGACCGCGAGGGACCGGGAAAGGCACAACTGTTCAACCCCGATTGGTCAGCGATCGTTTTTGTGGTTTCCCCGCTCGCAACGCGTGAAGGAGCACGAAGCAACCGAGAATATTGAGACGCGACTGATAGCGGATGTGGGCTTCCTTAGTCATATTTTGTAATACGGTCAAATGCGTTGCCGCTTTAGATCAGAGCATCCCCGAAACGAACCACTCAGGCTCGGGTTGGTGGACATAAGACTCGCTTTCTCCCTCCGTGACGAGATGTCGGCGGAGCGGCAACGACAAAGGAGGGCAGAGGGTTAAAAGCCCTTCGCGCCATTCAGTAGTCCACCCGCACGGAAGCCGCTAAATAGTTGTCTGGTTAGAATTCGAGAGGCGAGATGCGCTGAATGGCAAAATCTGCGACTGCTTCGGCGATCCCCCACATAAAACCATCGGCCCTCGGAATCGCCTGCGAACGCTCGGAATCAATTTTCGGCGTGCTTTCGGCGGACTTCAGAGAACTTCGCCTCCTCATCAAAAATTCCACGAATATTGTTGATTTTCAGCCTATCCATACATACAACGGTTATCGACATATCTGGTAGGCAAGTGAGTGCTTGCCTTCCGCAAAAAAACACAGGAAATCCCGGCGTGCGTCAAGTGGTGAGCGGCGCACGTCGGCAACCTTATCCGGCCCTGAAAGGAAGGACGAGGATCCTCAACTCCGCAGAACTGTTCGGTTTCTTGTGCGCGCGTTTGGCGACGTGTCCGATATCCCCTGGACCCCTTGGGCACGGTTTCTGTAACGTCAAGATGGCATCTGGATTATCCAAAACTTTTTCCCGTTTTCACCCTCAAATGTCGGTTTTTCTGTAGCCTCGTCTAAAGGGCGCCCAATCCCTTGAAATTTAAATTTAAAGTCCGCGTTAAGGGCGATTTTCAAATGCTTGCAAATTTGCCGTTTTTCTTCCTCTGTGATGCTTTGCCTAATAGCATCGTCCACTTTTGGGTTTGGACCCACGAAATTGCGGTTTGGATATTGCTGTTTAAGGTCTAGGACTGTCGCTGTCGGTACACCGATGACGAAACTGCCAAATACCCTATCGCCATGGAGGGTCTCGACCCGTAAATATCGTTTTTCGAGGGACATCACAGAAGGTTGGTACCTGGGAGCGGTGGTTGTCGAGCATGGATGGAATCATATGACCTTTGGAACGAATCAGGCCGGCGCTATACAGGCGCGTTTTCTATCGATCGGCGTGGCGCCAGCCACATCGGAAAGGTACGAGTGGCGAAGCGTAAGAAGGCGCTAGAGACGGCGAAAGTTGATGGAGCGTTTACTTTGCTGCCGTGATCTCGCCAGGCGATTGCGGAAGTCCAGGAAAAGTGTGCTAAAAGTGTGCTACTCCGCTATTTCTCCTAGGAAAGCTACTGGCTTCTGGCCGCACGCAGTCTCTGGATAACGGTAGCGCGAAAAGCTCACAGGGCTTGGCTGGTGAGACGCAGATATGGGCGCTTCGCTTGCGCCTTGAAAAACAGCCAACTGACCTCCGGCGACATCACCATTATATGCGAGACGGTGCACTACTGTACCGTTACGGCTTCTTCGACGGGGTCTTCTCCCTGGAGATAGGTCTTGCCGCGATAGAATCGTGCAACAAAAACGAAGAGAATCGCCGTAAGGAACATCAGCAGACTGAAGAATCGAAAGTAGGCGGCGTGTTTGAGATCGATCCCGAGATTACTGAGGCTTGGGATCAGAAAGTTCAGGATGGCCGTAAATTGGTTCCCTAAGGCGACCGTGAAAAGCCAGGTCGCCATGACGATGCTTTTCATCTTTTTAGGGGCCTGGGTGTACGAAAATTCCAAGCCGGTGATTGAAACCATCACTTCACTCGCAGTCAACAAGACGTATGCCAGAAGCTGCCAGGCCACGCTCGGTCTCGCTCCCCCGTCGATGCGGGTCTGAATCCACCAAATCACCACGAAAGACGCGGCAATCAGGAAAAGCCCGATGCCTATCTTTCGCAACGGAGTCAGGGGAAAAACACGCTCAACGGCTGGATAAATGAAATAGTTAAAAAGTGGCACCAGTGCCAGAATCAGGAGCGGATTTGCCACCTGGACCTGTTCTGGCAAAAGCTTGAGTCCTAGAAAATGAAGATTCAGGTCCCGGGCTTGCAAGGTCCATTCCCCACCGGAACTTTGGTCCCAAAGCGACCAGAAAACTGCGACGAAAAGGTAGACTATGAATAAACGCCCGATAGCACCGAGTCCTTCGCCGCTGAAAAATTCGCGAAGGAAACCGAGGCCGCCCCTCGGAATGTGAACGAATTTCTTTCTTCCCATCCAGAAGACAATCGTCGCAGTCAGCATCAGCAAGCCGGGCAATCCAAAGGCATAACGCGGTCCGAGATTCTTATCGTTCAGGAGGATAGGGCAGAGGTAAGTGGAAACCGAGGATCCCAAGTTAATTGAGAGATAAAACCAGCCGAAGACTCGGGAAAGCAGATGATGGTTGCCGGCCCCGAATTGATCTCCGACATGCGCAGACACGCACGGCTTGATTCCGCCTGAGCCGATTGCGATGAGGAGCAGGCCGATGAAAAGCCCCAATCGCGTATCGTTTATCGCCAATGCCAGGTGGCCAAGGCAATAAACAACGGATAGCGAGATGATCGTACGGTATTTGCCTAGCAACCCATCCGAGATGATCGCCCCCAGAATCGGGAGAAAATAAACTCCGAAAACAAATTCATGAAACCATCCAGCCGCCTCGTTATCGTTCATTGCAGCAGGCTGGCCGCTGGCGCTCATGAGATAAGTCGTCATGAAGACGACCAGAATGGAACGCATCCCGTAAAAGCTGAATCTTTCTGCCGCTTCGTTCCCGATGATGTACGGCACGCCGGGCGGCATTCCTGAAAAATTCCTGTCCGGTGATGGGCGATAGGTTGAACCTCTTGCGCTGCCATCGTCCGCTGAAATCTTCCGAGAAGGACGCGATTCTGACATGAGCTCAGGATCGTGGCCCGCAGACCGGAAATTTGCAATCCGCCACACTAGTTCGAAAATCTCACAACCCCAAGCGCTCGTGAGATTTCGCACTAGCCAACTTCGCGTCTGTGGCCTTGCTCGTCGTACTCATAAGTTTTGCCGTTTTCTTCATCCCTGGTTCGCTTGTGCGATCCATCGCAAAACGGTTGATTCTTGGATAGACCGCACATGCAGATCCAAACGGATTTTTCCTGCGGCTTAATCTCAAGAGGTCCCTGGTCGGATTTGAGGACTTTGCGCATTGGAGATGCTTAAATCCAATTTGAGCAACAAGTCGAGTCACAATTGCTCCGGTGCCCCTCAGCCCGTTTCGAGAGCTAATCAAGGTTGGACCTTGCCCATCAGCGCCAGCATTTCGGCCAGACAGATGCCGGCCACGATCGAGGCTCGCTCGAGGGCGTCCTCTGCTTCGGCGACTTGACCGCTCTGGAGCCCGGCGATGCCGATATTCAAGTGGCGCACCAGCGCATGAAACCACTGCAGGATCAGGTTAAAACGTTCGTTCAGCTCAGGTCTTTCGCGCCGTCCTTCTCGCTCATCGAGTTCGGCCAGATAAGCACCGTTCAACGAGACCAGACCGCATCGGCAAAACACCAGCAGAAAATCCTGGGCCTCGATTGTGGGCAGCAACTTGGCGGTGGATAATCCAAGGATGATCCTTAAAATCGGTCTGCTGTAATAAGCGAAATGGATTTCAACCGCAGCTCGGCATCCTTGGTCTTCAAGGGTCTTACGTTCCGCCAGGTCGAACTGCAGTGACTTCAGCGAGTGATGCAAAACCAGTTTCAAGTCGTCGTGTGATTCAGCAGACGCTTCTCGCTGAACGATCTCTGCCGGGGGAGAGGCTTCTCGCTCTTGTCGGACCTGACCGCCCTCTAGAGTCAATCGAATTCGATGACTAGTCTGACGGGCAGGTTTCCATAGGTAACCGAGCAGATGCTCAATCGGAAGAAGCTTTGCCAGCGTCAGAATGAATGCTTCTGCGCAGGTCTCGACAGTAAACCGCGGCATCGCACGCCTCAGAAAAAAGTTCATCGCTCGCGGCAATTGGCGAATTTCAGGTTTCAGGTCGTTTAGCGGGTCATCGCTCATCGGCTGATTCGCATATGTTAGAAGGATTCGAGCAAAATTGCCAGCGGAGGGAGTGTCCGCGAAAGACTGTCTGGTGAATGATTTTCGGCAAAGCGACAAGGAAGAAGAGTGGCGGATCCAAAAGCTGAATGAGATCCTGGGTTATGGAAATAAATGTCGAACGAATCGGCAGGTCGGAAGCGAGGAAATCAAGCAGCAGAGGGGCGGACATCCTTCTGGATGTCCTGCGCTCGGAGGGGACGCGCTACATTTTCGGCAATCCTGGAACGACTGAGTTGCCATTGATCGATGCATTGGTGACGGTACCGGACATCCGTTACGTCTGGGGACTACAGGAAGCTACCGCAGTTTCGATAGCGGACGGGTACGCACAAGCATCCGGTAACCCTGCCTTCGTCAATCTGCATACGGCCGGCGGTCTGGGTCACGGTATGGGAGCGATTATGAATGCGAAGATCGCCAGGGTCCCGATGATTGTCACTGCCGGGCAGCAGGATCTCCGTCATTTTTTAGCCGACCCATTGCTGGCCGCCGATCTCGTGGGGATGGCCGCCCCAATTGCCAAATGGTGTTTCGAACCAAATTCGCTCGATGATTTGCCCTTGATTCTCCGCCGGGCCTTTCACAATTCGATGTCGCCGCCGCGCGGTCCGGTTTTCCTTTCTCTTCCGATGAATATCATGGACGAATCAGGTTCTCCTCCCCTCCTTCCGGCAAGCCGCATCGAACGGGCGAGCGTCGGTTCAGGGGTTCCAGATCTGGCTGCGGAACTGTTGCAGTTCAGGCCCGGCCGGACCGTGATTGTTGCCGGAAACGATATCGCCGAGTCCGGTGTAGATGAATCTATCGCCCGAGTGGCGCGGTTGTTAGGCGCGCCTGTCTACGGGTCCTCCTGGCCGTCAGTCAACAACTTCGCTTCCGTTAATCCATTCTGGCGCGGTTCGTTGCCGATAACCGCCAAGGGAATTTCCGAGGTTCTCGGTCAATACGATTGCATGCTGGGGCTTGGTGGAAAGACGCTGCTCGCGATAGTCTACACGGCCAGGGATCCGATTCCGGAAAACATCACGTTTTATCATATCTCGGAAGATGGCAACGATCTCTGCCACAATGACGCGCCCAGGATAGGCATCGTCGGAAATGTCAAAGCGACATTGGAAGTTCTGGCGGAGGAACTTGAGCGCAAGATTCCTCCGGACACCGTCGAAAGAAACGTCAATATCGCGCGAGAAGTCAGGGAAGGTCAGCAGCGTGCGCTGAGACAACAAGCAGAGGTAGCTGCCAGAGATCCGCAAATCCGGCCGATCGTTGCGGTGCGGGAGACAATGCGATCTTTGGCGGACGGAACGTTGCTGGTCGATGAGGCGCCCTGTGCCAACGCGTTCACGCAGCCGATGCATCGATCGACAGCCGCAAAGCAATATTTTCACAATCGCGGCGGAGCTTTGGGCTGGGGAATGCCGGCGTCCGTTGGTGTTTCATTGGCTCATGACAGAGCGCCGGTCCTTAGTATCGTCGGAGATGGTTCAGCGCTCTATTCACCGCAGGCACTCTGGAGCGCAGTGCATGAGGAGACGCCGGTTGTGTTCGTCATCTTAAACAATGCCGAATACGGAATTCTGAAAGAATTCATGTTGAATCAACCGCAATATAACGCTCAAAAGTATGGCTTCTTAGCGATGGATCTTTGTGATCCGTTGGTCAATTTCCAGTTCCTCGCCAAGTCGATGGGCGTTTCTGCGCAGAAGGTGACTTCGAAAGCTGAGATCAGCGGTATGGTCGAAGCGGCCTTGGCTTCCGGGAAATCCCAATTGATCGAAATCCCTGTAACGAATGAGCGCTCGTAACCAGCCTTACCTTTAAATGGCGCCAGGATCGCTAATAGTCGCGACCGGCGATCGACAATTTCTTCATGCAGCGAAGCCGCCACTGATCCGCCTGCCAGACCCTCGTGGTGATCGCTCGATGCGAATTACGATTGTTGTGCTTCTCCGGTATCCCGGTGCTTGAGAAATGCCTTGAACAATTCGATGGGCAGAGGCAAACAAATCACTGTGCTGTGCTCGGCGGAGATTTCGCGCATCGTCTGCAAGAAGCGGAGTTGCAGGGCGGTGGGTTGAGTGGAAATCATGCGAGCCGCTTGAACAAGTTTCTCGGCCGCCTGAAATTCGCCTTCGGAATCAATGATTTTAGCGCGGCGTTCCCGTTCGCTCTCGGCTTGCCCGGCCATGGCGCGTTGCATTGTGTCGGGCAACACCACATCCTTGACCTCAACGACAGTGACTTTTATCCCCCACGGTTCTGTATGACGGTCGATAATTTCCTGCAGGCGCTGATTGATTTTTTCGCGTTGCGCTAGCAATTCGTCCAGCTCCGCCTGCCCAATGACACTACGCAACGTGGTTTGAGCTATCAACGAGCTCGCTTGGAGGTAGTTTTCCACCTTGACGATGGCGGCCTCTGGGTCCGTTACCCGAAAATAGACGACAGCGTCCACTGTGACCGGGACGTTATCGCGAGTCATCATTTCTTGTTTGGGTACGGCCATGGCGATCACTCGCAGGTCCACTTTCACCATCCGGTCAACAAACGGGATCAGTGTGATCAGACCTGGTCCCTTGGCCTGGAGCAATTTACCCAGCCGGAAAATCACGCCGCGCTCATATTCGCGCAGGATCCGGATTACCTGTAGCGCTAGCAATGAAACTAGGATGACGATCGGGATCACCAATACGCTGAATGTCTGTACTAATTCTTGCATGCTTCCTCCGCGAATCGTGTTTGCATGGGAGGATGATAACACGTGGCATGGTGCGGTGAAACGCCGTATCAAAGCAGGCCACCTGCGGCAGCGTCGGATGACGCTGGCGGAACGCCTCAATCAGTTCGATCTCGCGGGGCAAATGTTATGTTCTGGGTCATAGGGGCTGATCCGATATAGTTCATCCAACAATTCCTGGGTCACCAGCTCGGGCGCGCTGTGTTGCATGCCGTGGACCACCCGGTGCCCCACAGCCCGGACCGATTCGAACCGATTCGGCTCTTCGAGCCAATCGACCAGGAAATTCGCTGCCGATTTGTGGTCGGAGGTGGCGAGGCTGCGGCTCTCCTGCTGATTCCTGGTCGGGTCATTGAACGTCAGATTTGTCCCGCTCAGGCCGATGCGGTCAATCTTTCCATAGAGCCCACAGGATTTGCGCGGCTTCGAGAGGAACTGCCACGCCTTCGCGGTGCGGTATCATTCGCGCCGTATAGTCCGCTTCTGGGCGGCCCGCAGACACAGCCGCGCTGTAAACGTAGCCGCTTGACGCACTGCCGAGTTGACGAACGCGCTTCATCTCCTGCCACACGGGAGCACTGCCCATGACGCCGTCGGCGTAAAGCTCTACCCGCACTGCCTCCGGGTGAAAGTCATTGAGATAGACCTGAACCTCGAACAGGTGTTGCTCGCCTCGGGTCTCAACCTTCACTTCGCCAAAGTGTAGCGTGGCCCATTTCTGTTCCAGACTGTGCTGCCAATCGGCCATTTGCCTGCCGATCGCGCCTTGATTGGCAATTCGCAACTGGTAGGCCGTGGCAGCTGGGAGATAGTGTCCCTCGGTGTATTCGCGGACCGTGCGGCCGGCGGAGAAGCGCGGTGTCAACCGGGACATGCTTTCCCGCATCCTTTTGATCCAGGCGGTCGGGATGCCGTTCTCGTCTCGGCTATAAAACTCCGGGATCACCTCGCGCTCGAGCAGGCCATAAGGGGCGTTGGCTTCGACAGCGTCCCAAGCGGGATCGTCGCCATGCTCCCGTCCGTCCCCCAGTGCCCACCCCACGTCAGGCGTATAAGCTTCCGCCCACCAGCCGTCCAATTCCGAGAGATTGATGCCTCCGTTGACGAGCACCTTCATGCCGCTTGTGCCGCTGGCCTCCCAAGGCCGCCGTGGGGTGTTGAGCCAGACATCAACGCCTTGCACCAAGTGCCCAGTCAAATGCATATCATAGTCACTGAGGAAGATCACATGAGGGCGGGCCTCGGGCCGCCGGATGAAATGCGTCCATTCCTGAATCAAAGCTTGCCCCGCCTGGTCTGCCGGATGGGCCTTCCCAGCAAGGATGAGTTGCACCGGTCGTTGCGAATTGCTGAACAGAGAAAGCAGTCGCTCTGGGTCGCGCAGCAGCAGATTCGGTCTCTTCGAATTGTTCCCGATGCTTCCAGGTATGGCAGAAGCTGGGTTGAGACGGGTTGAAACCCTGGCTTCTAAATCCTGTAGCCCCTTCGATGCCGTTCGGACAGGCAGCTTTCAGACGTTGAGCCACTCCGGCTGGCGATGGTCGACGCAAGAATCGAAGCCGAGTTCGCCCTGAACGAAGCGGCATTTCTGTTCGCCTCCGGCAATGCCGACGACCCGGCAGCCTTTGATCCTGGCAATCTGGCCGACCACCGAACCGACCGCGCCCGAGGCCGCAGCGACGACGACGGTCTCTCCGGGTTGCGGTTTTCCGATATTCAACAGCCGGTAACACGATTTCTTCGGCCAGCACGCCGGGAGTTCCCGCACCGAGATCTTTTTTTGGCGGGTTTGTTCACTGCCAGGATAGATAGCCAAGTGTTGCAGCATATCCCGGCGGCAGACGGCGGCCGCGCCGGCCGCGAGGCCCGCGCTGGCCACGGCGGTCATTCGCGGCTGCTACCGTTTGCATTTGGCTAGAGGAGGGGCCGATCGCGGTTGCTTCAAGGCACCGCCCGTAAGAGTTGACGGTTCCGTAACCGCTAGCCGCCAGTGGACTTCCCACTCTAAAGAGGTTTGGAAAATGCATGCCAACCGGCGGTGGAACATGCGCAATCGTCCCATTATCCAAGACGGCTCCATCAATCTCGCCTCCTGGTGCATGGGTTAGCACTTTGATTGTACCGCCAAGAATCACTCCTTCCAGAACCGGAAGGTGACGCGCGCGCTGTTCGGTGATCATGCAAAGGACAGTGGTCGAGCGAGGACTTATTTCATGAAGGACTTGTAGTTCTCCTTGGTGATTTTCTGGTAGGGAATCCAGACGTTACCGTCCAGCATTTTGGGATTGGGTTCTTTCTTGACCAGCAGATAGGCGGCATTGGCGGCCTCCTCGCCTTGCGCAACGGGATCCTGGAAGACGGTGTTGTTCAGTTCACCTTTGTCCATTGACTCCAAAGCGTCATGGGTGCCATCGGTGCCGCCCACGGGGATCTTGCCAATCTTCCTGGCGGCCTTAATGGCCTGCAAGGCCCCCAACGCCATCTCGTCATTGTTTGCAGCCACGCCGTCGATCTGCTGGCCGGAAGCCAGCCAGTCTTCCATGATCGTCTTGCCCGGCTCACGCTTCCAGTGGCCGGTCTGTTCGCGAGTGACCTTGATGTTGGGGAACTGTTCCTTGACGACTTGCTTAATCCCATCGGTACGGCCGTGGGCGGGTTCATCGCTCAGCTCACCGATCAGGATGGCCAGGTTGCCCTTGCCGCCCATGGCTTTACCCAGTTTCTCCATGTTCATGACCCCGGCGTCAATGGACTTGGACCCCACGTACACGACGCCCTTCGGCAGGTTCTCGGGCTTGCGGTTGACATACACCAGGGGTTTGCCGGTTTTGACGATGCCCTTGGTCATCGGTCCGGTTGCAGTGGTATCCACGGGAAGAATGACCACGCAGCAAGCCATCCCGCTGTTTCACTTTGAGCGTAAGGAATCGAAAGACCTGCGCGCCCATCAAATGCGCCGCGAGCGACCAGTGCGCGATGCGGTGGTCTTCATTGGGATCGCTCAGGAAAAAGCCCACGCCTTCAGCGCTCATCGTCTACCCGGTAAACGGGCGGTCTTTGAAATTTGCGCGCAACAAATCGGTCTTGCCCAACTACTACTATTTCTATTTGGATGACGCGGATTGGGGCGAGTGCTTCATCAAAATCTGTAGTTATGCCCCTTGGGGCCTGAAACTTTATCTCAACGGCCATGAGTGGCTCAAACGGCAATTGAGCAAAGAAGGCATTGATTTCGAAAGTTTGGACAATGGTTTTTTAGTTGCCAGAATCCGCAGCGACTGCAAACCCTGGCCAATGCAATGGGGCCGGCGCAGATCGAGGCCTTCCGCAAAAAATGGCTGAACCGATTGCCGATGCCGCTCTCAGCCCAAGACCGCACGGCTGGCTACGACTATCGGCTCTCCATCTGGCAAATGGAATTCAGTCTCACTCAGATCGTCGATCGTCCGATGGCCGGTCGTCAGTTCTTCGAGGAAGTCATTCGCGACAACCTGGACTTGGGTCGGCCCGATCGAATTCAACTGATTTTCCCACGCAAGATCATCCGCACCACACCGGGGAGTTTCCGCACACGGGTGTTGCGTGAGGGCGTCCATCCGAGTCTGCACATCAGCTACAAACGTTTTGATCTCAAACAATACTTTAAGGAAGGTCGCGGACTGCGGACCGAAGGCACCTTCCACGATCCGAGCGATTTCGGGGTCAACAAGGGAATCGAAAATATGCCCTACCTCAAAGATCTGGGCCGCGAGATCAACCGACGCCTGCTGGAATCGAGCGTGTCAGCCAGAACTGTGGTTTGAGCGCCGAGAGCATCCAAAGGGTGGTGCAACCGACCGTGACACAGGACGGTCAACGAGCGCCGGGTTTGAAGTTTGGCGATCCGCGGGTGATGGCATTGATGCTCTCCCTGTCGGCCTTCGGCTGCCTAATCGACGGATTTCGCAGCCGGGACTTGCGACACCGAGTGATGTGACAGCACTCATGGGTGTTGGGCTGGAGCAATATAGCGTCGGCCAGATGAGTTATGATCTTCGACGCCTGATCCGCAAGGGGATCATCTGTCGGGTCTGCGGGAGCCAGCGCTGTTATCTGAGTCCCTACGGCTGGAAGCTGGCACGATTGTACGCACGCTTGGAGGCCAGAGTATTTCGCCCGGCGCTGACCGTCATGAACGCACCGCCGGTTGGAGAACCCGGTCCATTGAACAAGGCAGTGCAAATCATCGATACCGAAATAGACCGATTGTTAGCTCAGGTGTTTCCCATGCGCAAAGCTGCCTGAAAAACCCGGCTCATTTGGGCCAACTTTTTGACATAACGAACGGTTAGCGCGATGTATCCGGAAGGACCGGGACGAGGACGAGAGAACTTGGAACTCGAACTCCGGTTCGCTGCGCTGATCTATCTAGATGTGGCTCTAGGCGTAGGCCGTTTCTATCGAAAGGACTGTCTTTGTGACCTTTGTGATCTTCTGTGCAAATGATTTTCTTCGTTCCCCCGGCACTAAGACAGGAAAAAAAGCAAAAGTCATTTTTGAACAGAAGATCGCAAAGATCACAAAGCGTCACTGTCTTTAAGGCCATCGGAGGCACGTGGGCCTGCGTTGTCTAAATCGCGATCAGCAACGAACGAAACGCTCGTTAATCCCCACTCGTCCTCTTGTTCTGAAATCGTAATCGTCCTTATAGTCGTCGTTCTCGACTTCAATGGAAGGGGGAAACCCGCCGATTGCCGACAACGTTCAAAGATCGAGGACGAAGGACGACCACGACGACGATTAGGAAGCAAGCTTCGATACATAGTCCCCCATCTCGATTCCCTGCCCTCTCTCCCGATCGTTCTCGTCCTTCGTCGTCGTTCTTCGTCCTCGATTTCTTCGGCACGAGCGAGGCTCGGGTTTGCTTCCTCCGTCCGGTGTCTTTTCTCCGCGGGAACGCTTTTAGCCAGCAACATCCATGATCGAGGACGAGACGATTGGGAGAGGTCCTACACCGGGCTAAACAGATACGAGAATGGAACTATACAATTCGTCCAAATACATTAGATATTTGATACACTTATTTCATCACGCGCCCTTAAAGGATATTTTTACATCAATCTGGGCGGGAGCCCTGATCGGCAGATCTTTAGCTCGCGGGGGGATCGGGATGTTGTACACCCTCGCCAGTTCTTCTTCGTTGGTCGTTCGGCGGTAGCGGCTGAGAAAATCAGGTGGTAGATCACCACGCCGGTTGCGTCCTCCGGGGAAACGGAAATGCGGTGACCATGAATCCTGCAAGGCTCCGCGCTTGGGAGGAACTTGGCGCGGTTCTGGTGCAAATCCTTGAAAAGGCCGCTGTCGGCCCCCGGAGGCTCAATCGAGCTCGGCGCAGGATCTATTCAAGGGGCGGCATTTTGACAAGGTATTTGGTTTCGAAATTTTCTTTAAGCGTGATATCCTCACCTTATTCCAACCAGTATGTGTTGTCGTTTTCTCGCGTTGGTAGTGTTCTTACCTCTGCTGATAGCAGGATGCAACAAGCCACAAAAACAGGCAGAGATTAACTCGACCCCGACTCGGGCCACAGACGACGGTTCGCCAGTGCCGGCTACTCCAACACCTGTGGCGTTGACAACACCCACGCCGGCTCCGGCTATCGACCGAAACGCTCGAGTCATGATACTTTGCTATCACCGTTTCGAGGATAGGCCGCACGACAGCCTCGCGATCTCGCCTGCGGAGTTTAGGGCGCAAATGCAGGCGCTAAAAGAGAACGGGATCGCGGTCATACCGATGAAAGATTTTTTGGCGTGGCGGCAGGGGGAAAAGAATATTCCGCTTCGGAGCTGCATCATCACTATCGATGACGGTTACGTCTCCGGTTACAGCGTTGCCTGGCCGATCTTGAAGCAGTACGGTTACCCGTGCACCATGTTCATTTACACGAATTACGTGAACGTAGGCGGTAAGTCGATCCCCTGGGCCCAGCTGGAGGAGATGCGCGATGCTGGTGTCGATATCGAAAGTCTTACTGTGTCTCACCACGATCTTCGACACGCCCCGAAGGGACAGGATTACAACACCTGGCTGCACAATGAGATCTACACCTCCAAGCGGATTTTGGAAGACAAATTAGGAATTAATGTTACGGGGTTAGCCCTTCCGTATGGAACTTACAACGAGACCGTTCGAAAGGTTGCCTTGGAGGCAGGCTACCAAGCTCTCTTCACTCTGGACGGTCGGCATATGGGCATCGATGCGCCTGCAGATAATCTTGGTTGCTATGCGATTGAGTCAAACAAGTCGGAAATTTTCAAGGCGGCCATGGACTTTAGGCTCGGCCGCGATAACCCTGCAGCAGAATCGATCCAGCTTGCCGCCGCTCCGATGGTGACGCAGCCGATGAACGGTCAGCACATCAATGATTCGACCCCAACAATAAAAGCGAACCTGGCGACTATGGGTGAAGTCGACGCCAATTCTGTGCAAATACGTGTGAGCGGAGTCGGGCTTGTTCCAGCAAATTACAAACCGAAGAGCAAAGTTGTGACCTATGCTTGCACTGAAAAACTTTTACCAAAAACTTACACAGTCGTTCTCTCGGCCAGAGTGAAGGGGCGGAAACTTGAAACCCGCTGGAGCTTCACAGTTGATCGGGAATATGAAACCCAAACGAAATCGTCTCAACGCTAGGGATCTGTTGCAGATAGGTGCAAGTACCTGCTCGCATACACTTAATATTAAACGTGCGCGATCATTGGAATGGATTCGCCGTTGCCCTTTATACCTTGTGGCGCCAAGGCTTGGGGCATGGCTCCCAATCGATCACCCCATTACCCGCTTTTTTGCCGCCGCTGGTTTGCCGACAAACGTGATCATTACCCGCGTGCTGTGGTATTTGGGCTCTCGGGAGTTTCGCTCTGCGCCAGACAATCCAGTCTAAGAGAAGATTGCAGCCAAAAGACCATTACAAGATCTCTGCAGGAGTACTCTACAGAGAATAGATCAAGTTAAGCCATGAGACCGATCGGGGCGCGGTTGCGCAATCCGATGAGGTCGGGGCGGTTCGCCGCGCGGTGCCGTCTTCGGCGGCCGCTTTGATGATCGGAATGCTGTCGAGTAGCGTGCGGGCCTTGTCGGCCGTGAGGACCGGTGTCTGAGGAGAGAGGAAAGGGACAGAGGAAGATCACATTTTTTTGCTTGGACACTTCTCAGACCGTTTTTGAGCACTAATCTACGGAGGTGTGATCAGCCATTCGCGAAATGTCGTGCCTTCCGAAACCTAAGACCGTAGCTTTTTTGAAAACATGCCTCCGACGATTCCGGCGATGGTGAACCCAGTCAGAGTTGCCTCGACCTTTTCGCCCCACTGACCAATAGACCGAAGTGCCTAACGCTTTAAAAATGCAGGTTCTGTACCTTCCGGAAACGGGGGGGAGGATGTCTCTTCGCCCCCAAGCTTCAAGTAAATCGAGCAGCAGATTCGGAAGAAGCATCGGAAGTGATGAAACATCCTTAAGTCAATCCGTGATTAGCAGCGAGAACTAAGAGCGATGTGGAAAGCGGTTCAAGCTGTCCATCGATCCGATCCCGTTGTTTGATGAGCGCATTGGACTCGAGCAAAACTTGAGCGTCGGCTGCGAGCGTATCGTTCCTCCCCATGCGCGGCTCCACTCGCCTTCGCTCCACTGATCCAAGTCAATTTCATGCGGGGAACCGGGAGCAAGCGGCCGTATGGCCCGCCCGGGCGCAAGCCTGTGGAGCAGCATATTTCTCA
Source organism: uncultured Verrucomicrobiae bacterium (assembly GCA_963782115.1). Classification (GTDB taxonomy): domain Bacteria; phylum Verrucomicrobiota; class Verrucomicrobiia; order Chthoniobacterales; family JAFAMB01; genus JAFAMB01. The sequence goes on from CAWAIK010000001.1 coordinate 711,605, forward strand.
TGGCCTTGAGCACGGTCATTTCCGACGAACCCAGGCAAGCCCTATAGCGTAACGGTAAACCCTTCGGTTGGCTCAAAGATCTGAAAACGACGCAGAACCTCCGCGGGGTCTATGGGCTTTTTGTTGATGTCGAACTTTGTGCCGTCTATTCCGACACCCACGTAGTAACTCGAAAAACAGAAGCTCTCCAATGCTGACAGTGCGTTCTCGAAGAAATCGAACAGAACTTGATTCTCGATCGGCAGGCGAGTCACGAGTTCTGCTCCGCGATTCGGGTAATTGACGAGTTCCTTTGACGTGCTGCTGCTCTGCGACGGCCAGCCCGTGCTGAGCGGCGGCAAACTCAAAGCCGCCGAGTTTTTGAACACGTTAGGCAATTCCGCGTTGCACTGGGTCTTTAGGGAGATAATCCGCCAATTCAGGATATTTCTCGCCATAGGATTGAACCAGCGCCCTTGCTTCCGCCAGCGTTTTCTCTGCATTTCGGAAACTGGCAAGATGCTTGTTAACGAGGGCGTCTATGGTGCCGAGCGTCGATCCTCGCGCGCCGACTGCTTTATCGAGCTTTTTGACGGTATCTTTCGCAGCCGGTTTTTTGGCGCGTTCTACTGTTTTGCGAGACTGGGGGATGACTGGTTTTTGGGCCATGAGTTTCTAAGACTCTTTTACGGACAGCGACGTCGATTTCCAGCCAAAATGGACTGGTGGTGGAGGCGGTAATGCTCCACCCCTCGTTCCGGCGTGCTGCTGCATCAGCCCCGACTCCCGTTTGCCGTTTCACGTTGCTCCGGCTACAGTCACCTTCAACGCCAATTGTTCACCAGCGGCGTGTACCTCCAGCGTGTCGCCCTGGTTGATGTTCCCTCGCAAGAACTCCTCGGCCAGTGGATCCTCCAGGTATTTCTCCACAGCACGGCGCATCGGTCGAGCGCCGTAGGTCGGATCGTGTCCTTTATCGATCAGAAACTCGACTGCGCTCCTATCCAGCTGAACCTTGATATCCTTGGCGCGTACCCGCTCGATGACTTTTGCCACCTCGAGATCCACAATCTTGACTAGGTCGTTCCGCTCGAGTTGGTGGAAGACGATCATGTCATCCAACCGGTTCAAGAATTCCGGTTTAAACACTCGTTTTGATTCGTCCAGAATCTTGTCGCGCATTGCCTCGTACGATCTGTGGTCGGCGACCGCGCCAAAGCCTAGCGCCGTTTGGCGTTTGATCAGCTCGGCGCCCACATTCGAGGTCATGATGATAATCGTGTTTCGGAAATCGATCTTTTGGCCAAGGCTGTCGGTGATTTTGCCCTCTTCCAGAATCTGGAGCAGGAGATGCATGACATCCGGGTGAGCCTTTTCGATCTCATCGAAGAGCACCACAGAGTAGGGGCGCCGGCGAACCGCTTCGGAAAGCTGACCGCCTTCTTCGTAGCCCACATAGCCAGGAGGCGAACCGATCAGGCGCGACCCGGTGAATTTCTCCATGTACTCAGACATGTCAATCTGAATCAGAGCGTCGGCGTCACCAAACATGAATTCCGCCAAGGAACGTGCCAGAAACGTTTTTCCGACGCCGGTCGGACCCATAAAGATGAATGACCCGATGGGGCGACGCGGATCTTTCAGATCGGCCCGGGAGCGTCTTAACGCCTTGCTGATGGCGATCACCGCCTCGTCTTGGCCGATGACTTGCTGTTTCAGCTCCTCCTCCATTTTGAGGAGTTTCTGCGCTTCTTTTTGCTCCATGCGGTTCAACGGCACCCCGGTCCACTTCGACACGATGTGCAGGATATCGTCGCCCGTGACGATGACTTCGCGCTCATCGCGCTGTTCCCGCCACCCGTTTAAGATTCGCTCCAGCTTATACTTGGCATGCTGTTCGGAATCTCGCAACGCTGCTGCCTTTTCATAATCTTGTGCTTTGATCGCGGTTTCTTTCTCAGCGTGGATCGTCCCTATATTTTTCTCGATCTCCTTCACATCCGGCGGCCGAGTCATAGAGTTGATGCGCGCCCGCGCGCCCGCTTCGTCCATGATATCGATGGCCTTGTCCGGCAGAAAACGGCCAGTAATATATCGATCGGAAAGCCGAACGGCTGCTTCCAGCGCCTCGTCGGTAAGCTTGGCTTTGTGATGGGCTTCGTACTTCGGGCGCAAGCCTTTCAAAATCTGAACCGCTTCTTCGAGCGATGGCGCTTCGACCTTGACCGTCTGGAATCGGCGTTCGAGCGCTGCATCTTTTTCGATGTACTTCCGGTACTCATTGAGGGTGGTGGCTCCAACGCACTGCAGTTCGCCCCGGCTAAGCGCCGGTTTAATGATGTTTGAGGCATCCAGGGCGCCCTCGGCTGAACCCGCACCGACGATCATGTGCAGCTCATCGATGAAGAGGATGACATTCTTCGAGCGGCGAATCTCATCCATCACGGCCTTAATTCGCTCTTCGAACTGGCCTCGATATTTTGTCCCGGCTACCATCAGCGCAAGATCGAGCGTGATGACGCGTTTATCGCGCAACAATTCCGGCATCTTGCCAGCCGCGATTTCTTGAGCCAACCCTTCGACGATGGCGGTCTTTCCAACCCCTGCTTCACCGAGCAGTACCGGGTTGTTTTTGGTGCGCCGGCACAGGATCTGAATTACGCGTTCGATCTCATTCTTGCGACCGATCACAGGATCCAGCTCACCCTTCTTCGCCAACTCGGTCAGATCGCGGCCGAACGCGCGCAAGGCCGGCGTCTTGACATCTTTCTTATCGCCCTCCTGCGGGGACTCAGCCTCGCTTTCAGGCGGTGTAAAGTTCGGGTCCAATTCTTTTAAAATTTCGTTTCGCGTTCGTGCAGGATCAACTTCCAGACTCTTTAATACCCGTGCGGCGATTCCCTCACCTTCCCGCAAGAGCCCCAGCAAAATGTGTTCGGTACCTACGTAAGAATGATTTAACGCTTTGGCCTCTTTGCCCGCTAATACCAATACCTTTTTGACTCGGGGCGTGTACGGAATGTTCCCGACCATCTTTGTCTCGGGATGCGGACCGACATGCTTTTCTACCTCCATGCGAACCGTCTCCAGATTGAGCCCCATCCTTTGCAGCACATTGACTGCTACGCCCTGTCCAAGTTTGATCAGTCCGAGCAACAGGTGTTCAGTTCCCACGTAGTTGTGGTTGAACCGCTCGGCCTCCTTGCGCGCAAGCGCCAAGACCTGTTGGCCACGTGGAGTAAAATCATTCATCATAGCGCTTCCGATGCTGAGCCCGCCGCCTGACCTGGTTGAAAGTTGATACGACGCCGACACTTCAACATTTACCATCAAAGGTAAAAACAATCGAACATTACGATGAATAATAATCGCGATCTTTTCACGGGACATCTCACCGCAGAGCTCGAACTTAACTGACCACCGAAATGCACCGCAATGGTTAATGCGTCATCGCGCAGCTAAACAAGATTCTAGACTTCCGAAGTAGACGCTAAGATCTGCGAAAACTGTGGCGAGAATGAGGCCGTTCGATGAGTGGCAGTGTTTTAGAGTACTCCAACTATTATAACAACTATAGCGGGTTCGGGCTGTACCTCTAGAATAATTTAGAGTATTGAAGAGCAGAGGGGTCCGCTCATTGGGCGCGGTTAGAGAAAAGGCGGAGATTGACAAAGAGCAAATGTGGTCTTACACTCAAGGACTTGTCAGATTAGGTGACGCTGAACTCAACGCTTTTTTTCATCTATTAGGTATAAACTCAAAAATAGTAGATTGATTTAAGCTCCTATTTGATAACGCAAGCACCCGGTGATGTGAAGCGGCGGGTGCTTGTTTTTTATAGGGTTAGTTCTCATTAGCCAGCCCAATCTGAAGGGATCGGCTTGCGGGTTTCCCGGCCACTCCAAGGCCAGTTCTCTCGTTTCGGGCTGAAACTGCTAAATCGAACGCAAACTCCCGGGACTCCGGAAACCTTATCCACCAGTCGACAGCAAACCTCCGACTGGTCGTTAGATGCTCCGATCAGCGAAGATGATTCAACCGAATTTGGCCAGATCGTCGCTGATGAAGATGCGCAGACGCCGTTCGAGTTGTTCAGAGACAAGAACATGCGCGACGTTTGCAATGAAACAAAAACACAGCTCGACAGCAGACTGTGTGGCGGCGTTCCACCACTTTATGACTGGCCAAAAGGGGACCCTTTAGCGTAGCCTTTGACGCCAATGTCAGATTCCGAACTTGCCGTTGCTTCGCCAGATTCTTTCGCAACTCCAACCATCATCACGCGCGCCGGCGTAAACTTCCGGATTCTTTCTAAAATGTGTTTGATGTGAGATGCGCTGAATTATTGCGATTAACCGGCTGGAGCGAGTAGCCGAAGAACTGGCCGAATGTCAAATAATTAGCAAACCGGATAACGATAAGGTTTCGTTTTACAACTTATCTGGCAGAAATCGATTCACAGCAAATGAGGTCGGAAGGCTTTGCGCATAGTAGCGTGGGGAGCTCATCCAGCTAAACGTCCATTCGCCGGTCTCCAATCGGAATTCTCACCCAATTGGGTAATTGTTTAGCCGAGGAAGGTGCTTTCTACTTACCTGCCATGGATTATAATTGCTGAGAGAAAATGGAGCCGCGGTGGTTTCAAGCGCATTCACAGCCGAATCAAGCTATGACGTCTTCCTGAGTCATAACTCAAAGACTATTTCATCGAGAAATCATTACTAGGACAACCTGTAAGTGAAAGAAGTGATTGTATGTGCAACCGCCTAACTATCTTCATCGCTCTGGCTGGTGTTGCTTTGATAGCCAGAGACATTAACGCTGGGTCAGCCGTCGTGACGCAAGGGAAGTTCACGAACGTGTACGTCTATCCCAACTCGGACACTGAGACCTGGGAACAGCACATGGACCGTTTGCGGCCGACGGACGCGCCCAAATTCTCGCGTGCGTCGATCGACAATTTTACCGGGGGAACTAATTTGACTTTGTAATTTTTAAATTGACGTTTTCCCGAATTTTTGCTGACTTGACTCTCAGCTCTAATGGAGAAGCAATTCTAAATCCGAAGAACATAGTGAAATCAAGAAGAGCCCCCTGAGAGGGGTGGCAGATCGATTTCTAAGTTTTGTGATGAGTTACGCCGAGCATTTTATAAGTTATCGGCGGGATGTGTCTGAGAAGGCTAGGCAGTATGCTTCCGGCTTGATGCAGGCAGGCTCGCGTAAAAATATCTACGCGATTTCAGAGGTAGTGCCGGAGACCGACGAACGAAATCTGCAGCAGTTTATCACTCACTCTAAATGGAGCACGCGTGAAGTGCTTGATCATGTGGCACGCGATGCAGATGAGTTGATCGGGGATACAACGGACGCCGCGCTGATTATCGACGAGAGTGGGTTTGCCAAACAAGGCAAGATGTCTGTCGGCGCCAGTCGTCAATACCTAGGGCGATTGGGTAAGGTCGATAATGGGCAGGTGGCAGTCTTCGGAGTTTTGGCCAAGGGACGTTTTGCCACAGCCATTGATACTCGGCTCTACTTGCCCAAAGAATGGACCGATGATCCGCAGCGATGCAACCGGGCTGGCATCCCGGAAAGCGAACAGGTCTTTAAGACCAAAAACCAACTGGCTCTGGAAATCGTTGAGCAGGCCCGTCGCAACGGAGTGCGCTTTGGCTGGGTTGGAGCCGATGCGGGCTATGGCAGCGGTCCGGATTTTCTCTTTGCTTTGGAGGATGGCGGCCACAACTTCCTGGTCGACGTTCACAAGAGCTTCATGGTCTACGAGATTGATCCGCAGCCCGCCATTCCACCAGAGCCTTCAAGTAAGGGGCCCAAAGCAAGGCGCAAGATTACCGGAAAGAAGGGTCTGAGCGTCGAGGAGTTGGTGGAATCATACTCCCTGAAAGATTGGAAGATTTGCAATGTCAGAGAAACTACTCGGGGCTCGCTCAAACTTCGGGTGTTACGTAAGAGCGTAGATGTGTGGGACAAGCAGAGCGAGCAGGCGCGTCGCTATGAACTCTTGGTCACCGAGAACATGGACGGAGAAGATCGGAAGTATTCATTGACCAACCTAAATCCGTCGACCTCGACGCGGCGTCTAAGCTGGATGCAGAGACAACGCTATTGGGTAGAACGGTGCTTTGAGGATGGCAAGGGTCAGTGCGGCATGGCGGACTACCAGGTGCGCCTTTGGAATGCGTGGCACCATCATATGGCACTGGTGATGATGGCAATGCTCTTCATGCTGACCGAAAAACTCCAGATGAAAGACCAATGCCCTTTGCTAAGTTGCGCGGACATCGAGAAGTTGCTAGCGGCATTCCTACCGCGAAAGGACGCGAGCCCAGAGCAAGTCTATAGTCATATGAAGCGTCGCCACGAAATGCGAAGACGAGCGATCGAGTCTCACGCCAAATGCAATGCGCAGCGGCGATCTAAAGTAACGTAGTCAAACTAATGAGTCCTAGTTGGCCGTCGTATTTCGACGCGCTGTTCCAATATTCGGGCCTACCCGCCGCAGTTCTTCGGCAGCGCCGTAGCAACCAAGGCGTGCGTCGACGCCGCGTTGAAGGACGTGCAGAAGGGCGTGCTCCAGTGGGACACTATCCGCTCCCTGGCAAACTGCCACATCGCAGGCATGGATCCATCCCCTCAGGTGAATCTGATCTTCAGCCCGGACATCAAGATCGCGGCGATCGTTCCCTTCGGCACCGGCCCAGAGATGTGCACACCTTGCCAGCCTAACGCGTGGCACGCGTGGGGTCTAAACACGCCGAACTTCACGGTTCTGCCGACGAGCATCGCTTGCATGCCTGCCTTTGACGATTTTACCAAGGCAATGTCGCATGAGATCGTGGAGACGGTGTCCGATCCAGCGGGAATGGGGATGGGGGAGTTCGGCCAGAACGAACTTGGTGACAACTGTCAAGACAGTCCGGACGGATACGCCACCTGGAAGGGATTCGCGGTTTCGCGCTATTGGTCAAACTTCGATAAAGACTGTCAGCCGCGGCTCGATCCACCTACTCGCTCCGTCGCGGAGATTTGGGTTTTGGGAGAGGGCTTGCCGCTACAGCGCTTCACTGGGAGTGTACACGATCTCGGCGTGAACGTGCCGAGCTCTCGTGTGACCTCGGACGCGCCGGTGACGCAGGTCATGCTCGTGATTCAGACGGGTAGCGACGATCTGCGCGGAGGCAGCAACACGAGCGACAACGCGGATGCCGTATTGAACTTCGTGGGCGGCAGCCAGCGCACATTTAACATCAATCAGGGCCGCGGCTGGGGGAATGGAGAGACGCATGCGGTGCTCCTTGCCCTTCCAGCGAGTCGGCCTCGCGTCAGCGACATAACCGGAGTTACGATCACGACGCACTTTGGCGGTGGCCTATCAGGGGACAACTGGAACGTTGACAAAGTCGCCTTGATTGTGAGCTTCGCTGCGGGAAGCACAATCACCGTCCCGACGCCGACGATCGTGCACGAGTGGCTCGACGCGTCCGGCGCACCATTAGTGCGCTTCACGGGCCAAGTGCACGACTTCTCCGAGTCCATCGGTGCCCAGGACGTCGGTAAGGACATTCGCGTGCTCGACCTCGTCATCTCGACCGGCAACGATGATCTGCGCGGTGGGTCGAATGCCGGCGACAACTGCGACGTGACGGTACAACTCACTTCCGGCAATACGATCAGGCTCAACAACGTCAACGCGGGCCGAAACTGGAAAAACTGGTCAGCCAATACAGTCGCCATCCCGCTGCCGGATGGAGGATTGAAGGGTGGCGAGGTCAAGACAGTGACCCTGCACACCGGCTTCGGCGGAGGAATATCGGGCGATAATTGGAATGTCAACAGACTGCAGCTTCAAGCTACGCTGAAATAGTACATATGAAGCACTCCATTCTTGTCTGCACAATCGCCTGCGTTCTCATCGGGCTATTTTCCGCTTCGATTCTGTACGCACCAGAACTCCGGATTGAACGGAGGTATGATTTCCAAAGAGAAGCAAGGGAACGATTGGAGAAAGTACCTGGCTTAACCGACAGGCAGCATGAGGAAATGATGAACAATCCGCGCTGGATCGAGCAGTCGGCCTTCAACTCCAGAGCGAGAGCAATGAAGAGCAGCGCGAAGGAGGAGATCATGAGAACGTATTGCCCGTTTTTGCAATCGCACTCGCGGCCGTGTTTCTTTCCTCGTCACAGAGAAACGGCAGCCACGGAAAGGAGAGTCAGCTAGACTAGATGGCACCTGGGAGCAGGTTTCCGGACAGCAGCTCCCCAAAGGAGCACGGGATATCAAGATAATTTCGGGAGGACACTTCATTTTGTTGCTTCAGGCACTCGCTCAAATGGAAAAGGTCTGTCGAAACTTGGAAGCGGGTTAACTGATTGGCTTACGCCTTCGTGTTCAGGTTCTTCATTTGATTCCCTGCACATGGAGCGGGAGCCCCAGCCTTACTGCGCGGCATGCTGTTCGATAAGATCGGCGACTGCCTCCGGGTTGTCGGCCAGCAGGTAGTGGCCGGCGCCCTTTGATCTCCGAGTTCGGGATGGAAGCTCAATAGGGCGCCTTTGTCGCCGTGTTCGATCTTGAACGAAAGCGTAGTTCCCACCCACTCTTCAGCGCCTTTGATGCAAAGCCATTTTACCCAATTGGGAGGTTCTAGCTCCATGATCTTCATTTCCTTGAAGTAGTCCGGGCCGAAAGGAAAACGTGCTATGCTGTTGAGTTCCGGCGTTGCCTTTGCGCCAGGTGTCCACCACCCCGATAGTCCTTCCTGGGTGGTGATTGCACCATAAACCGTTTCAGCCGGAGCACCGATGAGTAGTTCATGATGAATGTTTGGCATTGATGACTCCTATTCTTGGTGAAGGGTCTAGCCTGCTTGCCCGCCAGGCCAACAGGTCGGTTCCCAGGGCATCGCCATCCGGCGCCGAGTCAGCGCTTCGCGTTGCCGCGTAAATTCCTTCTCAGCAGCTAGCAATTCCAGGCGAGCCTGCAGCCATTTTGCTTGCGAAACTACTTGATCGTTTTCTAGACGGGTTTCGGTCATTGTGATTTCTTGCTTGGGTTTTGGTAGTTAACAAATCGGGTTGCCTTCCCTCTCCAACGCCTCCCCCAGGCGGGTTAAAATGTGACCCCACCCTTGTTCGGATGATTGGAAAACGTCTTCTTCCCCGGCCGGTAGTGCCTCCCAACCAGAATGGGTCAAAACTAACTTCGTCTCTTCTCCGAGCTGAGACAGGACAAACGAAACTAATGTCTCCACGCTCGCAGCGGGAGGTTTGAAGCTGTATACTAACTTTTCATTAGGAACGACTTCTCGCACTACGCATTCGACCGTTCCCTGATCCTCACAGCGCAGAGTAAAGCTCTTTCCTGCCTTGGGCTCGAAATCGGTTGGCAAAAACCAGGTAGCAAGTTTTTGCGGATCGGTTAGGTGCTTCCACACTTTCTCGACTGACGCCTTAATAATGATTTCCTTTCGAATGATCTTCACGGCTTTTTTTCTACCTGCTTCTTCAGATTCTCCAATTTCTCATCCCAGAAGCCCTCAAACTTAGACAACCAACCATGAATCGGACTTGCGAAACGAAGAACACTATACCGATACGGCCGGCTTCACCGACCACGTGTTTGGCCTCTGCCACTTGTTGGGCTTCCGTTTTGCGCCCCCCATTCGTGATCTCGCCTACCGGCGGCTGTACACCGCCGAAAAAGCCAAGCGCTATCCGACGCTTCAGCCCTTTATCGGTGGCGCGATCAACCCTCAAACAACTCCTGGCCCAGTGGTCAGAGATCCTACGGCTTGGTTGCTCCATCCGCCTGGGCACGGTGACCTCCTCGCTGATCCTGCGAAAACTGGCCAGCTACCCGCGACAGAATGCTCTCGCCTTGGCTTTGCGGGAATTTGGCCGGATCGAACGCACGCTCTTTACGCTCGACTGGCTGCTCGACAAGGATCTGCACCAGCGCGTGACCGCCGGCCTCAACAAAGGAGAACTCAAAAATTCGCTGGCGAAGGCCGTCTGCTTTAATCGCTTAGGGGAGCTGCGCGACCGCAGCTTTGAGGCGCAACGTCACCGCGCAAGCGGCCTAAACCTGGTGGTTGCCGCGATTATCCTGTGGAATACCGTTTATCTGGAACGCGCGATCGGGGCGCTTCGCCAGCAAGGGCGGCAAGTCGACGAAGGCTTACTCCAGCACGTGGCGCCGGTCCATTGGAACCACAGCAACCTCACCGGCGATTACTCCTGGCGGCAGAACAAACGCGTCGAGAAGGGCGGTTTCCGGCCACTCAGGATCTCGCCTGAACCTTAGCGTACTTTATTTCCCCATATTCCGAGTTCCGGAATATTCCGAGTAGGGGTTCCAAACTGGCTCCGTCCTTGCGTTTCATTGGGAAAAACTCGGAATATTAAAAGAGAGGCGTGAAACGCCGGCGGCGCGTCGTCGGCCTTGGACCCTCACGCCGAGAGATGCGCTTTTTGCGATTCGTTCCGACGCCCGTTCTTGATTTCAGGACCCGCAGCGACACAAATGCGCGTTCCCTCGAAGCTCTTGGTTTTCGGGCGAACGACAATTCACTTCTGCTTCTGCCGCCAAGTTGACTGGCAGGAATATTCCGAGTTCAGAAAGTCCGCCCTCCTAGCTTTATCAGCGTCGGCCTTCGCCAAGAACGGACAACTCGGAATATTCCGGAACTCGGAATATCTGCAGTATTCCGTTAACGGAATACTTCCCCTTTCGTCAAACGACCCCAATATGTGCTCAACCCGGACGACATTCGCTAAAACCGACCCTTAAAGGATATTTTTACACCGATCTGGGCGGGACCCTTACAGGAGCTGGCGATTTATGTTGAGCAGACGATCCGTCTCAGCTCGATTGCCGCGGGCTTTTTAAGAGCTTTTTCAGTAAAAGTTTCTCGAACCGACGTACAGCAATTCTATATGGACGGGCTCCTTCGCGGGCATAAAGTTACCGGCGCATATTCCATTAAATGAAGTCGCAAGAAGCCAAGACTCTGCAAGTGGGCGATCCTGTAGTCTGGATTCCCGATAAGGGAAAGGGCGAAGTGGTTGAGATAAATCACTGCTCTGTCAAGATACTCTGGGAGGACGGCCAATCCGGCATCTTCCAATTCACTGACTTGATGTCTCAAATTGAAAGACCTTCCCAATAATCATACAGCGGGATAACAAGTTGACAGCATGGCTTTGGTTACGGCAAACGGGCCAAGACATTGGTTTCGTAAGTGGCCTTGAATGCTTTCAAGTCCGACGCAGCTTGGGCCGCTGCACCTAGACGCGGTTCCGGTCTTCTCAGTTTTTTACCAGTCTCGCTCGCGGCTATATCATTGTTGTCTGATGTTGACCACTACACGTCTCCGGCTACGGCTCTGGCGCGACGAAGATTTGCCAAGCTTCGCAGCGCTAAACTCAGACCCTCGCGTCATGCAATTTATGGTTATGCTGCTGGACCGCCGGAAAGCGATGCGAGCGCCGAACGTATAAAGCAGCACTTCACCCGACATGGCTTCGGTCTATGGGCTTCGCCTCCTTTACTGTTCCAGCCAACCAGCGCTCCCGAAACGTAATGGAGCGTATCGGGATGACGCGTTCTCCGGATGACGATTTTAAGCATCCGCTCCTGCAAGAGGGTCATCCGCTTCGCCACCACGTCCTTTACCGACGCGCTCGTCCTGTACAGTTTGACGCCTAAAAGAAGATTCGCTTCAACCTATGCTCAATGTAAGTGACTTGCGTTCAAAGAGTTATTTCCAAGCCAATTGTAAATATTCGGTGAAGACGCTGGGGGGCTTAGCGCGTGAGAATCTCTTTGAAATCGGGACGCAAAGGATACAGGAAGATGGCCTTCTGTGGCAGGATGGTTTGATGGTGTTTCTCGAGTTTACCACGGCCTTTGGTCAGCCCGACGTATTGCCAGTTGGCGGCGCGGTAGGTTGTGCCGGTAAAACGGGGTAGCTGGACGAAGGTTTCCAGTAGAACGGGTCGGTAGCCATAATGGGAGAACCAATCGGCAGCAAGACGGCGACAGACCAAGCCCAGTACGCGGGAGGCCAGATTGGGGCAGTGCACCCAGGGCAGCAGCAGAAAGCGGTGATTGTTGAGCACCAGGTGCAGATTGCGCTGGCGTTGGGCACTCGACCAGCCAATGAGGCGATCCCGGTCGGCGAGCGACCAAGCGCTGGCGCCAAAGCCCAAGCCGCCCAGCAGCCGGGAGCCGTTGAATAGGAGGTAACGCAACTGGGCGCCGGCCATGGGACAGTAACCTAGGTAGTGATGTTGGACCATTATCTGACGGTAAAGCAGACGCTCAGGGAGAGTGCGAGCTAATACCAGATTCAATGGGTGAAGTTGATGTGCGGGCAGGGTCAGGGGGGTTTGTTCAAAGGCTAAAAGATTCTGAGCCGAGAGTTGCTTTTTGCCGTTGCCGTTACGGGCACGTGGCGACGGGAGCACTAGCAAGCCAGCTCGCTCCATGCGCAGCAGCGCGACCTTGCAACTCATCTCCTTGAGTCGGCCCTGGGCATTGAGCCAGCCGAACTCCTGGCAGACTTGTCGCGCGAGCTGACTACGGCAAACTTGGCCTTGGACGATGATAGCTCGGATGCGCTCCAGTTCGCCGGGGCTGAAGTCCCGTCCGCAGAAGCGCGCCGAAGCACTGGTCTGCGCTCTGCTCATGGCGCGCGCGCCTGGGAGCTCACGGGCGGTTCCTCGACTCCGGCAGCATCGTGGTGGATAAAGTTCCAGGGCAGCCAGCGTTCCAGTTGCTCGGGCGCTTTGGACCCGTTAACCGCGCAGGCTTGCAGGTAGGCCGTGAGATAGGTCCGAGGATTGACGTTGTGCAGGAGCAAGGTCTGCAAGAGAGTTAACATCATGGCCAGCAGTTGTGCGCTCCAGCGCGAGGCGCTGCCGTAGTAGTTTTTACGCCCAAGCGTGCCGGGACGGATCGCCCGTTCGGCGCCGTTGTTATCCATCGGGATTTGCGGATGATCGGCAAAGAGCGTCAGCCCCGGCCAATGGGATTGGAGGCTGCCGAGCACTTTGCGTCGAAGTCGGCTCGGATGGTTCTGGGCCAGTTCCCGGGCCGACTGCTGCGCCATCTCGGCCAGCGCCTGGTGGAGGGCCTCATCGGCTTGCGCATAGCCAGAGCTCCTCATGCGTTCGGTGTCAAGTTCGACAAAGGGCGCGGGCAAGGACACCGGGCAGTTCTGGCTTTTTGCTAATGTTAGTCGCTGCTCGTTTAATTCATAGAGTTTAGCAATCCGATCGATCCAACTATCCGCCCAGAGCTGATCCTCTCGGCCGACCAGCCGCAGTTGAAGAAAATCCCGTCGCACATGCGCCTTATGTGGAGCTCCACATAAGGCGCATTGGACTAAACCGCTTCGCGGTATTTGGTAGCGCGACGTCCCAAGAGTAACCTCGCGCGAGCGCAGCGAGTTCGACTCAACTTCAGTGGCAAGATACGGAGGCGCCGTTGCGAGCGCGTGGAAAAGCTGTTTGCAGCAAAGCCCACCAGCGCAAATGAGCTCTCCATGACATCGCTTCGACGACGCATGACCGAGGACATGCAGGTGAGGAATCTCTCACCGCATACACAAGACTCATACGTGCAACAGATCTCTCTGTTTGCGCGCCATTTCAGTAAATCACCGGAAATACTGGGCCCTGAGGAGATTCGCTCTTACCAGCTCTATCTAACCAACGAAAAGAAACTGGCTCCCAGTTCAATCCTCATCGCCATAGCCGCTCTTCGCTTTCTCTACAAAGTCACGCTTCATAAGGATTGGAGCCTGGAAGAAATTATCCCGGCGCCCAAGAAGCCTCAGAAGTTGCCTATTGTCTTGAGTCCCGAAGAGGTCCTGCAGTTCTTAAGCTGCGTACAGAGCTTCAAGCATCGCACCATCCTGGCCATCTGTTACGCTGCCGGGTTGCGCATCTCAGAGGCTGTCCGGCTGAAAGTCGCCGATATCGACAGCCAGCGAATGGTCATTCGAGTCGAACTAGGGAAAGGGCAAAAAGATCGCGATGTCATGCTTTCACCAAAGTTGCTGCAAATCCTGCGTCGCTGGTGGCCGGTGAACAAGCCCAAGCAGTGGCTCTTCCCAGGCGATCGAGTCGGCGGCCACATTACCAGGGCGGCGGTGGAGGACGCGTGCCAAAAGGCGCATCGAATTTGCCGGATTTCCAAACCGATCACACCGCATTCGCTTCGGCACGCATTCGCAGTTCATCTGCTGGAATCCGGCACCGACGTGCGCACCATTCAACTGCTGCTTGGTCATCGCAGCCTGGCTACCACGGCCCGCTATCTGCGCATCGCCACTACCAAGGTGTGCTCCACCACCAGCCCACTCGATCTGCTCCCGCAGCCGGTTGCCGCTGAGCCCGAGCCCGCTCCACCACAGTACTTCTAGCTCCGGGACATGGATCGCCCGAAGTTCGAAGTGGCGGATGTGTTTCGCCGCTACGGCGAAGCCTATCGTCATGAGCATGGCGCTTCGCTCTCCACGGCGCAGCGCCGCGCCATGACCGCGATCGAGGTCTGCCGGACTGCTGTTCTCGGCGGCCATCTCGAGCACTGTGACCACTGCGGCCACCAGCGCAACGCTTATAACTCCTGTTGCGATCGACACTGCCCAAAATGCCAGTCGTTCGCCCGGTTCAAATGGCTCGTGGACCGTCAGGCCGAACTCTTAAACACTCAATATTTTCACGTTGTGTTCACTCTACCGCAGCAGATTGCAACAATTGCCTATCAGAATAAGAGAGAGCTCTATGGCATCCTGTTCAGGGCCACGGCGCAAACCTTGCTCACCATCGCCGCTGATCCCAAACACCTGGGCGCCGAGATCGGCTTTTTCGCCGTACTTCACACTTGGGGCCAGAACCTGCTCCATCATCCCCACCTGCATTGTGTGGTCACCGGCGGTGGTCTCTCTGCCGACGGCAGCCAATGGATTTCCTGCCGGGATGGATTTTTCTTACCCGTGGGCGTGCTTTCAAGGCTGTTTCGTCGTCTGTTCCTGGAATATTTGCTCAAAGCCTTTGATGCCGGCAAACTGGAGTTTTTCTCGTCGCTCGAATCACTCCGGGATCGGTGCTCATTCCTGGATTACCTGGCTCCCTTACGCGAGGCCGAATGGGTGGTCTACGCCAAGCGGCCTTTCGCCGGGCCCGAGCAGGTATTGGACTACGTCGGGCGTTATACTCATCGCGTGGCGATCTCTAACAATCGTCTGTTGGACATCGCGGAGGACAAGGTGACCTTCCGTTACAAGGATTATCGTCATGACGCCCAACAGAAGACGATGACTGTGGAAGCCGAAGAGTTTATCCGTCGCTTCCTTTTACATGTGCTTCCTGAGGGCTTTCAGCGCATCCGCTACTACGGCTTCCTGGCCAACCGGTACCGAGAGCAGAAACTAGCACGCTGCCGAGAATTGTTGGACATGCCGGCGCCAGAACAACCGGCCCTCGAAGGAGCTAAGGATTATCGTGAGCGTTATGAAGAACTCATCGGCCCTTCGTTGCGGGAGTGCCCAGTCTGTCACCAAGGTCGCATGCTGGTGATTGAGATCTTGCCGCGAAGCCCACATAGGAAAATGGCGATTACGGATACCTCATGATGAACAGGACTGTTTTCGGATGCAGATCAAATTCCGGCGCACAAGCTTGGCGAGGCCAAACAACAGGAGCAGTGCTGCCACGCGCCTCATTGCGAACATTTTCCAAGGGACAGATGTTGTCCCCCGACGCCGTGATAGCCGACTGGAGGCCCCGCGAACTATCCCGGCAATCCCCTACGCTGACCGCTTCCGGCCCCTTCAGATCCTCGCCAGAGATCCAGCCGGCAATCAATACACATAGGTCACGCTCTGGGCAGCGGTTTTGTCCAATCAATTTTTAGCCCACCGCCGCGGCGACCACCCTTCGAATGCTTTCCAAGCGTCTCGCGCCGCGACGCTGAGCTAAAAATTCTCTGCATTATCTGGAGAGCGTTTTTATTTGGAGTGAAGGCCGAGGTAGCAGACTTGGCCCTCTAGGATTGGCTGCGGTGGTCTCCAGATAAAACGATGTTGTTCAAATCAAAGGGACTGGAGAAACGACAACAGGCCAGCCTTTGGCTTCCAAGGCTTGGTTCGTGCGGGCTCGATCTCGGAATGCTTCCAAAAAGTATCCAGCGCATCTCGCTTCATTTGCAGATTGGTGGCAACGTACCGTCCGGTGGTGGACACACTCGCATGGCCGAGATAGTCGCGAATGACGGTGATGTCGGTGCCTGATTGGAGAAGCGCCACAGCACAACTGTGGCGCAGCACATGAGGTGTAATCCGCTTTCGCGCAAGCGCGGGGCGATCCTGAGCCGCAGCTGCCGCATGCTTTTGCAGAATCCAGGCAATGCCATCGCGAGTCAGCGGCTGACTGTGCCGGTTGACGAAGACGTGCTGTTGGTCGCTGGCCGCGCCCATGCCTCGCAATCGATGTAGCGCATCCGTCGTCTCGCGCCACAAGGGCAAGAGGCGTTCCTTCTTGCCCTTGCCGAACAGGCGTACCTGTCGTGGCGGGACCAACTGGAGATGGGTCCATCGGACGGACGTGGCCTCGCTGACGCGAGCGCCGCAGTTGTAGAGAAACAAAAGCAGCGTGTAGTCGCGCCATCCATCAGCGGTCCGTCGGTTTGGCTTGGCGAGAATGCCGCGCACGTCGTCGGCTTCGAGGTAGGTCACCGGAAGCTGCCGTGCCCTCTTGGCCGGGATCGCCAGCACTCGCGTGTACTGCAACGAGTGGGTCAGATCATGGCGGACGAGGTGCTTGAAAAAGCTGCGGAGGGCCGCACGCCTGCAATTGCGCGTGGTGGCAGAGTTCGATCGGTTGGCCTCGATATGATCAAGGAAAGCTGTAATCGCTTCGGCGTCCAAATCTGCAACGTCTAGGGATGCGACATCGCGACGACGGTGTTGCGCGGTGAACTCAAAGAGCAGCTTGAGCGAATCCCGATAGGCGCGGATCGTATGCACGCTGGCTCCGCGCTGCCGTGGGAGATACCCGGTGAAGAAAGACTCGACGAGCGCGAACAGCGCCTGAGATGGAGGCTTGTTCATGGAGTCTGACTTGCCCCGCGTAAATGCTGTGCAAACCTGGTGCTGGCAAGTTCCAGCAGATGCGGCGTCGCCTTCAGGTAGACCTCGGTGCCAATGATGTTCAAATGGCCGAGGTAGGCGGACAGCAAAGGCAACTTGGTATGAATATCGACGCCCTCGTTGGCCCAGGCTGTGAGACGATGAACGGCAAAGGCGTGGCGAAACTCGTAAGGACGCGCACCGGCACGGCCTGTGGCAGGCTTGAGGCCCAACTGACGCAACAATCGGCGGATCGCCTCGGAGGCCGATCTGACCGTGAGCCCCGAGGCATCCCGACGGAGAAAGAATGCCTCTGGATCAGGCCGGCCAAGATCGCGCACCAGCCGTTGTCTCTGGGCAACGTAGCTACGGAGTTCGGCGACGAGGTCGGAGCGAATGACGACGAGTCGCGAACGGCCTTTGCTGCACCGGATCATCAGGGTGCCGCGGTCGAGATTGACATCAGTGGTGTGAAGCCGGGCCGCCTCTCCCAATCTTAAGCCGGTACAGTAGAGCACTAAAATCAAGGGGCGCAGCATCCCGGCCCAGATAAAGTGGCCATGGTGACGTGAAGCCAAAGCGAGTACCTGACGCACTTCGTCGCGGTTGAAGATGTAAGGCTGAAAGATCGACTCCTTGATCGGAGCCAGCGCGTGCTCCGGCACGTACCCCGACGGATCGTAGCGTCGGCGGTAAAGACAAAGCTGACGCACGACGCCAAACTCATTGGCCACAGTCACGGCCTTGCATCCAGCGCGGCGCGCGCACCATTGCCTCACCACGTCGCCGAGTTCGATCTTGCCGTTGCCCCAACGCTGAACAACAAAGCGCAAAAAGGAGTCGAGGACATGTTCGCCGCGCTGGTAGGTGATGCCCATCGAGCGCTTGAAGCGAAGGAACTCCTTTGCGTCTCGGGCCAGATCTTTGACGGTTATGGTCCTCATGCTGGCACCGGTAGCGAAATGTTGCGCAGCGTCTCCGGCGCGATCCTGACATAGGCGGAGATCGACTCTGAATCACGATGGCCGAGCAAATCGGAAAGCACCTGGGGACGCACTCCCAAATCGATCTGACGCGCGGCATGTGTGTGGCGCAGGACATGACTGCCCAGGCGAGATGCGTCCAGCCCGGCCGCCCTGCCATGCTTGATCAGGATATGGCGAATCGACGACGAACCGTCCAAAGAATGGAAGGGCATCTTCATGGCTACGAACAGGTGCCTGGTTGGGGTGTTTTGGGGCCGGCCCTTGCGCAGGTAGGATGCGAGGGCTTTGGCCACGGGCGGCACCAAGGGTAGCATGAAGGTCACGCCGGTCTTCGGACGTATCACTCTGATCGTAGCCGCAGTCCAGTCGATATCTTCGAATTGCAGTCGAATAACTTCGCCCGCCCCGAAGCCATAGGTGCTCATCATCAGCAGGAGTGCGTGGTCGCGCAGTCCTCGCGACGTGGATGTATCCACCGAGCGGAGAAGGCGTCGCACCTCTTCCCAATATAATGCACGGCGTGGGCGTTCAAACCTGGGCTGCACCGGCGAAATCACGGCCTCGGCCAGATCGATTGGGATACGGCTTGTGGCAAACAGGAATCGACTGAAAGAACGGATGCTTCCAGCCATATCCGCCACGGTCGAGCGAGAATAGCGGCGCGCTCCCTCGATCAGGAAATCATCGACATCCAACAGCGCCATCGTGCGCCAGGTCTTGCCCCGCCCGGCGAGGTATTCGAAGAGCTTGCCGACATGGGCCAACTTTTTACGTATCGTCACGGCAGGGTTACCGCGATGACGGTCAAGATGAGCCGCATACTCTCGCAAAAGCGCCGATGCGGGCGCCCGCGTAGGCCGCGGGACGTGCCACGACGGCACGACTATCCCCATGACGCGGTAAACACGACTGAGGGCCCGCAATGCGGCTCCCGCCTTGCTAACGCGAAGTCGAGTGAGATGTCGGCGCCGCGCATACCAAACGAAAAACCGACGCGCGCCTTCCAGAGTCAACTCGGCACATTCTTTCAACTTGTGTCGTACCAGATAGGCGCGAAACCGCCTGATCCACTGGAGGTAGACCTTGGCAGTGCTCTCTTGCAGGCAACGGTCGGTACGCCAGATACGGTTGATGTCCTCTGTGGTGGGCGGGACTGGGGTGGTTTGATTAAAGGGCTGTCGCATGGGGCTGGTAACCTGTCAGGCATCGCACTGTAGAATGGGGCTATCTGTCCGTCAGTCCCCACTCTGTGTTGGTGATCGCTAACACGGCACCCTCGCCATGACGACTTTCGCTCGAATCCCAGTGGTGCCGGTATCGCACTTAGAATCTGCGGTGACAGCGACCTGCGAAGCCCGAGTAACACGGAACCCGCGTCGAAACTTATACCCGAAAAATCCTTTTCCGACGCGCCGATAAATGCCTCAGGCATCTTCCGCCTCACGGCGTCCAGAGAGGCTCGAACCGAGCTAATCCGACGCCGCAACCAACGGACGGCACTCGGCAACGTCACGTCTGGCCCGCGCAGTGTGTCGGCGGCAGCCTCTTGGCTTTTGGCCGAACACGCCGTGACGATACTCTCCTCAATTGAATCAAGCAGCCCGGGCATTCGGCTGGCCACGAAGTCAGGGATCAGGCTGAAGGTTCGATGGCCTTCAGGACAATACCATCGCGCGATGCGCAATCCTGACGACGATAATCGTTCATAGCTGCCGTGACGAGCAAACGAGCAACCGCCTGATGGATGCATCGGGCAAGCAGGCAATCGGACATCGTTCCACTCACGGTTCCTGATGTAGGCATCGACGCTCGATAATGTTCGTAGCGGAATCTGCATGGCGGGTCTCAACGTCATCCAGGCACCACAGCGATTAGTCGAGTTTTATCTGGAGACCACCGCAGCCAATCCTAGAGGGCCAAGTCTGCTACCTCGGCCTTCACTCCAAATAAAAACGCTCTCCAGATAATGCGCCCAACAATAGGCCAGCTGCAGCAGCTCCTTTAAAAAAGAATAGGCCTTGTAGCGATCCACCACTACCATCGGCTCATAGCGGCAGCGAGCCTCCTGCGGCTCGTAGCCAAAATAGGCTTTGGGTACGGCTGCGGAGCGTGAGGGGGCGACAATATAAAGTCGGGTCTGGCGAGTAACGACTACCCAAAGCCACCACCGATGGCTGCCCTTGTTAGGTTCTTGGACGAAGACTTCCCACCGCGTCTCATCCATCAGGCACAAAGCGGCTTGGCGGCTCTGTGCCTGGATGGCCCCATAGAGTGGATCAAACAGCGGCGTGAGCTTTTTGAGCGCCCCGCACAGAGTCCCGACACTCAACTCCAGGCCCGCGCTACGTATTATACCATCGCCCGGATGCGCTCCAGCGGCATATGGTAAAGAAACTTGAGCACCAGCACTTCACTGAGGAAACTGGGGGCCAGAATGCCTTTGGGAATCAAGGCCGGCGTAAGGGGTGCGGAGATGATGTCCGGACGCTGCGGCTGGCAATGGCAGCCGGAGGGACGACGATACTTCGGCCGAATGGTCCGACGCCGAAACAGGCGCACTTCCCATTCGATCTGTTCGCTGGTGTGAGGGGCCCCAAAGCTTTCCCACGCCAAGCCGCAGAACGGACAGCGCTTTTGTTGCTCACAGAGGTCCAACACCGTCTCTACCACCGGAAGATTCTTCCGGAGTTTACGGCCATGACCGGCACTCCCTGGTTGCTGACCCCGTGCTCGAGGACCGACGCCGCTTTCCCCGGTTGCGCTCGCAGGGGTCGCTCGGCGGGCTCGCTCGCTCTTACGACCAAAGAGTCGGTGCTGAAGTTCGGCCACCTTGGCTTTGAGCACGTCCACTTGGGCCGCCAGTTCTTGAGCACGTTGGACGGCGCGTTGATGCTGGGTGCGGTAATAATGAGCCTGCTGCCGCAGAGCGATTACTTCGGCTCGCAGCAGCCGATTCTGCTCTTGGAGCACGGCTTGTTCCTGCCGCAGCGTACTTGCCTCCGTCCCGCCAGATTGCTCGGTGGCCACCATACTTGTGGCCCCACCATAGCGGGCTGCCTGCGCCGTGTCCCGCAGAAAATAGCCCTAGCCGCTTTTTTCCGCAGACGCGTTCACCGAATATTTACCTAATGCGCAATCTAAGTGACTTGCGTTCAAAGAGTTATTCCCGAGCCAACGAGCCAACGATGGGAACGTTAACGCGTTCTGGTAGTCGCGTTCGGTCAGTAGTGCCAGTAAATCGGCCGCTAGGCCGACGAAGGCCTCCGCATCAACCTGGCCCACCCAAAACGGATCCGGTGGCTGACCATGCAAGCAATCGATCAGCGTCGATCTAATTGCAGCGTCACCTGCAGGGAAGCGCTTTGAGACGTGACCAGTGGTGGAGCGCCACGTCGCAATACTTACAGTAAATTTCGTCGCCATGGCTTCCGCGCACGGCGATCATCCTTAAAATAGGCAGGCGAGTTTATCAATCCATGAAGCCGAGCGGAGGTCACGCGCTATCGATGAACAAGGCAAAGGGAAAATTTGGTGCCGGACCTTTCGAGAAGACTCGGTAAAAACTTTGACATGCCCCATGCAGAAAAGCATTTTTCACAAATATGCCAATGGCAACGATTACTTTCGACGGGAACAAAATATTCAAGTTGGTCTACGAGTTCACCTCTCGGGTCATGCGAAGCGATTATGGGGAAGGTCGGTTCAGCAACGGATGGCAAAAGACCGTGCCTGGCACTCAGATCGCCTATGTGATCGTCCCCGCCTTTACTGTGAAAAAAAAATCAACAGCCCAAGTGAAGCCAGGGCAACTCGTCATCACCGGAAAGGAGATCGTTTTCGAAGGACGCATCAGCGGAGTCCCAAGGTTAGATCTACCGAATTGGAAGGCCGGAGTATTGCAAACGATTTATAAATCCGAAAGAATTGCGCATTACGAGGGTGGGTTTAATCGAATCGTGAGCCTAAATACAAACAACGGGCCACTGGCAGATCAGGAGGAAGGTGACGCACCTTTCGCTTGCGACCGCAAAGAGCCTATCCGCGGTACATATATAATTAGCACCCAT
Organism: uncultured Verrucomicrobiae bacterium; assembly: GCA_963782115.1. Classification (GTDB taxonomy): domain Bacteria; phylum Verrucomicrobiota; class Verrucomicrobiia; order Chthoniobacterales; family JAFAMB01; genus JAFAMB01. Next base: position 733,797 of record CAWAIK010000001.1, read on the forward strand.
GATGCTCCCAATTTTGACATGCCTTTATACGCTGGCCTGGGAAACGCGAAGCTGCAAAGCACGTCGGGGGAGGATTCGTTCTGTACGTTCCTCGTTCTGGTCCGGGAGCAAGACAAATCGAGACAAATCCATCATTGAACTATCCAGGATATCCTGGAAGATTAGCTGGGAAGGTAAATTCAACTGGAGAGATCACAAAGATTGGCGCGAAGAAAATCCTTGGTCGCCTCGAGATGTTAATGCGTTTTTTCAAGTCCAGCAGCCGCAGGCCACGGGAAATCTGCACGAGAAAATAAAGTTTACCCCTTATCTACCGTTTAGCCTAAAGACAACACCAGCCGCTGAATTTCGCGACATCTTTGAGGGCGGGAAATGGACGCGTACAGGAGTACAGACGCTCGATACATGGATCAGCTGGTGAAGCTTTTCCTTCCGTATTAGTGAGCCGTGTCGGTTCGTGTACTTAATAGCAATTCCCTGGTTCTTGGGATACGAAAAAATGGCAGGCATGGCGAGTGTTGTTGCTGTCCCAGAGGAGTGCCATCCCGTGATAGCTGCTGGTTGTTACTAGCGCGCCGTCTCGCATATAATGGTGATGGCGTTGCGTTCAAAATGGGCCGTCGGCAAGGCGCAAGGAGGGAGCATATCTGAATCGATACGTAACCGACGAGCAACGCGGCCGCCGGCCCATTTTCAACGCAACCCTCCGGGCCGCGGCCGGTTGGCTGTTTTTCCGCGTTGCTCGCTCGACCCGTATGACTCAGATATGGGCGCTTCGCTCGCGCCTTGAAAAACAGCCAACTGACCTCCGGCGACATCACCATTATATGCGAGACGGTGCACTAGCCGGCGGCTATCCGGGCCGATTGCTACCGAATTGACAGGGCCGCCGTGAGCCCGCAATACCAGCGGCGTCGCTGAGAGGTCGTTAGCCGTCAAATCCCAGAGGCGCGCCGTCCCGTCACAGCTGCCCGTCGTCACCAACCAGCGGCTGTCCGAACTGATCGCTACCAAGGGAACAGCGAGCCCCCGTCCCGGCAAGTCTTCCTGGAGTACCCGCGGCTTCGCGCAGGGGTCGTTGGCCGTCAGGTCCCAGAGTCGCACCAAGTCTTGGCCTCGTCCTTGAACTGGGTAAAGAGTCGCACTTTCAGGCCTAGTGACGTCGGTCGGCGAGGCGCCCAAGCCGGCCACCTCGGTGATATCCGGGCTGGAAATCATTCGGACCGAGTTCGCTCCCGATGACTCCCTGTCGTGCTGATCGGGTTGGAGATCAAGAACACTGGCGCCCAACCGGAGAGCACCACTCTCACGTTCCAACCCACGAGCGAAATTCTACCGGCTTACCCATGGTCGGGCACGACGCCAACCTCGGATCGGCTCGATCAGAAAGATAATGTCAGTATTGATCCGCTGATCGACGGGTTAGCCTTTTCCGAACCCGGCAACCTTGGTATGCGCTGGTCACCGGTCGGGCTAAGGAGCATGGGCCACAAGACACTATGCTCTTCCAAGGCGCATCGAACACCGGCAACCTCGGAAAGAAGGCGTTTGGCCAACTCAACTGGCAGTTGATAATTGCTCCGGGATCGACCGTCAAAATCTGGCTGGCCGTGGGGCGGTTGCTAGACATCGCCTACGGCTTGTGGTTGTCAATTATAAGTAGAAACCCTGCCTGGATGGTTTTGGTACCATTAAAGTAATTTCCAACTCCTACAATGTTGCCACGTTTCATAGCGAGCCGGTGGTATATCAATCTTTCGTCGGGTCTTTTTCGGACAAATACTCTAGAGTATCGAGTTGCGCTGCAAGCGCCGTAACCACATATGCATCAAACTCCGACGCCGAACAATTTTGAGGCACCACGACGGCGAGAGGCATGTTGGATTTGGGATTGATGAACATGAAATCCCAATGTTTAGTGCCGCTACTGCTTTTTGCTAAATAAGTCAAATGGGGAAACGTTGTTCCCCACCTTGCTATAATCTCGTCCGGGGAATTTGCGTAGCCAACAATCGCCATTCCCGTCGTACACAAAACGACAATGATGATTCGCATTAAAGCTCGTCGCATAAGATCTTCCTTTCGTTCTTACTGTTGAATCGGGGGCTGCTGTCCAAGTGCCGTAGCGAGACCCTTCAACCGAGCGACACCCGAAGGGGTTCGGGACCAACGAATAGGAAAGTCCACGCTTCATAAAGAGTTCTTGACGGCTATTTAACCAATTTCCAAATATTTTAGTGGAATCAATTGCGCTTGCGTACCTGCGGTCACCATGGGAGAATTTAGACCGACAAGTTGACTTGGCGTTACGCTATCCTATTTTCGGGATCACTTTTCCGGCAACAAGGAGTATTTATCCGAGGGGGATTGGCCTAACGAGGTTGGCCCGAAGGCGGCTCGTTCGAATATTGGCGTTATCTCCGGATGAGCACTGTCGGCGACGGTTCGGTCAACACTACGAATTGTAGTCATACTGGGTGTGCATGTCATCGACGCCGATAACCGGCAGCACCTTGTACAGCCGGTCCTTTTGGACTGCATGGGGAAGATCCTGGAAACGCACCATGACCTCCTGGGCGCTGCGCACAGGATGAGCTATTAGCTGGGCTTCCCAGTAAGCGAAGTCCTTCTTATCAGGATGATCCCAGTTGGTTTTACCCCAAGCAACCCAGTCACCTTGCTTCAATTGCCGGAGATCTCCACGGCTTAATTTTTTAAAGGTGTCGGTCGTCAATTAAGCGCCAACTCCCGTTATTACGATTTTCGTGAACTTGATTTCACCTTCAACAGTTTTCATTTTTTGACCCCGTGTGTGTACGTCAACTTTAGGTGAGGGGCGTTGTTGGGTATCTCTTCGACCGCAGGTGGGGGTGCGACTGGCAGAGGCGGCGGCACGACTGGCGCAGCAGGGGGCGGGATTGGTGAGGCGGTTGGAGATGCCGGAGTTGCACCATTGGCCAAAAGCTCCAAGACAGACTTTATGAAGTTCACATTGACCGGGTTTATCCCAAAAAAAAGATGAGTGTTGTTACGAGCGTAATCGGTCTCTATGGTAAATTCGAAGTCATTAGTCCCATCTCCGTTACCCGCTTGAAAGGACATGATATGCGAAAGAGGGATGCGAGCGGATTTTTCTTGTGAGAGGAATGACAGCGCTTGATTGCTTAAAACCAAGCATCCGCCACCTTGTTCAACCATTGATGTACGTTGGACACTGCGTCCCTTGTTGGCTCCGGTGCGAATCCAAAAGCCTTTAGCGATGCGAACTGAAGTTCCTGCGCTGCGGCCAGCCCATTCCGAGTGAACGGCTGAACAGTAATGTGTTACCCCATTAAAGGCGTAAAGGAGGTTTTCCCCTTTTTTACAGAGGTAACTTACACCCGTTAGAGTGAAACCGCTGGGAGTAGTCCCGTTGCGGAGCTTATCCAGCGCTTCTTTTTGATATTCCGCATCGTTTGCGCTGGGGGCGGGATAAGCAAGTGCAAAGTCACGTGCAGGGTCTGGGGCGTTGTCGCCGAATCCGAATAATGATTTCAAGAAGCCCATAACTAATACATGTCACTAGAAACCCACGGTTTCACCAGTTTTGTGCCTTTCTGACGCCGGTCTGGAAGACCTTATACAATAAAGGAGATAGCATCGTCGTACTTCCGGCCCCGCCCAAGAGCTTCACGAGGTTTCGCAGGTTTAAAATCGGCAAAATTGAGGAAAGCCTTAATTTTATCTCTCAGTTACCTCAAACATTTAACCAGTTTTCACTTTTTTGAACGCTGGTTTGATTGACAGCGCTGCTTTTCGGCTTCCAGTTTCTCCAACTTACGTTGGACCTCCTGATCGAAATCGGTGGGGGAGTGCAGCGCCTTGCAGTAGTCACAGAGCTGGCCGATCTCCTCATCGGTGAACTCGTCAATATTGTCTGCGGCAGGAAGTTAAGAGTCCCTGTTACACTATTATCAATAGTGTAACGTCCTGTGTTGATTTCCTGGGCTAAATAAGGCCCTAATGCCGATGTTTTCCTCAAGAATGTTACGAAACCGCCGATTATTGTAACATATGCAGATAGTTAATGAAAAGGGCGAACGTCTTTACTTCACGGAGGAGCAGCGCAGAGCGCTTCTGGCTGCTGCGGCTAAAGCGCCTCGGGAGGTCCGGTCCTTCTGCAGTGTCCTGTGCTATACAGGTTGCCGAATATCGGAAGCACTGGCGCTGACGGCTAAATGCATCGATTTGTCGGCCAAGGTGATTGTCATCGAGAGCCTGAAAAAGCGAAAGGCTGGCGTTCACCGGCAGGTGCCCGTCCCGTCAGAGCTGCTCGACACCATGGACATGGTTCACGGCATCCGTGAGATTCAGAGAAAAGGTCGAGCCCGACTCAATCGGCGTCTGTGGACCTGGAGCCGTATGACGGCGTGGCGAAAGATGGCTGCGCTCATCAAAGCAGCTGGCATCCCCGACGGACCGCATGCGTCGCCGAAAGGCTTGCGGCACGGGTTTGGCGTCACGGCTGTTAGCAAGGGCATCGCACTCAACATGGTTCAGAAATGGCTTGGCCACTCACAACTAACCACTACGGCCATTTATGCAAACGCCGTCGGGGAGGAGGAGCAGAGCATCGCATCGAGGATGTGGACCTAAACCGGAACTAACCTAATCACGCCAGGAAGACATCTGGATACTCGGAAGCTTGGAAAGCCCTAGATCGGGCGCAGGATCTGATTCAGGATTGAGCCCCATGTGCGGACGGTACAGACGAACCATGGTGGAGGAAGGCCTAGACCTTGAAACGTTCCAATACCTGGCGGACTTCTGAGACCTCTGTACTTTATCTCAGCAACAAAAGTCTTTCGTCATTCGGCGGGAAAGGTAAACATCCTCTTTAGACCCTTTAATTCAATGCGGTGCATGGCCGATATTTTTGGCTTCTCTAAATGCTTTCGAGCTGCAAGGCGATTCGGCCCTAAGCGGAACGAAGACGTGTATCTTTGTCGGAAATGGGCAAAATGAATTCCGATCCAGCGTTCCGGTCCAGCTACTCAACACATCGATAACACCTGACTCTGAGAGGAAAAGATTATGGAGGCCGAACAAGAGAGCTTTCCGGAGAGCGTCGACACCGCAAAATACGAAACCATCGAGATCGGGAATTTGCTCGATCTAATCAAGAGATTTACCGTTTCCGTGCGCCCAGACCCGTCAATCGTGTGGAGGGGACAAAGTTGCTCGGAATGGGGCCTTACACCGTCCCTCTTTCGCTCGGAGCCGAAGCGGAAAGGTTGGACGTGGCAAAGCAAAGAGGATGAGCTTCTCCGCTATTTTACAAAATCGAATGTTGGCTGGCTCAAGGAGCACTATGCCGAGTCGTTCATTGATCGTCTGGCGCTCGCCCAGCATCACAGGTTACCCACCCGTATTTTAGACTGGACCGAGACTCCACTCATAGCCTCGTTTTTTGCATGTTTGGATGTAGCGGAGAATGCCGAAGGCCTCAGCGATGGTGCCGTTTGGCGTCTGTAAACAAATGCTGTGCGCTTTGCAGTTACCGAGGAAAGATATGAACGAAGAGAACTTCCAGATGGAACCCATACTCCGACGATTCCGGAAAACACGCCAAATGGCTTAAACAGAGATTTCGACACTTTTGTCTTTTACCCGCATAGGGTGCACCCCAGGCAAATAAATCAATATGCTGCGTACACTGTACACCCGAACCCCAATCTGAAAAATTCCAGTGACTTTTCCCAAATTCTGAGGCCGGAGGAAAGTCTGGTTAGATACGTATTCCCCAAGGAAATAAAACAGAACGCCTTTGCGAAGCTGTGGTCTCTCGGAATTCGCTACGAGAGCCTATTCCCCGATCCGGAGGGCGCAGCGAGGGGTGCGAAATACGTGATCGACACTGAAGACGATTCGATTTCGACGGTCAGATTGATTGGCAGCTAGTCCCTCGAATTTGGATCAAGCGGATGCTCGGTGTGGTGGCGAATTGCGGGAACGAATTTTGGCGTAATTTTTGACGCCTTATCAGGGGCCGGAAGCCGTCGAAGTAGGTGATCACATGTCCTGGCGTCAAGCCAATTTCCGGATTTAACCAGGTCCAAAGTTCCCATTTGCCTTCATCCAGACCTGCCGGTGTTCGCTCCGACGCTTGAATGTGCATAGCATTCGGTGGACCGTGGCACCGGCACCCTCTTTGCGTCCTGGAGACGTCTGAATCGATGGCAAGGGGAAATCTAACCTTCAGTTTTTCCGAGCGCTACAGCGGGCGCTGAATGCGTTCAAGGGCTCCGGAGTGAAGAGTACCGGCCCCGAGTCTACCGATTTGACCGCATCCCTGATCTGTTGCTCCGCTACCTCGGTAAAACGGCCCCGCTGGGCAGTAGCCCCGAAGGATAACGAACAGATCAAGATGCATTTGCCGCTCTGATGGCACTGACTCAGCAGGGGATAAGATAGTTTGGGATATCTCGGGGAGAAGAAGACTAAGCAAAGGAATAGCCTTCCGAGATTGGTTACAGGGAGTCCAATCTCAGCATGGAAATAACCGACCTCTCCCATATTTGTTTTCTCTCACCGTGGTTGGTTATAGGTATGACCATATGGAGTTTAAATGAGCAGGTGGGAGCCTCACACGGTTTTAAATTTGGGAAACCACTCGGTTGGGGTCATTACGACGGTTAGTGAATCATCTGTACTACGGAGACAACCTTCAAATCCTTAGACAGGAGATCAAGGATGAGTCCGTTGACCTTGTGTACCTCGACCCACCTTTCAATTCACAGGGCAGTTACAACATTCTCTTCAAGAGCCCGACTGGAAAAGGATCTGAGGCACAAATTCAAGCATTTGAGGACTCCTGGCACTGGAACGACAGTGCTGAAGAGGCGTTTGATTCGGTGATGAAGAGCCGCAATGGCAACATTGCAGAGATGCTTCGAGCGTTGCGCAGTTTTCTAAAGGAGAATGACGTGATGGCCTATCTAACGATGATGGCTGCTCGTCTGTTGGAGCTTCACCGTGTGCTAAAGGCAACTGGAAGCCTCTACCTTCACTGTGACCCGACTGCGAGCCATTACCTAAAGCTCATTCTCGATGCCATCTTCGGTCCTGAGAATTTTCTAAATGAAATCATCTGGAAGAGAACGAGTGCACATAGCAGTGCTAAAAAATTTGGGCCAGTTCACGACATAATTTTTCTTTATGGGCGAGGCGAAAAGAGGACTTGGAACGAAAGCTTCCAAGCGTATGGCGAGAGGTACATTGCGAAACGCTTTAAGCGTGGCGGCAAAAGACCATGGAAAGATGCTGATTTGACTGGATGTGGAACGTCAAATGGGGAAACGGGACAAGTGTGGCGTGGTTTTGACGTGACAAAAAAAGGAAGACACTGGGCATTTCAGCCCGCCGAACTGGATAGACTCGATACCCAAGGATTGATTTATTGGCCTTTGAAAGTGGGGGGATGGCCACGCTTTATAAAGTACCTTGATGAATCAGGGGGCGTACCTCTTCAAGACGTATGGACTGATATATTCCCGATCAATTCCCAAGCTCATGAGCGGCTAGGTTATCCAACACAAAAGCCTCTGGTTTTGCTTGAGCGAATTATCAGCGCAAGCAGCAATCCCGAGGATGTCGTGCTCGACCCATTCTGTGGCTGTGGTACTACAATTCATGCAGCTGAGAAGCTTGGACGTCCGTGGATCGGAATAGATATCACACACCTCGCAATTTCTCTGATCGAGAAACGTCTTCATGAAGCCTTCCCCGGCAGTCAATTTGAAATCGAGGGTACTCCGAAGGACATGGGTGGTGCACGGGCTCTTTTTGCCGCCGATGCATATCAATTCCAGTGGTGGGCGGGTTCGCTTGTCGATGCCGTTCCCTTTGGTGGAAAAAAGAAGGGTGCCGACGGCGGTATTGATGGGCTCATCTATTTCAAGCCTGACGGCAAAGTTACCGAAAAGGCCATTGTATCAGTCAAAGGCGGCGAGAACGTTGGTGTGCCCATGATTCGAGATTTAGTGGGCGTCGTCCAAAGGGAAAAGGCTAAGATCGGAATCTTCATTACTTTGGCGGAACCGACGAAGCCGATGATTGTCGAGGCGGTCAAATCCGGATATTACGAGACGGAATACGGCAAGTTCCCGAAACTCCAAATTCTAACGATCCAGGAACTATTTGACGGTGCTCAACCAAAACTCCCTTGGATTGATCCGACCGCTTTTGAAAGAATCGCCAGAGAAGCCGTAGATGTCCAAACTCAGCTTGGGCTGTAACGATACCAGTATTTTTTTTTAACGGTCACGGCGTCGGTTGCCATTCGTAACGGGACGGATACGCATGCCTGGATAAATCAGCACCCTTGTATGCACATTTAGAAACACCATTCCATTGTGACTGCCCTTCGATGCAGCGATGAGCTGCGCAAGCAGGGTTTTGGGCGTACATTGTCCAAAAAGGTCGGAATGAAAACTATCCCTGTCATCGTGGCGACAGCATACCTCGGGCTTGCATCGTGCGTTGTTGATCCAGGTGCAGGGGCCAGACTACTACAAAACCGTGTCCTGGATCACGTCAGAAGCTGTACCTGTAATTTCGTCTGAAACGCAAGTCATCGGACAGGATGGCGACAGACTCGGAACGCTACACACCGAGATCCATCAACCCAACCGTTGGACATTCGCCCAGAGGGCTGTTCCTCGAACCGAGAACTACGTGGAATTTCTTGCCAAATGACGGAGCCTTTACCCAATGATCGGTGACCAAATGGATCTTTTATGAACATTCATTGGGTCAGTCTATTCAGCGGCGTGGCATGTAAAGGCCTAGGCCTCTTCTCATCAATTTACTGAGGTCAAGGTCATCCTCCTTGGCGATCAGTTTTGATCACCGGCAACATCCCACGGGGCACAGAAAACGAGATTCGGTCTATATTCGGACGAGCGTTGTTTTTCATACCTGTTCAGAACAGGTATTGATGAGAAGTCAAGCGACCGGCTTCGTCTTACAATCCGAGCTGTGGCTGAACCGTTGGACATTCGCTAAGAGGGCTGTTCCGAGAACTGAAAACTACGTGGAATTTCTTGCCAAATGATCGCTTTGGGATGTCTCTAGCTAGGTGGCGTCGACCCATGAGAGCGCCTCTTTATGACGATAATAGAAAAGATTCTAGGATTGATAGCAGGCATCGCCTTCATTGTGGCCGTCCTCGCCGTTCAAGACGCAGGCATGGCGAGGAAAAGTCGAGATACGTATAAAGAACGGTACGAAAGCGTTAAGGATTTATTGTGGTATGTGCCAGACGAACAGTGGGGCACCTATGTAAAGGAAAGGCTCAAGAAGTACTGTAACAAGCCCTATGACACGAATGGTGCGGATGACCCGCTTTTTGCTCGTCCAGATGTGGCTTTGCCTCCAGGTCCCTGGCGATCCGCAAGCCCACCTTCGCACTAAGGTGTCATAGGTTTCTATACTTTATCACGTACATTCTTGCCGGGCCGAGGAAACGGTCAGGCGATGCGTTTCATTAGTCTCCAGAGTTTATCATCGGTGCGTTCCCAGCCGCCCTGTCTATCCCAAGTACGAAAAGTTTGGATTCTCTGTCTTCCAGCCAGACTCCAGCAAACCAAAATCTTCCCATCTTGAGTTGGCTCAAGAACTAATCCCTTGCTGTACGTACGGCTGTACTTGCCATTTATTTTGTTTCCCACCACAGCACCCGCTGGCAGTTTTTCTACCTGATTCCTGGTCATACGGTTTGTTTCAATCTTTCAATTTTTGCCTGAAGTTTCGCCAGCTCGGCCTGCGCTTTCGCCAATTCCTTGGGCGGACCTGAAAAGTTGCCCGAAGTGTGGTATACTGCCCTTCCGACAAGCGGCAACGATATGAAACCCTTAACGGCACTAGCACTAGCGGCCACGTTTGTAACGGCGCTGTTGCTCGTTCGCTGCGAGTCGCCATCCCCGTACCCCCCTGGAGCACACGTAATGCCAGATGGGGGATACACAATGCCAGCCGGTTACCCCATCCCCTATAACAATTTGAAGGTAGCATCCGTCACTGCCACTCCAGCCTATTTCCCTAAAGAGATAGAGGTTTTATCTGACCCACCCTGGGGCCAGGATTGAGGTCAATGACGATTATGTGGGAGACGCTCCTCTCAACGTCAAGGTCACAGAGGTTAACGGAACTTTCAGCACGGCAACCGAAATTCAGGCTTTGCCGACAGTAGCCGGTGACGAGACGCAGTTCAAATATTTTGAATCCGGCCACGTCGTGCCGTCTCGGATTCTTTTCAGATGAACTTGGTTAAGCCCACACAATCGATAGACCTCAACGTCCACCAATCTGATTGAAAGTGTGATTCAATTGAAGCAGGCTATTTACCACCTAATCGCTGGGGCTGTAGGCGGAATGCTGCTGTTTTACGTCCCGATTGTCTTCGTTTTCTATTGGACGGGTCACCCGTCGTGGTGACGGGTATGTGGAACTGGAAATTTTTCCTGATATTTGCTGCCCTGCGGCTAAACGGGGATACCCTCAATAGACTCTTTTATATTTTATCGAACCGACCCGAGAATGCTCCAGAATGGGTGAAAACTCGATTGGGGTCACGGTTTTTGTCTGGGTTGGTTTTCCTTTGTATCGGAGCCCAGATTGCTATGGTAATCTGCCAGTTCTTCTGGTTCCCTTGGTACAATGTTATCATCACTGACGTGACGGCATTCGTCGCCGCCTTCATACTTTATACCGTGTTTCTTTACCAACTCGGCGGCTGGGTCTGGTTGCTCTCTTACCTGTTTCTGGGCGCAGCATTTCTCGTTGCTCTGGTTTGAGGCGTTAGCCTGTTGCCATTTTCGCAGAGTGTTTCACCACCATTTCCTCCGGCGCTGCGTAAACAACGCCTGTGGATGTCCAGCCTATTCCGTATTGCTTGGGAGAACGAAAGTGCTCATGATGCCGGTCATGACCAACGAAGAGATTGGTAGAAAGCTGGAGGACGTCGATAAGAGCTTAGACAACCAGCAGACAGAACTGGTCAGCCACTCTGACCAAATCCGAGCATTGAAGGGGAAGCACGGAAAGGAGATTGAGTCACTCCAAGGCGATATAAAGAACCTCGCAGAACTTGTCGGGTGCGTAATCCATCGTGTGAGAAATCAATCACTGATTCTCGGAATTGATAACTTACATTGGGACATGGCTCTAGCTAGCCCTGGCCAAAAAGCATGGAGTCTCACTTTCTGGAGCGAAGTCATGACTCTTTCTCCCAGGACGTACTAGGGCGTGTTTGTAAATCATCTATGTGAGGCGAAGTGTGAGCAGGATGCCAAGGCAGACGAAGCCCAGGAAAGTTTCGGCGAGTTTGTCATAGCGAGTGGCGACTCGCCGGTAGCGCTTGATTCTTTGGAAGAAGTTTTCTACTCGATGACGACGCCGGTAGAGCTTTGCGGAGAATGGTACAGTCGTAGTGCGGTTAGCGCGACCAGGAATGCAGGTTTTAAACCCCTTAGCGGTCGCTGTCTCTCTGAGGGCGGAGCTATCATAGGCTTTGTCGCCAATAAGGGTAGAATCCTTTGGCAGGCACTCCGTGAGCTCTTCTGCCAAAGAGATGTCGGCTTCGTTCCCACTGGACAAGGCAATGACGATAGCTTGCGAGCGGGCATTGACGACAGCATGAATCTTGGTGTTTAGCCCTCCCTTGGTGCGTCCCATGGCTTGTGGAGCTTGTCCGCCGGCCGGATTGGACCCGTCAGCATGAACCTTGACGTGAGTACTGTCTACAAAGTACCACCCCGGAGCCAGCTCCGGTCCGAATTGAGTCAGCACTTTTTGTAGCGTGCCGCGGCGACACCAGCGGCGGAAATACTGGTACACAGAGTTCCAGCGGGCCTGCGGCCGATCGATAGCTCTCCAGCTACATCCTTCTGTTAGCACAAAGAGAACACTTTCAAGCACAACGTACATTGACAAAGCAGGCCGACCAGCTTTACTATCTTTATTGCCGCTCCAGGGAGTCGATTTCTATGGAAATTATAGCTTCCACTATCTTCGGCAGGAGCGCCTTCACTTTTGGTCGTATTCGCATCTTCCCTTTTACCTCCAGGTAGGCGCGTTGTCCATTAAACAGGATTTACAAACACGCCCTAGGGCGTGTTTGTAAATCATCTATGTGAGGCGAAGTGTGAGCAGGATGCCAAGGCAGACGAAGCCCAGGAAAGTTTCGGCGAGTTTGTCATAGCGAGTGGCGACTCGCCGGTAGCGCTTGATTCTTTGGAAGAAGTTTTCTACTCGATGACGACGCCGGTAGAGCTTTGCGGAGAATGGTACAGTCGTAGTGCGGTTAGCGCGACCAGGAATGCAGGTTTTAAACCCCTTAGCGGTCGCTGTCTCTCTGAGGGCGGAGCTATCATAGGCTTTGTCGCCAATAAGGGTAGAATCCTTTGGCAGGCACTCCGTGAGCTCTTCTGCCAAAGAGATGTCGGCTTCGTTCCCACTGGACAAGGCAATGACGATAGCTTGCGAGCGGGCATTGACGACAGCATGAATCTTGGTGTTTAGCCCTCCCTTGGTGCGTCCCATGGCTTGTGGAGCTTGTCCGCCGGCCGGATTGGACCCGTCAGCATGAACCTTGACGTGAGTACTGTCTACAAAGTACCACCCCGGAGCCAGCTCCGGTCCGAATTGAGTCAGCACTTTTTGTAGCGTGCCGCGGCGACACCAGCGGCGGAAATACTGGTACACAGAGTTCCAGCGGGCCTGCGGCCGATCGATAGCTCTCCAGCTACATCCTTCTGTTAGCACAAAGAGAACACTTTCAAGCACAACGTACATTGACAAAGCAGGCCGACCAGCTTTACTATCTTTATTGCCGCTCCAGGGAGTCGATTTCTATGGAAATTATAGCTTCCACTATCTTCGGCAGGAGCGCCTTCACTTTTGGTCGTATTCGCATCTTCCCTTTTACCTCCAGGTAGGCGCGTTGTCCATTAAACAGGATTTACAAACACGCCCTAGAGACTTCGGGGTTCCAAGACCCCAGGCGAGTGCTGATCGTGGCTGAAATCGAATCCTAGAGCGTCGAATGAGGCGATAGGGACATACTTTATCATGTACATTCTCACACTATTCATGACCGGGCAGAGATTAAAGGGAGGATAAGTCGCCCGTTGACAGCCTCTGCTAGTTCCTTTTACGTACCAGTGAATTATCGATGGACGAAGCGCAGAAAAAGCATCAAAAGGCGTGGGATTTTTTGACCGCTCAAGGCTTTTAAATAAAAAGGCGAGGTCGAGGACTATTACACCGACAAAATAAAGGAATGGTTGGCCCGTGCGCCGTGCGTTCGAAGCCGCCTTTCTGATGCCTGAACCCTGGCCACCGCTATTCCCGCCTCCGATCTCGTTAGGCCTCGAAGTGAATCAATCGGGCTTGAGTGGGACTTGCAGCGATCCATCGAGTGCGACGTAGTCTCGAACATGGCGAGTTGGCAGTGCTTGCGCTTTACTTAAGGCCATTTCACGGACGTTTTTCGAGTGCTGACGAGATGACAGCATCATCCAACGCCGCTAACAGGTTTCCGCAAGAGTCATAACACAGAAGAGGCAGAACCCAATGGAAGGCAGTGGGATCCCGGAACATTGAAAATGGCTGTTCGCCATCTTGGAGGATAGGAACGAAGGGAATTCTATAATTCGGGACTGCGGCGTGAAGCTCAAGAGGAGATGATTTTGGATTTGTTATATCGGCAATTACGAATGCGGACATTCCAGCCAACGTCATGATCGTCTCGGTAAAATCCCGGTCGGTGGGGCGGTCAAAATCAAATAGCAAAAGGCACGATATTGTTCTAAAGTAATAGCTTCGCAAAGAGACTCAGCCAGGGCATGATCGGCGATCGTGATCGGAAATGAGGTGCCTTGGCATGGTCGCCCAATAAATACAACTCACGAATTGTAGTTGCTTCCCCTCAAGTTTTCCGGTGGTGCGTCGAAGCTATTTGGAAAATGTCTAAGTTTAGCGTCATTGTTAATGAACCCGACTGGACCATTGGCGGGCGTCCTGTGGCTATCAACCTGTTTGAAGGAGCAGATTATATAGAAGCGGCATGCTTCTTCTACCGCTACGGCACTAATCGTCGTGGCAGGTATGTGGTTCGTCTGTTGGAAGACGGTAAAGAGATCAAGGAGAAGGAGACCGGGAAAGCCCCGATGCATATCAGACTTCGGCGCATTTGGTCTCTTTGGTTTTCCTGAAAGAAATCCCTAGGAGGCTGTTGGACCTTGTCTAGAACACGGCAACCATCCCTGCGAATAAACATTAGAACATTAGAACATTATGAAACAATTAGCCCTAGTATTAGCATTGGCCCTGACTACACTGGCAGCGCCAGCTGCACCTCCTTCTCCGGCCAGCATCTCGAACCAACAAGCCCTAGCCTACGTAACCGAATACATTCACGTTTCCTTCAAAGACCCCTACAGCGTGGTGGATTTAAGAGTTGGCAGGCCCGAATTACGTTACGCCTTGATGGGAGGCCCGATCTGGGCCATTCCATTCATGTGTAATGGTAAGAATTCCTATGGTGCCTACATTGGTCTCCAGCGTTATGAAGTATTGATCGCCCGTACCGGTCAAATCGATTGGAAACGCATCGAAATGCTCAAGAGCCTGACTACTTGGCAGTAAAATGTCTGGACCCACCAATTCTTTTTAGGACGAACAACTACTGAAGTTGGAGCGGTTGCTGAACCAGCTGTTGACCGAAACTTTGGTGCGGCTGGACGTGCTGTTGGACCGCCGTGCATAATTTCACGCAAACGGCTTTTCGGTTAAGACGGCGTTTCTCGGCCCAAATAATTGCTTTTAATGGAGTGCAAATAGATGTGAGCAGGTGTTCTAGCTCGATCCGGTCGGACCCCTCGTAACGGGCTCCTGAAGAGGTTGTATTTGAGCTGATGTTCCGCCGCCTTCTCACGGCCCCAGCGAGAAAAGTCCAAGCGGAATCCTTTGTTTGGCACCCTGGAAAACCGGAAAGGATTTTCTGACGGCGGCGGTAGCCAACGCTTGGTTCATCGACAAATGTTATTATCGTTATCAAATAGCGCAATAGTGGCGGCGCTACCGCTCGGCGGATGACCCGCACTGGAAAGTATGCGTTAAAACGGCTCGGGCTCGGCAATCAGCCCGTGGCGAGCGGGAATGGGGTCGGTAGGCTCCGCACCGGGAAACAAAAAGCCACCGTTGTCGGTGGTTTACGTTTTCGGGCGGAAGGCGAATTTCAGTTTGAACGATCTTCACAAACCGAATTTCTCTTCCTGCATCGCCTAACCAAACGTCGAAAGTCTTATTGCCTGTGGGATTTTTGAGTGAATCCAGACGGCGGCGGAGGGCAGTTGTGTGCCGGAGCCAGTAATCATTGTCCAGCGTGGCCGAGAACACGATGCAAGGTTTCCTTGTCCCTAGAGGGACAATTGGGATAGGCCAGCAAAAGCAGATCATCAAGTACCTGTCCGGCGACCAATGTAGAGTTGGCCTGACAGGCTTTGACAAAGCCTTCCGCCTCGGCCAGAAGCTTTTTAAACCTCCCCATGTTGCCATTCCTCATACTGTAACTTCGCATGGCGTCGATTAGTCTGCGAAACGCTGCCATCACCTCAATGGAATACGGAAGTTTTGGAATCCATGCGTTATCCTCTTCTTTCGATGATGGTTGTTTACCTATGACAGAACAATACACTAAGTATGCGTCAAGTTTGTCATTAGCCGCCCGTGAAAATGGCACCGGATTGGTGTTGGGCGAAAGGAAGAGAACCATGGAGACATAAATAACAAACACGAGGCTTAATGGCATAAAGGTCCATTCCCAACCGATCAAGTGGAAGATCGCCGATAGAACCAGCAAGACGATCAGTGCTCCGACTATGTGCAAAGCTTTAGCCATGGTACGCAGTGAGTTCGACCGTTTATCCAAAAGCTGGAGGGAAATCGATTCCGGGGCAGATTTTAGAGATCCGGCCCACCAACATTCAGATCCGCCAACCGCACATTAATGCTCACAGTGCCGTCGGACCATTTTATGTTTACCCGTTGGGTATCTTTGAGGCCGATCACGTCGAACACTCGGACGACGACCCCGGTTTTATCCTTGGACCGGACTTTCTTACCGAGGAGGTCGTCACTCATGGCCAGATACTCCAAAACTTGGTCGCTGGGCAGAGAAAAGCTTATTGAGGTGGGCCATTTCTATCGAAAATGTGAAGACATTCTGTATGCTCGGCGAAAGAAACGGCCTCAACAGTCCAGGTAAGGCAAGCAGTCATAGCTTCATGGGAAGATAAGGAAACATTCCCATATGATTTCCCATTTACATCCGTGAGAAACGTGACTCCATCATGGTCTATTTCTGTCCAATCAGCAACCTGGAACGGTACGGGATAAGAACGCTTTGATAAGTTCCTTGGTAAAAGGCGTTCCGTCCAAACGAGTATAGATAATGAGCCAAACCCTGCCGTTGAAGCAATTGGCTTCCATACCGTACCCTTGAGATTGGAAATCGTATTCGATGTCGCCGTTGGGACCATTCTCTGCTCCACGTACTTTCAAAACTTGACCCCAAGCTTGCGTGCATTCGGAAAGAGTACTACCCAGGCCGACTCCAGCGTGGGCAGTAAAGGCGGTAAAGGCGAGAGCGAAGGCGAGTAATAGGGCGTGTTTGTAAATCATCTATGTGAGGCGAAGTGTGAGCAGGATGCCAAGGCAGACGAAGCCCAGGAAAGTTTCGGCGAGTTTGTCATAGCGAGTGGCGACTCGCCGGTAGCGCTTGATTCTTTGGAAGAAGTTTTCTACTCGATGACGACGCCGGTAGAGCTTTGCGGAGAATGGTACAGTCGTAGTGCGGTTAGCGCGACCAGGAATGCAGGTTTTAAACCCCTTAGCGGTCGCTGTCTCTCTGAGGGCGGAGCTATCATAGGCTTTGTCGCCAATAAGGGTAGAATCCTTTGGCAGGCACTCCGTGAGCTCTTCTGCCAAAGAGATGTCGGCTTCGTTCCCACTGGACAAGGCAATGACGATAGCTTGCGAGCGGGCATTGACGACAGCATGAATCTTGGTGTTTAGCCCTCCCTTGGTGCGTCCCATGGCTTGTGGAGCTTGTCCGCCGGCCGGATTGGACCCGTCAGCATGAACCTTGACGTGAGTACTGTCTACAAAGTACCACCCCGGAGCCAGCTCCGGTCCGAATTGAGTCAGCACTTTTTGTAGCGTGCCGCGGCGACACCAGCGGCGGAAATACTGTACACAGAGTTCCAGCGGGCCTGCGGCCGATCGATAGCTCTCCAGCTACATCCTTCTGTTAGCACAAAGAGAACACTTTCAAGCACAACGTACATTGACAAAGCAGGCCGACCAGCTTTACTATCTTTATTGCCGCTCCAGGGAGTCGATTTCTATGGAAATTATAGCTTCCACTATCTTCGGCAGGAGCGCCTTCACTTTTGGTCGTATTCGCATCTTCCCTTTTACCTCCAGGTAGGCGCGTTGTCCATTAAACAGGATTTACAAACACGCCCTAGAAGTTTTTCATTCTTAATTCGTCTCCAAGGGCTTTATTGACTGCTTTGAAATGCTCTCTCTGTCAGACGGTCTTGTGGCCGGGTGGGGTCGAAGGGCTGATGCGGTCCTCCCTGTTAATCACTTCCTGCTTCTGCACAATAGAACCCAGACTGTACTTCCAGCTTCTTCAGTCTATTATCTTGGGTCTCTAGCCTGTGCATTATGTAAATATTATACTCTACGCAAGTGTTTACCAGTTCATTTAGCTTGAGAATTACATCCCGATCA
Source organism: uncultured Verrucomicrobiae bacterium (assembly GCA_963782115.1). GTDB lineage: Bacteria > Verrucomicrobiota > Verrucomicrobiia > Chthoniobacterales > JAFAMB01 > JAFAMB01. The sequence continues at coordinate 751,638 of CAWAIK010000001.1, forward strand.
GTCTTGGTCTTATTGGTTAAGTCAATATTGTTTGCAACTATTAGTACTACATGCCAAGCCAGAAAGAGTACTATTACGAATAAGGCACCGATTATAAACCACATATAGTTTAGTATTTGTTTGACGGTCGCTGTTTTTCAAAGGCAAACAGCGGCGCTTGGAAGTACGAAGGTGGCGCACTGCGGCCTGGGGCCGTGCGTCTCAGGCCGTCTTTTTAAGTGAGTTAGGCCGGAATGAAAAAAGCGGCCCGGCAGCGGTTTGGACGTGCGGAACTCCATCGTCCTGGGTCGCCAGCTGGGCGGGAGGTATGTGTTGGGGAGACGCCCATCGAGAGAAAGGATATTTCCTTCGCATTATTGCCTGTAACCAGGAGAAGCCCCCAGGTTTTTGGCCGATAGAGCAGAGCGCCCACGGGCAGAGCGTCGATTTCGGGTCGGGGTCTATCCCGATAATGGGATGCACTGCGTTTACGATGTCAGGACTTGATATTCCCGCCTTGCCTGCTGCAAGTAGGCGAATTCCTGTGCTGCAAAATCCCTCGTCAAAAACGGCATGCAGAATTCTTGGGGCTTGTTAACAAGGAAAAGTTCGGGTTTCCAAAGCGACGAGGCATCCCCCATGAAGATGGTGATCTTCAATTCAGGAAGAAATAAATCGCACATCAAACCCCCGCTCTTCAATCGGCTCGTCTTTGGGGGCAAATAAGATTGGTATATTCTCCTAGAAAGTCGCTGGCCCGCTTAAATATCAACGTCGGATATTCCTCCAACGTCAAAAGGGTAGGGTCGAAAATCCTTTCGATGACTCGCCTTTCGTCCCGCAGCCCGAGATTAGCTCGGTCATAGAAATTGCACTTAGAGACCGAAGCACGCCACAGGACAGAGAGAATAAATCTTCTCAATTTGTCGGTATCGCACCCCATCCAATAGCCCGCCAGTTGAAAATTTTCAAGATATGGGGATATGGGCTGCTTAAGTCCAGCTCACCGAGAATCTTACCTTGGCCCCTTCAAAGTCTTGACTTCTGGTGTGCATCGAATTTCGTCAACCGGAAACCTGCGATTTTTTCCTTGAAGTTTCCATTGCGGTTTCATCGAATATTTTTTAGTGCATCTGAGCGTGGAATTCTGGCTGGCGATCCTGGCGTCGGTCCCTATCGGCATTGGCACAGCTCTTGTTACTCCATCGATCCAGCATTGGTTAGACGCACGATCAAAGAAGCGGTCGCTGATAAGGACCCGCAACTTCGAAGCGGAATACAAGTTGGTGCTATTCTATAGGGACAATCCGAATGAGTTCACCCACTTTTTGGTGCAGACCGCAATTAAAACCACCTTTATCAGCGCAGTTATCGCAGTCCTTAGCGGCCTTTCGGTGGGTTTCGCTTCCTTGACGGCGGCTCTAGATTCCTTGGTCCTCCCTATCGGTCATGTTCGTGAAAGTTTCATCCTTCTGCTGGCTAGTGTTGGCCAATTAGGCGCATCGTTCGGTTCCATAATGATTTTCCAGGTCTGTCAAAAGGCACTTTCTATCTGGACAAAGGTGAAAAACTTCGAGGAATACTCCGAGTCTATGGGCAAGGTAATATCCGCTGGACCGGACCCAACAGCATAAGACTTCAGCCCACTTCGGCCATCAAGGTCTTCGGGGCTGCAACGAGGTCGACCGATGGTCAAGGGATTCTATCGCATAAACCTTAGTGCAGACCACGGCCCTGAAATCCCGATAATGGGACGCTGTAGTGCCGTACGTGATTTCCAAAACGACGGACTTTTTACGGCGCAAACGGCCCTCGAACCGGTTTGGCGGAGAAAATAGGATTTATTGAAAGAGGGCGGTATCAAGCACCAGGTCGTTTACCGGATCCATACGATTTCCCATTTACATCCGTGAGAAAAGTAACTCCATCATCGTCTATTTCGGTCCAATGAGAGGGAGCGCGGTATTTGATGGCGGTGCTTTCGGGAATATCGAGGGAATTGTAGAGAGTGCCCAAGGTTGGGGCATGGCATGCCTGTAAATGGTTAATAGCAATTAAATCTCCGGTTCGGGGGGATTTTAATCGTCGCTGTTAGGTGCCAATTGTGAGTGCCATCCGGTGGGCGGTGGAAAAGAGGGATGGATTTATCGCTTTGTTCCCTGCACCGGCAGTGGGCTAGCCGGGCGGCCTTCGTGTGAAAACCGCCCGACCTGCCGTTCGCAGGGCTCCAGTCGGCGCTCGGGTCGCTTCCCAGCGTTGCCCTATCCTCCGCTGAAGCAAATTGGGGTTGCTCCGACCTGCGTCGAAGCGTCGTCAAGGGGAGTGTTTCCCGTTTCCGTTTCCCTGGGGGCCTATAGGCGGGGAAAGGGAAACGGCTGATGATTGCGAGGGTCGATTGAGTTGATAGCCTCTGCTATCGTGGGTTACCACATCAGTCTCGACCAATTGAGCCAGGCAGGAGCAAACCGTGGCGGTGCGCAGACCGCAGAGTTTGCGCAACTGCTGGACGGTGACGGGTTGATCCAGGCCGGCCAAGACCTGCTGGATGCGCTGGAGAGCCGAAGGTTCAGAACCGGGATCGGGAATGGTAGCGGAGTCGCTGGCCACAGAGAGAGCCAACGCCGAACCGGCTTGAGTTAGTTCGAGCGGAATGTGGTCTTGGGAAGCGGCGGCCCTGTGCTCAGTGGACAAGGTCAATTGGGCGCCGCGCCGGCGCATGTAAAGATTGGAGTCACCCCAGCCGTGCAGTTCGCTTGAGCCACGCAGGGCTTGGCCGGGCCGAGTGGAGTTGGCATCTTTTCTGGCGTGGTGGACGACTAAGACCGCGACCTGGAATGTTCGTTGAAGTAGGCGCAAGTAGGACAGGAGTCCGGCAATCTGTGAGGCGTCGTTCTCGTCGACGCGATGCAACCGGATCAGAGGATCGAGAATGAGCAAACGCGGTTGGCGTGCCTGGACGGTGTTGGTGAGCCGTTCCCGGTCCTTAGGTGCGTCCAAGCGGAGCGTCGGAGCAGTGATCACCTCGACAGGCAGAGACTGGAAGTCGACACCGGCCGCCGAGCAGATCCCCTCCAAGCGCTGGCGGACCACGGCCAGGGAGTCTTCGGCGGGAAAAAGGAGCACGGGACCGGTGCGCCGGACAGCAAAGCGGCGCAGACAGGGAGTGCCTGAGGCGACACTGACGGCCAGGTCCAACGCCAGGAAGCTCTTGCAGCATTTAGGTTCGCCTCCGAGGATGCCCACGGCTTGGTCGGACCAGAGCCCCTGGACCAGCCATTGGGTGAGCGAAGCCGAGTCGACCGAGAGCTCGCTGGCGCGTTGGACGGGCAGTTGGTTCATGAGCGTTTGGGCGGCTTGGGATCCAGGGAAAAGACTTCAAAGAAGAGCTTTTCATCGATCTGTTCACGTTCCTGGTGAAGGGCGGCAGCCAACAGATCGTTGGCCATGTTCATGAGCAGGCGCAGGTTGCCGGCGGCGTGCTCGCAGAGGGTCTGCAAAAGCGGCGGGTTCATGAGCTTTGGATTACCGGCCATCTTGAGCAGGTGGTTCAAACACTGGAGCAGTTGGGACGGGGCCAGAGCTTCGGTGCGCAATCGCGCCCGGATACGGCTGGCGATGGGTAGGAGTTGGGCCTCTTCCAAGCGGTGAGCCAGGCGAAGATCGCCGGCCAGGACGGTGGTGAGGATGGAGCGGGAATCCAGCTCGGCGCTGGACAAAAGCCGCAGTTCGCTCAAAGCCGAGGAGGTCATCTCCTGGGCTTCATCGATCAGGAGGACCGGACGATACAGAGAGTTTTCGATGTGATGGAGCCACTTTTCCCGTAAAGCTTTGGCGCTGGCCCATCGGTTGTGAGGCGCCAATGGGACCGAGAAAAGATGGCCCAGCTCACGATAAAAATCGGCCAGCGAGGCTTGGGGCCGACTTAAAACTCCGACAACGACATCGCGCAAGTTGCCAAGGTGCTCGGCCAGGATGCGCAGAGCGGCGCTCTTACCCGTGCCGGGATCGCCGATCGCCAGGGCGAAGCCGCCTTCGCCGATTTGCTGTTCGATGCGCCAGCAGAAGCTCTCGATCGAGGGCGCGCTCCACAAGGCGGAGGTAGGCACTTCGGGTGAGAAGGGGTTGAACTTCAGACTATAAAGAGAGAGGAGTTTTTTATTCATGAGTGGGTGTTGGATTGCTGCTTGGGCAGGTAAGCCGGAGGCAGTCCGGTGATAGCGTATTGTTGAATTAACTTTTGCAGGAGCGGCGCCATGCTGGAGGGCGCCGGCCACACAGCCGCCGTGGGCTTATCCAGTGCAGAGCCTTTAGCGGCACGCTCGCCTTGAGCGTTTTTTCGTTTATCCAGGGGAAAGAGCCGGCAGAGGATGGCGCCGGTTTTGGGTTCAACCAGATGGACTTGACTCAAATCCCAGAAAGCCGCCCGCACACTGAGCCGTTGGAAATGGTGGTAACGGGAAGGGATCTCAAAACGGATACCCTTCAGACTGATGGTGCCGTCGGATCGGCGCTGGGTACGACCCGTTTCGGCCGTGAAGGCCATTTTAAGTTCGGCACTGGATGGACAGGGCCGCCCGACGTCGCGGTGATGAAGGTAACATTGCAAAGGGGCTTCTCCAAGTTCAGTATGGACGGACCGGTTGTATTCCATCTCGATCCAGGCCAGCGTGGCTTCATTGAGCCGATCAAGAGTCAGATCGGCGACGCCTTCGAGCATCGGCAACAGACGCCCCTCGATCTCGTTCCAAAACGATTCCTGTTTGCCATTCTGAAAAGGCGCATAGGGCAATGTTTTTTCATGTAGGATACCCAGTCGTGCCAAGCCCTCCGTTGTCTCGGCTGCGAGCATGGCCGAGCCATTGTCGCTCATTAGAGCCCGAGGCAGGGCTCGCTTTTGCAAGGCCTGGCAAAAACCGTGACAGAGCTCTTCGGCTCCTTCGGCCAGATACCATTGGGCATGGCAGCACAAGCGGGAATGGTCATCGATGATCCCCAGCAGCAGTGGGTAAAACCAACCGCCCTTATCGAGCAAGACGCGTAGCGAACCGTGATGAAAATCCAGATGCCACAGAGCATTGACATACTCGCTCTCATAGCTGCGGATCTCCCGGGCCTCGATGCGATGCTCGGTGGCCTGGGCGCCCGGACTATGAACCGGTCCACGGCGTGGGCGCTTGATCAAGCCGTGAACTTTCATGAAGCGCATAACCGATGCATAGGAAGGAACTGCTGCGCCAAGAGTCGGCTCCTTTTCGATTAGCACGGCCAGGTTGTCCACGTGCAATTGGTAGCTCCAGTTAGGATGCTGGCGATATTGAGCAGTCAGCAGTTCGCTCACCTTCGGACTCAAAGCGGGATGCCCACCCTGGTCAGAACGGATCTTGCGGCGCAACGCCCCCACAGGATCCTTCTTTTCGTTACGGGCTGTATAGAACCACCGCTCAATCGTCGAGAGACCAAATTGAACCCGGTGCCCGGTGATGGGATGCTGCCAATTTTTGGCGGCTAAACTTTTGAGTTGCTCCTGGAGCTCGCCCCGCTCCGGGGGAGCAGCTAACAATGGGCCGATCACGCTGAAGCGGAAGCGAGCCCATCGCTCGTGGGAACGAGGAAGCCCGGAAGGATTGGACATCGCGCTTTCCATTTTTTTTTGCTCGCCGTTGTGGCGACGCTCGCAGCTTCTACCACCGCTGCCGCTGTTGCGGCCACCGGCATCCTCTGCGGGAGTTGGAATGAACCTCACATAGCGAGCTCCTTCCAGGCGGCGGGAGCGGTGATCGGCCTCAGGAACTGGAGCACCGCCAGCAGGCGCTGGCGCTCCTGGAGCTCAAAACTCAACCACAACGACAAAGGCAGCGTCGGTTCGCACAACGGCGGCATGAACCGGGCACGGGCGGCCTTCCAGAAGGAGCTGCGGACGAAGCTCTCCAGCCACCATTGGCGCCAACGCTTCACGGTGCGCGAGTCGATTTGCAATGCTTCACGGATCCGACGGACCCGTCCCGGCTTGAGGCCATGAAGCATCGTCGTGATCAATACGACCACCAGGCCCGCGTAGACCCTGCGCCCCAGGAAGCGCACCGACTCCGGGGTTCGCCGTCGCCGGCAATCTTCTTGGGCGCAACAAAAGCTATAGCGCCGGTCCCATTGCGGGCCGCCACGAGGTTTGCGATCGTAATCGGCACGATGCAGCTTCCCGCGGCAAAAAAGACAGCCCTTTTGACAAGCCTCCTGGGCCAAATCCGCATCGACTTTCTCCAGAAGTTGGTGTAACTCTTGATCCGCCAGATGGTTCTGGCACCAAGTCTCGCCGTTCATAGTTTTCACACCTTAAGACGGAAAGCAAAAGCCCCTTGGGAGCAAGCTCCCAAGGGGCTTCAAATTAAAGGGCCGGATCAATCACACAAGCTGAGGGACAACGCGACTTTCCATCGCTGACCTCGCAGAAAACCTCTTTATTCCCCCCTCGATTTTCGACCCAAATCTCACAATCAGCACCGGGAACGGTACGGGATAAGAACGCTTTAATAAGTTCGTTGGTAAAAGGTGTTCCGTCTAAACGAGTATAGCAAATGCGCCAAAGTTTGCCGTTGAAGCAATCGGCTTCCATACCGTACCGTTGAGACTGGAAATCATATCCGATGTCCCCATTAGGACCATTAGAGGCTCGACGTACTTTCAAAACTTGACCCCAAGATTGCTTGCATTCGGAAAGAGTACTACCCAGGCCGATTCCAGCATGTGCTGTTATAACGAATAGGGCGAGAGCGGAGGCGAGTATTAGAAACTTCTTCATTCTCCCCAGGTGGGTTTTATTGACTTTTTTGAAATGCTCTCTCTTTTAGACGGTCTTCTGACCGATGAGCGATTGCATCAAATGCGTCACCAAATTTTTGGTCATCTGCCGGTTGTAGGAGAGCTTTATTGTGAAAGTAATCTCTCCAATCGGCCTGATGCATCCCGATTACAAACCAGTTGTACTTCATGTCGTTACTGGGTAGCATTTTGTCCTTATTCCATGCCGCTAATGCAAGTTCTTCTACCGTATGGGTCGGCGCTGCCGGAGTCGGTGTAGCCCGAGCCGCAGCCTTAGCCTTACTTTCGTCAAAACACGCTTGGGTTCTGATGTCTAACGCACCGTTGTCAGGATTTTTCAAACTATTTCTATCAAAGATGCTCACCCAAATATACGAAGGAGTACCTTCCTTGCCCGTAGTCCAAGTGTCCCTTTCGGCGAATCCAAATTCGTTCGGTTTATAAGTCCACACACCAGAAGAAGTAACGGCCAAGAATTGCTGTATTAGTTCATCGGTAAAAATTCCGTTGTCACGTTTGTAAGAGACCCATATAGATTTCCCGTTAAGAAATGATGCATCGATTTTATAGCCTTGTGAATGAAATTCATAATAGCCGTCCGAGGCACCTGAGGGGTCGATGGTGTGCGTTGATGGACCAAAGGATTTTTCACATTCAACGAGTGTACCATTTAGACCGATTCCCGCTTGAGTGGATGCCTGAGAGCTTACGGTCATTGCCAAGGCCATTAGAAGGATTTTGTTCAGTTGCATAACGGACACCTTCGACCATGTCTAAACATCATCGCCCGCATAAGTATTGCTTCTTGTGCGACTTAGCGGCAGCGGCTGCGGGCGGAGCGAAATTGGCGGCGCTGCGTGAGGCGGTAGAAGCAGATCCCGTATTGCACGAATTGGCCGAGACACCGCTGATGCTCAGCATAATGAGCCTAGCCTATCAGGGAGTGGACGGTAACGGATTGACCGGGCAGAAAGTGGTTTCACTCGAAGAACGCCGAAAGCGGATCTTTGGACTTTACGTCGAGCAGATGTTTCACCGGAGAGGAACGGCTTCTCTTGTGTTTCCTAAGGAGAAAATCATCGGTTGGCTCTCGTGGCTGGCTGGGAAGATGAGCGAACACTCGCAGTCGGTCTTTCTCGTAGAGGGACTTCAACCGAGTTGGTTAGGCACAAGAGCTAAACGGATAGCATATAAGGTCATTACAGTTCTGATTTTTTGGCTGATTTTTTGGCCGATTATCGGGCTGATCGGCGGGTTGTTCTTCGGGCTGATCGGCAGTTTCGTACTCACCCCGGTTAATAAAATCCACTTGGTGGAAACAGTAAGTTGGAATTGGCATGAGTCTTGGGCTGCTCTTAGTTTGACTTTGTAATTTTTAAATTGACGTTTTCCCGAATTTTTGCTGACTTGACTCTCAGCTCTAATGGAGAAGCAATTCTAAATCCGAAGAACATAGTGAAATCAAGAAGAGCCCCCTGAGAGGGGTGGCAGATCGATTTCTAAGTTTTGTGATGAGTTACGCCGAGCATTTTATAAGTTATCGGCGGGATGTGTCTGAGAAGGCTAGGCAGTATGCTTCCGGCTTGATGCAGGCAGGCTCGCGTAAAAATATCTACGCGATTTCAGAGGTAGTGCCGGAGACCGACGAACGAAATCTGCAGCAGTTTATCACTCACTCTAAATGGAGCACGCGTGAAGTGCTTGATCATGTGGCACGCGATGCAGATGAGTTGATCGGGGATACAACGGACGCCGCGCTGATTATCGACGAGAGTGGGTTTGCCAAACAAGGCAAGATGTCTGTCGGCGCCAGTCGTCAATACCTAGGGCGATTGGGTAAGGTCGATAATGGGCAGGTGGCAGTCTTCGGAGTTTTGGCCAAGGGACGTTTTGCCACAGCCATTGATACTCGGCTCTACTTGCCCAAAGAATGGACCGATGATCCGCAGCGATGCAACCGGGCTGGCATCCCGGAAAGCGAACAGGTCTTTAAGACCAAAAACCAACTGGCTCTGGAAATCGTTGAGCAGGCCCGTCGCAACGGAGTGCGCTTTGGCTGGGTTGGAGCCGATGCGGGCTATGGCAGCGGTCCGGATTTTCTCTTTGCTTTGGAGGATGGCGGCCACAACTTCCTGGTCGACGTTCACAAGAGCTTCATGGTCTACGAGATTGATCCGCAGCCCGCCATTCCACCAGAGCCTTCAAGTAAGGGGCCCAAAGCAAGGCGCAAGATTACCGGAAAGAAGGGTCTGAGCGTCGAGGAGTTGGTGGAATCATACTCCCTGAAAGATTGGAAGATTTGCAATGTCAGAGAAACTACTCGGGGCTCGCTCAAACTTCGGGTGTTACGTAAGAGCGTAGATGTGTGGGACAAGCAGAGCGAGCAGGCGCGTCGCTATGAACTCTTGGTCACCGAGAACATGGACGGAGAAGATCGGAAGTATTCATTGACCAACCTAAATCCGTCGACCTCGACGCGGCGTCTAAGCTGGATGCAGAGACAACGCTATTGGGTAGAACGGTGCTTTGAGGATGGCAAGGGTCAGTGCGGCATGGCGGACTACCAGGTGCGCCTTTGGAATGCGTGGCACCATCATATGGCACTGGTGATGATGGCAATGCTCTTCATGCTGACCGAAAAACTCCAGATGAAAGACCAATGCCCTTTGCTAAGTTGCGCGGACATCGAGAAGTTGCTAGCGGCATTCCTACCGCGAAAGGACGCGAGCCCAGAGCAAGTCTATAGTCATATGAAGCGTCGCCACGAAATGCGAAGACGAGCGATCGAGTCTCACGCCAAATGCAATGCGCAGCGGCGATCTAAAGTAACGTAGTCAAATTAGGAGCACGCTGATTTTCGGGCCGATTGTCGGGCTGATCGGCGGGCTGCGCCTTGGGCTGATGACCGGCCTGCTCGCCGTTATGGGTGGTTTGTTGAGCGTCAGTTTGCATTATGGATTTACCCCTAAGGTCAAAGTGGGCAAAGCATCTCCGAATCAAGGGATCAAGCTGTCGCTGAGAAGTTCTTCGGTTGTATTCCTCGTTACCTCGTCGAGCGCCGGACTGATCTTCGGGCTGTTTGGGTTTTTCGTGCCGGTTGTTCTGGTCCTGTTGGCGCTGCTCTTTGGGTTGTTTGTCGGGTTAAGCCGAGGGGGTTCAGCCGTAATCAAGCACTGTGCGCTACGACTGGTTCTTTGGCGGAAGGAATATACGCCTCTCAATATTGTCAAGTTCCTCAACCAATGCGCCAGACTTACTTTCCTGAAGAAAGTGGGCGGTGGCTACATCTTCATCCACCGGATGCTACTTGATTACTTCGCCGATTTGACTCCTAAATCCACAAAAGGTGGTGATGGAAAAACGGGTCGGCCAGACCTTATTGCTTAACGTTTTCATATCTTCTGCGATTCGTCGAAACTGTTCCAACGCTGCTGCCAATTCCTCGCAATCTCCAGAGCGAGCACGTTCGCATCTGGAAGGTTGGCAGCTATCTTCGAGCGAGCCGTTTATCAGCCAGAAATATCGGGGTTTAATTTGTCCCGTTTGAGCAACTCGTCGTAGTTGAAGCCCTTGAACCGCTCGCTTTCGGGTGCGTTCATGGCGGTTCTCGGCGTGGAAGCTTCAGACGAATTCGTCGAGACCAGAACGTTTCAGCGTTCTTTCTTTCAGAGTGAAGTGCTGATTGTTCCTTTTCGCCGCATTGATTAAAGAGACGTCCCTTGGAGTGGAGCGATTCCTTTTCTAAGCCCACCAGCGCTCCCGCCGCTAAGGCTATGACCGAGGCCGAAGTCCCTCGCAGCCGGGTCGCAATGTAGGTAAAGTGTGTGCTCCAGCCGCATGGGACCAACCAGTATTCCGGAGTTGGTAATGTTGCCACGTCCAGATCGCTAAACCCGTCCAGTTTGGCTAAGGAATTGCCACAACCTTCACAAACCTGATCTCCTTTTTCGGATCTGGTAAGTTCGCTTGAAACCTTCCAGGAGAAAGAAAAGAATAGTCTGTGCTTTCGCTCACGACTTGTTTGGCGGAATTGTATCCGACAAGTTTCATCGCAGAAACATCTGATTGCGCAACACCGTAGACGCACAAAACATTACCAGCCCAGCGATTACTCGTTACAGTAGGTGCACCGACATAATTGGAAGCTATCGGAGCTGGGGTTGGAATGTCGGAGCAGATTTGATTATTGCGACGGTCGCAGCAGCCGGAGTAGCAGGAGCCCGATAAGTTCCGTCTACTAATGAGTCTAAGACACTCAAAAATTCACCAGCATATATGTCTTTAAACGTTCCAGTAAAGCTGTGGTATCTGGCGTTTACATAAGCCGCTTCGATTTGAGAACTACTGTCCTCCTTGGCACCAGAATGGAAGTATTGTTTTGCATCCATCTCTGCAATTCGATCTAGATTATCAAGCTCGTCGTTACTGGATATGGAATTTTGGGCTTGAAGCGAGCAGACCGTCATCGTCAATCCGGTGACGGTCAACAGCAAAAAGTTCGTCTTCATACCTTATAAATTGTGGAGGATGGGTTTATGAACGTCTTTACTCGCCGTTTCGGAATTCCTTTGCGGCTTGGAGGTTTTAGCGTGTTGGACGGTTTCCTGTTGGTCTCTTAGAGCGGCGGCTTTCTTAGCGTTTTTAGTCTGAGCTTTCATTTCATCGGCTTCGACAAACGGAGTGGGCGTTGGTTCGGGAGCCGGAGCGGCAACAACAGAGGTGTCGGGTGTCAGTTCGCTTACCGCTCTTTCCGATTTTACCGTGTTTGTAGCCGGAACAGAGTTAATATTATCAACTCTGGTTGGCGACCAAAGGCAGAAGGCTCCAAAGATTAAAATAAGAAAAAGTAAAGCCGTAAACACGTTACGGGCGGGTGGGTGAGCTAGAGTCACGGCACCAAAAATGAAAAATATGATGAGTAGCGGCAAAATGGTATTGGCTAAGGCGCAATACAGCGCACTACTTTGATGCTTCGGCATTCTTGGCGATTTCCTGAGGGAAATCGGGCTGCAGTTTGGACATTTCGAGACCGCAACGCCGGGTAAAATCCACGATCTTCGCTAGCCGAAACTTTTAAATTTTTCTGCTGGTTTCGGAAATCCGTTCGGTGTAATGACTTCCGAGAATGGAGTCATTATATGTTCAGAGCCGCACGTTAGAAGCAAAGGATCTGGAATGGATCCGTCAACTCATTGACGCTCATCCCGGCTGGAACCGCACCAAGCTCTCTCAGCACATTGCGCAACGGTGGGAGTGGCGAAATCACGCCGGCCAGCTCAAGGATATGTCCTGCCGCACGATGCTCCTAAAACTGGAGCAAAAGCGCTTGATCTGCTTGCCGGCCCGCCAGAAGCCCTCCAATAACGGCTGCGCTTTTCGCCCAGTGGCTCCGCCGATGGCCCAGCAGCTCGTGGAGCCGATCGATAGCCAGCTCAAGATGTTAGAGCCGCTCTGCATCGTCCCGGCGCAGAGCCCCGAAGAGTTGGCTCTCTTTGACTGGCTTTTGTGGCGTTATCACTATCTGCCTTACAACGGAGCAGCCGGTGAGAACATCAAGTATTTGGTTTTTGATGGTCGCGCTCGTCCGTTGGCCTGCCTGCTTTACGGGGCCGCGGCGTGGAAGCTCGCAGTTCGTGACCAGCTCATCGGCTGGAGTAAGCAGCAGCGTGAAGTCAACCTGTGCTACCTCGTCAACAACCAGCGTTTTTTGATCCTGCCTTGGGTGCGCGTCAAAAATCTGGCTTCTTATTTGTTAAGCGCTTCGCTTTCGATGCTCTCCGCCCATTGGCAGCTCAAGTATGGTCATCCTATCTACTTGGCCGAGACCTTTGTCGAGTGCGAGCGCTTCCGCGGAACCTGCTATCGAGCCGCCAACTGGAGCTGGCTGGGCCAAACTCAGGGCCGTGGCCGTAACGACCGCTCTCGGCTCTCTCGGGTGCCGATCAAAGACATTTATGTGCGGGCGCTCTGCAAGGACTTTCGCCAACGTCTAACCCAGAGCTTGCGACGATGCTCTTAGAGAACTTACTCCATTTGCTGGGAGGCTGGGCGCCCGCCTTCTGCCAAAAGCGTACCTGTCAGCGGGCCATCGCACTGGCGCTCGGCTTACTCTGCGGCTTAGGACGTCGCACCGTCACCCGCGCCATCTGCTTTAACAACCGCCAGCATCAGGACTGGAGCGCCGATTACAAGCTCTTCAACCGCAGTCGGTGGGAGCCAGAGGCCCTTTTTGAGCCGGTCATCCAGACCGCCGTCGGCCAATACTGCCCAAAACAGATCGTGGTCGGCTTAGATGACACCGGAATCAAACGTTCGGGCAAAAAAATTAAGACGGCCTACTGGCAGCGTGATCCACTGAGTCCACCTTTTCACACCAATCTCATGTTCGGTCAGCGTTTCCTCCAGGCCTCGCTGCTCACGCCTCTCTACGACTTTGATGGAGAAAGTTCACCGCGCAGCCTGCCCATCCGTTTTGAAGAAGTTACTCCAGTGCGCAAGCCGGGAAAAAAGGCGACCCCGGAACAAAAGGCCGCTTACCGTCAGGCAAAAAAGACTCACAATCTCTCGACGGCCTTTGTCGAGATGCTAGGCGGACTGCGCCGAGACATTGACTCCCAGGGTTTTGCAGAGAACCTCATTGCCGTGGGCGATGGCTCTTTCTGCAACAAAACCACCTTCCGCCAACCTTTGGATCGCACCATTCTCATCACGCGAGCTCGCAAAGACCTGCGACTCTGTTTTCCCTATCAGGGGCCAGCTCGTCGCTATTATGGAACCGAACTCTTCAGCCCCGAAATGGTCTATCAAGACTCGACCATCCCCTGGAAAGAGACCAAAATCTTTCATGGCTCTAGATTCCGCAAGATTCGCTTTAAGGAAGTCGGCCAACTACTCTGGCAACGTGGAGGTCGCCGCCGGCTTTTGCGGCTCTTTGTCCTCGCTCCCACTCCCTATCGCAAGACCAAAGAGGGACCGTTCTATTACCGGGAAAGGGCCTACCTGTTGTGCGACGACAACCAGTTGCCGGCCCAAAAACTTTTGCAAGCTTACTTCGATCGTTGGCAAATTGAAGTCAACCATCGCGACGAAAAGAGCATCCTTGGAGTGGGGCAGGCACAGGTCTGGGCGGATTTGAGCGTGCCGCGGGTCCCGGCTCTGATGGTCGCGACCTACAGCTTAATGCTCTTGAGCGTCTTAGAGACCCATGGACCAAAGCGCACCGAAGACTATGAACCGCTACCCAAGTGGCGCGACGCTGCCAGGCGCCCCTCCTGCCAGGACGCGGTCACACTCTTGCGCAAACAGATTGAGGGCCGCCAAGGCACGCCTACAAACGTCATTGGGTACCCCTCTATGGTTCAGACCGCTGCGGCCTGAGCGGCTACACCTCAATATGGCGTTGTTAGGAAGCGTTGGAGATGTCCAAACTGCAGTCATAACGAATTTTGGACATTTTACCGTCAGTATACCAAGCGGTAATGAAGAATTCGTAATTTCCCGCTCCTAGAAAAACATAAACTTCTCTTCCGAGTTCATCGGTTTTTGCTAAACCGAACTTATTTTTGCCGTCGTCGTAGTGCGCTATGCTTTCCTCTACAGTCCATCCGAGTCCGGCTCGGGAGTATGCGGTCGTTACCAAAGCCACCGCCACGGCTAAAATTAAAAGGCGAGGTTCCATTCTCCCGTCTAAATGACTCAACTCTCCAAAATAAACGAAAATAATTGCACTCCTCGGCGCGCTAAAGACGTCGAAGTTTGGCCAGGAGGTCGTCGTACTTTTAAACGTGCCCATCGTCTATAAAAAATCTGAGATGTGTTGTGCCCACTGAAAAGGGCGCTTGGCCACGGCTATCCGGCTGCTGGCGCACTGCGGCTTAGGGCCGTGCGCCATGCGGAAGATTTAAACTTATTGAGGCGGACCGTTTCTGTCGAAAATGTGAAGACATTTTGTATTCTGAGCGAAAGAGACGGCCTCAACGGTCCAAGATAAGGCAGCTTCCATAGCTTCATGGGAGGATTGAGACACGTTCCCATACGATTTCCCATTTACGTCCGTGAGAAAAGTAACTCCATCATAGTCTATTTCGGTCCAATCAGCACCAGGAACGGTGCGGGATAAGAACGCTTTGATAAGTTCCTTGGTAAAAGGTGTTCCGTCTAAACGGGTATAGATAATCAGCCAAACTCTGCCGTTGAAGCAATTGGCTTCCATACCGTACCCTTGAGATTGAAAATCGTACTCGATGTCGCCGTTGGGGCCATTCTGTGCTCCCCGTACTTTCAAAACTTGACCCCAAGCTTGCGTGCATTGGGAAAGAGTACTACCCAGGCCGATTCCAGCGTGGGCAGTAAAGGCGGTTACGGTCGTTACCACGGACACCGCTACAGCTAAAATTAAAAAGCGACGTCCCACTCCCGTCTTAGATGACCCAACTCTTGGAAACAAACGAAAATAATTGCAACTCCCTCGTTGGTTCAGGCGATCCGTCTCATCTTCGCCCAGGTCTTCGTCGTCCTCCAAACCAGAAGCGCTTTTGAGAAGCGGATGGAGCGGGTGCGTTCAACGAATGCCGGGCCGGAAAAACATGCGTGCGTCCGACCTGGATGTACCCTAAAAACTGCTCGTTATTGTGGACGATAACGGTGTGGACCTGGACATCGGGGTGATAGAGCAAACTTCCAACAGGGAGAGCATTGATTTCAGAGCGGGTCATACCCCATAAGACATTTCAATATTGATCGGGTCCTGGTGCGATGCGGGATCGGACCGTGGGGTGCCGTGCGACACGCCCACGAAAAAGCAAAATCCTCAAGCCCTTTAAAGCAACCCGCTAAAACCTGGGATTGCACTTTTCAAGCCCCAACTGTGGCAACTCGGTTCCGTCTCGACCCTTCCACGATTCTGTCACTACGCCCTAGAACTGAATATCATCGGGCTCGGGGTCTTCGAATTGAACTCGAGAAACTTCTGCTTCAACAGCGATTTGCCATAATTGTTCTTTTGCAGAATTCATCGAGTTTTCAAAGTTCTCAACGAGTCGTCTGACTTCTTCTAGATATTCTCCCAGAGACCTTCGAAACACCAATTGATTGACGGCTTGCCGTCCGTTGTGTCGAATCTGGGCCAATGGTCCGATTCTTTTGGAGAATTGCTTTCCTTGCCTTGGCCACGACGGTATTCGCTAGCGAAAGGCTAAATGCGCTTGTAACCGCTGCACGAAATTTCTCCACGGGTAAACAGCCCGAAGAATGATGATCCATCTCTCTGGGAACCTCTTCATCGAGAGCCAACGCAGACCACAACCGATACGCTTGAACTCTTACGCGACTAAGCAGGTCTTATCTGTGCTTCCCAACGAAACAGTTTCGGGTTTGTGGAAACTGAAGTCGATCGGATCTCATACCCATTTAAAAGAGCCCGTTCCCGCTACCAACGATCGCGATCAATCTTCGAGATCTCGACTGTTGGAAAAAGGCCAACTTGGCTTCCGCTTTCTTCGAACCAAACAATGTTGCATTTTGGCTCGTCACTTCGACACAAGAGCCACGACGCTGCGGGCAGTCACCAAGTAGGAATTTCCGGAAATTGCAACCTCTGCGCCCGGGTCCGCAATGTCATTCGGCGCCAGGAGCGCAGTATCGAGCGCGCGATACCAACCTCGTCCGGAAACCGTTGGCAACTCAAAATCTAACGGTTCCCAGTACATATTCATCATGACATGAATTTCCGAATCTTGCTCGAAGCCGGCGAGGGTAAACCCAAGTGCTCGAGAATTTGGATCATCCCAGCCAGGACTGGAAAGGCGACAGCCATGCCACACGATATCGATCAGCCCGCGGTCGTTTGGCTTACCCTGCTCACCCTGTAAGAACTCCCTCCTTCGAAGCGCTCGGTTACGTTTGCGAAAATCAATCATGCGCTGGCAGAACCGAAAGATCTCACGGTTTTTCTCCGCGAGGCTCCAATCAAACCAGCTGATTTCGTTGTCCTGGCAATACGGGTTATTGTTGCCACGCTGGGTACGTCGCACCTCGTCGCCTCCGCAGAGCATCGGAACGCCCTGCGACACCATCATGATGGCGATGAAGTTTTTGATCTGTCTCCGGCGCAGATTCTCGACCTCCTGATCATTCGTCGGACCTTCGATGCCGCAGTTCCAGCTCAAGTTGTTATCCGAACCATCCCGATTAGATTCGCCGTTCGCTTCGTTGTGCTTACTGTCGTAGGAAACGAGGTCGTTGAGGGTAAAGCCGTCATGGCAGGTAACGAAGTTGATGCTGTTGATCGGCAGATGGCCGCTCCATTGATACATGTCGGCGCTCCCGGCGATGCGCGATGCTACCGCGCCCACAAGTCCGGGATCGCCTTTCACAAGCGCCGAATATCATCGCGGTACCGCCCGTTCCATTCGGCCCAGCGATAACCCGGAAAGTAACCGACCTGGTATGCACCCGCTGCATCCCAGGCTTCAGCGACTATCTTGGTGTCCGCCAGCACGTCGGACAACTCGATAGCCCAGACTACGGGCGGATACGGCACCAGCTCACCGGACTGATCTCGTGCGAGGATGGATCCTTCATCGAAGCGGAACCCATCAACATGCATATCACGGACCCAGAATTCCAGGCATTCGACGATCAGTTTTTCGGCGATCGGGTGATTACAGTTAACCGTGTTACCGCAGCCGGAGTAATCCATATAATATTGTTTGTCCGAGGGCACCAGATGGTAGTAAATCCTATTGTCCAGGCTTTTGAAATTGATGGTGGGTCCATCCTGATTTCCCTCGCTGGTGTGATTAAACACCACATCCAGAATCACCTCGATCCCGGCTCTGTGGAACGCCTTCACCATGTCTCTGAAGTCACGAAGGTGACTGCCCTCTTCGTACGAAACACAGTAAGCGCACTTAGGAGCAAAGAAGCTGTGTGTGCTATAGCCCCAAAAGTTCGTTAGGGGTTTTCCATCCGCCGGGCTGACGCGCATCACTTCCTTGTTGTCGAAGTCCATTACCGGCATGAGTTCTACGGCGGTTATGCCCAACCCTTTCAGGTAAGGAATCTTTTCGATGAGGCCGGAAAAGGTTCCCGGATGGGTCACTCCACTTGTGGGCGACTTCGTATAGCTTCCGACATGCAGCTCGTAAATGACGGTATCGCGCATCGGGCGATGGATTGGCATATCGCCTTCCCAATCGTAAGATGCCGCATCTATCACGATGCTGCGCATGGAAGTTTTCACGTTGTCATCCTGCCCGCAAGCAGCGACGCGGTCCCAAAGGGCATTCGTGTTTCCTTTGGAGTAGGGGTCGATGAGCACCTTGTTTTTGTTGAACCGGTGGCCCAATGCCAATGAACTTTGACCCTCCTTTCTTTGGCTATCCTCTCTTGGACCATCGACTCGGTAAGCGTAGTGCGCGCCGGGTCGCAGGCCGCTCACATAGATGTGCCAGAAGAAGAACGTCGTGCTCACGGCCGGATCTAGCGGGATTACGTGGGTGGGCTCTAAATCCTTGGGCTTATCAAAAAGCAACAGTTCTACTCCCTTGGCGTCATAGGAGAAGATTGAGAAATTGACGCCTTCAGCGTCCGGGGTGGCACCCAAGGGATGACGCGAGCTCTTTTTGGTCGTACCTTTTTGGTCAGCCATATCTCTTTTTTCTCTACTTCAAGCCGAGATCCGACAACAAAGAAACAAATGGAGAATTCTGGCGAAGCCGGTCGGCGCGTTCACTGGAATCTTCCAGTAATCTAATCATTTGTAAAGGGCACCACAGGTGCTCGAGGGTCTCCAGAAAGATTTGAGGGAATGCGTGCTATTCATCGTCCAGAGTGACACCTGTCGCCGTCGTGCCTGGCATCTGGGCCGTGAGTTAACTGTGGTCTCTGAGCTCAACACGGATACCTAGACCGGGAACGTCATGTTGTTCGTATTCTTAAAAACAGTATCCGGCGGAGGGTGAACGGCGCTATTATTACTCATGTCTCAACCAGAACAGTTTGAAGTCCTGATCCTTGGCAGTGGACAGGGGGGAAAGTTACTGGCTTGGCATATGGCGCGCTCGGGGCGACGGACTGCCGTCGTGGAGCGCCGGTGGATCGGGGGCTCCTGCCCCAACATCGCCTGCCTGCCCAGCAAGAATGAGATTTGGAGCGCGGAAGTCGCACATCTGGTGCGTCACGCCGCGCAGTTCGGCACCACGACCGGTTCCGTCGCGACCGACATGGCAAAGGTTCGCCAGCGCAAGCGCGACATGGTTAACCGCGAAATTGATTTCCATTTGCGGCAATACAAGACGACCGGCGCCGAATTGATCATGGGGACTGGGCGTTTTGTGGCACCGAAAACGCTCGAAGTGCGCCTGAATGACGGCGGGACGCGCGAGCTGGCGGGCGACCAGGTTTTCCTCAACATCGGAACGCACACGGCAATTCCGAGCGTTCCTGGTCTCGAGGCCGCCCGACCCCTCACACATATTGAGGCTCTGGAGCTCGACTACTTGCCGCCACATCTGATCGTCCTTGGGGGCGGCTATGTCGGCCTCGAATTGGCCCAGGCTTACCTTCGCTTCGGTAGCCGGGTGACGGTCATCCAGTCTGGGCCTCAGCTGATGACCCGGGAGGATCCTGACGTCGCGGCTGAAATGCAGCGGATTCTCAGTGAGGAAGGTATGCAAATTCTAGTGGCGGCTGAGCCCCTCAATGTGCACGGCCAATCCGGAAAGGAAGTCAGCGTGACCGTGCGCACTACCTCCGGTGAGCAAAAGATCGAGGGCAGCGACATCCTGGTCGCAGCAGGGCGCATTCCAAACACCGCCGGGATTGGGCTTGAGAAAGCCGGCGTTGAGTTGGATGGTCGTGGCTACATTCGCGTCAATGAGCGGCTGGAGACGACTGCGTCCGGTGTCTGGGCGCTGGGGGAATCCGCCGGTAGCCCCCAGTTCACGCACGTATCCGTCGACGACTTTCGAATCATCAGGGACAATCTGGCTGGAGGGAAGCGCAGCACTCGCGATCGGCTGGTTCCATACTGCCTGTTCACGGACCCTCCACTTGCCCACGTGGGACTGAGCGAAGGCGATGCGCAACGCCAAGGCGTCACCGTGCGGGTCGCGAGATTGCCGATGAGCGCTGTGTTGCGGACAGAGGCGACGGGCGAAACACAAGGCTTCATGAAGGCTCTTGTCGGAGGGAGTGACGACCGCATTCTCGGCTTCACGATGATTGGTTCCGAGGCCGGCGAGGTCATGGCCGGGGTGCAAATGGCGATTCTGGCAAACCTGCCATATGGGAGGATCCGAGACGCCGTTCTCGTCCACCCGACCATAGCGGAAGGACTCGGTTCACTCTTTTCGAATGTGCCGTCCGCGTCCGCACAATAGGTCACGCCAAAAAGTGAGTTGTTGACGCCCCGATTCCCGCTTTCAACGGGTGCGGGCTCCAAACACAAAATAAGGAGAACACATGAGCAAACTCACAGGTAAAGTCGCAGTCGTCACCGGCGCATCCAAAGGCATCGGAGCGGCCATCGCCAAGTCACTGGCCGCAGAAGGAGCATCCGTAGTCGTGAACTACGCTTCCAGCAAGGCTGGCGCGGACACTGTGGTCGCCGCCATCACCGCAGCCGGTGGCAAGGCTGTCGCCGTGGGGGGCGACGTCTCCAATGCGGCCGAGGCACAGGGTATCATCGAAGCCGCCCTCAAAAACTACGGCCGACTCGACATCCTCGTAAACAACTCCGGCGTGTACGAGTACACCCCCCTCGAGGCTATCACCGAGGGGCACTTTCACCGGCACTTCAACATCAATGTGCTGGGCCTCCTCCTTGTTACGCAAGCCGCTGTGAAGTATCTCGGGGAGGGAGGCAGCATCATAAACATGGGCTCCGTTGCCAGTCGCATCACATCTCCGAACAGCGCGGTTTACTCCGGCACTAAGGCCGCGATCGACGCCATCACCATCGTGCTGTCCCGCGAGCTCGGCTCGAAAAAGATCCGGGTCAACACCCTCAGTCCCGGCATAGTCGAGACTGAAGGCACCCACAGCGGCGGCTTCATCGGATCTGAGTTCGAAAAGTTCGCCGTCGCGCAGACTCCGCTCGGCCGCATCGGCCAACCAAGTGATATCGCCTCCATCGCTGTCTTTCTGGCCTCGGAAGACTCCGCCTGGCTTACCGGCGAACGACTTCTCGCCACCGGTGGCCTTCGTTAATCCGTAAACAACTGTTCGGTAAAAGGCGGCACTTCTCCAACGCGAGTTCAAGTCCATGCGACAGAGTCTTCTGAATCAGGCAAGCAGTGTGATGGACCGCGGCTGAGTAGAAGACTGAACCGCGAAGTGACTTATACTTGTAGATTAGCTCTTCAAGAGTAACGATCACGGACGCAACGGAAGAACCATAGTGGCCATAGGGGGCTGAATTGAAGGAGCAAGGAATGACCCCGGCGCTTCACGAAAGGTAGTTTATTAGATGCCTCTCCTCGTCACAAGCGCGGCCGGTGCAAATGGCAACGGATATGGCACGCTTCTGGCCTTCGACCTCAATGGCAGGTCGCTCGGTGCCTTCAGCGGTGACAGCCGCATTGCCGATCCACGCGGCCTTGCCGTCGATCGGGACGAAGGGCTGCTCTTTCTCAACAGCGGCACCGACCGGGTGTTGGCGCTCGACCCGAATAGGAGGGTCGTTTGTGACAGCGGCCCGATTGAAGGGCTGAACCCCGGCGGCAGCAATTTTGGGCCGGACGGCCGTTATTATGTCGGCGCGCGCAGCGCGCGTACGATCATGGCTTTTTCAATCGGGCTTGGCGCGACCGGCGAGTATGTCCTGCCGGCCGGGATAGTGCCATTTCCCCGCGGATTTGCGTTCGGTCGTGACGGCAGGCTGTTCCTGGGCTCCGGCATCGGCCCGAATGGCGAGGGCGACGACACCATCGTCGCGTTCGCTTCCACGGGACCTATCCAGGCGTCCCGGTTGGTGACGGATCCGGAACTCAGCCCTCTCGATCTTGCGATCGCGCCCAACGGCAACATTGTGGTTTCCAGCGAGCGTCCATTCGGCATGTCTGACGCCGTGACGACGGTTCGAGAATACGATGCCCTGGACGGCCGCCTCGTCCGCGTCTTCTCTCCAAACCAACTCGCCGAATTCCGCAAGCCCCGCGACCTGCGCTTTGCTCCGAACGGGCATCTCTGCTGCGTCGCGCAGGATGAGGTTGTCGCTTTCGATTTCATCAGCGGTGAATGCCTTGGGGTCATTGTGCGCTTGCCCCGCTTGAACGGGCAAGCGCTAGTGTTTTTTCCTTAGTAGATCCCCGGTTTTCGTAAAGTTGCTCGATTAGTCAATGCGCCGCCGGGCTGAAGGGCAGAGTAGACCGTTCGAGGGCTTCGGGAGGATCACAGGAGGAGGGTAATTCAGAAGCATGCAAGCATTGATAAAGAGAGAGAGCAACTGGTTAAACGCATTCAGGCGGCGGTCCGGGCCGCGAAACTGCGACGCGGGCCGTCTTCTTCACGCCTCGACGCCAGTTTGAAAGGGCCGGTTCTGAGCAATTCATTTTGACTTATGAGTTTCGACGCAATCAATGACATCTCATCGGGTATGGAGTAGTTTCCTCGCCCTGTTGTATGATTTTTGGGTTGTGGAAGCGTAGTGAGACGGATTCGACGAAGTTTGTTTCGTATACGGCCAGCGCCGCAGGTGTGTGCGTTGCCAGAGTTGCATATGAAGATATTCGCCAGGCATTTGGACTCCCTGGTGTGTCCAATGAACTTCTGCGTGCCCGTGCGAATGCAAGAGTAACCAACAAGAAAGCACTTAGCGAAATAGCCACCAGTCTCTTGGAAGCTGGTCAGGCAAAGCGCATTTATGATTATCTTGTTGTCGATATCAGCCGCAGTGACTTGGCTACGAGAAAGAAGGAGTTCGCGTGGAGTGAGGACGACATTCCTGAGAGTATGGGGCTGGAAGCAAAGCCAACCACGGTACCTTTCAGCCATTTCGAACTGGAAAGTGACATAGTGTATCAACTGCTGATGTCACTCGGCTATAGGCATGTTTTCCTTTGTAATTCCAATGAGGGGCAAAAGTTTGAATCTGGAGCCGATGTGTCAACAAATTTGAAGAATCGTTTAACCGGATTTCAGGTCAAGGAGTACCATTTCGATCTGGGGAGTGGGAAGAAGGGAAGTAAGGCGCGAGGTGAAGAGTCTCGAAAAGCAGCTGATGGTCTGCCAGCCCCAATGTGGGTGAAGCCGCTCTCGATGCCAGCGTTAATCCATCTGGTTCGAGAGGCAGCCAAGAAAGGATGGTCTGAAAAGGACTTCCCTGACATGAGCCTTTTGATTGCGGCATCAATACCGCAGTTAAGAGGAACAGGATCAACGTTCTTGTATAAACCAAGCCTAAGTGTGGATGAGATGAACGCGCAACTCTTTCCAATATTGGAACGGACCAAATATTCCGCTGCCTATCTCTATCTCGTGATGTGGAGGTCTGTTTACAAATGGACGAGAGAAGGTGGGTGGAAAATAAGCGACCTATCACTCTCACAGGGGACGAACTCGCGTGGAACGCCATTGGTTCAAGTACCAGGCCCATTCGTTCAGTATGGAAACGAGCCAAATAAGCGCAACGTAGGGGCGCAACGGTCTCGGACGCTCCACATTGGATATCGTTCCAGGGAGTGGCAAAGCTCCAGCATACTCTTTGGCAGTGCGCCCGAGCGTGTCGCCTCGATCTGATTGTATGCTCTTTATGGAATGAGAGCTGCCCGGGCGCCAATTTGTTCAAACGCCAGCGATCGTCATTCAAAGTTCGGTTTGAACGCTTCTCCTTTACTTGTTGGGCGTAAAAGGCAAGGCTTCGCAAAGCTGGGTAATTGCGAACGTGCCCTGCTTGGTTGGGAAGAACCGGCTCGTCTCTTACCGGTTTCCGAATCCAAGCTGGAACCCTGAACGCCGGCTATTTTTTCGGGGTAGGACCGAGGGGCATTTTTAGCCAACATTGTTGTTGTTTGTTGTAAAGAACATTCCAAGATGGCCGATTTGGGCGCTTTTGTCCACGATTGGGGGGTACCTGACCAATCGAACATCATCGACCCGGATGAAACCTTAATTAATGAGAATAGTAGACGGACGATAATTGACATATTGGGTAGCGAGACGAGATGAAACAGATGTTCATCGTTGGGCACGGTGGCCCAGAGAAACTACAGCTGCGCCAATCCCCGGACCCGAGCCCGGCCCAGGGCGATGTGGTGGGGCCTGGCTCGGGGCAATCCTGGATCGAGAGGCACGTCTTTGCATTGACGCGTTTCGGCGGCTATTCAGACGTGGTGGTCGTTCCAGAGAAACACGTTTTCCGAAAGCCGGCCTCGCTCTCCCACGAACAGGCCGCGGCAATCCCAGTTAACTACCTTACTGCGTGGCAGCTGCTCGTGGTCATGGGCTCGCTGAAACGTGAGGAGACGGTGCTAGTGCTAGTTCACAATGTCGGCGGTGGCGTCGGACTTGCCGCGATTGACATTGCACGCCACACCGGTTCCACGATTTACGGAACGGCAAGCAGCGCAAAGCACGCCTTCCTGTTCGAGCGCGGGGTGCACGAAGCTATCGACTACCGCGCAAAGGACTGGGTAGTCGAACTGGACCGGCTCACCAATGGAAAAGGCGTGGCACTCATCACCGATCCGCTTGGCGGCAATCACTGGAAAAAAGCTACAAGGCGCTGCGCTCAACGGGACGGCTCGGGATGTTTGGTGTTTCTGTGGCAACGACCTCGAAGCTGCCGGGGCCTTTGCGTCTGCTGCCGCTCGCGCTTGGCACGCCGTTTTTCCGTCCGCTCGCGCTAATGAACGCAAACAAATCCGTCTTCGGCGTGAACCTCGGTCACATGTAGCACGAGAGCGACATGATTGCGGGTTGGATGGAGATATTGCTGAAAGGCGTCGCGGATGGCTGGGTCCGCCCCCATGTCGACAAGAGCTTCCCGCTTGCGCAGGCCGGCGAGGCGCAAACGTATATCGAAGAGCGCAAGAACATTGGCAAGGTAGTGCTGACAACGTGAGGCGGTCAGCACTTTGGGATCGCCATTCCAAGTTCGATCAAGACAAAGATTTTGATGCCCAAGGCGCAAACAAAGAAGGGACAGCTCAGATAGAAGGGACAGCTCAGATAGAAGGAGAGGTGAAGGACGGGTAAGAAAGACAGGGCCGTAACGAGAAAAGGTGCCTCAGGTCGGAAGCGTCGAAGAGCGCTGGATGCTTTCACTAAGCTAAGGAGGTGTACGCTGAGTGGCATCACCTTCCCCTAGAGTCACCGCGACGGCAATTCGGATTCGAACGAAAGGAGTTTACTTATGCGGCAGTTGCAACTTATAGCTCACGGCGAACCTTCAGATGTCATCGAACTCAAGACCGTCCCCGAACCGCCTCTTGGCCAGGACGATGTTCTCATCTCGATGGATGCGGCGCCGATGAATCCGTCGGACTTTTTGTTCGTGCGCGGCACCTACGGCATCCAGCCCGCGTTCCCATCTCCGCTAGGCGGTGAAGGTGTTGGCCTGGCCGAGTCGCGAAGATCGGATCGAGGGTGAATGTTGCTCTCCGGGGCAAGCGAGTCCTGATTCTTTCTACCTACGAACAAGGCACATGGGCAGATGAAGTTGTCGTGCACGTGCGAAACATAGTGCCAATAAGCGACGAAGCAGATCCCCTGCAACTTTCGATGATCGGAATTAACCCTGCTACCGCCTATCTCTTGCTAAACCGGTACGTTTCCCTGATGCCCGGTGACTGGATCGGTCAAACCGCAGCCAACGCGGCCATGGGGCAGTACATCATCGCGCTCGCGAAGCTTGCAGGAGTCAAGACGCTGAATGTCGTCCGGCGGAAAGAAGCTGCCGAACAGGTGCGGCAGTGGGGAGGTCACCGCGTAGTCCTCCAAGGCGACAACTTACACAAGGATATTGAGGAGGCTCTCGACGGGAAGAAACTTAGCCTCGTCCTCGATACGGTGGGTGGAACTCCCGTGGGCGAGTTGGCAAAGTCGCTTAAACCTGGCGGCTCGATTGTTGTCTACGCCATGCAAGGCGGGCAGTTCCCAGCCATCTCGCCCAAAGACTTCATCTATCGTGGTCTTAGCCTCCATGGATTCTGGCTCATCAATTGGTTACGCAACGCGCCTCGCACAGAGATCGAGGAGATTTACCAGAAGCTGGGAGACCTCGTAGCTGATGGATCGCTCTCCGCCGCAGTGGAGCATGTCTACCCGCTCGACCAGTTCAAGGAAGCGTTCAAGCAATCTTTGAAATCGAATCGCAGCGGCAAGGTCCTGTTCCGGTTGGGGGCTACTGATGTGGCCGTGATTTCGACGTAACCGGAGACAACAACAACGAAGCCGTAGAAGCTTCAAGTTTAGAGAGAACTCATTGTATGTAAGTACGCGTGACGGCGCTCTTGATCGGCCGGTCGTGGCCAGCGCGCAGACGACCACTTGACAGCTGATACGAATCGACCACCCGTAACTAACATCCTGAATAAAATGCGGAAGAGCGTTCAGGGCAAGGCCAAGCAGCTGATTCATGAAAGTAGGCGTTAGACCAACCACAAGAGAAGGATTTGCTCGCCTCGGACCTAGCTAAAGCTTCGTGATGCGGCTGACAAATTCTGCAAATTCCGGGTCTTTGCGAGCGACGGCTAAATCTTCGGGTTGCGCCACCTGTTCACTTGAAAACGTGGAACTGACAGGCGTCCCCGCCGCTCGCGCTTCGGCTGCGATTCGCGCTTCAATGTCGTGAAGGTGGTCAGGGCCGCTCAAGCGGAATGAAATCGCTGAAAGCGGACCAAACAATAGCGCTCGAGCCAGCTGCGGCCACGCCTTTAGATCGGGTTCGACATCCGCTTCGCGCGCGAACAGAAGCGCTATGAGATGCATCGCCTGCAGTTGCGATTTTCCTCGCGCGCATCGGTATTTTGCAATTCCAGCGTTCATCTGACTCTGGGTGGGAAGCGGCCGTATTCCGCTCCAGACATAAGTGATCCAGCGAGCTTGTAGTAGCTGAAACCGTTGCCCACAAGTTAACGGCCCGGTTGTCTCCAGCGGAACGCCAGGGAATCAAAGAAAAGCCTACCAATGACTTGGAGTCCTATGACCCGTATCTCCAGGCTAAGCAGCTGATCCCGCACGGGAACTCTATGCTTGTTCTGTGGGTGGCGGAGCAGGAAAATCTCCTGAAGGGAGTCAGGCTGCTAGAAGAAGCGACCCAAAGGGATCCAAAATTCGCTCTCGCATATTGCTTAATCGCTAAGGCTCATGACTTTCTCTATTTCGATCAACTCGATCACACGCAAGAGAGGCGCGCACTGGGTGATGCCGCCGTGAACGAAGCCCTGCGTATTCGGCCGGATCTTCCCGAAGTTCATTTGGCAGCCGCGTTTCATCTCTATTATATAGGTGCTATCGGGATTTTGAGAGAGCTCGCGTCCAGATAGCAATTGCGGCACGAACCCTTTCAAGCCACTCCGAACTGCTTGAACAATGGCGAATGTCCTCAAAAGTGAGTCTGCAAACAACGATTTACAGTCTGGCCGATCGCGGATGATCGCAGCGACGGGAGCGAGCGAGCTGGGGATCAATCGCGAGACAGTGGGCCGGTATAACTAGCAGACTTCTGCCGTCACTACGGGGTCCATGTGATGCCGTGCCAGCCGTACAGACCCCAGCACAAGGAGTTGGTTTCATACTGCGCCTCATAGGTACTATCTAGGATAAGTGGTTGGTTTGCTCAATTTAATGCGTCGTTTTATCTGTTGGATCGTGTCCTCATTCGGATGTTCATAAAGATATTCATTTTGTCATTTAGGCGGATTCCGTTCAGTAGCCCTTTTTGCCGCCAATAATTGACTAGGCGGTGTTTGCTTGCGATCAGTTCAGCAATTTGCTGTTAAAAGTCCCTTTCCGCGCAAACGCGCGCTTCGGCTTGGCAGTTTTTGATTGGTGCTCAAACTGCGAATCATCCGAGCATCGAACAACTGATTTCCCGACGAGCGCCAACCCTTGCTGTTGAGTTTGGCCGCGATTTCGGAGTCGGTACATGGCTCCAGCAAGCGATCGACTTCGGCGACGATCTCGGGTTTGGTCTTGCGCAGTTGCCATGCTCTGGCCGGCAACTGAATTCTCAAGACTTTGGTGGCGCCACCCTTGAAGCGTACTTGCGCAATGACCTGGGAGTGTTCTCTGTTCAAGGTAACGTCTTCGAATATCAACCGAGCCATCCGCTTGCGGTCCCGATCGCTGGTGCCGGGATCTTTCCACAACCTGGGAAAGTCTTCGGCTAAAGCCGCCAGGATCTGCGCCTTCTGCTGCCGGGTGATTGTCCGTTGGCCGCTTTCCCGTTGCTTTTCGTAATCCTCACGTGCTTGCTGAAGGCAGGACAGACAAGGAAGATACCTCTCTAAGTTTGGGAGAGAATTCTTCTTCAGGATGTTCGTCTCGCGGTTGACGGGTACGAGATTCCAGAGCTCATCGTGAACAACAAAGCTCCACGGCAAGAAGTGATCGATATGGATTTTGTCCTCAAGAGGCTTTCCGGAATAGATATCACCAATATCTTCCGAAGCGCCTCTAGCACGCAAACGTTCGCGGACAGCGCCAAAGAATTTCTTAGCATTCCCAAGATCTCTATTTGATGGCGCATCCAGTTTCTCCACAATACCAGGAACATTCGGGTTTCTCCTCTGCCAGAATCGAATCAGCTGGTAACGCGTGTTCCCCACCAGCACAGAATAGTGGTCCTTGAAAAATTGTCTCCAAGATGGCTCCAGGACAACGCGCAACTGATCGTCTGTGAAGTGATAGGGCGAAGGAAGCGACAATCGCCCCCGGGATCCGTAAGCTGCAGGGTGACTGTCGAACGTACGTCTTACTAACCCCATCTGGTCGTCAAGACGGATTCGATGAAATAGTCGTCCAAGTCTCTCTGAATGTGCGTCGTCAGGATAAGTCTACTGCGAGGCAAACAGTAGTCTCGCCTTTCGCCGTCCACGTTACCCGCAGGCGAGCTAGCTACGACAAAGAGACTAGTCATTGACATTTTCGTGCTGCTGAATCTGCACTGCCGCCGACCGCGTCTTCGCCAAAGAGTGAGCTCTTTGGGCGATATATAAAACAAAAGGCTTCGTACCCTTCCGTCCGTCGGTTGCTATTGCACCGTTCCAGTGATTTGCTCGATGGGATTTGCCGGGTGCTCCGACGTTGCCGGTACAGCGGGAATACATTCAACCGCCAGATTTCGAAGTCAAGTTGCGGAGAGCCCCAGACCGGCGATAATGTAACGATCGGCCCGGCAACGTATAATTCAGAAGCCCAAAGCTTCGAAAGCCCATGGCCATTTGGTCCGGAATTCAATCCGCAGTAATGGCAAATTTGCAATAGATCGGAAGAAGACCTTGAAAACAGATACGTGCACGGTAACCCGAAATGAACCCAACTAAATCGGATCAATTGCCTCAGATGCCGCTCGGTCAATTAACGAGAGCGAGTCTCATCATACGGTTCACAGTAATCGCGATCGTGATCGCCGGAATTGCTGTTTTGTTTGCATATGCGGGCGGCTGGCTGACGCCGCACGCGCTCACGCCGGCATCAATGATCAACACGTTCCAGAAGGTGAACGGACTGCATCCCGGTTTTCGACGCAACCACGCCAAGGGTGTTTGTGTCAGCGGCTACTTCGAGAGCAATGGTCGCGCCGTTGCACTGTCCAAGGCTTCTGTATTTATCCCTGGCCGTGTATCAATAGTTGGACGGTTTTCACTGGCGGGAGGCCGACCATTTGCTGCCGATGCACCGCACATGATCCGCGGCATGGCGATATTGTTCAAACTGTCAGACGGCGAAGAATGGCGCACCGCCATGACCGACATTCCCGTTTTCACCGTGAAATCCGCCCAAGCATTTCACGATCAGTTGCTGGCGTTCGCACCGGATCCGGAGACGCGCAAACCCGATCCGGCCAAAATGAAAGCTTTTTTTGCGAAGTATCCGGAATCTGCCAAGGCGATGGAATTGATCCGGAGTCATCCGGTCTCGTCCGGATTCGAGAACAGCACGTACAATAGCCTGAACGCCTTCCGTTTTATCAACTCCAAGGGCGCGGTCGTACCGGTTCGTTGGTCGATGGTGCCGTTCCAGCCGTTCCAGCCAGTCACAGAGCCCGCAGAGGGAGATAAGAATTACCTCTTCGACGCGCTAATTGCATCCATCCATAGCCATCCGCTGCAGTGGCACTTGGTCGTCACGATCGGTCAGCCGGAAGACCCGACCAATGACCCGACGATTCCCTGGCCGCCGGATCGGCAGCAGGTCGACGCAGGAACGTTGACGATCGACCACATCGAGAGCGATGATACAAGTCCCGCGCGCGACATCAACTTCGATCCGACCGTGCTGCCGTACGGGATCGCCACCTCGGACGATCCGATACTGAGTGTGCGATCGGCGGCTTATTCGGCGTCGTTCACCCGCCGCGAAGGCGAGCCCAAAGAACCCAGCGCTGTCTCTCCTGCCGAAACTGAAAAATGAGCACTCCACAACCCCGCACACAGTTCGCCCTTCAGTCGCGCATCCTCCACTGGCTGATGGCAGTAATGATTCTGGCAATGCTGTTCATCGGCGTCGCGATGGTCGCTTCGCTCGGAGACTATCATATGCTCCTGGCAATCCATCGGCCGCTGGGCATCTTGATCCTGATTCTGACGGCCATTCGGTTTATAAATCGGATATGCACGAAGCTGCCGCCGTTTCCGCCGACCATGTCCCGTCAGGAAAGGTTCCTGGCTTCATCATCCGAGAAGCTGCTCTACGCTCTGATGTTCGCCCAGCCACTCGTAGGTTGGAGCATGTTATCCGCCGGCCACTATCCTATCGTGATGTTCGGGCCAGTGCATCTGCCGCCGATTCTCCCGGCAATCCCAACTCTCTATTCCGTATTGCGCAAAGCGCACACGGTTCTCGCGTATCTCCTGTTCTTGACGTTTCTGGCCCACCTCAGCGCGGTGCTGTTCCACACGCTTATCATTCGTGACCGTCTCCTGGACCGCATGGCTCTTTGGCCAACCCGCTCTCGC
Source organism: uncultured Verrucomicrobiae bacterium (assembly GCA_963782115.1). GTDB lineage: Bacteria > Verrucomicrobiota > Verrucomicrobiia > Chthoniobacterales > JAFAMB01 > JAFAMB01. The sequence continues at coordinate 782,558 of CAWAIK010000001.1, forward strand.
AACCATCCTCGAACTGCAGAGTGAACTCGACGCCATCCTCCTGGGTTGCTTTGATCTTACCCCCTGGCGGGAAGACATCGGCGATCCTAGCCGTCTTCACGTTCATCGTCGACTGATCATCGAACCGGATGCTCAGCTTTCCTGGTTTAGCGGTTGCGACCTAAACGGTTCTGCCCTGTATCACGCTGGTTAACTTCTGGTTCCTTGGCATAAGCTTACCGGGGTCACTACACCAAACGTTAAAATCGTACGATAGCGATTCGCAGACCGCAGAATAGAATAGTACGTTTTGCGCGCGAAAAAAGGGCCGCCGGAAAAGTGCATTGGCCTGTTATCGCCATTCGAGCGGTTGGATCGGTGACACAGGCCCGAGGTGCAAGCAAACCGAAGTCCCGACAAGATGGTTTCCGGGTCGCATTCAGATATCGCCGTAACACGTTCCGAGGCGCAAGCACCCACTTGATCAACAGTAAATGTCGTGATACGACTTCATCCCACACAACCGAGGGGGCAGCCATAAGCACGGACGAATTCCGTAGTAACGACGCGGCCAGCGTCGCAAGAGTCGAGACGAAGCTCGAGGTGGTCGTCATCCCCGTCTCGGATGTCGACCGCGCGAAGGAGTTCTACGGGAGGCTCGGGTGGCGGCTCGACGCCGACTATGACAACGGTGACGACTTCCGCGTGATCCAGTTCACGCCGCCTGGCTCCGGATGCTCGGTCATCTTCGGCAAGAATGTCACCGCCGCAGCACCCGGCTCCGCCCAGGGCCTGTACCTGATCGTCTCCAACATCGCCGCCGCCCGCGACGAGCTGCTCGCTCGCGGCGTCAAGATCAGCGAGGTTTTCCACGACGCCGGCGGCGTGTACGCCGGCCCGGACGAGCCCTACCTGTTTGGGCGGCTCCGGGTCAGCGGTCCGGATCCCGAGCATCGCAGCTACCGCTCGTTCGCCTCGTTCAGTGATCCGGACGGCAACGGCTGGCTGTTCCAGGAGATCACGACGCGGCTGGCCGGTCGCGTTGCCCCCGCGACGACGATCTTCGCGTCGGCGAACGATCTGGCGAGCGCGCTTCGGCGCGCCGCGGCCGCCCACGGGCAGCACGAGGCGCGGACGGGGCAAGCCGACTCGAACTGGCCAGACTGGTACGCCGAGTACATGGTGCGCGAGCAGGCCGGCCAAGAGCTGCCGAAATGAATGACTACGACGCGACCGTCCTGATGGGATCGAGCACGATTCGCTGACCCGGATCATAAACCGGGCCCGTTTATACCCAAGACGTTCTGCTCCTGAGATAACTGATTGCTATAAGCCGCCTCGATCTCATTTTGGGCAATCGACTTCTGGAGTGCAAGTTGTCTGTAGCGTTGATACGCTTTATCCCCGCCGACATAGACAAGTCCCCTTTGTTTATCGGCGTACGTGTAGAGCGCGCTGCCCTTGACCGTGTTGCGTTCGAGCTTGTACGGAGTCATTCGGTTGTACAAAGCCCATTGCCTCTGCGTCGACGGGATCCGCGTCTGGAATCCGGCCGCAGACAACAGCGATTCCTTATTTTGCACCTGCGTGCCTGCACAGCCAGAGAATCCGGCCACAACCGCAAATATCAAAAAGAGGCTCAGATAGATGCCTAATGACTCTCTTTTGTTCATGGTGAAATCGATTTGTTAAAGAGTTGATACAAAAGTCAAGCAGCGTAATTCTGCTTCGGGAGTTAACCTGATCGCTATCTTTCGTCATAAGTGCGGCCCGGCGCCCAGGGAGCAATTGATCGTTCTGGATGGCACCTCGCCGGCGGAAAGTCCATTATGATGGGAACGCATTGCCTCCACTGTCAGTCGCAAAGAAGAGCCGATGGCAGCCAAGCTCAAATTGATACCCGGTAGAACGATTCGCTGGGGTGCCAGGCGATTCGTCGTATCCCACTACGTCGGTTTGGACGCCGTCATTGCCAGGGAAGTGGGCAAGCGGATTCGTTTCGCCGGCGGGAAGCTGCGGAAGGCAAATCTCGATTTGTGGGTCACTCGGAACACTGGTGTTGTAACCAACGCCGCCTATCCATTCGATTCGCCAAAGAAGGTCCTCGTCGGAGAAGTCTTCAATCGCATAGACGGCCTCAGCCATTCGAAAATCATAACCGACCGACGTTTTTCATTCGCAAATAGCGCCCTTGTATTCGCATTTAATTCTCGGCTACCCGCCCAGATTCGCAAATAATTTCCGGATTGACACAACGCCCAAGCTCTTGCGATACCCAACTACCCGTCATCGTTAAATCTCGAAAAGGCCAAAGACAAATGCGCGTGCGGCGAGCAGTTACCAGAATCTCTGGTATACTGGTAAGCCAACCGTTATTAGAATTGGTCGCAGGAGCAGACTTACTTCTGCTTTGGCCACACGTCTGGGACCGTGGTCGCCAGCCATTTCACAAAAGCTGCATTTACCTCAACCGGCTTTTCTTGAGCCAGCCGATGACCTGAGCGAATCGTCTCTTCTGTGAGATTGCGACAGTAGGTGCGCATGGGCTCAGGCAACCGGGAATGAGTGCATTCGCAGATGTAGTCATACTGTGCATTTAGGAATAAGACGGGCATATCGAGGTAGCCGCCATTCTGGGCCGTTCTGGCGTACTCGGCGTTGAGGCCATGATTCATATACCAGGAACCTGGCCCAAAAAATCCGTTCCGCGTCAGCGCGGCGACATAGACGCTCAGGTCTTGTTCGGTCACTACGTCGTTGTCTAGCGGCAGGTTGGGAATCGGATTCACCCCGAGGAAGCTGTGACTCCGACGAGCCGTTGCGGTGAATGCTCGTTGCCCCTCCCCGGCTGGGTTCCCCTTGCGAAACAGCAGCTTCACAAATTCGTAGACGTTCGCATCCATGGACGCGATAGCCTCGGCGAAACTCTCTTCATAGTAGCGCATGTAATCCCACTGACCTGCAGGAAATTCATTTTCCGGATAAAGCTCGCGATCGACCAAGGGCAGCACGTGGTCCAACCCACGTTCAAGCGTGTAGTAGGGCACACATAAATTGGCGACGGCATGACAGCGGTCCGGGTCATAGCTGGCGAGATTCCACACTACCGGGCTCCCCCAATCATGACCTACCCACACGGCTTTCTTTCTGCCCACAGCTTCGAGGAGCTCGATCATGTCTTGAACGATATGTTCCTGGGCGTAGTCACTGTGCTGAGGGTACACTGAGGAACGTCCATAGCCGCGCATGTCTGGTGCGATGGCGCGAAACCCTAGCGCCGCGAGTGCGGGAAGTTGATTCCGCCAACTAATCGATAACTCAGGCCAGCCATGCACGAAGATGACGAGCGGCCCATTTTCCGGCCCGGCTGCCAAATAGAAGGTGGTATGCCTTCGTGTCTTTACGGTGTGTTCGGTGATGGGCATGTCAGGCGTCTTTAGACAAGGTTGAGGTTCGGTCGAACGTTTCAACGACACTGAGTAACGCCCTCGATCACGCCTGCCGGGTCCTGAACCAACGACCTAAGCTGCTTGAGCTTGGACTGAACCGCCAGGATTCGGCCTTCGAAAGTTGTCAAAGGTGTAACAGTTGTCTCCATGAGCGGCCAAAGCGGTAAACTTTCGATTAGGACATCAAGCTCCAGGTCGGATTCCATTTTCCAGCACAAACGCCAATTGGATGGATGCGCTCACCGGTCCTCCTGCTAATAGCTGCCCCTTGACTTGCCACTTCTGGCAAATCTCGATGCTAGGCAAAATATATCGCTCGATCAAAAAGATGCCGTCATGGGTATCTTTGGGGCGTGCTGAGCCGGAAAGATTCATTTCGATAAGGTATCGCATTTTTGGTCTCTCTTTTCCTCGTGTGCTATCATCCCACGCTTGTTTTTGCTCTTGGCAGAAGGCAGGTCGATCAATCGCCGATCGAGTAGGAGCGCCCAATGCGGCTGCGGCGCCAATTGATCGGATCCGGGCGAGGCGGGATCGGGCCGTGCGCCCTACCTCGTGATGAGTCTGCAAATTTGCAGACTCAGCTCCCTAGTAAACCCAGGGGGGAGGGGCCTGGGGCCGTGCACCGGGCGCAAAAGTTAAGCTCAAAACTCCAGATCCCCTCCCTGCCGGCATATAGCAGGAAAGGAACTGAGATGAGACGGTTTTGCTCTTGTAGAAGAGGCTGAAGAAAGGTGCCTTTTTTGCCCGAATGTGGCAACAATTTCGGCATGCCACAGGTACAATTGCCGATCTTTCCGGCAGGAGTCACGCACATCAATTCGGAGATCGCCTATGAGGAGCGGGATGGAAAGGTGTACTACTTTAATGGCCATCTGCCGGTGTTTGTCCATGAGAAGAGTGCTCTGGCGACTTTCCGGCTTTTTAGTACCCAATTAGTCATCAATGGCAATGCGACTCAAGCGGAGATATCTCGTGCGTTCGGGGTGCCGCTGGTCACCGTCAAACGCTATGTGAAGCTCTACCGGGAGCATGGGGCAGCGGCCTTTTTTGCCCCTGCCAAGAAGCGCTCGGGCAGCAAATTGACTGCGGAAGTTTGCCAACAGGTTCAAGGGTTATTGGACCAGGGACTGACGGTGCCTGAAGTGGGTCGGGAGGTGGGGATTTTGTCCAATACCTTGCACAAGGCGATCCGTGCGGGTCGTCTGCGGGCCGGAAAAAAAAAGATTTATCCAACGATGCGATAGCGAGCACCAAGAGCGAGCGCAGTCTAGCAGACATTCAAGCCCCGTTGGGTCGAGCAACAACGCGCAGCCTGGAACGGGTGGCGGCCAGCGTCGGCATGCTCCATGGGGCTCCCATTGAGTTTGAACTGGTTAAAGATGTTCCCGATGGAGGCGTGCTGTTTGCTCTGCCGGCGCTGTTGTTACTTGGACTCTTGAGCAAGAGCCGGGAGATGTTTTCGATGTTGGAGGGCTTCTATCCGCTGGAGAGCATCTTTCTACTTCTGGCGCTCATAGCCCTAGCGCGTATTCCTTCGCTGGAAGCGTTGCGCTATGTGGCGCCGGGAGAATGGGGCAAGCTCATGGGGCTGGATCGCATTCCCGAAGTGCGCACCCTGCGGCAAAAGATCACCCAACTCTGCTCTGAGCAGGGTCTGGCTGAGCGCTGGAGCAACGCTCTGGCCAAGCAATGGATGGCGCAGGAACCGGAGTGCGCCGGGGTTTTTTACGCCGATGGTCATGTGCGGGTTTATCATGGAAAACTCACCGATCTGCCTCGGCGTTATATTGCCCGAGAACGGCTCTGTTTGCGCGGCACGACCGACTACTGGGTTAATGCCATGGACGGCCGACCTTTCTTTGTGGTCAGCTGCGCCGTCGATCCCGGTTTACTCAGTGTGTTACGCGATCAGATTGTACCACGGCTCAAAGCCGATGTGCCAAACCAGCCCACTCTAGAGCAACTGGAAGCCGACCCACTCTTAAGCCGCTTTACGATCGTCTTCGACCGCGAAGGCTACTCGCCACGCTTCTTCGCCCAGATGAAAGAGGAGCGCATCGCGATCCTGACCTATCACAAGTTCCCTGGAGAGCTTTGGCCGGAGCAGGAATTTCGGACCCACAAGGTCAGCCTCGTCAATGGGGAGCAAGTCAGTCTGGAACTGGCCGAACGCGGTGTACGACTCTCCAATGATCTATGGGTGCGCGAGGTCCGGCACCTCTCGGAAAAAGGACACCAGAGCTCGATTTTAAGCACCGATTACCGCTCTGATTTGACCCGGGTAGCCGTGGCCATGTTTGCTAGATGGTGCCAGGAAATCTTTTTCAAATATATGCGTCAACACTACAATCTGGATCGATTAATCGAGTACCAAACTGAATCCATTCCTGATACAACCCGGGTCATCAACCCGGCCTGGCGCCAACTCGACAGCCAGATCCGCCGCCAAAACGGATTACTTAACCGTGAACTACTCCAATTCGCAGAAATCCAGTTGCCCCAAGAAATGGAGTCCCAACAAGTCGAAGCCTATCAGCAAAAGAAGGGTCAACTGCAGCAGGCCATTGAAGAACGCCGCCCCCAAATCGAGCAACTTAAAGCTCAACGCAAAGCGCTTCCCAAACACATCGAGATCAAAGATCTCCCTGAGCAGGATCGCTTCCGTCGGCTGCGTTCAGAGAAAAAACACTTCATCGACACGATCAAGCTCATCGCTTATCGGGCTGAAACAGCCCTCGCCCAGCTTGCCCGCGAGAAGCTCAAACGCCTCGATGATGCCCGCTCACTGATTCGACAACTCTTCCGCACCGAAGTCGACCTCGTTCCCGACCAGCAAAATAAAACTCTGACCGTGCGTTTGCACCCAATGAGCACCCAAGCACATGACGAAATCCTCCGCCACATCTGCGCAGAAATAACAGCTACAGAAACTGTTTTTCCAGGCACCGATCTGCGCCTCGTTTACGAAATCTCCGGCTCATCCTAATTCAAGGGGATCTGGCGGTCTGAAGCTACGGGACGAATAGCCCAGAACCGCTCTGCCGCTTCTTTCGTAACGAGTTTGCGGTAGACATCGATCATAACCTGGACTGAGTGCCCGCCTTCTTCAGCGGTAATCTCGGCGGAGCCAGTAGCTCGGTAACGATAGCTGCAAAAGGAATCCCGTAAGCGATTTTCCGACCACGGCCACAACCCCGCCGCCTTTACCGACCGCTCCCAAGGGTTCTGGTACGCTACGTTGCCGTTGCATGTTAAAGGGACAATGCGCCCTTGCTTCTTCACGAAGGGAACCAGGAAGGCCATCAGCGCAGGTTGTACGGGCACTAGGCGACGTTCGCCCGTCTTCGAAATCGACTTCGGAATGTCAATATAAGGTTCGGCGTCGTTTAAAATAAAATGCTTCCACTCGATAAGGTCCCGCTCCGAAGTGCGCAATCCAGCAAAAATACCGACAGCAATAAAGGGCAATACGGAAGGCTTGGCGGCATCTAAGAGCCGTTTCGCTTCTTCGGGAGTAAGCGGAAAGGGCGGCGCTTCGCTCTTCTTATTGCGCATGAAGTTTTCCACCTTTTCGAACGGATGCTCGGCGAGCAGACCTTTTCGTACGGCTATCCCGTACGCATTGCGGATATAACCGAAAATCTTCATCCTGGTTTTCGGCGCCAAATCGAGCCCTGTAAGCCAGTCCTTTACCTCGTTACCATTTAAGGTCTTAATTGGGCGATCTCCGAACCGAGCTTCGAACTTCTTCAATTCGGAATCCATCGTTCGCTTATGTCGAAGGGTTGCGCCCTCGTTTGCTCGTCGGAAAACGAACTCCTCCCGAACGATCTTGCAAAGTTCAGCAACAGAAACGGAATTCGAAACTTGATTGAGGTGAGCTTTATAAAATCGAACGGCATCACGGATCGTTTTACCGAACGGCGCTAGTTCCGCTGCGCCTTCTGCCGCCATTACGATTAAAGAGTTGTCCACCTTAGCGGAATCTTGCCCGAGTCGGCGAAGCTTGATATTGCGTTCGGTTGCTTCCGCTTGCGCTTGGGTTTTGGTCGGGAACCATGCTCTTTCTTTACCCCGTTTGGCCTTCCGATGATGTACCAATAAAGTTCTCCGTTTGGTATCGAGGATTTTTTAACTTCGTATTCCGGCTTCGCCTGACGTCCCATACCCCATTATACGGGTAATCAGCTAAAAAAATAAGGCTTTTATAAGGCCGAAATAACGCTGTTTAGGGCTGTTTTGGGCGGTCTGGGGCTTTAACGATTACAGGATTTCTCCTATAGAGAGCGCATTTTCGAGGGAAAGAGAAAGGGTGGCCGACGGGATTTGAACCCGCAACGTCCGGAACCACAATCCGGGGCTCTACCGTTGAGCTACGACCACCATGCGAACGCGGAAGATGAAACTAGCGCAAGTTCGGATTCAGCCAAGCAGATTTTGAGCGGAAGGCGCCTGCCTTGCAGTTCGACATTTCCGTCCGCCGCCCAACCGATTGAGAATAATTGCAATCACGTCTCGATCAACTATGATCCAGAGTTGATTTTAAATAGAGACCAATTTTCAGAGTCGCTGCGCCTGGGCGGGCCGGTGGAAGTGAGATGTGGACGGACCAGATAAATCATTTCGATCTGCGGCTCTGATCCTGATTGGGGTCCTGGCCGTCTTCCCACTTTCAACCGAGCGAGCAGAGGCGCAGTTTTTGTCCCATGATCATCCGCTTTCAGGCGGTGAAATCAAGATCGGGATGTCCAACGCGCAAACAGGTCGCATCGGCGCGTTGGGAATTCAAGTTCGGCAAGGATGCCAGGCTTACTTTACGAGGGTAAATAAGGAAGGCGGAATTTCCGGCCGACGATTGATTTTAGTGGATTACGACGATCGATACGAACCGGTGGAGACGGTGAGCAACACCGAGCGCCTCATCGATCGGGATAAGGTCTTCGCGCTGCTGAACTTTCTCGGAACGCCCACCTGCCGGGCCATCCTTCCGATGGTCAACGAGGCCAACATTGTCCTAGTCGGCCCGATTTCCGGCGCACCAATTTTGCGGCAACCGATGCAGCGCTTGATTTTCAATACGCGCGCAAGTGACGAAGAGGAGGCTGAGACTCTGGTAGCCCATCTTGTTACAGACCTTGGTTGCAAAAGAATTGCCCTCTTTCGCCAGGATGACGCCTTTGGCGACGCTGGCCGGGTAGCGGTCATTGAAGCATTGCGACGGCGAGGATTGGTGTTGGTGAGCGAGGGCGAATACGTCCGTAATTCGGTAAACGCGCCCGAGGCGCTTTATCATATCGCAAAGGCCAAACCGGACGCGGTGGTCTTGTTTGGGACGTACAAGCCGTGCGCGGATTTAATTCGAGGAGCGAAACAATTGGGATTGAAGAACACGGTTTTTTGCAATGTTTCGTTCGTCGGAACGGAGCCGCTGATCAAATACCTGGCAGAGGATGGGGACGGAGTGATCATTTCCCAGGTGATGCCGTCTCCTGATGACGATTCCTTGCCGCTTGTTCACGATTACCAGGCGGACATGCGCGCTATTGGGCTGACGAATTTCAGTTATATGGGTCTGGAAGGGTACATGAACAGCGTTGTCCTGGTCGAAGGATTGCGACGGGCCAGTCAAAATTTGACCGAGGATTCATTGGTTGATTCGCTGGAGCATCTGACGGTCGATTTCCGATCATTTGCGATTCATTTTTCTCCGGAAACCCGACAGGGCACTCACCAGGTCTTTCTTACGAAGGTCGACCATGGTCGGGCGGTACCGATCGGGAAATTAAATCCAGCTGACTTCGCAAAATGAGCCGCGGCGAAACGGGCATGCATACTGAGGCTCTAACGAAGGAGAGCGATGAATTGTTGGCCTCGCGTGGATTGACCATCCGATCGAAGCTGCTGCTTTTTACGACAGGGATTGGCTTTCTGATCCTGGCGGCACTCGCGATTACGGCGTTTTTTTTATCGGCGATCGCACTTCGAAAGGCGAGATTGGACGGCTTCCAATCGCTGAGAACCTCTTTGTCCCAAGCAATCAACACGTTATTTGCTGAGCAACGTCGAGATGTGACCGCTCAGGCTGAATTGCAAACGGTTCGCTATGCTGTAACCGAATTGTCATCCGGGTACGAGCATTTGATTGAAGACCTCGATGCCGCGGGTTTCAAAGTGGATCCGGTGTTCCTCAGCGAGATCCGCCAAAGTCTCCGTGAGGCCTATGAGCGCGGGCCGATGGCCGATTTGCAGAGTCTCGGTGAATCGGTGGGGGACTTCGACGAATTCAGTGACCTCAGCCCGGTTGCCTCGATTTTGCAATATGTTTACATCCTGAAAAATCCCGCAAGTCCGGGATTCAAATTCCAGAAAAACTCGGTGTTGGATATCTCGAAAAACGAGAATCTTCCCCCGGATTTTCGGAACGCCTTTTCCAAAACGATGTTCGCTCGGGCGATGGACCGGTATCATGGATTGTTTGAGACGGTGGTCCGGCGAAACAGCTACTTCGATCTGATGTTAGTCGATGACCTCGGCAACGTCGTTTACACATTCGAAAAGGACTGGGATTTCGGGACGAACGTTTTCAAGGGCTGGCGATCACATTCACAGCTCAAGAAGGTGTTTATGGGCGCATGGTACGGATCCAGTCCTACCGCGGACCGTACTTTGGGTGATGACGTTGTGATAACCGATCTAGAACGTTATCCAGGAGCATACGGATCACCGATGCTGTTCTTGAGCTGTCCAATTAACAATCGGCTAGGCGGCCGATTGGGAGTTGTCGTTCACAAGATCGCCAGTAGCACGTTCACTGATCTGGTCACCTTTCAAGGGCGTTGGTCCGCGGTCGGGCTTGGCGAAACCGGAGAAGCTTATATCGTGGGCCCGGACCTGAAGCTGCGGACAGAATCTCGTTTCGTAAAAGAGATGCCCGCCAAGATGAAGTCGTTGTCTTTCGAGCCGGACGGTGCACCTGGACCTCTGACAACGGTTCTCGGCGGACCGTTGCACAACAAAGCGGTGGAGAATATCTATTCGGACCAAGTCTTATCGAACGAAGGCGAAGTAACATTCTTTGACGATATCGGCCGGGAATCGCTCGGGGTGTATGAGCAACTTGGGACTGCGGGCCTGGACTGGGGATTGGTCATTACCATCAGCACCGATGAAGCGTTCGCGCCGGCCGTTCACCTGACCCGGCTAATAGCGTTTGGCGGCTTTGTCATCTTGATCTTCGCAATTCTGGCCGCCCTTACATTTGGGCATCTCCTGTCCAGGCCGATCGTTCAATTGGTCAATACCGCGGAGAGAATCGGGTCCGGCGACCTTGCGGCACGGGCGCCGATCTCCAGCAAGGATGAAATCGGATTTCTGGCGGAGCGGTTTAACTACATGATTGACCAACTCGAAGAGCGGAACCGCCATGTTCATAAGATCCTCGAGACGGTCAATGAGGGCTTGTTCCTGATGGGTCCCGATTTCATCATTCAAGCCGGCTACTCCAAAATCACCGAGGCTATCTTTCAGCGGAAAATTGATGGCATCTCCTTCCTCGATCTTTTCCGTCCGGCTCCGGAATCAGGGCTTCAGCCGATCGTCAGCGATGAAACATTAGTAGCAACCCAGCATTATCTTGAGCTCCTCCTAAACCCTCGCATCAAGGAAAAGCTGATTCAGCAGACCAACCCCTTGGTTGAAATCGAGTATAAGGTGCTTCGGCCGAACGGGGCACAGCATGGCAAGTTTTTGGAATTTAGATTTAACCGGGTGGTCGAAGGGGGCAAAACGACACAGATCATGGTGACGGTGCTCGATTCAACCTCTCGCATCGCCCTGACCCGGCAAATCACGGAGAACGAGACAAAGGCTAAATCTCAGATTGAAATGCTATTTGGAATCATGCACTTGGATCCCCCGATTCTTGCAGAGTTTTTGAATCACGCCAAGTCCGAGGTAACCGTGATGCTCAATCTTTTGGAGGCGGAGCAATTTGGGAGTCACGCCGGTGAGTCGGGCAGCGAGCGCTCCGACCGATACCTGAGGTTGCTGCAAAAAATCTCGAGATCGATTCATTTGATCAAAGGAAACGCGGCAATGCTTCGGCTTTCGTATTTTGAAGATCTGGCAAACCGGCTCGAGGAAAAGATTGCCACGGTGCGAGGCGGATCGCCGCTTAGTGGAGAACAATTCTTGCCGATTACGACCGGTTTGGCGTCGCTCCTGGACCAGATTGGCATGACCCACGATTTGATCAGCCGGCTGCTATCAATGCAAAAGGTCTTCGGAAAAGATGCCGGAGAAAGCGGTCAGACCGATTTCGCGCCGCTTGTCGAGCTCGCGGAAGAGGTTGCGCAGCGCAATGGAAAACAGGTTCGAGTTGATCTTCAGATTAAGGATGGTCTTGCTCGTTTGCCGAATCCTTTGCGTGAGCCAATCCAGATGATGATGACCCAATTGGTCAGAAACGCCGTCCTCCACGGAATTGAATCCCCTTCTGAACGGCTGGCTGAGAGAAAACATCCAGTTGGTGATATACAGATTTACGCTTATCGCCTCACCGAGGATGAGAGAAAAATTATTTTGGCCGTGCGTGACGACGGACGTGGGATTGACTATCAATTAATGCGACGTCGTGCTGTACAATTGGGTTATGCTAGCGTGAAAAGTATCGAAGCTTGGACACAACAGCAGTTAAATAATCTTTTGTTCGAAACCGGCTTCACTACCATGGACCGGCCGACGATGGATGGAGGTCGCGGTGTCGGACTGGATGCCGTGAGAGATTTGACCGCAAAAATGGGCGGCTTGCTGAATGTTTCCTCCAAACAAGGTCAATTTTGTGAGTTCCGATTAGAAATCCCGGTGGCATGAAACTTCTTATCGTTGATGACTCGAGCGTTGTTCGAAGAGCAATTGAGCGAGATCTGGAATCTGGGGATATCACGGAGGTAGATCAAGCCGCCACCGGGGAAGACGCAGTGAGATTGTACGGGACCAAACTGCACGATGTGGTAACTCTGGATATCACCATGCCGGGTATGGACGGTTTGACCTGCCTGGACAAGATAATCGAGATCAACCCTGAGGCGCGGGTGCTGATTATTTCGGCTTTGCGGGATAAAGCCACGGCGATCGATGCCATCAAGAGGGGAGCCAGCGGCTTTCTTTGCAAACCGATTAATCCATCGGAATTGAAGGAGGCATTCGAGTTGCTCATCGAGGACTGACGCGACATGAACGACGAAGATATCCAGGTATTTATCACCGGTGTCCGGCGATATTTTGAATCCCTGAGGAAGGATCTTAAGGTCGTTATTGAACCGCCATTCATCAAGGACGAAGAGAAGCCGTTTCTGGAATATACCGGGATCATCGGCATTTCGGGTAAAGCGCGAGGCGCGGTTTGTTTTACTGCGAATAGTGTGATGCTGGAAAATATTCTGCGGTTCCTCAATGAAGCTCCAATCAATGGTGAACTAATTTGCGACCTTGTAGGAGAAATTGCCAACACGCTGAGCGGAAACGCCCGCGAGGAGTTCGGTCGAGACTTTTTAATATCGGTCCCGATCGTTTCTACTGGCGGCAACGTCCGTTTTCAATTTCCGCAGGATAGCCGCAATTACGTGATTCCGATCATCTGGCAGGAAGAAAAGGCGTATTTGCTGGTCTGTCTAACCTGAAAAATTTAGTCGGAAAAGCGTGCAATTTCTTCGAGGTGCGACTATTCCAAGGCTGCGATGCCAGGAAACAGGAGTTGCCCTACCCCAGGGGTTTTGTTCGTATTTAAACGTTAAATCCCACACTGCAAACGACTTGCGCAGCGAGACTGGAGAAGGAATCGTTCCTGACGCACCAAGGATTTCTTTCGTCTCATAAAATGACGGAGAAAGTTAGAAACTTTTGAACAGCGGAGAACGTAGCCTGTCTATATTCTTCGGTTAAGGCGATTCGGGTTTGCGCACGGATCTCTCGACTTCTACTCCTTGGCGTGCGCAGCCCGGATCATTTTTTTTTGACCGACCTTGATGGTCCGGGAGCCATTAGTGTACTCTGAGGGTTCGAATGGCTGATACAATTCTCGTTGTCGAAGATGAACCCGATGTCGTTGACTTGATCCGATACCATCTTCGGCGGGCGGGTTTTGATGTGCTGACTGCTTTGAACGGTCCGGCCGGCCTGGCAACCGCCGCTGAATCTCGACCCGATGCGATTGTCCTTGATATCATGTTGCCTCAGATGACCGGTATCGAAGTCTGCAAGGCTCTGCGCGAGACGGACGAAACCACGGATATTCCGATCCTGATTCTCACTGCCAAGGCCGAGATTTCAGACCGGATTGCGGGCCTTGAGCTGGGAGTGGACGATTATATCACGAAACCGTTCAGCCCGCGCGAGTTGGTTTTGCGCGTCCAAAACTTGCTCCGGCGGCTGCGAGTGGTGCGGAATTCGTCTGTTCTGATCGCGGATGAATTCTGTGTGGACAAGGGGAAACTGGAGATCACCATCCGCGGCAGGCGGTTGGATCTCACGACCACGGAATTCAAACTGCTCGCCGCGCTGGTTGAGCATAGAGGCAGAACTCTCTCCAGAGAAACTCTTTTGCAGGATGTTTGGGGTTATAAAAATGCAATCGATACTCGTACGGTCGATACGCATGTCAGACGGCTTCGTGAAAAGCTGGGACAGGCTGCCGATCGAATTGTTACGATGCGAGGCGAGGGCTATAGATTTCTCATTAATCACTCAGTGTGATAATTGGGTGGTTGATTGTCTGGCTCGTCTTGTTAGGCATTCTCAGCCTGGTGGCAATCACTCTTTGGCGGCGCCTTCTGCTCTTGCGCCGCGAAGTCCGGAGCCTGCTTGTGGACGGAACACTTTCTCATCAAGTTGCGTCTCCCCGCATCGTGCAGGAAATTCATGACGACTTGAAGGAGATCGCGCGCCAACAGCGACAGAATGCGCGACACCTCGCGGACGAGGATTTCAGCCTGCGGGCTATCCTGGCAAGCATGGTGGAGGGTGTTCTGATCGCGGATAGCAACCTGGAGATCCGACTGGTGAATGAACGTCTCCAACAGATGTTCTCTTTACCCAAGTCCCCGATCGACCGCACGGTGATGGAAGCCTTCCGCAACCACCTCGTGCACCAGGTAATTCGGCAATCGCTCGATACAGGGGAACCGCAATCGGCAGAATTACAAGCGGAGATCAGGGACGGAGACCAGTTCCAGCTGAAACATTTTCAAATAACCTCCGTCAGTCTTCGTCCGCGTGAGCCGGAGTCGCTGACCCGAGCGTTGGTGATTTTTCACGACGTCAGCCAGATCCGGTCGTTAGAGGCGGTCCGGAAAGAATTTGTGGCGAATGTCTCCCACGAGCTGCGAACCCCTCTATCAATTATTACTGGCTATCTTGAAACGCTCATCGACGGGGGGGGTGATCGGGAGACCAATCTCCGCTTTCTGCGGACGATGCACAAACATGCTCAGCGGCTGAATCTGCTGATCGAAGATCTTCTTACGCTATCCCAATTGGAGTCCCGGAAAATCAGTCTCCATCTCGAGCCGGTGGATCTGTCGAAAAGCATTGATCGGGTTCTGGAGCAGTTGGATTCGCGTATTCGTGAGAGCGGCGCGGCAGTGACGACTGCCGTTCAGCAGCATCTGCCGCGAATCGAGGTCGATGCGTTCCGAATCGAGCAGGCACTTTACAATCTGCTGGACAATGCTCTGAGGCATAGCGGCAAACCAGGAGCCAAAATCATCGTGGAAGTTCGCAGCGAGGCAACGGCCATTATGGTGAGCATCCGCGACGATGGCGTCGGTATCCCATTGAGCGACCAACCGCACATCTTCGAGCGTTTTTACCGTGTCCATAAAGACAGATCGCGAGACGCAGGCGGTACCGGCCTTGGTCTATCAATAGTCAAACACACGGTGCAAGCACACGGAGGATCGATCGCGGTCCAAAGCAGCCCAGGCGCAGGAGCAACTTTTGTGATGAGTCTCCCTCTCAGCCAGAACTGACAAAGGATAGCAGCAGAGTGCATCGGCGGTCGGATCTTACGAAACTAAAGCAAGGCGTTTTCGCGTTGCTTTGTCAAAGCCGCGCAAACCGGGAATGGTTCGCCTGTCATCTCCGCGGATACGCTCCGCCGCAGGCCTATGCTACATTGTCGACGTGCAAACCCCAAAGCTGGATCCAGTCGATATCGCTCTCGCCGAAGATGTCGGCAGCGGCGACCTGACCTCCCTCTTTTTTATCCCGGAGACGCGTGTTTGCAAGGGGCGGATTTTCGCGAAGGAAGCCTGCGTAATTGCCGGGGTGGAGGTTGTTCAAAGAATTTACCGCAAGCTCGATCCGCGCCTGGAGATTCTCATCTTGAGGCAGGATGGATCTGTCGTGAAACCAGGCGAAACGGTGATCGAATTGTCGGGTTTAACCCGAACTATTCTGACCGGCGAGCGCGTTGCTCTGAACTTCATTCAGCGTCTTTCGGCCGTCGCAACGTTGACAGCTCGGTTCGTTGAGGCTGTGCATGGCACGCAAGTCACAATTCTGGATACGAGAAAGACCACCCCTGGCCTTCGCGCCCTGGAAAAAGCCGCGGTAAAGGCCGGCGGAGGACAGAATCATCGGATGGGTCTCTTCGACGGGGTCATGGTGAAGGACAATCATCTCCTGGCCAAACCGGAACTTCAGAAGGCAATACTTTCGATTCGCGCGATCTATCCCAAAATCTTGATTGAAGTGGAAGCTGATTCCGTTGATCAGGCGCGCGACTTTGTAAATCTGCAGGGGATCGACGTGATCCTGCTCGACAACATGTCTCCAGATCAGTTGCGTACGTGCGTGTCACTGAGAAAGCCAGGCCTCAAATTTGAAGCCAGTGGTGGTGTCTCTCTGGCGACCGTCCGCCAGATCGCTGAGACCGGCGTCGATTTTATTTCGGTCGGCCAACTGACCCATTCCGCCAGGGCAATCGATTTCTCTCTGGAGTTATGGGATGCGTGACCCGAGAGAAATCGAACTGTTTCGGCGGTTGCTGCCGGCCGGGCGAGTGATTGAACTCACGGAATTGTTGGAACAAACAGGCATCGGATCTCATGAGCTACCGGTTTTCATTGAATGTCTTCAGCAATGTGGATTCGTTTTTCGCCGAACCGAAAAAACAATCGGCGTCGTCAAGGAGCCGGAATCCCTGCTTCCTGAGATGATCCTGGCGGGACTTCAGACAAGAACGATCGGTCGAGACGTTTTGATTTTTCGGGAAACGTCCTCCACGAATGATCGGGCCCGCCAAGCTGGTCTCGCCGGCGCCGGCGAAGGTCTCGTGATCTTCGCCGAAAGCCAGACCGGCGGCCGGGGGACTCGTGGCCGAAAATGGGTGTCAACCGCGGGCGCCGGCCTTTGGTTTTCGATTCTCCTCCGCACGCGATTCCCAGCCGGCCAATGGCCGCTGCTGGTCCAGATGGCCGCTGTCGCCTGTGCCGACGCCATCGAAAAATGGGTCGAGCAAACGGTGCGGATCAGGCCGCCCAATGATCTGATGCTGGGCGGCGGCAAGTTGGCTGGATTCCTGCTCGAAACATCCAGTACCTGGGATTTTCAAATTCTGGGGATCGGGCTGAACGTGCGATCGGCGCCGGTCATTGAGGGGTATCCCACTGTCGCACTCGAACAGTTTACTCGAGATCGGGTCTCCAGGGCCGCCTTGGCGGCTGACCTGCTCAACCACCTCGAAGACTGGTATCTCAAAAAGCCGTTGGCAGAAATGTCCTCTGCGTTCGAGCGCCGCCTTTAAGCGCACCTCGGGAATTTTTGGAAAAAGGTGCTTGGTGCCTACGACTTCGCCTTAATTTGTCTAGATTCGCGCCGCCGGGTTGGAAGGGAACATGCTATCACGGTTTAGCGCTTTGATTTAAATTAAAGAGGTCGTAGTTTTTCAGAGAAGTCGTAGTTTTGCCAGGGGCTAGGTATTCAAGCGTTCATAAATCATTAAGTGGGAGTTCGTTTGTGGAGGAGAAGGTACAGCCGACTAACGTGCATGCAGAAAATTATCCGGCAGACTACTATGCTTCATTGCTGGTGGGACTGATCCACAAACTAAACAACGTGATCACTGTTCTCACGGGGCACTCCGGTTTATTGCTTCTCGAGCCGGATCTCAAAGCAGAAGTTTTACAGCCCGTTCAACAAATGTCTCGAGCGGCTCAGCTTTTGTCCCAATGTCTCGACGAAGCCGCTTCCATGAGCCGAGTCACGCCGCTTTCTCCGGAGTCGGTTGCACTATCTGAAGTCTTCGAGCGGGTAGAATCTCCTCGCGGCTTGTCGATTGTGAAACAGTACGACGAGCAAATGAAGGTTCAGGTCGATCTCCGGAAAGCGAAAGAAATTTTCGAGCATATCCTTCGCAATGCCAGTGAAGCGAGCGCGAAAGCTGTTGTTGTCACCGCGCAGGCGCATTCCGGGTTGGTTGACCTGAAATTCAGGGACAACGGGCAGGGCATTAAGACGGAAGTGATGCGACGAGCCTTTGACCCTTTTTTCACCACCCGCAGGCAACGGGATCAATTTGGTCTGGGTCTATTCAAAGCGAGGGGTGACCTGGCGCGGATGAATGGCAGAATCTTTGCCGAGAGTGACGGAAAGAGTTACACAGAGATGATTGTGGAATTGCCCGCCGGGTAAACCCAGCGACATGGAAACAGAAAAAGGACCGGGACGCTACAACGTCTAAACGGCATCATAGTCGGTTGCGCTTCTGATTAAGGGATTTCCTCACCTCGTTCAAGGGGAGGCAGTTCACGACATCCTCGCGCGTCAACCAACCTTTTCGCGCGATTTGAATCCCGAACCAGAGATCGTGCAAGCCACGAACGCTGTGCGCATCCGGATTAATGGCGCATCGCACCCCGTGGGCTTTGGCAAGTTTCCAGAACCGCCAATCCAAATCCAACCGCCTCGGGTTAGCATTCAATTCGATGATGGTTTCGGTTTGGGCAGCCGCTCTGATGATCTCCCCAAGATCCAACTGGTACGGTTCCCGCGACAGCAAAAGGCGCCCGCTCGGATGGCCCAGTATCGTAACGTACCGGTTTTCGATCGCGCGGATAATGCGGTTCGTCATCTCTTGCTCCGATAACGTGAACGAAGCATGCACACTGGCAACGACATAGTCGAGTTGGGCGAGAATTTCGTCGGGAAAATCCAGCCGGCCATCCTTCAGGATGTCGCACTCCACACCGCATAAAACCTGGAAATCGTCTTCGAACCCCTTGTTCAATTCGCGGATCTGTTCGACCTGCTCCAGCAACTGTCTTTCGTCCAGGCCATGGGCCTGAAAGGAACTCTTGCTGTGGTCGGAGATTCCTAGATATTCCAGTCCAAGCTCGTGCGCGGCGTCAGCCATTTCTTGCAGCGTATTGTGCCCGTCGCTCTGGTTCGTGTGGTTGTGAAACGTGCCGCGAAGATTTTGCAATTCGACTAACCGGGGCAATTCCCCTTCTTCGGCAGCCTCAATTTCTCCCTGATTTTCACGTAATTCCGGAGGGATGTACGCGAGGCCCAGCGCTCGATATAGGTCCGCCTCGGTTCGAATTTCCGGGATCGGTTTGGGAATCTTTTTGAAACTAGGCTCCGGGGCGAGCCGATATTCATTCAAGGTCCAGCCATTTTGCAGAGCGCGTCCGCGCAGGGCCACGTTGTGTTCCTTGCTTCCGGTGAAATAACAAAGCGCAAATGGAAACTCGAGATTCGCAACCACTCGCAAATCGGCCTGAATCCCGTGCTTCAAGAGTACGCTGGCCTTCGTCTCGCCCTGGGCGAGGACCCGCTCGATGGCCGCGTGGGAAAGAAAATGCTCGATCATCTGCAGGGGCTGCTTGGTCGCGATCAAAATGTCCAGGTCGCCGATTGTTTCTCTTCCCCTCCGAAAACTTCCCCCCTCGCTGATCTGAGAAACGTCCGGATGTCCCTTGAAATGCTCGAGCAGTTCGTCGGACCAAATCTTTGCGTCCGACAACAGGAACCGTCCGGAATGTTTGCGTCGCCGCTCGATCGCCTGAAGCAGATTCGCCGCGGTCTTGGCCCCGAAACCAGGGAGCTCGGCAATGCGCCCATCTCTTCCGGCAATTTCCAGTTCGGCGATGGTCTTGATGCCCAGCTGTTCATAGAGAGCCTTGACCTTCTTACCACCCAGCCCGGTGATTTCAAACAGCTCAAATATTGATTCCGGAAACTCGGCCTGCAGCTTTTCGAAATACTCCAATCTGCCGGTCTGGACGTATTCGGAGATCTTCTTCGTGATCGCGTCACCGAGTCCCTCCAATTCCCCGAGCTTATCTTCCACAACCGTGATCTGAAAATTCCCGGGAAAAGTCTCAAGCGCTCGGGCGGCATTGGTATAGGCCCGGATTTTAAACGGATTTTCACCTTTTAGCTCCAGCAGTCTTGCGACGGCCTCCAGGAGGGCAATTGTTTGTTCCTTTGTTTTCATCCTATTTTCTTGGGATTCCGTCGATCATTGCGCCGGACGAAATCCGGTGTCGAGCGAACCAGCCCTGGTTGACCTCCAGTGCATAGGCTACCCGATCCGAGTTGCTCAGAATTAGACTTTCATCCAGCGGGTTCATCGATTTGATCTCTAAAATTTTCCCGGTCGAATCGATAAATGCGATCGAGAGCGGGATCTTCGTATTTCTCATCCAAAATGAGGCTTCTTTTGGCTGCTCAAATATGAAAAGCATTCCTCGGTCCTCGGGCAACGAATCGCGGAACATCAGACCGTTTTCCGATGCCTGAGGGGTGTCAGCAATCTCAGCCGTGAGAGGTACATTCGAGATCTTCAGCGCAGCGCTTCTCAGGCCAAAGGCGGTGGTTTCCGCGACTTTTTGCTGACACCCATCGAAGAGAAGAATCCAGCAAAGCGCGAGCAGGAAAGCCATCGGACGTAGTTGGACCGCAGAGCGAGCACGCGCTCGTCGTCTAAGGCCGTTCATTGACATTGATCAGTTCCTGCTTGATTTGCAGAGCTTCGGCCAGCGCCTGCTCAATCGTTTCCCGGAGCACGCAAAAGTGTCCCATTTTACGTCCAGGACGGCCTTCCAGTTTCCCGTACAAGTGAAGTTTTGCGTAAGGGTTGTTCAGAACCGGCCGCCAATCGGGCTGCAAGCCGCCTTTCCAAAGGTCGCCGAGCAGGTTCACCATAACAACCGGTCTGAGAAGGTCCGGAGATCCAAAGGGCAAACCGCACACGGCGCGTAATTGCTGTTCAAACTGGCTCGTCAAACACGCGTCAAATGTGTAGTGCCCGGAGTTGTGGGGTCGGGGAGCAAGCTCATTCACTATTAATTCGTTATCGCGGGTCAGAAAAAATTCCACTGCAATAAGGCCAACCACGTCAAGTTCACCGGCGATATTCTTCGCCATGGACTGAGCAAGGCGTTGGACTGCAGGATCTATTTGCGCCGGAACGATGCAATAATCCAGAATATGATGGCTGTGAATATTCTCTGAGGCCGGGAACGAGCAGACATTGTCTTTGGCATCCCGCGCACAGATAACGGAGAGTTCACGGTCGAAAGGAATCCATTTTTCGAGAATAGAGCGGCCGCCGGCGGCCTGCGAGTAATCGAATTGCTCGCCTGGATTGATCTTGTGCTGCCCCTTGCCGTCATACCCAAAGTCTGCACCCTTCAGAACAGCGGGCGCACCGATCGAGTCGAGCGCGGTGTCGAATTCTGACTGATCCGAAATGACCGCAAACGGTACATGCGGATAATGATGCTGGCGTAGGAAATTCTTTTCGCGTTCGCGGTTCTGGCAGATATGAAGGACCTCGGACCGGGGATGCACCGGCTTCGATCGTGAAATCCTGTCTACGGCTTCTGCAGGAATATTTTCGAACTCGAAAGTAATCACGTCAACCGATCGCACGAAGGTTTCAAGCAAGTCCCAGTCTGTATAGGAGCCGTTAAATTCGCGGTCCGAAATCTGGCCGGCAGGGCTGTCGGGTGAAGGCTCGAAGGTATGGACCCTGTACCCCATCCGGCGTGCCGCGATCGCGAACATCCGGCCCAATTGCCCACCACCCAGCAGGCCGATCGTTGAGCCCGGCGGGATGACTATTTCCATAGAATCCACTCTGAAGAGAAGCAGGCCGGTTGCACAACGAAAATTCATCATGCGAAGAGAGACTGCTGATCCTCCCGAAGCGCGTTGAACATTCAATCTATTCGTGCTTATTGATCGGAACGATGTTGTCAGAGTGGGAAATCAAGGCCCGAAGCCGCCACTGCGCTCAAACGCAGGAAGCTTTCGAGGACGGCGCGACGATCTATACCCTTTTATTTCAGGATCGGACCGGATTCAGGCGTGAGGATATTTCCGAAAAGGCATGGCAGCAAATCAAGGAGAGTGTTGCGCCGTTCTCGTTCTGGAAATCCAAATTTCAGGCGCCACCGCCGGCAGCTCCAGAGCCGATGCCGAAGGAATCTGTAGAAGACCTCTTGCGCAGATTGGTCAGCGAGGATCTGCCGGAGCATTTGAACGCGCGCTATGTCCTGGCGATTCTGCTTGAGCGAAAGAGAACCTTGAAGCAGGTGGATTTTCGTGAAACCGCAGAGGGGAAGATTCTCATTTATGAACATGCGAAAACCGGTGAGGCCTTCATTATTCCGGACCCGCAGTTGAGGCTGGATCAGCTCGATTCTGTACAGCAGCAAATCTATTCCCTGCTCGCACAACAGGAAAATGCGTAGGAAGTTGTCAGCCGTCAGTCGTCAGTATCAGTAGGGCTTGCCGGTTTCAACGGGGCGAAACACTTTGGCGTGAGACTTAAATTTTCCATGACGTATCTAAATCTGAAACACCAAGCTCGAGATGTTACTGTCCCAACTGACACTGAGACTGGCACTGCCAACTTCTTCCAATGCTTCCCTGGTTCGACAATATGCGTCCTCTTTACCTCGCGCCGATGGCGGGTGTAACGGACTCTGTGTTTCGCAGGCTCTGCAAGGAGCAGGGCGCGGACGTCTTGGTGACCGAGTTCGTCTCCGCGGATGGTATTTTGCATCGGAACCAGCGGACGGGGGAGATGCTCAATTTTCGAGAGGAAGAGCGGCCGGTGGGCGTTCAATTGTTCGGCGCGGACCCGGAACGTATGGCGGAGGCGGCGAAATCTGTCAGGGACTGGGTGCAGCCGGATTTTATCGACCTGAATTTCGGTTGTCCCGTCAATAAAGTGGTCTGCAAGCATGGTGGATCCGCTTTGCTAAGGGATTGCCCGCTCCTTGAACGAGTTGCGTCGGCCGTTGTGAAGGCAGTCGACCCTTTACCGGTCACGGGAAAGATCCGCCTCGGATGGAGTTCGGAGACGATCAATGCTACGATCACCGCCACTATTCTCGAACAGGTCGGGATAGCGGCACTTGCGGTCCATGGTCGCACCAGGGACCAGGGGTACTCCGGAGTCGCCGACTGGGAGGCGATTGCCCGGGTGGCCGAAACGGTTTCAATACCGGTCATTGGCAACGGCGATGTCGGGGACGTCGACGATATAGTGCTTCGGCTTCAATCGACCAAAGTACGAGGCCTGATGATTGGTCGTGCTGCGATGACATCTCCGTGGCTTTTTCGACGGGCGAAACACTTTTTGCAGACCGGCGAATCTTTGGCGGAGCCCTCGATCGCGGAACGCTGGATCCATATTATTCGCCATTGCGGTATTGCAGCCGCCGAAGCCAATTCCGAGAAACACGCCATGGCTGCGATGCGTGGGCGGTTGATGGCCTATTCGAAGGGCATGCCTGGCGGCCGGACCCTGCGAGCGGAGCTTCAGCAAGTCTCCTCGGTGGCTCAAGTGGAAGCCATCTCAGAGCGGCATCTGGCGGGGTTGGAGGAAGTGGCGGAAGAAGTTGCCAGTGTCTGAAGGAAGTTGCCAGTGTCGGTTGTCAGTGTCAGTTTCGGAGAGAATGCCAGTTCATAGCGGCGCGCATTTCGATGAGAGAGGTGTCGAAAATGGAGATTGAACGCTTTGGCACCTAAGGATTTCTCAACGCCGCAGAGAAATCTGGAAGATGTTGTCAGTGTCGGTTGTCAGTGTCAGTTCCGGAGAGAATGCCAGTTCATAGCGGCGCGCATTTCGATGAGAGAGGTGTCGAAAACGGAGATTGAACGCTTTGGCACCTAAGGATTTCTCAACGCCGCAGAGAAATCTGGAGAGCAAGGCTCGAACCACTACCTACCCCCTCTGAGAACTGACAACTGACACTGAGAACTTCTTTCCGCCTACATCCTTAAGAACTGACAACTGACACTGACAACCTCTTTCTTTCCCCTGGACCAGTCAGCAGCCAGAATCTGGTGGTCAGGGTGATTGCCGCAATGAAGAGCCCCGTAGCCCCGGCGTTTGCTTTTAATGGACGCAGATCCATATTCGCGCGTAATGGCAGCGACTGAAATAAAATACAAAATCGGCAATGAGCGTTTGGTGAAGGTAACCGGAAGCGCCGCTGCGAAACTCTCGCAGTTGCTGAAGCGGCAGGGCCGACCGCAGGGTGCACTCCGAGTCGCAGTCATCGGCGGCGGTTGTTCCGGTTTGCAGTATAAGATGGATCTTGTCGATGGCCCGGCGAACCGCGACATTCTGGTAGAGTCCAACAGCGTTCGCGTCGTTGTTGATCCCAAAAGCGCGCTGTTTGTGAGCGGCTCATTACTCGACTACAGCGACGACCTTCAGAAAGGAGGATTCAAGGTGACGAATCCAAACGCCGTGGCGCATTGCTCTTGCGGCGAAAGTTTCTCTGCATGATCGATTTCTTCGTCCTCCTCGATATCGAGCGGCGACCTGCAATTACCGAAGAATCCCTGAAGAACGCCTACTTTCGCAAGACTGAGTCGCTCCGTTTGGATCAGTCCGAATCGGACGCATTGTCTTCTCTTAATATGGCCTTCCAGATCATCGCGAATCCCGCGGCGCGAATTCAGCACTTGTTAAAGCTGGAGTTCGGGGATGCGCGCGGGGGGCGAATCGGGTCTGACCTCGGCGAGCTGTTTGGCAGTGTTGCCGAAGCGCTCCAAGAGGTCGATCAGGAGTTCGGATCACTTTCAGTGGAGAGTTCCGCGCTGCTTCGGGCCTTGGCGTTCCAGAGCATGGACGGAGTGCGCGGAAAACTAAGCCAGATAGGAAATGAACTCTCGGAGCGTGAGCGCAGCCTGCTCTCCGAACTTGATCGGCTTGACAGGATCTGGCTGGAGAGCCCGGCGCAGTGCCGCGAATCCCTTGCACAGATTGCGCTTAGCCTGACGTTCATCCAAAAATGGTCGAGCGAGGTGCGGGAAAGAAAAATTCGCTTGGAAGAACTTGCTTAGCATCCGATTCGTATGATTCAGGCAAATTAGTAACACGCTATGAGTGATATCGTCGGGATTGATCTCGGAACAACGAACTCGTTGATAGGTGTGATGGATTCTGGTTTTCCTATCCTGATCGCTGATCGAGATGGATCCAGGCTGACGCCTTCCGTGGTTTATCTCCCCGAAACCGGTGATCCAGTTGTCGGTGCTCCGGCGGACCGGATGCGCGCATTGTTCCCGGAGCGCACGATCTATTCCGTCAAACGCCTGATAGGACGCAGACCCGGGGAATCGGAGAAGGAAGATTACCCGTTTGCAGTCAGATCTCAAAGTGGCCGGACGCTGTTGGAGATCGGTCAGCGATTGCTAAAGCCGGAGGAGATATCCAGTCTTGTACTCAAGAAACTCAAAGCCGATGCCGAATTGAGTCTCGGAGATCCGGTCGATCGGGCAGTGATTACGGTTCCGGCCTATTTCAACGATCTGCAGCGCCAGGCCACTAAGCGGGCCGGGGAGTTGGCAGGGTTCGCGGTCGAAAGGATGATCAATGAACCGACCGCCGCAGCGCTAGCCTACGGTCTGGACAGACTGGACGATCGGTCCCGAATCGCCGTTTACGACCTCGGTGGCGGAACTTTTGACATCTCCATCCTCGAACTCAACGAAGGCGTTTTTCGCGTCTTGTCCACCAACGGCAATACCCGGCTCGGCGGCGACGACATCGACCGCGAGCTTGTCGGTCTGTTGAAAGAACGTATCACCGGGCGGCATCCCGAGCTTCGACAAGAACTCGATAATAAGCTGTTCATTGGCAGGATTCGGGAAGTCGCACACGCCGCGAAGCTGCGTTTATCAACGGAAGACATGGTGCAGGTTGAAATTCCCTTCCTTTCCGGAAATCGCAGCTTCTCTTATAACCTGACCCGACAAGAGCTGGAAGCGATTGCCCGACCGATAATCCGGAGAACGCGTTCGCATTGTCTGCGCTCGCTCGATGATGCAAAGCTGGATCCAGCGAAGCTCGATGAAGTGATTCTTGTCGGCGGCGTCACCCGCATGCCGATCGTTCGACAGTTTGTCGCGGAGATCTTCCAACGACTCCCTAACACCACTCAAAATCCGGATGAAGCAGTGGCCGTAGGCGCAACGATCCAAGCCGGTATTCTCTCCGGTCAGGTTCAAAACGTCCTCCTGCTTGACGTGACTCCTTTATCCCTGGGGATTGAGACCTTCGGCGGCTTGATGAACGTGCTGATTCCAAGGAATTCGACAATCCCGTGCAAGGCTGGGGAAATGTTTACAAATGCGGTCACAAACCAGACCGCCATGCAAATCGTGGTTTTGCAGGGCGAACGCGAGCTGGCAAAGGATAACTGGGAGCTTGGCCGTTTTGATCTCCAATTTGAGCCGGTTTCAAAAGGCCTCGCCAGGGTTGGAGTTCAATTTGAGATCGATGCCGACGGCATTCTGCACGTACTCGCACGTGATACTCGGACAGGACGGGAAAGAGTAATCGAACTGAGCAGTGCCGTGGACGTATCCGATGAGGCGGTGGAAAAAATGATCGCAGAATCTTTGGATCATGCCTTTGAAGACATGGCCGAACGTCTCTGGACCGAAGCGGTTCTGAGAAGCAACGAACTGTTGCCTGCGGTCCGCAGCGCGTTGACGCTGGTCGGTGATCAGATCGAACCAGACGATCAGAAAAGGATCAATGGGTTGGTCCATGAAGTTGAAGCGGCGGTCAAAAGCCACGATCCGCACCGCTTGAAAAAAGCAAATGCTGAACTCGACGAAGGAACCCAGCATCTTGCGACACTACTGATCGATCGCGCCATGGCGGAAGCTGCCAGGCGCAAGAAATGAGGCCGCAAAGAGAGGCTTCGTCGTTGCCAGGTCGGATGCTGAAGACGACCACAGACGTTAACGACGCTTCTCGAACTCGGCGCCGGGTTCAGTTCGAGTATCGAAAAAAATTCGGGACGGAACCAGGTCGCTGATCGTCCACCGCGATTTGCCGTTAAACGCTCTAATCTGCGTGTAGCCGGTATCTTTTGGGTAGGCTTTGATGATCGTGTCTCGCCAAAAACGGCCATCGTTGGAAGCTTCAATATCGATAAAGAGAGGTGCGTCGCCCACATATTGGCCATTGACCTCGATTTTAGCCCCTGCGGGCTGTGAGACGATTTGCACCTTTAGTCTTGGCCTCACGGTATGCGTGTGCGATGCGCACCCGGAACAGGCCAGAAAAACGGAGGCCATCAGGAATGGAAGAATGGTGCTAAAGACTGGGTGGGCCCGATGCATGAGAGTTGCCTTATCAGAAATGAGAGTGGTTCGTCTCGCATTTTGTATCTGAGAAAGCCTAAAGGTTGATTTCAATTCGACATCGCAACCTGGTTAGAGCGTGTCGAGTATATTACCCACCTCTACCCGCTTATGAGTGGCAACACTCTTCAGAATGACGGCTGCCAGGCCCTCTTTTATTTT
This sequence comes from uncultured Verrucomicrobiae bacterium, assembly GCA_963782115.1. Lineage (GTDB taxonomy): Bacteria > Verrucomicrobiota > Verrucomicrobiia > Chthoniobacterales > JAFAMB01 > JAFAMB01. Next base: position 809,836 of record CAWAIK010000001.1, read on the forward strand.
TGCATGTAGAGGGATGGTGAGTCGTTGAAACCGAGGATTCAAAGTCTCGAGACGAACATGTCGCCCGATTTGCTTGATGAAATGATAATCCCAATGCCGGCACAGGCATGTGACCAGGTCATTGCCGGATATGTCAGGTGGCGTTCTCAAGCGGCGAACACAAATTGAGACACAACTTGAGCTAAGCGCACTTCAAATTTATCGCAATCCTCATCGTGAAAGTGTGCTCGGACAGCTTCCAAGGCATTTACTTTCAGCTCATCAAAATCGCTACCCTGGGTAAAAATGTCGTCACCGATTCCGACGGCTGTCCAGGTTCCATCCTCCTGCGGAACAACTTCAAAAACTAGATGTTTTAATAACATGGGGAATTAGCGCCTCGTAATATTGAGCATTGCGAACAGGTTTGTGCAAGGAGATAGAAAATGGAGCAAGTGGGCCAGCCTTTTCAAGCGCGAAGCCTTGAATGCAATGGAGGCTTAAACGACCACCTTCCGGTGTGCCATTTAAATCTGATCATACCTGGTGTTCGTTTTTAGCCTTTGATTGCGGCTCTATTTGGCTGTGATAAAATTTGCACTGTGCCGCAAGTGAGTGCCGGGCTGTTGATGTACCAATACGCCGGGTCTGTTCTCGAGGTTTTTCTTGTCCATCCTGGCGGGCCGTTCTGGGCTGGGAAAGACGAAGGGGCCTGGTCAATTCCAAAGGGACTTATAGATCCGGGTGAGAACAACCTTGAAGCTGCAAAACGCGAATTTGAAGAAGAGACTTCGATCCCGTCTTCGGCACCGTTTATTGATCTCGGCGAGATACGGCAGAAATCCGGGAAGCGGATCCTGGCCTGGGCGTTTCGGCGAACAGCCCAATTGATCTCCGTGAAAAGCAATCTTTTCACTCTGGAATGGCCGCCCCATTCCGGACTGCAAAAGGATTTTCCGGAAATAGATAAGGGCGAGTTTTTCTCCCTGCCGGATGCCCGGAGAAAGATCAATCGGTCTCAAGCGGAGTTCTTGGACAGATTGGAAAGCCTGCATTTGCTCACAAACCCTGAGAGATTCGTGAGCGATGCAGGCTGTGGCTAACCTGAAAAACTCACTAGCTCTTTTGCTGGAACGATTCGACATCCTTTCGCATCTTTCGAATGCCCTTCTGCGCCCCTTGCAAGATCTCTGGATTTCGACCGATCAAGAGGCTTAAATAAAGAGATCGAAGAAAATCGGGCGACCCCAAATTCCCGCGCAAAGACGTTCGCAGAAGACCGACCCATGATTCCTTACTGGCATCAGGCGAAGACCGCGAAAGAACGCCTTAGCGCGGCTGACCTTTCGTTGCTTCGTCCATTTGTTTGATCGGCATCCGTAGCAGTTGCAGAGAAAGTGGTCAAGCGCTCGACATTGCGCGGGCGAGGCAGATAGTTGTTAGCACTGACAACTATGGACGCGCTCACTAATGAAAAATGCACGGCCTGCCGTCGCGATTCTCCACGTGCGACTGAGGCGGAGGTTCGCGAGCTTAAACCTCAAATTCCTGAATGGACACTGCTGGAACGGGAGGGAATCGATAGACTTGAGCGGGTATTTCGGTTCGCGAATTTTGCCGAAGCCTTGAGTTTTACGAATCGCGTAGGCGCGCTGGCCGAGGAAGAAGGCCATCATCCAGCGATACTAACAGAATGGGGGCGGGTGACGGTGACGCTTTGGACCCACAAGATTCGAGGGCTGCATCGCAACGACTTCATCATCGCGGCGAAGATCGATTCGCTCGTGCCATAGCGAGTTCCTGCTGCGCCCCGACAAAAATAACGAACGCGATGAAGATCAAAACCGGATTGTAGACAAACCCAAACACGGCGAAGAGGATCGCGAGGCCCTGGCCGAGCCTGGCTGCAATCTGCGTGGCCTGAGCGTACGGCATTACCATCGCCAACAGCGCTCGGAGGACTCGCCCTCCATCCATCGGAAATGCCGGAATCAAATTGAACAAAACCAAGATCACATTGACCCAGGCTAGTTTGGCCAGCAGGTCGACCCGTGGGCTTTCCAGGTGCTCAGCCTGCTGAATGCCAGCGGTTCCATGGATCAAAAAGAGGACGGCGGCTATCACCACGTTCACCAGCGGTCCGGCAATGGCGACGATGAGTTCCTGCCAAGGTTTGTCCGGAATGCGATTGAGCCGCGCGACACCACCGAAGGGCCATAAGGTTATGTCAGGCGTCCTGATGCCAAATGCGCGTGCCGCGAACGCATGCCCGAATTCATGCAAGAGCACGCAAGCAAACAGAGCCAGGATGAGCAGGACTCCTTGGATCGCACCCGATAACCCTGCCACTTGGTAGTAATTGAGCCAAATCCACGCTAAATAGAGCAGGAAGGTCACATGAATTCGCACCTCGATCCCAAAAATAGAAGCAACTTTCAGCGAAGAGCGCATAATTTAATGCCGATCCCAGTTTCGTCGGTGCCATCGCGATTCAACAGGTGGCCCACGACTCGCTATCCTATCGCACTTTTCCGGATTTGCCGCTAAGCCCGAACAGAACAATTTGAGTACGCATTGGCTCAGGTGTTTGTCATTGGTAGATAAGAACCACTTGCGACGAACGGTTATCCTGATAACGGCCCTTGGTCTGACTTCATTTTCGGATGGTCAAGATGATCTGAACGGCAGAGCATCGAAGTCCGTTGTAATCCAACAAACGGTGACCGACTATTTCGGGACCAAAATCATCGATCCGTTCCGCTGGATGGAAGCTGGTCTATCCGACCCGCATTTTCTCGAATTCATTAAGGAGCAAGACAAGGCCACGCGGCGAATTCTGAACCGGCTCGCAGGCCCTCGCGCAAAGCTTCTCGCGCGAATCCACGCGTTTGATTCGGCTGTGGCGGCGACTAGTGACTGGAGACGAGCCGGCAGTCGAATCTTTTATCTCGAAATCGCGTCAGGTGCGTCCGACGCGGTATTGCGGGTGCGCGAGTCAGATGGCTCAGTACGAACGCTGCTCGATCCCGAGATCTATAAAAATGGAGCACAGCATGCATCGGTCGATTATTTCGAGCCTTCGCCGGACGGAAACTATGTGGCTGCCGGAGTTTCTTTAGGAGGCTCGGAGGATAGCACCCTTTATATCCTCGATGTGGGGTCCGGCAAGACGCTTCCGGAATCCATCTCAAGGACCCAGTATGGATGGCCTTCCTGGAGATCCGACCGGAAATCACTCTTCTATTTTCGGGAGAAGCAACTCCCTCCAAATGCTCCGCCCGCTGAAGTCTACAAGAATGGACGGACGTTTCTTCACATTCTGGGTACGGATCCGGATAAGGATGTTCCAGTTTTCGGCCCTGGTCTGCCGGGATCGCCGAATGTGCCGGCCGCCGGCTTTTGCGGAGTTATTGGCGCGCCCGGTTCTCCCTATGACGTGGCAATATACACCGCGGGAACGATCGATTCCGGCTCTGTTTATGTTGCCAGGGAGCGGGATGTGACGGGTCCGGATACCCCTTGGAGGCAAATTCTTTCTTCCGAGGATCGTATGGCGACAGGTGGGTCACCGGCGACACTGATCGGTTCGACTCTTTACGTGCTGTCGGAAAAGCAATCCCCGAACGGTAGCGTCGCAGCCATAGACCTGGACCATCCCGGCACGCCCGCGAAAATAGTGGTGCCCGCAAGCGACGCCGTGATCGACGGGGTCTACGGTGCCAGCGACGCTCTGTACATAGGTGGGCGTCAGGGTGTCGCCAAGACGCTGGCGCGTCTTTCCTATACGGATTCCGCGAAGGCGGAGATGATCAAATTGCCGGCCCAGGGCAGAGTCTACGGGATTGATGCGACGGTCGAGCAACCCGGAATATTGTTTGGCATTGACTCCTGGCTTGTTCCGCCTACCGCGTTCCTCTACGACCCGAGCACGAACGGCTGTGAGGATACCGGGATTCAACGGAAAAGTCCGGTGGATCTTTCCGCTTTTAAAGCGCTCGAGGTGCAAGTGCCAAGCACAGACGGAGCTACTATTCCGGTCTCGATCATCTGTCGCAAAGACATTGTGTTGGATGGCTCTCATCCAACGCTCTTCGAAGGTCACGGCGCTTACGGGGTCTCCATCGATCCCGAGTTTAATTCCGGCTTCCTTCCTGCGATTTATCCATGGGTCGAGCGCGGCGGTGTAGTCGCAGTCGCCCATGTTCGCGGCGGGGGCGAATATGGCGAACGCTGGCACGTTTCCGGCCAGAAAGGGTTAAAGCAACATACCGTCGATGATATGATCGCCACGGCGCACTGGCTCATTTTAAACAGGTACACTTCGCCGAGCCGTCTGGCGGTACGCGGCACCAGCGGAGGCGGGATAGCCCTGGGAAATGCGATTGTTCAACATCCGGAATTGTTCGCTGCGGCCATTGACAATGTCGGAATCACGAATCTGCTGCGTTTTCAGTTCACTCCAAACGGTGCCGGCAACATACCGGAATTTGGTGACGTCACGAAGCCGGACGAATTCAAGTGGCTCTATGCGATGAGCGCTTACCATCATATCAAAGATGGTGTCAAATACCCCGCGCTACTCGGTCTCACCGGCGCCAACGATCCGCGGGTGCCCTCCTGGTTGGTGGCCGAATTCGTGGCCCGGCTGCAAGTGGCAACAGCGAGCGGCAAGCCGGTCCTTTTGCGGGTTGATTTCGACGCGGGACATCTCATTGGCGCAAATCGTGACCAGCGCGAAAAAGCGGACGCAGATCAAGAGACGTTTCTGCTCTGGCAACTTGGTGACCGGGAATTTCAAATTCGGCGCGAACGCCGTGCTAGTCGCATGACTGCGAAAGGATTTGATTAAGCGATCTTTCCATATAGTTTTGTGCCCTGGCGCAGCGCTCGAGGCACTCGTGCTGGTCGGTGCTGGCTCCCCCCAGTTTTCAACGTCTGTTCTCGTTACCATAGCCCGAAGCCTGCGCGTTTGGCCTTGCTCGGCAGGGGTGAGCCCGTCCCGCGCATCTGCTCAAAAGAATTGCGCCAGCGAACAATGGCTCAAGCATCGATTGGAAATAAGGCATGAAAAGACTTACCTACAGTACCGCTCTGCTCCCCATCCTGGTGGGCATTGCGTTGATCGGAGTGGCTCATGCAGATACCAAAAATCTGCGCATAGCGTTTTCTAACAACTATGCGGGCAATTCATGGCGGCAGGCCATGTTAAAGAGTTATGATATCGTCACCAAGAAAGCTGTTGCCGACGGGGTCGTTGCCGCTGCGGACGTCTTCACCACGGCTGACAAAGAGGTGCCGACCCAGGCGGCACAGATTCAGAACCTGATTCTTCAGGGTTACAATGCCATCGTCATCAATGCGTCCTCCCCGGATGCGCTGAACGGCGCTATCAAACAGGCTACTGACGCCGGTATCGTTGTCGTGTCGTTCGACGGAATAGTCACCGAGCCTTCCGCTTGGCGCGTCGTTGTCGATTTCAAGGATTATGGTGAGCAGGAGGTGGTGCATCTGGCTAGTTGGCTTCCGAAGGGTGGTAACCTGCTGGAGATTCGTGGCCTTGCCGGAACCTCGATCGATGACGCAATTCATGCCGGGATCGTGCAGGGGGTCGGCAAGCATCCGGAGTTTAAAATCGTTAACAGCGTTGAGGGCGACTGGGACCAGACGACGGCGCAAAAGGCGGTAGCGACCGTCCTCCCTTCGCTCCCCGAAATCGCCGGTGTAGTAGACCAGGGTGGCGACGGATACGGCGCTGCGCAAGCCTTCGCCGGGGCCAACCGCAAGGAGCCGATTATCATCATGGGAAATCGTCAGGACGAACTGGCATGGTGGAAGGAGCAGAAGGCCAAGAATGGTTACACCACTTGGTCCGCATCGATTGCGCCTGGTGTTTCAACGCTTGCGTTTTGGGTAGCGCAGCAGATTCTGGACGGCCGCAAGGATATACCGCACGACCTGCTGGTGCCGTATCTGGCCTTTACGCAGGACGATTTTGAGGCTGCGCTTCCCAACATTCCTGTAGGCGGCGTTGCCAGCCATGAGTACACGCAGGAAGACGCCAAGAAGGCGATTGAAGCCAATATGAAAAAATAGCGGCGGTGAGGGGCATTTCACACATTGCGCTGAACGCGATCGCCCTGAGAGTCCGATTGAGTTTTCGCATGTCATGTCCGAACCGTCCGTGAACATTGTCAGGCTGGCCGGCGTCGAAAAGTACTTTGGCGCCGTCCGAGCTCTTGCAGGGGTTGATTTCGCAGTCGATGTCGGAGAATGCGTTGGCCTTGTCGGCCATAATGGCGCCGGCAAATCGACGCTGATGCATGTGCTGGCCGGCACGCTTACCCCTGGTAGCGGGCAGATCATTGTCGACGGCAGCCCGCGGCATGGTTACTCGGCGCATCTTGCGCAGAGACTGGGGATTCGGTGCGTCTTCCAGGAACTGTCGCTTTGCCCAAATCTCACGGTGGCCGAAAATGCACGCGTTCTTCACCCGGGCATCGTCGGATGGGGTTGGCGAAAGCGAGCGGGTGAACTGATCGGACGTAAACTCAACGAAATTTTTCCGGGCCATGGCATTGTTCTCGATGCTGTCGTCGGTGACCTGCCGATTGGAAAACGCCAGATGATCGAAGTGGCCCGCGCCTTCACGATTACCAAGGCTCCCCTTCATCTAGTGATTCTCGACGAACCGACCTCTTCTCTTGACAGTCATACGGCAGCCCAGCTGTTGATCCATGTCCGGCGAGTCGTTGCGACCGGAGCGAGCTGTGTGCTGATCTCCCATCTCCTGCGCGAAATCCTTGAGTATTCCGATCGCATCGTTGTCATGCGGGATGGCGCCGTCGCGGCAGTTGATCGCGCTTCAGCCTTTGACCGGGACAAACTGGTGACCGCGATGGGCGGTGCCGCAGCAAGTAAAATGCGATTGGTGCAGGAGCGCGCCGCGCCGCGCGGGAGTACTCCGGTTCGGGTTCGTGCGCGTTCCCTCACCCGAGGCGACGGCATCGAACTTGTTGCGCACCAGGGCGAAATCGTTGGGCTGGCCGGTCTTTCCGGCCATGGACAAACGGAGTTATTGCTATTGGTGTTTCGCGGGGCAACGCGACGCCTTCCCGGGCTCGAGGTGACCGATCCTGTCGCGCTGATCGCCGGAGACCGCCAAAGTGACGGGATTTTCCCGCTCTGGTCGATCGCTGAAAACATCGGCATTCGCTCTATCGCAGCGCTTCGCAGAGGCCCTCTGATTTCTTCCGAGCTGGAGGACCAATTTGCCGAGCGCTGGCAGAAACGCGTCAATATCCGCACGGCGGACATGCACAACAATATCCTGTCGCTCTCGGGCGGAAATCAGCAGAAAGCGTTGTTCGCAAGGGCGCTCGGCTCCGAAGCGAAAATTGTTTTGATGGACGACCCAATGCGCGGGGTTGATGTCAGCACCAAGCTCGAGGTCTATGGGCTGATCCGCGCGGAAGCAAATGCCGGGCGCACTTTCCTCTGGTATACGACCGAAATGGAGGAGCTCAAGAACTGCGATCACGTTTATGTTTTCCGCAATGGGCGGATCGTTGCTGATCTGCGGCGCGGCGAACTTAGCGAGGAACGAGTCATCCAATCTTCCTTTCAGGAGGGCGGGTGAACGCGAACCCCAGCTCCGGCGCCTACGTGGTAAAACTTGCGAGAAGTGCATCCCGACCTTCCCTGCGATTCCTGCGGGCTACCCTGCCATCCTTATCCCTTGCGCTGGTCGTGCTTGGAATCGCGTGGCTGAATCCGCGTGCCATGAGCTATTTAGGGCTCAACTTGATGCTCAACCTCGGGATTCCCACGGCGCTTGCCACCGTGGCCCAGATGTTTGTCATTACGGTGAACGACCTCGATCTCTCGATTGGGACATTCGTCAGCTTCGTCGGTTGTGTGGCAGCAACGTGGCTGCGAGACGCCCCGTTCCTGGGTCTTGCCGTGCTTCTGGGCGGGGTCGCTGTCTATGCGCTTATGGGCGCGGTCATTTATCTGCGTAACGTTCCATCGATCGTGGTGACACTCGGCATGCTGTTCGTCTGGCAAGGACTGGCGATCCTGGTCCTGCCCAAGCCGGGCGGGAAACCACCCGGTTGGTTGCATGATTTGATGAATTTCCATACGCCTTATGCTCCCTTTCCAATCTTCGCCGCAATGGTGATCGCGCTGCTTGTTCACGTTGGGTTGATGCGAACTTCCTATGGCGCGATCTTGCGCGGGTCCGGTGGCAACCCGAACGCGATCGGGCGGGCCGGATGGTCATTGCTCAAGACCAAAATCGTCATGTTCGCACTCGCGGGCGTTTTCGGGGTCTTCTCCGGGCTGGCCTTAATCGGCATAACGACGTCGGCTGACGCTAACATCGGGAAGGGCTACACCCTCCTTTCGATCGCCGGAGTCATTCTCGGCGGAGGAGAATTCGTGGGCGGACGCGTCGCTCCGATCGGGGCGGTCATCGGCGCGTTGACGCTGACGCTGGCCGGCTCGCTTCTCAACTTCATGAGGATTTCACCCGATTGGCAGGTCGGTGCGCAGGGCGGAATTCTCATCATCGTTCTCGCTGTCCGCGCACTGATTAACCGGACCGACAGTAGAACGCCATGAAGTTTGCCAGGAGGTTCAACGTTCTTACCAAGCCATGGATCTGGTCGTACCTCGGCGCCTTTCTGGTCTGGCTGGCGGCGATCGCGTTCACGCACGGTTACGGCGCCGGGGGAATGATCACCGCCGCCCTGGCGCTCGCCGTCTTTTCTGTGATCGCAGGCGTCGCGCAGATGTTCGTGATCACGCTCGGACCCGGAAACGTTGATCTGTCGCTGCCCGCCAATATCGGATTGGCGAGCGCGGTCGCCATGAAAATGATGAATGGATCCGATTCATTGATCGCTGTCGGTTTTCTCGCCGCCCTGGCGTCCGGCATTGGCATCGGAATTTTCAATTATCTTCTGATCTGGTTGCTGCGCATTCCGCCGATTATCTCGACCCTTTCCGCCAGCTTCATTATCCAATCTGCCGGCATCAGCTACGGTCGCGGTCTGCAGATCAAGCCGCCGCCCGGGTATGCCGAATTCACCTCTGCCCAAGTCGCTGGGATACCTTTGCTGGCGATTGGAACAGCGATCTTCACGATCGGGGTTGGGGTAATCTTGCACCGGACAATCTTCGGTCGCTCGGTTCTTGCCGTCGGCCAAAATACTCGCGCCGCCTGGCTCGCTGGAATTGCCGTGGAACGAGTTCGATTCGCAACCTACGTTCTAAGCGGGGCACTCGGCGGGATCTGCGGGTCGCTTCTGGCCGGCTATTTTCGAGGATCGTCGCTCGAAATCGGTGACGAATATCTTCTTGCTTCGATCGCGGTGGTCGTGATCGGCGGTACCTCGGTCAGCGGTGGAAAGGCCAATGTGCCAGGATTATGGGGTGGTGCGCTCTTCCTCGTACTCTTGCTCACCATGCTCAACACCTTTGGCGTGAGCGCCGGAATTCGTTTCGTGGTCACCGGCCTGGTCATCATCGGAGTGATCATTGCGGCAGGCGGGCAGAAGACGGCGCGGTAAGAGGACAGGAGGACAGGTCGCGTCAAGAAAACCCAGAATGTGAGGAAGAGCATGTAATCGGAAAGAAAACAAGACTCGGAAACATAATACAGGGACCCAGTGGGGAAAACAACCCCACCCGGCAAAGGCTAGCCACCGACCGGAAGCGAACATTGCGTAGTCGTCAGCGATGGCGGCACGAAGCGTATGGAGCGGTGCGAAAGCCGTGTGATTGAGCCTCGAAATAATGTTAAACGTTGGAGCCTTCGTAGTCCTGACCGCGGGGGCAGAATCGAAGCGCCGCAAAAGGCTTGGCGTGGAGATCCGACCGGGGTCTAAGAGCAGGGCAAAAGCACGAAAGGGTACCCTGGGAACTTGAGAGATCCGACTGAGTTCCTCCAAGAGAGAAAGAACCGGAGCAAGGGGCGAGACCGGTCGACCAACGCCCAGGCGCAGCGGGAGGGACTCCAGGAGCCCGAGGCGAGCGAAAGAGCTGGGAGTCAAGGAGGTAACCCCCGTTCGAAGGAGAACGAAGAGCGAGGGAACGAGCAGCCGGAAGTCTTAGCATCCTCATAGTACCGCAAGAAAAGTGGCGAACCGACCCGAGGGAGCCACCGAGTAGGGAAGGGGGAACCGGAGCAGACTGCCAAAGAGCAGGAGACTCGCCGTGCCGGCGCGCTGCGTTACTTGAGCACTGTTGAAAACGGCAGGCTAACGCTCCTCATCCTTGATAACGCCGATTCCGATGAAGCCCGTAAGGCAGTCCGCGAATTGCTGCCCAAAGTGGCCATTTGCGCTGTCTTAATCACCTCCCGTTTTAGTGGGAACTTGAGCGGGGTCCGCAGGCAGGAACTGGCGCTGTTCGACACCGAAGAGTCACGTGAATACCTCCGCACCCACCTCCAGCCAGGGCTGCTCGCCAAAGCGAGGAGCCAAACAGTGCTCGACGCGGTGGCGGAGGAAGTTGACCATTTGCCGCTGGCACTTGAGCTCGTCGTTAGCTACATGCACGAGACCAACCAGTCGGCCGCGGAATAGCTTGAGGAATGGCACAAGACTCCAGACCCGACGATCAAACATTACGACAGTGATAACGTGAATTACCCGGTCCCGCTGGCTCGCGTTTGGGAGCAAAGCGTCGGCCGCCTCTCGCACAGCGCGCGTGAACTTATGCATTGGCTGGTGTGGATGGCGCCTCGTCCTGCAGGCCTTCCCATCGAAGTGTTCAAGACCTCGGGAGATTGGCTAAGCCTTAGGGCAGCCTTGAGCGAGCTCGCCAAGGCCTCCCTCATCGGCTGGCCTCCGGCTGCTGACGAAATATCCATCCACCGCGTTCTCCAAGCCGTAACGCGCAATCACCTTAGCGAGCAGGAAAAGACGGCATCGCTCGATGGCGCGCTTACCACAATCCAGGCTGCGCTACCATCGCCGGAGTGGGATCAGAAAGGCTGGCGGCTCTGGGAGCAGCTTGCCCCGCACTGTCGCAACCTGCTCAATCGCCTACAAGACCATGTCTTGGAGCCCAAGCCACGCGGATAATGAACGATCTTGCTCTTTGGCTCAACAATCGATCCGAGCACGGCGATGCCGAGCCGCTTATCCGCCGGGCGTTAGCCATTGGTGAAAAGAGCTTCGGCCCGGATCATCCCGCGTGGCAAGAGGCCTCAACAATCTGGCCGCGCTGCTCAGCGACACCAACCGGCTGGCTGAGGCCGAGCCGCTTTACCGCCGTGCGCTAACCATTGATGAAAAGAGCTTCGGCCGGGATCATCCCAACGTGGCAATCCGCCTCAACAACCTGGCCGGCTGCTCCGCGCCACCAACCGGCTGGCTGAGGCCGAGCCTCTTATCCGCCGGGCGTTAGCCATTGATAAAAAGAGCTTCGGCCCGGATCATCCCAACGTGGCAAGAGGCCTCAACAACCTGGCCGGGCTGCTCCGCGCCACCAACCGGCTGGCTGAGGCCGAGCCGCTTATCCGCCGTGCGCTAGCCATTGATAAAAAGAGCTTCGGCCCGGATCATCCCAACGTGGCAAGAGACCTCAACAACCTGGCCGGGCTGCTCCGCGCCACCAACCGGCTGGCTGAGGCCGAGCCGCTTTACCGCCGGGCGCTAGCCGTTGGTGAAAAGAGCTTCGGCCCGGATCATCCCGACGTGGCAATCCGCCTCAACAACCTGGCCGAGCTGCTCCGCGACACCAACCGGCTGGCTGAGGCCGAGCCGCTTTACCGCGGGGCGCTAGCCATTGATGAAAAGAGCTTCGGCCCGAATCATCCCAACGTGGCAACAGGTCTCAACAACCTAGCCTTGCTGCTCCGCGATACCAACCGGCTGGCTGAGGCCGAGCCCCTTTACCGGCAAGCGCTGCGAATCCTCGCTGAGTTTGGGCATCGCACGGGGCACGAGCATCCACACTTCCGCACAGTCATCAATAACTACTTCGGACTGATTTCAGCGATGGGCTTGAGTCAGGACGCAATCGCGGCACGCGTGCGCTCGGCGATCGAGAGCGAGCCGGAGGAGTCGGCCTGAGGCCAAGCGAACGCCGGCCACGAAGTCACTGAAACTTACATTGACTTCTTCACTGCCCCGGAGAACCGCGGCAGACGGGGAGGGGCTTTTGAAATATCTACAAAATGTTCCATTTTGTCGAGAGTAGCCCGTTTTAGAGCAGAATTTTGGCTTTTGCGATCGTCGGCGATCGCAAGGATCATCAGAGAGGGGGTGGCGGAAGATACGCCTCGACTGACCAAGGCCCGCGATAATTGGCGATGAGACCATCCGTTGGGGTCTGCATCCCGGCGATGCAGGCGATCTGGGCGAGGCAGCGGCTCAAACGATCGCGCAATTGTTCCAGTGCTTCGAAGTAGGCCTGGCGCGTGTCGCGTGGGCGATCAAAGTTTCGGAAGTAGGGATGTAGCAGAGCATTATCGCATCGTTCTAGAATTTCCTCGTAGGTGAAAAACTGGCGGTCCAAGAAGCATCATGCTTAGTTGCCGAATCACGGGAATCCAACACGCTCGGCTATGCATCGGCTTCTGCAGCAGCGAACAAGGCGTGGAGCACGGTCTCGGCACAACTTTTTTCCACTTTGGACGCGCTACTTCTCAAGGTTCGGGACGAACAATCTGGAGAATCGATTTCGGACTTGGGTAGCGGGAGGCCGTGCGGGCATATTGAAAAGCTTTTCATAGCTATTCCGTTACTCCCGCACGAGGAGCGTGTCCTCGCCTGATTTCGGCCTTGGCTACATGGCGTCGGACACGCTTCGATAGCCAACGGAGAAATGCCATGAAAATAAGCGGACCGCTCTCCGAGGACGTTGGTTAAATTCCAACAAAGGTACGAAAAGCGACACGGAAATTAAGCGGCAGGGCGGGTGAGCGTTTCGCGCTCTTTGTTTCTCCGGGAACTGGTTCGCCCTATCCTCTATGCCAGCGATTTACGCGCTCGAAAGCGGCCCACAGTAAGCTGAAATCCTGCAGCTTTTCGCTTCGACAAATGACCGCATCCCTGTACAGTCCTGTACGCGGTTTCGAGTACGATTTCTCCGCCGACAAGCTGCGGCATTCAGTGAGAATCAAAGCTTCCAAAATTGGCTGCTTAGATGGTGCCGATAATTGGGGGACGCCACATAGACCTAATCCGTTGGCGAAGAAGAGGTTGGACAAATCCCCACGTCGCTTTGCGTACCTTTGTTGGAATTTAACCTACGGTACAACACGTTGCAGATCGGTTCGTTTTCCCCGGTGATTGATTTTTTCACCTGGTCGAGTAGGTGGGCGGGTCGATCGGAGCGCCAGCTCACGCAAGTAAGTTGAGGCGCTCAACGAGTAAGCGTCGGCCTTGACGGTGATCGCAGCTTTCTCGGCCGGCGTCACCCACACCTTGATGGCGGTCGTTTCGCGGCGGGTCTTTTCTTTTTTTTGCCGTTCATCCTCATTTGCCCCAGTCCTCCGGCGGCGGAAAGCCCCGCTGTTCGTCCGGGCTGATTGGCCGCGTTAGCGACGGTTCACTGGGTTCACCGTGTTCGCCCAGTTCCTTTGGTTCTTCTTTTTTTGGGGTCGTCGAGGTTTTAGCGCCGGTGGCCGCGCGTGATTTTGTGCCCGGCACTACTGGATGGTGAATAACCGGACTGACTTTGAGGCCGTTGTGATCCTTGGATTCTGGAGGCCAAGTCAGAGCTATCCGGCCTATCTTAACTCCCGATCTTAATTCTCCGCTCTGAAGTCCGAATTGGTAGAATTCCTTTTTGAGTTCTTAAATCCAAATACCCCTATCCTGTTCTTGTTCTAGCGTAGGCCCTAGCGGTACCACATATTACCACTACTCACCTTTTGCTCTTGCCGATAGTGATAATAAGTAGAAATATGTGGCTCCTGGCCCGATATGTCGTTTCATGGGTCGGATCAAGCGTCGTCCCTATCCACTCGGAGCCGAGCCACTGACTGAGCCGACGCCTCCCTCCGGTAAAACCTGGAAACAATCCCCAGGAAGGACCGAGCCGCATCCTCGAGAGAATCAGGGAACGGGCCAAAACCACGGGACAATCTGACCCCGAGCCCGAGGACCCTGCATGGAGTCAGCGCTTTGAGCCTGAGAAACTTTAGCGCTCAAGCAAACAACGCCAAAAAACGAGTAACAAATCCAATAATCAAAAAGAATTGTCATGTCGATGGGGGAAAAGGTGGTGGTGGTAAGAGCACCCTCATGACGTCCCTGGTCGATTTTTTTCATGCCGAAAACTGTCCGGTAACGCTTATTGACTGCGACACCGAAAACAAGGTGCACGGGTCCTTTTCCTATTTCTTTAAAGAGGCGCTCAAGGTAGACATCACCACTCCTTCTGGGTTTGATGAATTTGTCGAAAAGGTATTATGCGACAACGCGCCCATGGTGCTGGCCGACCTTGGAGCGGGATCCGGGAAATTCACGTTCAAGTCGTTTGATGACATGCACGACCCACTGCAAGAGGCCGGCGTGCGCTTTTTGGCCATCGGGGTTGTCACCAGCGAAGTAGCCACGACGGAGACCATCTTTAATTGGGCGAACGCTCTCAAATCACGCACGGACTACCTGATTGTGCGCAATCATCGCAACGGTGATGATTTCAGCGCTCTGGAAAGCAGCGAGCCCGGACAGCGGTTCCTAAAGGTGTCTAAGTCCCCGGTGATCGATATGGAGGCCAGACTTGACGACATCCAAAGACACTTGGACAAGCGAGGATTAAGCTTACGCCAAGCGCTTGAGGCTCCTTCCGAAATCGCCGGCCCCTTTCTTTCAAGAGCGGTGTCCAAGATCAGGATGCGCGGATACCTCACCCGGATGAACGCGCAATTCCGACGCGTGGTAGACACGCTACTGCCATGAGCGCTGACCCGACCAACGGCCAAAGCAATATCGACGTCATCCTGAAGGCGATGGCGCCGGATCGGCGGGAAGCATTCCTGAGGTCTCGAAATCGTCTGAAGCAATTCAACGAAAACGACGAGATCCTGGCCTTGGCGCATTATCTGGACACAGTGGTGGTTATGGTTGACGGCTTGACCAAGAACGTGGCGACGGCTATGACCGCACACACCGAGCTCGATGGCGAACTTGACCGCTCAACTCAAACGCGTAGTGGCCGAACTGCCGTCGCATGCGAATACGTTAACGCCAAAAACAATAAGGCGCTGGCTCGCATGCTGGGCTGCGTCAATTCTGCCCGTTGCGCCGGCCGCTTTTTTCTGGGGCTGGATATCGGCCCAACGCGAACAATCTAATCGCTTGGCAGCCACTCTAGTCGAGGCTCCGCAGATAGGCCCCTGGGTAGCGGCCCAGGGTGGGTGGGCGACGTTCCATCCCACGAAAGACGAAAAGGGGAATCTTTTTCCACACACTGGTTATCCACCTTCCCGGGTTGCAACGCACCAATGTAGGACCCAACGACACCGGCGATGGGTTTATGAATTTCCCAGACTAAAAAGCTTATGCGAATTGAGCGCTGAGGACGTGCAAGCGTGGTCTGGATCTCGGGCAAGGATCCGAAGTAGCCGAAAATGATGAGCGCGTGCGCTGCCTTTCGAAGAAGGTCCCGACAATGTTCAGATAAGAGATATCCACGTGCCAGTGCGTGGGGATCAAAAGAGATTAGTGCGATGCTGTTCATTTAGTGGGCAAGTCCCTTTTTGTATCGTACGAAACAAAAAGACCGGGTCCGCGTGCTCATCTGAAATCTTCTTTTTTGGCGTGTCAGTTCTTTTTTACTGAAATGCCGTCACAAGCCAAGCTCGCTGTGCGAGCCGAGGCGGACAAGCTCAAGGCTCGTCTCGTCCGGCTTGCGGTAAATGAGGATGAGGTCGGGCCTGATGTGGCAATCGCGGTGATCGCTCCACTCGCCGCTGAGCTGGTGATCGAAATACCGCCGTGGCAACGGCTCGTCCTTCGCTAGCATCGTCACGGTGTCCAGCAACTCGGCGTCCAGACGCTTGCTGTGCCGTCCCGATTTCTCCCGCCTCTAGTCACGCCGAAAGCGGCTGGTGTGTTTAACAGTCCGCATTCAGGCTCGCGCGCAGCTTACTCGGCGGCCCCACGGTCGTTAGCTCGCCACGACGCGCGGCCTTCATCGCCTCGATGGTTTCCTCATTCGGTACCAGCGGCTCGAACGGCAGCTTTTTCTCCTTGGCGATCTTAACCATCATCAGGCGGAAGGCATCCGACACGGTGAGGCCCATCGCCTTCAGCACGGCGGCGGCCTCGGCCTTGACATGCTCGTCGATGCGCGCGCGCACGACAGAATTGGTGCTCATTGGGTTAATCCTCCTTGAGCTACAATGTAGCACACGATATGGTAAATTCAAGGTCCCACTCAAACCGCAACCATCCCATTTGTTAGCAATCTTAAGGGTTTAGACACATCTTTTGCTTTGGGCCCAGCGGTTGTAACAGGGGGCGACGGCCCAACAGTCGTAATCAGAACACGGAAGGTGCTTGTCGGGCCTTTTGGGGTGTGGCGTGGATTTTAAGGCTCTGTTCCCTCCCTCCAGAATTGTTCGTCGAAGCGTGTCGATTTCGGCCATGAGGTGGCGGCGATCCCCATTGGGGGACCAATGGGGCAGGGGAAGCCAGATAGCGGGTGTTTGTGAAATAAAGGCGGTGGTCGCAGCGTGTTTCGTGTTGGCGGCTTGTTCCGTAAACCGCGCTTCGGCCAGTGTTCCTATTTTTTGGTAGTGGTCCCCTCTTCCCTGCCCTTTTTCGCGCCCACTGAAAATTTCCTTGTTCAAATACTTACTTCCACAAGCAAACTTTGCGCGCCCCTTGGCGCGCTCCGGCTTTTGTAGACTTCTGAGGCTTTGCCTCAGACACTTTTAGCCGCGTAGCAAAGCGAAGCAGCCCGTTGGATTAAAGAGGATTAAAGAGGATTTAAAGAGGATTAGGGGGGCTTTGGCCGTTCCTGTTAACTACCTGATAATAAGCACTTTATGTGTGGTTTTTTGGGGTCTTTTGGGCGTTCAAATACGGGTCTTTTGGGCGTTCAAATACGGGCTTTTTTTTAGGACTTGAGAAAACCGGGGATGAGATCGCCGACCGGGGTTAAACCCTTTTTCCCGCGCTTCGATTGCCGCTTGGGCTTTTCGGTGGCGGTCTTCGTGATGAGGTGTCGTGCCTGTGACGCGCTGGGGGGGCGGGTCACTGTGATTAAATCATCTTCCCATGATGCTTGCCAGCCCAAGACGTTTTTGAGCGTTGCGAGTGCTTTTCTAAGGTCTTTTCGGTATTCGGTTAGCGCTTGGAGCGGAGCTGCGCGGGCGAGTGCGTCGATGAAACTGGTAGCCCGCTGGACGCAGGTCGCTGCTAGCCCAACTTTCGCATTTTCCGCGAATGTGAGCGGCGCCTTCCCTGTGGAGCGCCCGGAAAAAGGAGCTCAGTTTGTCCACACATTTTCAAGATCGGTGCTGTAAATCTTCGGGGGAGGTTGCTGTGGCAGGGGCCAGTTGAGTTGATGGATAAGGGCGGCCTGGGCGGCTTCGGGTTGAGTGACCCGTTCCAGGCAGATGCAGCCGCTGGCTCGCAACTTGAACCAGACTTCGACCAGTTGGATCCGGCCAAATTGGTCAAGCAACTGCCACGGGGTCAAGGAGGGGGCACTGGCCTTGAGTTTATGTTTCAGACACACCCACAGACAGTATCCCAGGAAAGCGACCATGAGGTGAGCTTCGATCCGCTTTGGGGTGAAGTGCCAAATGGGCCGGATGGCAAGATCGCTTTTGAGGGCACGGAAAACGGCTTCGACTTCGGTTAGCTGGATGTATTGGGTCCAAAGTCTAGCCGGATCGCTTCCCTCGAGGTTGGTGCGCAACAAGTAAGCTCCGTCGCGACTTGCGGCCAGTCGTAGGGCGTGGCGATCCCATTGCCAGCTTAGTCGCAGCTCTTGGAGCTCATTTTTGACATAGCGCCAAGCTTGCTGATAACGCTCTTTGAGTCGGCCCAAGTGCAGAAGCACTTTGGCGGGGTCTTTGAGCCGCCCGTGACGAAGGAGTCGTCGCAGCCGAATCAGATCGCGCATCAAGCCACGCACAACTCGGGAGCGCATTGCGCTTTCTTTCTGTGCGCGGGTTCGACTACGGGCCAGCACATAGGTCTCATTATTATCCTGGGCGATGAGTTGGACTTGGACTTCAGCAGTAATTGACTGCCAGTCACCCTCCAGCAATCGGCGCTCATGAACTTTGAGTTGGGCTCGGGGCGTGCCCACCAGGTAACTTGCCCCGCGCTCTCGCAGCCTTTGGAGATTGTCTTCGCTGACAATACCACGGTCAAAGATCCACACCCGACGGGCACGGCCGTGTTTGCGCTCCACCGCATCGAGTATCTCCTCCAGCGTGGTCACATCAGCCCGGTTGCCCTCAAAGACTTCGTAGGAAAGCGGAAAACCTTCCGGAGTCACCACCAGCGCCAGAATGAGTTGTTTGCAGTCGGACCGCTGATCGCGCGAGTGGCCATAGCGGGCTTTATCGACCTCTTCGACTTCGCCTTCAAAGTAGGTGCTCGTCAGATCGTAAAGTAAAACATCGAAGCTGGCACCGAAGAGATCTTTCCAGCGCCCAGCCAGATGTAGTTCCAAGGCTTCCTTGTGCTCGACTACCCGGTCCAGCGCGCGATAAAGCCGATCCTTTTCAGCCGTCACCGCCACCTCTCCGTGCCGATCACTGAAGAGTCGCATCTGATGACGCCGCCCATCTTCTTGGACCACTTCGATCGTTCGCTGCCAGCGCTCAAGCTGGGTGGTGTTCAGTTCACCCAAATGCAGCACCTGCCGCTGTAAGACCCGCTTGCGGCTTACCCGCAGGCTCTCACAGAGCGAATAATAAATATGAGCCTTGGCCGCTAGCTCGGCCGTCTCGGCGTTGTAGATCTTTTTGAGTTCAGCGGCCACTCGCTTTCGTTCTTTCCAATTACAAAAGGAGAGCGAATTACGAATCAAATGGACGATGCAGGTCTGGATCTCAGAGTCCGGATAAACCGCCCTAAAGCGCCGAGTTCTTACCATTCGTACTCCGTTCGAGCATTGGTGCTTCCCCCGCCGGTCACTCCATCACTCCATCACTCCAACCTGAATAATGTTTACTAAATTGCTTGGTTCGGTTATATGGCTCGTCGGTCGAGCTTGATAAACAAGTATCGGATCCTTCGTTGGAAAGAAGACCCCCCATGTTCAAGAAATTAAGTTCCTTTGCGCTGATGCTCAGCGCCGTCATCGCGATTCACGCTCCTGGCGTGATCTCGGCTGAAGATGCGAAACCGATTTATTATTGGGTTTCGCACGGATCTCCGACAGACCCAGTTTGGACCTACTTCCTGCAGGGAGCGGAGCAATGGGCCAAGGATACAGGGCACGAAGTTCGCACTTCCTTTCACAGTGGCGACGTTCCGTCGCAGCAGGAAGCTGTGCGTGCGGCGATCACCGCCAAGGCAAGAGGGATTGTCACCAGCACACCTGATCCCGGAAGTCTGACGACAGTCATCGCCGAGGCGCATGCTGCTGGAATTCCGGTCATGATCATGAACACCGAAGACAAAACCAGCGGCCGTGATGCGTACGTTGGCGGCGACAATGTGGCGATCGGCCACCGTTGGGCGCAGTATCTGGTCGACCACGGCTTCGTGAAGAAGGGCGATGTGGTCTGGACCCCTGTGGAGGTTCCTGGCGCAACCTACGGCGTGCTTGAGACGCAGGGGATTGACAGCGTATTTGGACCCCTTGCGGTCACCCACGAAATCACCGAAACCAAACTCGATCAGGCTGAAATCATCACCCGCATGTCCGATTACCTGACTGCCAACAGGGGCAAAATCAAAGCAATCATCGGGCTCGGTGACCTTGTAACCGGAAGCATCAAGCGTGTGTTCGACCAGGTCGGCATCAAAGCCGGTGAAATTCCGGTAGTCGGTTGGGGCAATTCGCCCGACACGGCTCAGGAAGTTCTGGATGGCTATGTCAATGCCGCCATGTGGCAGGATCCGCAGGCGACCAGTTATGTCGCGCTCTCGCTCGCGGCGATGGCAGCGAGCGGTATTCCTCCGGGATTCGACGTCAACGTCGGAACTCTGTACGAAAAAAATAAAGCTGCGACTTACCTTAAGATTATGCAGGGCACCTCACATAAGTAAACAGTAACGTGTCGTTTCGGGCCTGGCTCCGGCCCGAAACGACGGGCCCGCCTGCCTGTTTTTTTCCTGGATCCGCATCCGAACTCAATCATTCGGACCGGGCGCTTCGCATGAGCCTTGATAAACAGCCGCGCCACTGCCAACGTTTCCGTCCATTCCCCCATCTCCGGCGCACCAGATGCGATTGACCGCATTGCTCCAAAGGATTGTCTCCGCACCTGAGTTCGGGCCGCTTGTTTTGCTGGCAGGCGAAATTCTCGTTTTTACCGTGCGATCGCCGGCCTTCCTTTCGGCGAGCAACATCAGCAATCTGCTGGCCTTCACTCCCGAGCTCGGCATGATCACTTTGGGAATGACGCTGCTGATGACCGCTGGCGAATTTGATCTGTCGGTGGGTTCAGTCTTTGGCTTCGCGCCGATCATGATGTGGACGTTCTACAATGCTCACATCGGATCCTTGGAAGTTGGCTTCCTGATCGCCATGGGAATTGCTGCTTTGATCGGTTTCATCAACGGATGGATGGTTACCTACCTCAAAATTCCTTCGTTCCTGGTGACGCTCGGAATGCAGTTTGTCGTCCGAGGAACCGCGCTGTACATCACCGATGGGTTCCCTCAACATACCTGGACTGCCAACTCCATCCTGATGAACCTCATCGTCGGACAATTTGCCGTCGGCGCGTTCCGGATCTACGCGTCGCTTCTCTGGTTCATCCTGTTCGCGGCGATCCTTGGTTATGTGCTGACGGAGTCTAAGGCAGGCAATTGGATTCAGGCCGCGGGCGGTAACGAGTACGCGGCTCGCGCGCGTGGAGTGCGTGTCACGCAAACGAAGATATTGCTCTTCATCCTGACGGCGGTCATCTCCGCCTACGCCGGCGTCACCAGCTCGATACGGGTCTCCGCGGCTAACCCAAACAGCGGCACCGGCTACGAATTGGAGGTGATCGCAATGGTGGTCATCGGTGGCACAGCACTCACGGGCGGGCGGGGCACAATCATTGGGACGATTATCGGCGTGCTGATTTTGCGCATGATGCGGAACGGCATTGTCCTGGTTGGCGTACCGGGTCTTGCCTACAATATTTTTATCGGCGCGATCATCCTCGGGATGATGGCGCTCCACTCCTGGCTTGAACGCAGACACCGCGCGGGGACTTGACCAAAATGGCAGAAGAACTCGTGCGCATGGAGCGCATCAACAAGTACTTTGGTCGTGTGCAGGCGCTCAATGACGTCACGGTTTCCGTTCGCAAAAATGAAATCGTCGGGTTGCTGGGCGACAATGGCGCAGGCAAGTCAACCCTGATCAAGATCCTATCAGGCGCTCTCAGGCCGGATAGCGGAGAGATCTTCATGCATGGCGCCAAAGTGAAGATGCGTAATACGACCGACGCCATCGCCCGGGGTATCGAGACGATCTATCAAGACTCGGCGTTAGTGGTCCAGCTCTCGATTGCTCGAAATCTGTTTCTTGGACGAGAACCGGTTAAAGGGCCGCGTCTCCTCGATTGCCTGGATCAGGGAGCGATGAACGAGGCGGCTCGCCAGTTGCTTAAGCAGGTTGGCATCACGAAAGATATTCCACCGACAACCCCAATCAGCGCGTTATCCGGCGGCGAGCGCCAAGCGGTCGCCATTGCCAGGGCGATGCACTTCGAGAGTGAACTGATCATCCTCGATGAACCGACGAACAATCTCGGTGTGGAAGAGACCCAGGGAGTCCTGCGCTTCGTCCGCAACGCGCGGGATTCGGGGCATTCGTGCATTTTTATCGCCCATAATATCTACCATGTGTTTCAAGTCGTTGACCGCATTGTCGTCATGCGGCGCGGCAAGAAGGTCGCGGACGATATCGATCCGAAACAGACAACCATCGAAGGCGTTGAACGCATTATTACCGGGATGTGAAGAGCGGGTCGGCGTGCGGGCGTCTTTCCTAGACCGCCGATAGACGTTCTGCGCAGACCTGCTGGACCAAAAGGCTAAGGAAGAGGCCAACATCGGTGACGACTCCGATGCTTTCAATCGAGCCTCGGTCGGCCAGCTTCGTGACAACAGCCGGGTTGATATCAACGCACACCAGCTTAACGCCGGCCGGAGTCATGTTGCCCACACCAATGCTATGGAGCATCGAACTGAGCATCAAAATCATTTCTGCGCCGGCAATCAGCCGAGCATAATCGCGCTGGGCTTCGATCATGTCGGTGAAAACACCGGGCAACGGACCGTCGTCCCGGATGGAGGCGGCCAACGAGAATGGAACTCCCGCACGGACGCATTCGTAGAAAATTCCGCTCTTGAGCACTCCCTGTTCGACCGCAGCAGCGATACTCCCGCAGCGCCGAATCGCATTAATCGCGCGGAGGTGGTGACGGTGGCCGCCATGCACCGGAGTCCCGCGATTCATGTCCACGCCGAGTGACGTGCCAAGCAATGCCTGCTCGATGTCGTGTACAGCCATGCCATTACCGCCGAGCACAACCTGCACGAAACCGGCACGTATCAGCGCGGCCAGATGTTCCCCGGCGCCGGTATGAATGACCACCGGTCCGGCCACCACAACCACTTTGCCGCCGCGTTCGCGGATCCGTTCAAGTTCCCACGCGATCTGACGGACCACGAGTTCGATTTTCCGTTCGCTACTCACCCCGGCACCCATGAACGCGAATTCTGCGGCGGGGGCGCCGCCCATCCCGCGGTCCTCACGGGATTCGCTCTTGCGCACGGTCTGGATCCCATCAATTCCGACGATCACCCGATCGCCACGCCGTAGATCGCGCATCAGGCGGACGGTGGCGGTGGGTTGGTTCGGCTCGGAGTCGTCGATGACGATGCACCCGTCCATCCGTTGGCCGGTAATCCGCACCCACCGGCCCTCCAGTCGTACTTCCGTCGGGTAGATCGTTGTCACGTAAAAATCGTCGGGTGCAACGCCGTCAATCGTGACGGTTTCGATTCGCGCTTCGCTCGTGCGTTGCGCGGCGGCAGGAATGGACCCGAGTTCGATAAGCTGGCCAATCAGGTTTTCGAGTGCATCCATTGCCGGTGCCGAAACGCGGATTTCCGATCTCGAGGTGCTCTGACGCTGTTTGCCGAGCTGGAAGTTCAAAATCTGAAAGCTGCCGCCGTTCTGGACGGTCAGTTCCAATGCCCGGTCGAGCAGACCGGAATCAAGCAGGTGACCTTCCAGACTCAGGACGCGGCTGGAAATCTCGCTATGCGCGTTTGCACCCGGTTTTGGCAACTCCTTGAGCCGCAGCGTCAGACAACGAGCTGCGCCGCCGGACTTAATGAACTCGGTTAAGGACGCTTCAACGACCTGAAAACCTGCGGCTGAAAGCTGGGTTTTGAGCGAGTCGCTCGCACGATGGAGAACGAGGGTCTCGCCGATATTCACTGCGTTAGCAGCGAAATGGATCGCGTCGAGTTCGTCAAGGACAAGACGTTTTTCCGCGGGGATCCGGCGTTCGATCTGGGCGTTGGATCGGGCGTCGAAGGCCGGTGGGTAGTACATCAAAAACCCTCTCTCGAGCGGGCAGAGACAGGTGTCAAGATGGTAGAATCGCTTATCGATGAGTCGCAAGCTGACGACCTCGACGCCGAGCAACTCGGCAATGAGCGCATGCGAATCGAGTTCTGTCCGGAAGCCGTACCCCGCCCAGAGCACGGGTTGCACGCGGTCGAAAAGGGCGTCACCTGCGCCTTCGAACGGCAAATCCTTGGGCAGTTCGTGCACCCGGAAGCCGTGCTGCTTAAACCAGTCACGAAAATGTGGCTCTTCGGCTTGACGTTCCCGGTGTAAGAAGCGGCTCAGAACGGCTTGGTCGCCAAGGACCAGACCTGCGTTAGCGGTAAACACCATATCGGGCGATCCAGCCAGAGGTGTGATCAATTCAATGTTTCCTTGACCGGAGAGGATGACGTGGAGCCGATGCCACTGTTCGGCGGCCAATACCCCGTTGGCGCGGTCGATGTTACCTTCCATCCAAGGGTTGATAACATAGTCGACCTGGAAAAACTCCGGCGGACACATCAGATAACGATCAGGCGATGTCATGGTAAAGATGCTTCCTATAATCCAAATCCACTGCTCCGCGATAGAGAACAACGGCGTAACGGCTATCGGGCATCAAACCGTCATCCTCGAAGACAAAGCTATCAGGTGGCATTTTCCTTGTTCAGGAGAGCACCGGTTTACACCCTTGTACAAAGAAGAAATCGAGGAAGGGTCGCCGGAATCTATTTTTTACTGAAGTGGAGGTACGGACTCGTGCGCCGACCGAGTTACCGGTGCCGCGACTCCCTTTGGAGAGTCGGTAGGATCTTTTGCTCATTGGATCATTACGCTCGCTCCTGTAACCGGTCGTAGACGGCTTTATTCGCCTTCTCTTAAATGAAATTGGATTAATTTTCGAAACCCATGTCAACTGGTTCTATTTGGCGCGATGTTTGCTGCTGCCTTCAGCACGAGGTGAAATGCAACTTCTGCCAGACTTCCATATTCCGCGTGCTTGGTAAGCTTCGCCTGAACCAATAACGGCGAACTCAACCCGCACAAGAAGCGTGCAATCTGTCTGGCCGAACTCAGTGTTTCGGGGTTTTCCTTTTGCAGCGCAGTGATTTTGTCACGGTCCAGTTTTATCGGAATTGTTTCTCCAACTGCCCGAATGACCCTTGTGGAGTTGCCAGAGCAGCTGCTGCAATGCCCGCAATCTCGCCCTAATTCTTCACCAAAATGCTCAAGCAGATGCCGGACAATGCACCCAGGCTCTTCAGCCAGTAGAACAACCTGCCGGACGCGGTCGACATCGTTGCGCTCGCGTGTTTCGAAGCGTTCGATCAACTTCTGTTTTAGAGCAGGAATGTCGGTCGGAGGTGTCTTGATGCGGTACCCTTGGCGCAACCCTGCAACTTTGAGCGTCAGATCACCTTGCTCTTCGAGATAGTTGAGCGCTTTGATGATGCGTGATCGCGTCGTGCCAAGGCGGCCAATGGTCGCATTCAGATCGATACTGAACCATTTCTGTCCCTTTGTTGCGCCCGCAAATATGGCACTCAGAAACTTTGCCCGCGCAGTATCAAATTTCGCGACAATTTCATGCGATGGTTTGAGCGGTCTGAACTGGTACTCGTTGTAAAACGGTTCCGTTGACTCAATCACGTCAGCCAGTTCAATATAAGTGAGCAATGTGCCGGCGACCAATGGCCGTACATCGTAAGTGCGAGACAATTCATAAAGGGACAGATCAAATTCACCATCATGTCGCACAATGGCGTCAACGATCCGGCAAACACTCTCTGCGGCGGGGGTATCGCCGTAGGTAAAGTTCTCAAGCACGGTCACGTCGCCGCCGCAGGCCAGCATCTCGCAGATCGACTCTTTTCCGTCGGGGCCCGCACGCCCGATCTCCTGGGAATAACTTTCGAGGCTCTTCGGCAAGTTGTAATGGTAGACATACCGGATATCGGATTTATCAATTCCCATTCCGAAAGCGATCGTTGCCACAACAATCGCCTCCGATGATTCCATGAACCAATCCTGAACCGTTTCTCGTTCTTCGTTTGGCAGGCCCGCATGATAGGAACGCGCCGGAAAACCCTTCCGGGAGAGTGTGTCCGCGACGGTTTCGGCGGTCCGCTGCAAGGTCACATAAACAATCGTAGAACCTCCTGGACGATCTTTGAGACGCGCTAACAAAAGATCAATTTGTTCGTTTGATCGGCAGGGTGTGACCAGCAATGTCAGGTTTGGACGGTAAAAACCGGTGTGAATAAACGCGTCGCCGGCAATACCGAATTCCCGGCAGATGTCGTCAGCAACAGCACGCGTGGCGGTCGCTGTAAGGGTCAGGACGCGTTGGATCCCGAGAGTACGCGCGGTTCGAGCTAATTTTAAATAATCAGGTCTAAAATTATGACCCCATTCGGAAATACAATGCGCTTCGTCAATCACCATCAAAGCGATCTTGAGTCCGCGCAGTTTCTGGAGGAAACGCTCGTTGGAAAAACGTTCCGGTGCAACGTAGAGCAGCTTTAGACGATCGGCTCGCAAGTCTGCGTCGATTCGACGGACCTCGTCTAGATCAATGGTGGAATCGAGCCGTGCCGCAGGGATATTTCGTTCGCCTAAAAAATCAATCTGATCTTTCATCAGCGCGATCAATGGTGAAATGACCAGGGTGAGACCGTCGAGAAGAAGCGCACTTAACTGATAGCAGAGACTTTTGCCACTGCCGGTAGGGAAAACCGCCAATGCAGATTTACCTTCCAGAATTTTGCCAATGACGGCCTCTTGACCTTCGCGGAACATGTTGAAACCGAAACGATTTTTCAGTGTCGAGTGAATGAGCGTGTCGTACGAATCCATCGTGTCCAAAGATCTTCCGGCAGAATGATATAACATGCAATAACAATGTAGTTCCAATGAGGAGACAGGAGACAGAAGGCGTCAAGCAAACCCAGAATGTGAGGAAGAGCAATGTAATTCGGATAGAAAACAAGACTTGGAAACATAATACAGGGACCCAGTGGGAAAAGAGCCCCACCCGGCAAAGGCTAGCCACCAGCCGGCAGCGAACATTGCGTAGTCGACAGCGATGTCGGCACGAAGCATATGGAGCAGGTGCAAAGCCGTGTGATTGAGCCTCGAAAAATGTTCAACGTTGGAGCCTTCGTAGTCCTGACCGCGGGGGCAGAATCGAAGCGCCGCAAATGGCTTGGCGTGGAGATCCGGCCGGGGTCTGAGAGCAGGGCAAAGGTATGAAAGGGTTCCCTGGGAACTTGAGAGATCCGACTGGCTTTCTCCTGAGAGAAAGAACCGGAGCGATGCGGCGAGACCGGTAGACCAACGCCCAGTCCGCAGCGGGAGCCACTCCAAAAGCCCGAGGCGAGCGAAAGACGGGGAGTCAAGGAGGTAACCGTCGTTCGAAGGACACGAAGAGCGAGGGGACGAGCAGCCGGAAGCCTTAGCATCCTCATAGTACCGACAGAAAAGTGGGGAACCAATCGGGGGGCCCGCTACGGGCTAAAAAATGACCAGCTGCCATTCTGTAACTTCTGACTCCTGGCTCCTGGCTCCTGACTCCAAAATTAAGTCGCCCCTCCTGAAGTTCCATAGTAGCCTCACTCATTCGTCTGCCCAAAAATCTTCCTATTGTCTACGACTTCACCGTGTAAGCTTCCCGTGCGCAAAGCTTTGTCGAGATTGTCCTGGGTCCTGTTCGTGATTCCCGGGGTTGCCCTCTCAGCCGCGCCGCAAATTGAACCGGAGGCGACCCCTTATTTGCCATACGTCCCCGCCCACTTTCCGTGGGTTAAAACTTCCTGGCTGCAAAATCTTGCCGAGCAATTTTCCAATGATATTGACGTCCTGTCGCTCCAGTTTAGCTCGATCCTAGGGGGATGGAGCCGACAACCCCTTCTTTTCGCGATTACTCCCGCTAAGATTCTGCTCTTATTGCTGATTCTCACGATCGGGTTCGCACTCGCTGGACTGGCCCGAGTGGTCATCCTGAAGAATTATTCGCTCACCCGCTTCAAGCCTAATACCGGACGGTTTTGGCGGGACGGGATTCTGTTTGCGTTGCGTAGAGCCGTGAGCGGATTTTTTATCTTTACGGGTGCATTCTTCGCTTCGGTGCCGCTTCTTCCACACCTTGGACTAGCACTCGGCGGCTTTCCGACGTTTGCGATTGCCTCGAAGGTGGCTCACCTAGGTTACTTCGCAACAGGCGTCGGATTTTTCCTGCGGATCGCCCACCTCGTCCAGCAATGGCTCAACGATTTTGTCAACCGGCCTTCCGTCCGCTGGTACTACAGCGCCTTTCCGGTGCTTGGACAGGCGCTCTACTACAACTTGATTCTCTGCTCGCTTTCGACTGCGATCTATATCCTCGGACTGCCGGTCCCCATTCAAAACGCGGGGTTCAAGATAGTTTCCATTGCCAGCATCATTGTCAACACCCTCCTGGTTATTCGGGCGGTGCTCGCCGTGGAGGCGATGATGACTTCCAGGTCAGAAATGATGCATTACGACGCCTACAAGAAGCGGCGGATGGAAACCCGCGTCCAAATGATTCGACGGCTGCTCGTGTTTATCATTCTGGTGGTCGCCATCGCCGCGATCCTGATGAATTTCAAAGAGGTTCGCCAGATCGGAACCGGGCTATTGGCCTCCGCCGGCGTAGCCGGAGTGATCGCGGGGTTCGCTGCGCAGAAATCGCTTTCCACGATCATTGCGGGACTCCAGATCGCGATTACCCAGCCTATGAGGATAGACGACGTGGTAATCGTCGAAGGCGAGTGGGGCACAATTGAAGAGATCACGTTAACTTATGTGGTAATCCGCGTCTGGGATCAGAGGCGTCTGGTGGTTCCTATTACCTATTTTCTGGAGAAGGCCTTTCAGAACTGGACACGCAATAGCTCAGACCTGATTGGGGTTGTTTTCTTTTACGCCGACTTTCTCATTCCGATCCAAGAGATCCGTGCCGAAGCTCAGCGCGTCGTGAATGCATCCAAACTGTGGGACAAACGCGTTTTCGTGGTTCAGGTCACGGATTTCAGATCCGATTGCGTCGAGATTCGTATTCTGGCCAGCGCCGAAACCTCACCGACGCTTTTCGATCTTCGGTGCGAAATCCGCGAAAAGATTCTTATTTTCCTTCAGGAGCGGTATCCGACTGCCTTTCCGCGAGTTCGGACGGCGCTTTCGCGCCTCCCTGCCAAAGATCCCGCGACTTGATGTCAGACCGCAAACGAACGGCGAATGCTATTGCAACCTGTCTCAAGACTGATATACCAAACGCAGAACTGGTGCGCTCGATCGGGGAACCACCATGGAATCATCGGAACTCGTTACCACGAATCGTAAGGCTCTCACGATTAATCTCGATGAGCCGAAGTACGGCACGTTCGCCGAAATTGGTGCGGGTCAGGAAGTGGCCCGCTACTTTTTCCAGGCAGGCGGTGCTGCCGGAACGGTGGCGAAATCCCTTTCCGCCTACGACATGAAATTTAGCGATGCCTTCTACGGGAAGTCGGCTCGCTACGTTTCGCGAGAACGATTGGAACTGATGCTCAATCGTGAATACGATCTGCTGGTTCATCGCCTGGAGGCCATGCGAGGCGACCGCTCTGCTTTCTTCGTCTTCGCCGACACGGTGGCTGCCAGAAGTTTCAAAGGGACAAACGAATGCCACGGCTGGATGGGAGTTCGATTCCAGTCCGAGCCAAAAGGGCCGGTAAGCGATATTATTCTGCACGTCAGAATGTTGGATAAGGAAAATGTCCTCCAGCAGCAGGCGCTGGGAGTCATAGGCGTCAACCTGCTCTATGGCGCTTTCTATCACGCCGCCGATCAAGATGGCTTTATTCGTTCCCTTGGGGATAGCTTGGCTCAGGGTCGTATCGAAGTTGACATGATTAACTTCGCCGGGCCGCTCTTTGCGAATGTGGACAACCGGATCATGAGCCTGAAACTCGTGGAGCATGAACTCACCAACGCGGTTTTGTTCAGCCCCAAAGGCGAAGTGATCCAGCCTTCGGAAATACTCTATAAAAAAGCGATCATTGTGGAGCGCGGAAGTTTCCGACCGGTCACGCTCGTAAACCAGGACATGATGACTTGTGCCCTGGCTCAGTTTAGCGCTGAACCGGTTTTGAAGGGTGCAAGCATCGTTGTGCTGATGGAGATCACGATGCATAACCTCCTTGCCACTGGAAACATCGATTACCAGGATTTTCTGGCCCGCATCGATTCCCTCGCGGCCACCGGCAGCAATGTGTTTATTTCCAATTACCTGGAGTTCTACAGGTTGATCGGTTACTTCCGGCGCTATACCAAAGAAATGGTTGGAGTGGTCATGGGCATCAATAATCTGCTGGAGGTCTTCAACGAGAAATACTATGAGAATCTCGACGGAGGCATTCTGGAATCGTTCGGACGCCTTTTCCGCAACTTGGTGAAGCTCTACATCTATCCGATGCGGATCAACGCCTATGACAGATATTGCTCACAGCATCCGTCCGAATCTCCGACCACCGGTTTGGGAAAATCCGAGCATCCTCTTGCGATCGACGTCTGGATCAACGCCATCAATCTCCAGGTCGAAATGCATCTTCGCAATCTCTATGCTCACCTCCTGGAAACCGGTTATCTTGTGCCGATCGTAGGAAGCAATCCGTCGGTGATGGATATTTTTTCTCGGGACGTGCTGGCGAAAATCCAGCGCGGCGAATCCGGTTGGGATACCATGGTGCCGGAAAATGTCGCCGCGGTTATCAAGGAGCGAGGGCTTTTTGGTTTCAAGGATTTAGGGCTTCCAAAATCGTAAGCCATTTTCCGGCTTGGATTTAATCTGGAAATCTTGCCAGCCAAAGTACTGGCAAGCTTTCCAGGCTGGTCTGTGGCCGGTAAAAGGGCATGGGCAGCTTCAGATATCAGGGCTACTTTGTCTCCTGTCCGGCACCTGGCTGTTCTACACCTGGCTGTTCTACTGAACCACAAACGAATCGAAGATGAAACGAGAACCGAAAATTACCCTGCCGATAAAAAAGCCGGCCAAGGTGGACAAACTTGAGCCGCAGTGGCGGCTCTGGATCTGGTATTTTCTAGTGACTTTGTTAGTCCTCTGGGTCTGGCAAGAGCTGGGCAACCAAGTGGAATATCGGACTATCCCTTATAGCGAATTCAAGACCTATTTAGCGCAAGGTGCAATTGCTGAGGCGGTTGTTAAGCAGAACGAAATCGATGGACGGGTTGTTCCCAAACCGGAACATGAGACAAAAGAGAAGCCGCCTGAGAAAGCAACAGCCACGCCTTCCCCCGCGCCCTCTCCGGGAGCGACCCAATCTCCTCCTGCCGAAACAAAGCCTTTCTTCTTTCGGACTGAACGGATCGAAGATCCTGGGCTGGTGAACGAACTTCAGGCAGCCGGAGTTCAATATGCAGCGGCGCGCCCTGGTGTCATTTCGCAGTTTTTCCTGGCCTGGGTGCTGCCGATTGCGGTCATGGTCTTCCTATGGAGCATGCTTGCCCGGCGGATGGGTGGTGCGAGTCAATCGATTTTCGCGATTGGCAAGAGCCGCGCTCGGCTCGTCGCGGATCCCGACACCGGCGTCACCTTTGAGGATGTGGCTGGTTGTGACGAAGCCAAATTCGAACTCCAGGAGGTGGTAAACTTTCTCAGGAACCCGCAACAGTATGAGGGCGTGGGCGCCCGCATCCCGAAGGGCGTGCTGCTTGTCGGGCCGCCGGGCACAGGGAAAACATTGCTGGCTCGCGCTGTCGCAGGAGAGGCCCATGTGCCATTCTTTTTGATCAGCGGGAGCGATTTCGTTGAAATGTTCGTCGGCGTGGGCGCTGCACGTGTACGCGATTTGTTCGTCCAGGCTAAAGGCCATGCACCTTGCATCATTTTCATCGATGAGCTGGATGCCATCGGCCGGCAGCGCGGCGTGCATGTGGGCGCAGTTAACGACGAGCGCGAACAGACCTTAAATGCGTTGTTGGTGGAAATGGACGGATTCGAGCCTAATATTGGCGTAATTCTCCTGGCGGCGACGAACCGGCCCGAAGTTCTCGACCGCGCGCTGCTTCGTCCCGGCCGTTTTGACCGCCAGGTCATCGTGGATGTGCCGGATCTCGATGGTCGCGAGGCGATCCTCAAGGTGCACTCGAAAGACAAACATCTTGCCCCTGATGTGGACTTGCGCCGGATCGCCGCCGCAACCGCCGGCTTTTCAGGCGCTGATCTTTCGAACGTGCTGAACGAAGCGGCGTTGCTGACCGCGCGACGGCAGGCTGTGCAAATCACAC
The DNA here is from genome assembly GCA_963782115.1 of uncultured Verrucomicrobiae bacterium. GTDB lineage: Bacteria > Verrucomicrobiota > Verrucomicrobiia > Chthoniobacterales > JAFAMB01 > JAFAMB01. Next base: position 841,840 of record CAWAIK010000001.1, read on the forward strand.
AGGCAGACCTGGAGGAAGCAATCGAAAAAGTCATCGCCGGTCCCGAGCGGAAAAGCCGTCGCTTGACGGACGACGATAAACGTCGTGTCGCTTATCATGAGCTTGGTCACGCACTGGTTGCCGCTTATACTGTAAACGCAGATCCGGTCCACAAAATCAGCATTGTTCCGCGCGGACGCGCTGCTCTTGGCTACACCCTGCAACTTCCGACCGAAGATCAGTTTCTGCTCACTCGCAGCGAATTGGTCGATCGTATCCGCGGACTCTTAGGTGGTCGCGCGGCTGAAGAGGTCGTGTTTGGCGAGGTGAGTACCGGGGCGCAGAATGACCTTGAACGCGCGACTGCGCTTGCGCGTCAGATGGTGGCCATGTACGGGATGAGCGCGCGCGTCGGCCTGGCCAGTTGCGCGCAACGTCAGCCGATGTTTCTCAACAGTTCGGAAACTCAAATTCAGCGGGACTGCAGCGAACAAACAACTCGCGAAATAGATGAGGAAGTGAAGAGTCTGCTTGATCAATCTTACGGCGAAGCGAAGGAGGTTTTGTCAGCCCATCGCGATGAACTGGAACGTCTTGCGGCCGCACTCATCAAACACGAGGCGATGGACGGCCGGACATTTTACAGGCTTATTGGCCGAGAGCAGCCCGCCATACGCGTCGCGGATCCTGGAGCGGTCGCCGAAGAATTGAATCTCAAGGAAGTAAATCAGCATGCCGATTGAGTTCAAAGATTATTATAAAATCCTGGGTGTCCCTCGGAATGCCAGTCAGGAGGATATCAAGAAGGCCTTCCGAAAAATGGCCCGGCAATATCATCCGGACGTTGCCAAAGACAAAAAGGACGGGGAGCAAAAATTTAAGGAGATCAACGAAGCGTATGAAGTTCTCGGCGATCCGCAGAATCGCAGCAAGTACGACAATCTAGGAGCGGACGGAGGGGAAGCGGCGGCCTTCCAGGGCGCACCCGGCGGGCCCGGAAGAAGCCGGCGCGGCCGGGGCGGCGAAGAGGGGGTGGAGTTCCACTTTGACGGGACCGGATTCAGCGACTTTTTTGAGCAGTTCTTTGGTCGTGGCAGTCGATTCGATGGCGGCAACGACTTCGGTAGCCCGGGCGTTGGATCGGTCGAGGGGACTGGCTTCGCCCATCGGGGCAGCGACTTCGAGAGTGACATCCTGGTAACGCTTGAGGAGGCGCTGACGGGGTCGGAACGCTCGATTTCGTTGCAACGCATCGATCGGCGGACCGGCGAGGCCAGAACTCAGACCTTGAAAGTTCGTATCCCACCGGGCGTGCACGAAGGCCAGGCCATCCGGGTTGCGGGAATGGGCGAGGATGGAATTGGGGGAGGGGCTTCCGGAGACTTGTATCTTCGTGTCCGCTTCGCCGCGCATCCTGAGTACAGAGTCCGCGGCTCTGACCTCTATTACGGGCTCGACCTGGCACCCTGGGAAGCCGTGCTGGGGACACGGGTGACTGTGCCGACGCTCAAAGATCAGGTGTCAGTGCGGATCCCGCCCGGAACAAACCAGGGTCGGCAATTGCGGATCCGAGGTCGCGGGTTGCCCGTTGGTCGCACTGATCGCCAAGGTGATCTCTACGTGGTCATCAACATCGAGCTCCCGCAACAGATTACGGAAAAAGAACGCGAGCTCTGGAAAAAGCTCGGTGAGATTTCGGATTTTAATCCAAGGAAAACGTGATCAGGACAGACAGGTTGATGTCGGTTGAAATTGGCAGAACGATTTGGCAATGACGATGAGAATTCTATGAACGCGCTGCAAGTCTTAGAGCCCGGCGGACAGACCGTTTATACGATTGACGTGGCGGCACAACTGGCCCAGGTGCCGCGGCGAGTGATCGTTCTCTATTACAAACATGGTTTGGTGTCTCCGATCGCAGATCCGGCCAGCAGCGGTTGGTATTTTGATGATGAGGCGATCCGGATCGTGCGCCGTATTGAACATTTGCGGTCCACGTGCGGGTTGAATCTTGCCGGCATTAAGTTGGTGATGACACTCATGGAAGAGGTTGAGCGATTGCGCACCGAGCTCCGTTTTCATCACCGGATCTAGGAAGTTGTCAAGGAAGTTGTCAGTTGTCAGTGGTCAGTGGTCAGTGGTCAGTGGAAAGGCAAAAACGAACGCCGGAGCCGATATTCGAAACCGAAAACGCCCGCACCCCGGGGTTAACGTCGACTAACCTGAACTGTTCTTCTACTGACAACTGACACTGACAACTGACAACTGACAACTGACAACTGACAACTGACCACTGACCACTGACCACTGACCACTGACCACTGACCACTGACCACTGACCACTGACCACTGGGCGCATCTCCGATTTGTTAAAATTTCTAGTTCCAAAGGTAGGCGAAAGTTTTGTTTTGGGTCATAACGTCGAGAGCCAGGAGGTTGCGCAGGCCAGGCCTCGTCCAGAACTGGCCGGTGCGCTTGAAACGATCTTGGAACTGGCTGCATTGTGACTCCACTGCGCCGGATCCGATCGGAGCGCCACGCTCGGCCACAGCTTGGTAATCAAGATGATCACGGTGATTGAGGAAGTATTGGATCTGACGTTGGAGCTGAGGGTCGGCTGAGTCATCGTGCGCCGAGTCATCTTGAAGAGATGTCTTTGGGAGTATTTCTTCGAGGCGGGTGATGACGCGCGAACTTTCACCGTGACGCAACTGGTGTAGCAGCGGTTCGACAAAGACGCGTGCGGCCTCAGCATCATTGGCGTAGAGATAATGGGCCAGTTCCCATAGACGCTGGCTGGCGTGATAAAAGTCCAGCGTCTGGGTTGTGCCGCTAAAACGATCTTCGATCAAGGACCACAGCCAGACGGCCCCATCGAGGACGACGAAGACTTCCTGAGCCCGAGCCATACCGCAACGCAGCGCCTCCTTTTGCACGGTGGCCCCGAACTCCAGCACATCGGTGCCAGGCGGACAGGCGACGACTTTCTTTTGTGTCAACACTCCCCGGTCCGAGGCTGTCTCTGCCCGATGATCGAGCCGGTAAATAACGCCGGATTTGACTTCATGCCATGCGAACCGTTCGGCATCTTGGCAATCCGGTGGGGCGGCCCATTGCGGCCCGCGTTCACGTACCATCCAACCATCGAGCATGATCACAAGCGAAAAGGGCGCTTCGTTCTTGGGCGCTCCAGTAGGTGCGGGCATCACCTGCTGGTCTACCTGCAAGCCGATGCTCTGCACCTGACTATGGACCAAGTCATCACTGATCGTAGTACCCCAGCAGCTAGCCAACAGTGCAGCTTTCTGGTAGGAACCGGTTTGGGTCGCGGTGTAACAGAGCCTCTCCTGTAGTTGCGGGCTGACACGCTCATGAGGAGTCAACTCCCACTGTTCGCGTGCCGGAGAAAGCCACCGCTGCATGAGGCTCGAAAAACCGTAGGCAGCTCGCACGGTCACTGTCCCCACACAGGTCATCAGCGAGAACTCACGCAGGCGCACATATTTCAATACCAGACCGCTCTGCGGACAGACCGCCTCGATTTGATCCGCCTGCGCTTGGAGCCGCTCCTCCAACCGCTGACGGGTCCACTCGCGGCCTTCGGCTAGCGTTTGAGCTTCAACTTCGAGCAGGACTTTCATCGCAGCCGATAGAGATAAACTGCTTTGGGCGGCACGCTCAGAGTCCGGTCGCGGTCGTAGCGGCTGCGACCCCGCGTTTGGCCAACACAACGCCAGTTGGCGGCCTGATAACAGGTGCCGCGAAAACGTCCCACCTCCACAAAGCTCTCCAGCCAATCCAAGCCGTGTCCGTATTTTTGTTGCCAGTCCGCATCGATTCGCCGCGCCACCAAAGCCAGCAGATGACTGGCTAGATGCGGTACCCGCACCTGCGGCAAAATCAAAAACCGACTGTTGTTGGCTATCCGGTGCAGTCCAATCAGACGCTCCGATTCGCTCCAGTCCAAGTGCCGATCGCGCGGCGCGCAGCGCCAGGCCGCAGCCCCAAAGAGCAGCACAGCCAAATCCCGCCCTGAGCTATCACGTGCCAGATACCCGATGTTTTGCCCCACTACGTGCCATCCCAAATAGTGGTAGCGATCTAAGTAAAATGCCACTCGCCGCGCCGGGTCGCTGCCCGCTTCCACCCAATCGAGCTCTACAGGTCGCACTTGCTCCAACTCCGCGCAGAGTGGCTCCGGTGTGTGCTCAAAATCCGCCTTCACCCACCCAACCGTTTGCGGCCCACTCCTTTTGTATTCTCGCACAGGCGGCAGTTCGATCAGTTCGCGCTCAGTTAGCTTGAGCAGAAAACTGCGCGCCGCAAAATCCTTCAGCCGCCCCTTGCCGTTGCGCCAATCCCACAACACGCATAGCTCCCGTGCCAAGCGCTTCCGACTCCAATCCCTATGCGCCCCTATCCACCCACGCAACCATTCTAGTGCTTCCTGCGATATCGTTCGCCCCTGACAGATCACCGGCCACAACATGCAGCTCTTTCTTCCATGAAAAAGTAAAGTAGACCAGCAAAATTTTTAACAAATCGGAGATGCGCCCCTGACAACTGACACTGACCACTGACCAGACTGACCACTGACACTGACCACTGACAACTGATCACTGACCACTGACAACTGCCTCATTCCAACTGCACCGATTCCAATTCGGCGAAGACGTAGCCGATGAAAATATCGGCCTCGATGCGCAAAGGGATTCGCTTGTCGTCGTCGGAGAGCCAGCCGCGACCGCCCCTGAACAATTTGTGGTCCTTCAATTGCATCTTTTTGTCGATTTTTTTGAGCGCGAGATCGAGCTTGATAGCGTTTTGTTTTTGGCCGTCGATTTTGATCGTATCCCGTCCAATGACCTTTACCGTAGCGAGATAGGGAGCATTCGAGGCCCATACGACGATCGATTCAGTATCACCGTCCGCAAGCGGTTGACTCCTGACCCAAAGCAGCGCTGTGGTCATGTCGAACACCGGGCTGAACTTGAAAACATTTGGCTTTGATGGATGATCGCTGGGGAATTTCTCTCGAAGTCCGGTCACTTGATCCGGTTCGAAATTGACGTTCGTTTTCACGGTCTCCAGGCGGTATTTCTCTTCTTGAAAGAAATGGATTGGCCTCAGAGTGACCTTGTTCCCCGTGGCCTGATGATAGATATCGAGCCGGAAGAGAGTCCGTGGAAATCCGGAAGTCGCACCGGAGGCTTCAACTTCGAAGGTGTTTCGGGTCGGCGAAAAAAAGTGGATATCAGCAGTGGCGGCCTGGATGCCGCTCCAACCGAATCGATAGGCCAGACGCATTGAAGGAGGCGCTGTGAAGTCGCCGGGACCCTTGTCCGAGGTCAGCGACCTGATCCAGTCCGGGCTCTCGTCCGCGCCGGTCTCAAGTCCGGTCACTAAGAGGACGATGACAAAAATCCAAGCTATGGAATGACGCGCTCGGTTTTTCGGGTAAGTATCCATCCTAAGCTGCCAGTGCCGGCTCGGCAAAAGGTCCAATCGCCTCTTTCGGAAATCAACTGGACTTGTTCTCCTATCTGCAGGCTTTCCACCGAACGCCCGCTGACGGCGGGCCCATATTTGAGATCCGCCGCGGAATCGACGATCAGCGCTCGATTCGCGTCTTTTGACCCGGAACCGATCCAGACAAAAGCCGCTGCACTACAAAAGAAAATGAGCCCGGCGACGATGCAGAGCCTGCGCCAGAATACGATGAAGCGCCCACGCTTGCGCCACGCTGGAAAAAGAGAAAAGGCAAATACCCAAAAAGCGATCGATGCGATGAGCGGAAAATAGTCAGCGTACGCTCCGATGTGGTCGCGGAGAGTCGGTTGATCGTCGTTTCCAACAATCTTGAGAACGGCACGCAAGTTAGACCCGGCTTCATCCATTCTGGGGTTCAGGAGGAGTGCGCGTTCGTAATTGAGAATAGCCCTTCCTTGATCGCCCAATTTAAACCAAACGTTTCCTAGATTGTAGAAGAGGTCTGCGCTGTATTGACCGGCATGGACTAATTGGAGGTAATCAACTTTTGCTTCTTCGTATCTGCCGTTCTGATACGCCTCATTTGCCGCCTCCCAGGTTGTTCCGCCAAAAGTAAGCGGAACGGCCAATGCAAAGTTGCCGATGGCGACTAGCAAATACCTGACCCAGATCATGCCGCGGCCTTCCAGCGATTCAGGATGGTCTTGATTCTCGATCTTTCGTCCTCGGTCAGTGACTCGGAACCAAAACGCCCGTAAATTGTCGCCTCCCTGACCTGGAGAAGCTCGCGCACATCTCTTCGCAGATCCTCTGGGAGCGTGTCCATGCTGATCGCCTCATCGAGAGATCGAGTCCGGGTTTTCTTTCCGCGGGTCTGCTTCCAGGAATTCAGCTCCAATATTCGAACCGCAGCCTGCAAAACCTCCGGACGATTGTTTGATGCGTCAATCTTTTTCCACAACAAACGTCTTTCGCGATTCAGCACCCGGTGCGGCTGACTCGCAATTCTAGCGTTTCGGACCCAGAGCCCAAGGCCGAGCAACAAAAGCGCGCTAGCCGGAATCGTTTGAGCGATCCAAAAGGCCGGTTGCTCGACCAAGGGAAGAAACGAGGCCTGACCAGGCAAACGTGTCCGAATATCGAGCACGTCCACCGTGGGAGAGGGCTTGATTTGGGGTGCAGGAGATGGGCCAGGCGTTGCGGGAGACCCCGCCGTTTCAGGCATTTGGTCTCCTTCAATCTCGATATTGATCGGCGAGGGTTTCAGGGTGACGTATTTCTCCGCGTTCGGATCGAAATACGAGAATTCGACCGTCGGCAGACTGTTTACCCGTTTTGCGGCGACGAGCGGAAAATCAAAGGTTTTAACAGCGCTTAGACCTAGATCATCCAATGCCTGGGTTTCTTCCCTCGGCTGGTACGTATGCCACCCCTGGGTATTGGTCAGCGCCGGCTGCTCGATGCGATCGAAATTGCCGAGTCCCTTGATTTCAACCTTCATGCTGACCGGGTCCCCTGTTCGCACTTTGGTAGGCTGTGCCGAAGTCGCGAGAGTGAAGTCACCCACCGCTCCGGAAAAAGTCGCGGGCCGACCGGCTGTCGGGAGCGGTTTGATATCGATCGAGGCGCCGTTGGTTTTCACGTCAACGACCTGTTGCTGGAAAGCTTCCGTCGGATCAATGAAACCGGGTGCGTTTTTCATTCCGAACGGGCTGGAAATCAGAAAGCTTTGGGTGGCTGATTGCAGGTCCAGCTTTCCCGGTTTAACACCGGTCAATCCCGTTTTATAGACCACCACGTGGTATACCCGACCATTTGATTCAAACTGTTTTTCGGTCGGTTCCAGGTATTTCTTGGTCACGAAGCCTTCTCCGTCGATGAGCGGAAATTGTCCTTGTGGATAAGGCTGAAACTGCATTCGCTGATTGAAATAAAAGCGCAGTTCGATCGGGATTAGTTCCCCTACATAGGCCGATTCCTTAGGGATAACGAGTTCGCCATAGTAAGGCTTATCCGAATTTGTCCCTTGGTCGGCGCCGTTACTGTTCTGATGAATGACTTTGAGGGTCAGACTTGATGTTCGGTAGACTTTTCCGCCTGCTGACACCTCCAGCGGCGGGATTTCAAAGACTCCTTCATTGGTCGGAGTCACGATGTAGGTGAAGATGGTGATGCTGGAGGCCTGAAAATTAAGGATCTGCGTTCGACTCGATGTGCCTGCAAAGTTAATCGACAACCCGTTCGCGGAAATTGTCGGCGGCCGCGTGATACGCGCGTTTTCGATTTTGATCTCCAACTGAACTGGATGATCGACATCTGTGACCGACTCGGACAGCGATGCGGAAATAGAGGTCTCCGCCTTTGCGAGACTCGCCATCCAGAGCAAGATGGTTAGAATGCCGATTAATTTTCTCATGTCACCAGTCCCGAAGAACGCCGCGTTCGGTCTTGCGGTGCATAAGGTCGATCCTGTCGCTCTCGTCTTTCAACGAATTGAGCAGCCCGAGGGCTTCGTCCTCTGACATCAAGCCTGGTCTGGACTCCTGGGGTTGCGGCATTTGCTGTTTGTTTTCGTCCGACGGGGTAATCTCTCGGAGTTGACCATCCTTTTTCGGATCTGGGGTGGGCTCGTCCTGCGATTGGCCATCATCGCCGCTATCGTTCGGATCGGAAGGGCTCTGTTGCTGGCCCCCAGGTGTTTGTTGATCGTCTGGCTGTGATTCTCCTGAGTCAGGTTCAGATTGTTGATCCGGCTTTTGACCCTGGTTCTGTTGCTGTTTATCGCGATTTCGTTGCTTGCGCTGTCTTTTTGATTGCCGCTGCTGTGTTCTTTGTCTTAGCCGCTGTTCTTCCTTCTCCTTTTCGGCATCCTTGATTCGCTCTTCGAGCAGGTTCAAATTTTTTTTTGCCTGTTCATCTCCTGGATTTCGATCGAGTGCCTGATGATATTGATAACGGGCATCGTAATAGTTCGACAGTTGCTGTTCGAGATCCTGAGCATGGTTCCCCTCCTCGAAGAGGGTATTGCCGGCGTTGTAATAAGCTTTTTCTTGAAGACTCGGGTCGCTACTTACCATTGCTTTGGAGTATGCTTCAAATGCCTCGTCATATTGGTGCAAACGATAGGCTGCGTCTCCAAGGTTGAAGTTGATCCTCGGGGAGTTCGGATCATGTTTTAGTTGTTCGCGGAAATTTTCCACGGCGCCATCAAAATCGCCCTGATTGTAGCGATCGAGCTCGGAATTGGCGCGTGCGTTCACTATAAGTGCCAGCATTGCCGCCGCGACAGCACTTTCGACCGAAGACTGCCGCGGGTTCGCTTCTTTACGCCGATCACTTAGTGCCGCGGAAAGAAGAAGGAGCAACAGCCCGAATGTCAGCGGCCAGCGGTATCGTTCCACAGGCAGATGGGTGGAGCGCTGGTCGATCTTTCCTTCACTGAGTTTGCGAAGACCGTTACCGATCAACCGCGACACTGCTCCATTTTCCAGATGCACGTAAAACGCCCCGGTTTGTTCTGCGATTTCCCTGAGACGGGTTTCGTCCAAGCGGGATCGAACGGTTTGACCACTGCGATCCCGAAGAAGCTCCTGACGATCAGGGTCAACCGGAATCAGCGATCCTTCCTTGGTTCCGATTCCAACGGTGAAAATCCGAATGCCGTAAGAGGCAGCCTCCTTGGCGGCTGCGACCGCGTCTTCCTCAAGGTCCTCGCCATCGGTTAGCAACACCATGGCACGATAAAGCCCTTCGGATTTACCGAGCGCCAGTTCTGCAGAATGGATCGCTGAGCTGATATCGGTTCCGCCGCGTTCGACTGTTTTGGTGTCAAGCTGCGTAAGTGCGTCGAGAACCGACTGATAGTCAACGGTCAACGGAGCCTCCACCTGTGCAGCGCCGGCGAAAGCGATCAGGCCAATCCGATCGCCATTCATGGCATCCAGAATATCTTGCGCGGCGAGTTTTGCTCGTGCCAACCGGTTGGGCGCGTAGTCTGTTGACAGCATGCTCTTTGATGTGTCGATCGCCAGGACGATATCGCGACCATGTTGTTCGAAATTTTGTTCGACGGATCCGAATTGGGGCCGTGCGAGGGCTACGATGAAGGCCACTAATGCTCCAAGGAAGAGAACTCTTTTGATCAGCATGCGCAAGCGAGCAACAGGATCGGTAAGCTGAGAAAGCAACCGCGCAGCGACGAGTTGTTGGAGTCGCTTCTGGCGTCGCCGATCATTGTGAATGCTGAGCGCAGCCAACAATGGTAACACCAGCAAGCACCATAAAAAACCCGGTTCGCCAAACGTCATGGCACCTTACTCCAAATTGTCTCGCTCAAGACGAAAGTGGCTCCCAGCAGACAAAAGCCTGCACCCAAGAGCCATGCAAAAGCATCCTGGTAATTCTGGTACTTTTGTATTTGGACTTCCGTTTTTTCGAATTGATCAATCTGATTGAAGATCTCTGTCATCGTCTTGGTATCGGTGGCTCGGAAGAAAACGCCATTGCCAATGCGCGCGATTTCTCTGCAGGTGTCTTCTTTGAACGGCATATATTCCTGCGAGTAGTAAGTGTTACCAAAACCGTCGGAGTGCGGGAAAGGGACCAATCCGTTCGTGCCTGCGCCAATGGTGTAGATTTTGATGCCGATTGCCGCGGCGGCTTCAGCCGCCGTCAAAGGCGGGATCTTGCCGGCGTTATTGTCACCGTCGGTCAGCAGAACGATGACCCGGCTTTTTGCGTGTTTATCACGAAGCCGATTTGCTGCCGTCGCCAGAGCAGATCCGATGGCCGTGCCATCTTCGACAAGGCTCGACCCGATGACAGTCTGGTCGCCCATTCGGCGAATATTCAGGCGCGCGAGGTTTTCGACTAACCAGGTGTGATCGAGAGTGAGCGGGCTGACCAGATAGGCCCGACCTGAGAAAGCGATCAGGCCGATGCGGTCATCGGGTCGGCCGGTGATGAATTTCTCGGTGACCTTTTTCACCACTTCAAGCCGACTCGCCCGCTGGGATCCGATCGAATAATCTTCCGACAACATCGACAGCGAAACGTCGAGTAAAATCATGATATCGATGCCGCTGGCCCGAATTCGGTTTGTGGCGGTTCCCAATTGTGGTCGGGCAAGCGCGATGATCAAACTAGCGCAGGCAACGTAATAAAGCGCATTCTGGACGGCCTTCCTCCAGGAGCGCCGAAAAGTGGTCGCGCTCTCGAAGATGCGGGCGGCGGCGAATCGTATAACAGGCGGTCTTTGGAAGCGACGGCCGATGAGCCAGAACAGAGGAAGAAGAATCGCCAACAGCAGAAACCAAGGTTGTTCGAATCGGAAGTAGGTATTCACTTTACCTCCTCTACGAAGGCGGAGGCCTGTTCAAACAGGGCTTCGCTTTCTGCTTTCCCGGCAGCAACCCGCGCGAATTTGATCGCATCACAGTCCACCAGAAAATGCCGCAACAATTCCTGGTGTGCGAGGTCAAAGTGGGAAGTTTGTGCAGCTTCATTCAAAAACTCGATCGTGGTTTGCCGGACGGCTTTAATGCCGAACTGTTGCTCGATAAAGCTTCTGAGAATATCGGAAACTTCAACGCTGAAATCATACGCGCTATTGTCCGAAATTCTTGCTTTCGCTTTTTCCAGGCGTCTTCTGGCCAGTTCTTTCGGCAACAGCGGCCGAACAATTCTTGGTTTCGGACTAGGCCAAAGAAAGTAGGCAATAATCGCGAGCACGAGCAGGATCGCAACAATGACCACCACCCAGAGAGCAGGAGGAGCGGGGATCGGAGGGCGAATGTCCTCAATATCGTCCGGAGCCTTCGAAGCGGCTTGCGCTAGAAAAAACCAGATCATTGACGTCTGAGCCGGTTTTCTCTTCGGATGAAGAACGACCGGAGCACGGGAAAATAATCTTGATCGGTGCGAAGCGGCACTGAATCGATTTTTTTCCGACGAAACAATGCTTCTCGACCAATTCGCTCTTTCCCGGCAAATTCGCTGAATTCGGATCGCACTCGGCCGTCGGAAGAATCGATCTCGTAGATCGCGCCGGTCTCAGGGTCTTCGACCAGGACCCATCCGATATTCGGCAACGATTGTTCGCCAGGATCTTCGATTGGAATCGCGATCAGGTCGTGTCGGCGGCTGCAAATGGTCAAAGGCTTTTCGTAATGCTCCGCGTGAAAATCCGACAGCAGAAACACCACAGCCCGTCTGGTGGTCACGCGATTCAGAAAATCCAGCGGTTGCTTCAGATCTGTTTTTTTTCCTTTTGGCTCAAAGTAAAGAATTTCGCGGATCAGCCTCAGGATATGGAGCCGTCCTTTTCTAGGTGCGACGTAAAGCTCCACTCGATCGGTGAACAACATCAGTCCGACTTTATCGTTGTTTCGAATTGCACAAAAGGCCAGCAAACAAGCCACTTCAGCAGCCAGTTCTCTCTTGCTGGCGTTGACACTGCCGTAACTTCCAGACGCACTCACATCGATTAAAAGCACGACCGTCAGTTCGCGTTCTTCGATATATTTCCGGACATACGGTTCACCCATCCGAGCTGTCACATTCCAATCGATCGAGCGAACTTCGTCGCCGAAATCGTACTGGCGGAATTCATCAAAATTCATTCCCCGCCCCTTAAAGACGCTGTGATATTGCCCGGCGAAAGCAGTTTCCACGAAACGACGGGTGCGAAGTTCCAGCTTGCGGATCTTTTTCAGGATCTCAGGAACAGACTGCATGGACTTAAATCATGGGACGGGAAGTCCGGCAAAAATTCTTTGAATGATAGTTTCGCTCGTTATCTCTTCGGCCTCGGCCTCATAGCTGACGATCACCCGATGCCTCAGAACATCCAGGCCAACCGATTTAATATCCTGCGGCGTGACGTAGCCTCTCCCGTTCAGAAATGCGTGGGCGCGAGACGCGAGAGTCAGGTTGATGGTCGCACGTGGAGAAGCTCCGTACCGGATCAGGCCTTCCATTCCAAGATGGTACTCTTCCGGCCGACGGGTCGCCCAGACGATATCCACAATGTAGTCTTTCACCCGATCATCGATAAAAATGCGATTCACGATATCGCGTGAGCGGATGATTTCATCCGCCGACGCGACTGTTTGAACGGAAAGATCCGGCGCTGAAGTGCCCATAAGATCCAGGATCTTGCGTTCCTCGGTCTTGGATGGGTAGGCAATGTTGAGCTTTAACATGAACCGATCCAACTGAGCTTCAGGCAGCTGATAGGTGCCCTCCTGCTCGAGCGGATTCTGCGTAGCGAGTACCAGAAAGGGATCCGACAGAGGATAGGACTGGTCGCTGATGGTGATGCGCCGTTCCTGCATCGCTTCGAGCAGGGCGCTTTGCACCTTCGCTGGAGCACGATTAATTTCGTCTGCCAAAATCAGGTTGGAAAAGATCGGGCCGAGTTTCGGTCGAAATTCACCGTCACGCGGGTTGTAGATCATCGTCCCGATGATATCCGCCGGTAACAGGTCCGGCGTGAATTGGAGACGCTGAAATTTCGTGTGAACACAGGAAGCGAGCGTTTTAACGGCCAGCGTTTTCGCCAGTCCGGGAACACCTTCCAGAAGAACGTGGCCGTTTGCCAGCAATCCGATGAGCAAGCGGTCGATCAGATATTTCTGGCCCACAATCACTCGAGAAATTTCATTCTGAACCGCGTGCACCCATTGGCAATTGCCCTTTACTTCCTCCGTAATTGCCTCAGTCGAAATGGTCATATCGGTGTTACAGGTCAGACAGTCTACCCGTGTATCCGTTTAAATACAGGGTAGGCAGAGCGTTCCGCTTTGCTTCTCCAGGATCGACGCGGCGCGAAGCTCCTTCAAATTCGAGCAAAGTGGCGCTTCGCCCATCGCTTTCATGGACCTACGAGCGGGAAGCCCGCGCGATTCTGACGCGCTTTTTCGTTGCAACCTGCGAATCTCGTAACCATGTTTCTGCCAATCTTGTATCCGACTCCCTGGCAGAGAAAGTTGCTCTGGAACGCGATCGCCTCGCTCTCCTTGCTGGTGATCGCTGCGATCGTCGTTTTCACCCTGTATGTCGCGACGCAAATTCTCGCCTTTCTTCAACCTCTTCTTTTGCCGGTAGCTGTGGCGGGGGTGTTCGCCTATTTGCTGGAGCCAGTTGTCAGTTGGCTTGCCCGGAATAAGGTGCCGCGACTTCTAGCTGTCATCACGGTGTTTGGCGGGTTTGTCCTGAGCGCGACGCTTTTGGTCATCGGAGTCGTTCCCTCGATTTACACTGAAAGCGTGAAGTTTTCTTCTGCGCTTCCCGGGTATCTGGTACGAGGGTGGGGTTCCATTGACGGTTTTCTAGAGCAAAATCTGGAGAAGATTCCTCAACTTGGAGGCAATCCATCTCCCTCTGCGACACCCGAGTCGAACGCCAGGGCGACACCTACACCGGCACCGGATCTGGGTTCAGGGAGCGACAACTCGAACAGAAGTCTCGCGCGCTATCAAAACAACCCTTACGTCCAGCAATCGCTGCAATATTTGCAGGATCAGCTTCCTTCATTGGTGCAACGTACTTGGATCTTCATCCAGACAAGCCTGACGGGTGTTTTCGGCGTGTTCGGCTTCATGTTTGGTTTGCTGATTGTCCCCATCTATCTGTTTTTCTTCCTGAAAGAGAGCCCGCGGATTGCGCAATCCTGGAGCAATTACCTGCCGCTTCGTCGCTCGGAATTTAAAGACGAGGTGGTCACCGTCCTGACTGAGATCAATGGTTATCTCATCAATTTTTTTCGTGGCCAATTGGTGGTGGCAATTATCAACGGGATCCTGGTGGGGGTTGGGCTCTCGATTGTGGGCCTGCAATTCGGCTTTCTCATCGGGCTGGGATTCTTGTTCTTCGGGATCATTCCTTACGTCGGATACATTGTGTGCTATATCCCGGCGATCCTGATTGCGTTTGCGCAATTCAATGATTGGGCACATCCGTTGTGGGTAACGATTATCTTCTTTCTGATCGTCGCCCAGATCGATGGTCTCGTGACCACTCCTCGGATCGTCGGAAATTCGGTGGGACTCCATCCAATGACAGTCATCATGTCTGTCTTTTTATGGACCCTCGTCCTTGGAGGTCTGCTCGGAGCGGTCCTGGCGATTCCGTTGACCGCGACGCTGAAAGTGTTGCTCCATCGCTATGTGTGGGATCGTCAAAGGAACATCTTTTTTCAGGAAGATATCCCTTCAAAGGAGGAGATCGAAATCGCGACCTAGCCAGGGGACAGGACCTTAAAACTCAAGCCTCAAAACGGGCTACGTCATATGAGCGATGATGTTGTCCCCGAATTCCGAGCATTTTATTTCGGTTGCCCCGTCCATCAACCGCGCGAAGTCGTATGTGACTCTCTTACTCGCGATGGCGTCGTTCAGTCCCTTGATCACCAGATCCGCGGCTTCTGCCCAACCCAGGTGCCTTAACATCATTTCTCCCGACAGCACAACTGAACCCGGGTTGACCTTGTCGAGATTCGCATACTTGGGCGCGGTGCCGTGTGTCGCTTCAAAAATAGCGTGTCCGGTGTGGTAATTGATGTTGCCACCGGGTGCGATTCCAATCCCACCGACTTGAGCGGCCAGAGCGTCCGAAAGATAGTCGCCGTTTAAATTCAGCGTCGCGATCACATCGAAGTCTTCCGGGCGTGTCAGAATCTGTTGCAAGGTGATGTCGGCAATCGCGTCCTTGACGAGGATTTTCCCGCCGGCCAACGCCGCCTTCATCTCATCGTTAGCGTCTTTTTCTCCTTTCTCCTTCTTTGTCCGCTCCCATTTCGTCCAGGAATATGTCTCGTTGCCAAAAAGAGTGTCCGCAAGCTCATACCCCCAATCTCTAAAGCTTCCCTCGGTGAACTTCATGATGTTGCCCTTATGCACGAACGTGACGGATTTTTTCTTGTTCTTGATCGCGTACCGAATAGCTGCAGCGATGAGGCGGTTGGACCCCAGATGACTCACCGATTTGATCCCGATTCCAACCTCAATGTCCGGGTTTCCGATCGCCGGCTCGGCGGACAAAAAATCTTTAGTGGCTTTTGCGGTCCCAAAACGAATCTTCGAGAATTCTTTGGGGAACTCTTGTTCGAACAACTTCAAGAAACGCTGAGACTCCGGAGAGCCGGCACGGAACTCGATTCCGGCGTAAATATCCTCCGTGTTTTCCCGGAAGATCACCATGTCGATTTTTTCGGGATGTTTGACAGGGGACGGTACACCTTTAAAGTACTGAACGGGTCGCAGGCAAACGTACAAATCCAGGAGTTGGCGAAGCGCCACGTTCAGTGAGCGAATTCCTCCTCCAACGGGAGTTGTGAGGGGTCCTTTAATCCCTACTAGATATTCTCTGAAAGCGTTGACGGTGTCTTCCGGCAACCAATCGTCGAAACGATTCTTCGCCGTTTCGCCTGCGAAAACTTCAAACCAGGCAATTTTTCTGGAACCCTTGTACGCTTTTTCGACTGCCGCATCGAACACGCGTTCGCTTGCCGCCCAAATGTCCGACCCGGTGCCATCGCCTCGAATGAATGGAATAACCGGATTGTCCGGGCAGTGGATCTCGCCGTTGTGAATGGTGATTTTGCCCCCGCTGGGTGCCTGTACTTTTTGGTGTGCCATAGTGCTTCGCTTCGAACAGGAATTGACTGGACCTGGAAACCATCTGAACAGGCATTCCTCACCCAAAAAGGCACGGTGCGCAAATGACGATTTAGGATCCGTGCCAGCAAGGAAAAGCTCGGAAGCCAATCGCGAATGAGGAAAGCAGGCGCGCGGCGAGTTGCAAACCAAAGGGTCTATGCTTTAATCATGGCGAGAAACTTAACTCCCTTGATTTTTTATATTGTCTATGTTTACAACCGAGCAACGCTCGACCGAGCAACGCTCTGATTTCGACCTGCAAATCGCCGCAGAAGAACTTGCCGAAATCGTCATGCATATGCAGCGGAAGTTTCTGCACAACCTGTCAGAGGAGCTGGGTCACGGGAGCGTATCTTTTCCGCAATATTTTCTGCTCGGGTGTCTGGAGAAACAGGAAGTGATCACGATGTCTGGTATCGCTTCGAAGATGGGCCACACCACCGCCGCCGCTACCGGACTAGTCGATAGGCTCGAAAAGCTGGGGTATGTTCAGCGCTCCCATGCGCTGGATGATCGGCGTAAGGTGATGGTGAAAATTACCCAGAAAGGCTCTGGCCTGGTCGCGCAAATTCGTAGAGACATGGTGAACAAGATTGTAACTCTTTTGCGGGAATATCTGACCGCCGAGGAAGGAAGGGCCTGGCTTCAGATCTACCGCAAGATTGCAGATTGTTCCGATAAACTGCCCAAAAAATAATGAGACTTCCGCTGTTTGCCTTAACCGTCGCAGGGATGTCCTGCAATTTGATCGCCGGCGAGTCGACTGTTGGTTACCGCAGTCATCCGCTAACAATCGATGAAGCTGTTCAACTCGCGCTCAAGCAGAATCCCTCTGTCTTGCAGCAAATACAACAACTCAAGGCATTGAAAGGTCTTTTTTACCAGGCGCAGGCCAAGTTGCTGCCCCAGCTGACCGCTGCCTCCAATTATTCGCAGACGGATACCGCTTTGAACCCGAGGCTTTCTGCCGGTAAGCCCAATTTTGATCTCCTTGCTGTGCCAAGCGGTCAGACCCTGGCCATCAATCCAGTTACCGGAGCCACTAATGCCATCGGCATTCCGGGCAGCATATTAACCAGTGGGTCCACCTCGGCAAATCAAACCTGGCAGGTCACCTTGACCGTATCTCAACTGATCTGGGACGGCGGCGCGACGATCGCATCGCGTCGGGCGGCGCGGATCAACGAAGACCAGGGTTACTACACGCTGCGCGACACCATCGACACGGTCGTCGAGACGGTCCGTACGCAGTTCTATCAAATCCTCCTCGATAAAGCCTTGGTCCAGGTTCAGGAAGAATCGGTAAATCTTCTCCAAAGCCAATTGGAAGACCAGAAGAGCCGCTACGAGGCAGGGACTGTTCCGCAATTCAACGTTCTCCAAGCTGAGGGCACACTGGAAAACCAGATCCCGCAACTGATCGCGGCCCGGAACAATTATCGGATCTCTGAACTGACGCTTGCGCGAACTCTTGGAATTCCGGCAGATCGCCAGTATACGACCGACAATCCATTGCCGGTAGAGGGAGAACTCGGCTTTAGCCCGATGAAATACGATCTTGCTTCTGCGCTGATTGCCGCGCGTGCAAACCGCCCGTTTCTCAAGGCGCAACGGTCTGCAATTCTTGCTAGTGTGGAAAACATCACCGTGCAGGCGGCCGGTTTTCAGCCAACCGTCACCGCAAATGTCGGCTTGGAGCAAGAGAGCAACCCAACGACCAATAATTTGACCCGCACGCTCCAGGGGTGGTTCCTGGGCCTGCAGGGTTCCTGGAATGTCTTCGACGGTTTCCTGACCTACGGCAAAGTGAAGCAGGCGCGAGCGCAATTGGAGCAGGCGAAGGTCACCTACGATGATTCTGTGCGGCAAGTCGAACTTGAAGTCGCCACTGCGGTCAGCAACCTGCGGCAAGCCACCCAAACAGTGGATAGCGCTCAGACAGGTGTGAACGTAAACCTCGAGGCGTTGCGTCTGGCTGATGAGCGTCTCGCGGCCGGTACCGGTACTCAGCTTGACGTTTTAACGGCGCAACAAGCTCTCACGACGGCACGCTCCAATCTGGTGCAGGCTGAGTTTTCCTACGTCTCAGCCGTCGCCTCCTACCAGCAGGCAACGGCGACCGAGACATGGTACAACGATATGTTCGATTCTCCGGCCTTACGTCCATCCACTTTGACCACGACTGAGGCTGCAAAAGCGGCTCGGGCGCGGCATGATTCGCCGCTCGATCCGGGCAAACCGGCCACTCAGAAGGCAAAACGTGAATCTCTGACTCCGCCACAGGGCAAGGTGGAAACTACCAATGACTAACCCGCCTGTTGAACGTTTTCCCGCCCTCGAAGTGCTGGAAGACGTTCTGCATGGCTTTGTTCTCAGAGTGCCGGGGCTCGACGTTCGCGCGGATCGGGAGATTGCGCTGCGGAGACTGGACGCATTTCACGAAATAGCGCGCCGGAGCTTTGGAACGCGGCAAGTTCGTCTCGCCCAACAAGTCCACGGCAACTCGGTCGCCGTTGTCACGGTTGATTCTGCCGTCAAGAGTGCGCACGCCGATGCTTTGATCACAAGTGATCCAGAGGTCTTGCTCGGGATACACGTAGCCGATTGTTGCGCGGTATTTTTGGTCGATTCTCAACAGGGCGCCATCGGCTTGGTGCATTCGGGAAGGAAGGGAACCGAATTGAATATCGTTGGTGCCGCGGTTCAGAAAATGCGAATTGAGTTTGGCACGGACCCTGCATGCCTTGTGGCGCAGCTTAGTCCGTGCATTCGGCCGCCTCATTACGAAGTCGATTTCGCCGCTGAAATCGTGCAGAGTCTCAAGCGTTCCGGAGTTCGTCGGGTATTCGATTCAGGTGAGAATACCGCAGCGGATCTGGAAAGATATTATTCGTACCGGATGGAAAAAGGTCGGACCGGCCGCATGCTGGCTTTACTGGCCCGGAAGGGGAGCGTACCAGCGAGCGGGCGTATCGGCCTATCGGCGTAGGTAGAGGCTTTCTGTGTGGACAAATTTACTCGTTCCCACTCGGGCATTCGACGATGCGACCATCGAAATGATGGATCGTCCCCAACTTGTGTCAGCGGAACTGTTGGTTGATTTGGAGAATCTTCAACAGCTGAATCGATACTTCGGCAGCTACGCACTGATTCGGTTTTTCCTGCGTCGCTGGTTTCGTCCGGGAAGTCCCGTCACCGCGATCGATTTGTGTACTGGTTTTGGTGATATTCCCCGCTTCGTGGTCGATTGGTGCCGGGCGAACGAAATTAGCGCCCGGATCACCGCAGTTGATTTTCAACCGGCCACTCTCGAATTGGCGATGGAGCGTTCACGGTCTCATCCCGAAATAACCTTCGTTGTCTCCGACGTGTTCAAGTTTGTGCCGGCCAGTCCGGTTGATTTCGTGTTCTGTTCGCTAGCGCTGCATCATTTTGCTGACGATGCCGCGATCCGGCTTCTGCAGCAGGCACGGTCTCTAGCCCAAAGAGGCGTTCTGGTCGCTGATCTGGAACGCAGCGATTTCGGGCTCGCCGGCATTTATCTATTGACCTCCTGCATCTATCGGGAGCCCATGACGCGTTTTGACGCCCGCCTTTCGTTCCGGCGTGCCTTTTCGTTTTCCGAGATGCGCCGGTTGGCATCGGCAGCCGGCTGGCAAGGTTTTGGCCATCGGCGTTTTCCGGTCTGCCGGCAAGCCATTTGGCTCGAGAGTTGAACCCGGGACAAATACCGGCGAGAATGCGGACTTAATGAGACCATTTGCGGTATTGCTGTTGATCCCCGCTTTGCTCTCCGCGCGGTTGGTTCATGCCCAAGAAACCAAGATCGATGTGGATCGGTTTCATTTGGAAGTGATTCAAGGCGCAGAGGCCCACGCCACCGTCAACAAGGAGGGACCTGATGGGCAGCCGGCCGCAACGGTCACCGTCTCCAAAATTGGCGCGGAATTCTGGAGCGTCGAATTGCGGGCCCCGGATATCAACTTCGAACCCGGCAAAACGTACGAAGTAAAGTTTCAGGCTAAAAGTGTGCCCTCACAGTTCATTTATGTCGTTCCTGAAAAGGTTGACGGAAATCAGGCATCGGTCGCACTCGGAACGACCCTGCAAACCTCCGATCAATGGACGGATTGCACCGTCCTTTTTCAGACCACGGATACGGCAAATCCCGGGCGTTTAACTCTCTCCAGCCTGTCCGCGAATCCGGCTTCCTACTGGTTCAGCAATGTTCGTGTGAACGAAAAATAGTCAGGAGGCAGGATCGGAAAAAGCAGCATTCCCGTTTGATTGCTACTTGTTTTCGCAGGATTCCGATAACTGACTGACACTGACAACTGACCACTGAGAACTGATTGGCAACTGACACCTGAGTCTGCAGAAAACAAGAGGCGCTCCTCTCTTTCCGACATCCTTCGCAGACGAGATGCGATCAGAGTTTTCCCGGCCCGGATTCGACGTGGATCCTGGACAGCTCAGACCGATTGATTTTTCCGCGTTGATTGAACGGGAGCTCGGCCACGATCTGGAACTCTCGAGGAACCTGCCAGCTGCTGAGTCCCTCGCGACAATGGCTCTCCAGGAGCTGCCGGGAAACAGCGTTCGAGGCCACGACATAAGCAACCAATTCTTCATTGCGAGTCGCCGACGGAATTCCAAAGACGATGGCGTCGATGACGCCCGGCATTTTTCGGAGGTGCTCTTCGATAATGGCTGGGTGAACCTTTTTTCCGGCGATATTCACAAAATCTGAAACGCGGCCGATGAGGTGCAGTCCCAGACTTGACCATTCGATGATGTCTCCAGGGACGAATTGCACCCCGTTCAGCACCTCGATGTCTGCATCCGGGAAATAACCGTCGGCAACGTTCGGACCGCGAACGGCGATTCGATCATCGTCGATTTTGGTCACCTCCACTCCGTTCATCGGAATCCCGACAAAGCCGCTCGGCCTCTCGAGGTCCTCACTGCGATCATAGGCGATGCCGCCGCACTCTGAAGACCCATAAAAGCTGTGGATCTTAAGTCCGAACTTGCGGTGGAATTGGCGAGAAATCTCGGGCGCCAACGGAGCGCCTGCGGAAATGCAGAGGCGAACGCTGACAGGTTTGCTGATATCTGACAAAGAAGCAAGCGCCTGAAACAGGGCCGGCGTTCCGGGAAAGACGGTTGTTCTACAGATCTGCAGGTGGTTATAAACCGCTCGTGGCATTCGATCGGTGGAACACACCAGGCCCGTCCCCTGATAGAGGAGGGGAGCGATGAGGTTACTGAAACCGTATGAATGGGAAAATGGAATGACTCCGAAATTCACGTCACTCGGACGAATGCCCATCGTTTTACAGATATTTCGACAGTCGGCGAGGAGTTGGGATTCACGGAATCGCACCGCTCTCGGCGCGCCGGTAGTTCCGGACGTAATTTTCAGGAAATCGGGTCTGGGGCCGTGCCAGCAAATGGGTGAGCAATCGAAGCGCTGGATCCCAGTCGCCTGAACTAATCCTTGGGCCTGGGTAAACTGCAGGATTCTATCAAGTTGGGTCGCCTGCAGATCTTCTTCGATTGGTGCGACGACCAGTGCTCGATCCCAGCATGCCAGGAGAAACCCAGGCCAGCTCGGCTCATTTCCGATCGCCGCAACGATGCAATCGCCGATTGAAAATGCCGATAACCGGCTTCGCCACTCAGCGCGTTCTTCTTCCACCTCCTGGAAGGTGCGCAAAATTGAACAATCGTCTGAGAAGATCGCTGTCTCCCGGCTTCTGTTCTTTAGAACCTGTTTCCAGAAAGTGTCGAAGAGCCTTTGTTCCACTTGCGTCACCTGAACTGTGTGATAGCTTTCACCTCTTTTTACTCTCTAAAGACATGAAGGCTGATATCCATCCGAATTATGTAGAGACGACGATCGCTTGCGCTTGTGGCGCTGTCTACCGTACCCGGTCGACTCGTCGCGATATCAAGATCGGTATATGCGCCGCATGCCATCCCTTTTTTACTGGTGAACAAAAGTTCGTCGACACAGCCGGCCGCGTCGAAAAATTCGCTCGGCGCTACGGTAAGACTTTGGTTGCCAAGGGCAAGTCGAAGTAGGTTTTTGGACCTGGCATTGGAACGGTGACAAGCGCGCGTCGCGCTTTCACCGTTTTGCCTTTCATGGACTTTGGACCTTTAATCGATCAGAAGCGCGGACGATTCCACGAACTGGAGAAGCAGGTCGCCTCCTCTTCACTTTTCGAGAATCCAAAACGGGCTCGGGAAGTCCTGCGTGAACATTCAGGCTTGAAATCACTCCTGGAAGATTGGGATCGATTGGAGAAAAGCATCCGTGAGCTGGAAGAAAATCGGGAATTGGCAACCGGGTCCGATGTGGAATTCGCGGAATTGGCCCAGGCCGAAATTCCGATCCTGGAAGATCGGGTCGGCAAACTCGCCCGCTCGGTACAATATGCGCTTCTGCCTCCCGAACCCCACGAGGATCGCGATGCGATCATGGAAGTTCGAGCTGGGACAGGTGGAAACGAAGCGGCTCTTTTCGCTGCGGATCTTTACCGGATGTACTCCAGATATGCCGAAGCGCACGGGTTCAAGATCGAGCAGTTGGAAGGCAGCGCATCGGAGCTGGGTGGCTTCAAGGAAATCATCTTCAAGGTGAGTGGGCAGTCCATCTTTCGAGTATTACGATACGAAAGCGGTGTTCATCGTGTGCAGCGGGTTCCGGTGACTGAAGCTCAAGGTCGTATCCACACCTCGACCGCGACAGTGGCCGTTCTTCCGGAAGCGGAAGAGGTCGATATTGAAATCAGGCCCGAGGATATTCGCATAGAAGTGAGCCGTGCCGGTGGACCCGGAGGCCAGGGAGTGAACACCACGGATTCCGCAGTTCAGGTCCTGCACATTCCCACGGGCAAAATCGTCCGATGCCAGGATGGTCGCAGCCAACAGAAGAACAAGGAGAAAGCCCTAGCCATCCTTCGCTCCCGCTTACTTGAGGAAAAGCAGCTGGAGGAAGCGGAGAAATATTCCGCGCACCGGCGAAGCTTGATCGGATCCGGAGGCCGGGAGGAAAAGATCCGAACCTATAATTTTCCGCAAAACCGCGTCACCGATCACCGTATCGGCCTGACTCTCTACAATCTGGATCTTTTTATGGAGGGGCAGCTTGACGAAATGGTGAATGCATTGCAGACCAGCGACATGGAGCAACGGCTGAAAGAAGCGGGCCTCAATTCAGTTGCCAGTGTCTGATGAGGTGACAGTAGTCAGTTGCCAGTTCTCAGTGTCAGTGTCAGTTGCCAGCGAGACCGGCAGGGAGATTACTGCTTCTTCTCGCGAATCGACGGGTTATTCCCACTGACACTGACAACTGGCAACTAGCAACTTCTTCCGCAACTTCTTCCATGACCGTTCTTGAGCTCTTGCAAACCACGACAGCCTATTTTGGCAAAAAAGGGGTGGAACAACCTCGGTTGAACATCGAGCATCTTTTGGCGGACACCCTCGGAAAGAAGCGGATCGAGCTCTATCTCGAATTTGATCGTTCTCTGTCCGCCCGAGAGCTGGAGCCCTTGCGGGAAAAGGTACGGAGACGGGCGGAGGGTGAGCCGTTGCAGCATCTCCTGGGTCACTGGGATTTTTTTGGTCGCACCTTTAAGACCGATCGTCGCGCTCTGATTCCTCGATCCGAAACGGAACTCCTTGTCGAAACAATGCTAAAGGAATTCGCGAGCTGCGGAGATTCCGTAAATCGCCTGGTAGATGTCGGCACCGGATGTGGGATCCTGGCGATTACCTTTGCCTTGGAACGGCCAGGGCTCGAGGTCTCGGCCGTTGATCTCTCGGAGGATGCCCTTGCATTGGCGCGTGAAAACGCCGAGAGGCTGGGGGTCTCGGACCGGATCGCATTCCGCCATTCGAATCTGCTCGACCAGATGGAAGGCCCGTTCCATTGGATCGCGGCGAATCTCCCCTACATTCCGACGGCGGATCTTAGCGCGCTGCAACGTGAGGTAAAATTCGATCCGTCGCTTGCTTTGGATGGAGGCAAAGATGGGTTGACGATTATTAAAAGGCTGATTGACTCACTTCCTGGCAAGATCGCATCAAACGGTATGATCGCCCTTGAGCTCGGGAAGGGACAGGCTCAACGAGTATTGCGTTTTTTAGCTGACCAGAATTATCGCGACATCTCAATCAGGAAGGATTACCAAGGAGTCGAGCGGCTTCTCATCGCAAGGTATGGATAAAATCATCATTCGTGGTGGGCATCCTTTGACAGGGTCAGTCAAAATTAGCGGTTCGAAAAACTCGGCTTTACCCATTCTGGCAGCAACGCTTTTGACGAAAGAGAGCTGCGTGATCCAGCGTGTGCCGGACCTGAGCGATGTTCATTATATGCTGCAGATTTTGGCGCACCTGGGTGCTGAGGTGGAGCGAGCCAGCGGGATTGTGACCGTAAAAGCCGAAAAGGTGAATAGTGTGGCTCCGTACGAAATTGTTCGAAAAATGCGGGCATCGGTTTGCGTTCTCGGACCGCTCCTTGGCCGGGAAAAGGAGGCCACCGTTTCGCTGCCCGGAGGTTGTGTCATAGGAGACCGGCCAATCGATCTGCATCTGCGCGGATTCCAGGCACTGGGCGCCGCCGTACGTGTCCATGGGGGTAACGTCAAGGTTTTCGCTCCATGGCTTCACGGAGCGACAATTTCGCTCAAAGGGAAATTCGGTACGACTGTACTGGGAACCGATAACATTATCATGGCCGCGGTTCTTGCCGATGGCACAACCATCATCGAGGATGCCGCGTGCGAGCCTGAGGTTGTTGACCTGGCTAATTTTCTCAACAAGATGGGTGCAAAAATCGAAGGAGCTGGGACGCCGCGCATGGTGATCGAAGGAGTTAAGGAATTGCATGGCGCGGAACACGAGGTTATCCCGGACCGGATTGAGGCAGGAACATTTCTCATCGCCGGCGCGATTGCGGGCAAGGCGGTCACCGTCAACCGGGTAAGAGCCGATCACTTGACTGCGGTTACCGACGCGTTGCAGGCTTGCGGATTCCGGCTCAGTGGAACCAACGGTTCGCTGGTCATTCGCCCTAACGGAAGCACAAAATCATTGAATCTGAAGACCCAACCGTACCCGGGGTTTCCGACCGATATGCAGGCTCAGATGTGCGCCTTACTCTCGACTGCCGCCGGAGAGAGTTCGGTGACAGAAAGCATCTTTCCTCAGCGCTTTATGCATGTTTCCGAGCTGAAACGAATGGGAGCAACCATCGAACTGGATGGTGCTACGGCAAACATCAGGGGCGTGGACAACTTGAGCGGGGCGCCTGTGATGGCGAGCGATCTTCGGGCCTCGGCGGCATTGATTCTGGCAGGCTTGCTCGCCGACGGAACGACGGAAATCAACCGCGTCTACCACATCGATCGCGGGTACGAGATGATCGATGAAAAGCTCGGTGAACTCGGGGCGCAAATCGAACGGATCAAAGTGTAGAGAGATTTCTTGGAACGAGGCTGGCGACTACTGTTTCTGCAAAAACAGGTAGATTGCTCGATACCTCACTTTGGCGGTATCAGCCTGACTTTTCGGCGCTTCCTCTGGAGCGACGCCGCCCGATGTCGCAATACGGACCACATAGTCGATCTTGCTCAGTAGTCCGGCCTCGGGTCTGGACTTGGCAGCCACTAACAACCAGGGGA
The DNA here is from genome assembly GCA_963782115.1 of uncultured Verrucomicrobiae bacterium. GTDB lineage: Bacteria > Verrucomicrobiota > Verrucomicrobiia > Chthoniobacterales > JAFAMB01 > JAFAMB01. Next base: position 867,665 of record CAWAIK010000001.1, read on the forward strand.
TATTTCCGCCCTCCGGCGCCTTTACCGTCTTGAGCGGGGGTAAACTCCCCACCAGTTGGCTCCCATCGTTCAGAGACCAGGTCGGCCCCCCGTAATGCCTTCCGAGGACTTCGCCGGTCAAGCTCTTGAGCTCAGCCTCGGGCGCCTTGAGCACCCATTCGTAAGCTCCGGTGGAATTAGGCTTGCTTTCATAGATTTGAGCACCTTCTCCGGCAACCGCCAGTACGACGCTGGTTTTTTCCGGCAAGGGTACACCCTGGAATTCTGCTGCGGGAGCCGCAAAGCGTATTCCGAAGCAAAGGAAGAAGAGAACACAGATCCACAGCTTGTGAGCGACCATTTGAAGGCTGAAACTGGCATGCGGAACCGGGCTGTGCAAGTACGCGCGTCGCCGGTTGCGGAATGTCCCGTTTTGGCCTCGGCGCATCGGCTTGGTTTGGTCAGGGTTCATGGAGAAAAGTTTGGGCCGCAGAAGCGTTTCGGGAGGCGAGCAGGCTTCTGCTGAGCGAAGTGGCCAAAACGATTGTCCCGCCGACAATCGACCAGAAGGCAGGGTGTTCGCTCGTCGCGAGCATCACCCAAATGGGATTCAGGATCGGTTCAATGGTGCTGATGATGGATGCGTCGAGGGCTCGGACGTGCCGGATCGCTACCGAATAGAGTAGATACGGGATCGTCAACTGCACGACACCCAAGAGGAGGAGGCGCGGACCGTTCTGTTCAATCCTCAGAATGGGGAACATCCACGGCAGCGCCATCAGGAAGGTGACGAAATTGCCCAGGAGCACCACTGCTTCTGGCGATCCTGCTCTCTGATGCCGCATAAGAACCGTTAACCATGCGAAAGCGAAGCCGCTGCCGAGCGCTGCGATCACACCTGAAAGACCTTGGAGACTGAGTTGGTCGAGAAAAAAAAGACCCACACCTGAAAGAGCTAGCAGGACGAGCAGCCAATCCTGCCATGGGGTGCGCTCGCCCAGGAACCAGGGACTGATCATCGCGATATAAATTGGAGCGGTGTATTGAAGAAAGATCGCATTGGCTGCTGTGGTGAGCTTTGTTGCCACGACGAAGAGAAAGACAGTTGCCGAATAGGCGATCGCCCCAGGGATGGTTAGCCACGAGATCTTTCGGAGAACACCGGGCATTGCCAGGCTTATGATGACCGTGGCGATCAGGCTACGTGCGCCGGCGATCGCCACGGGAGTCAAATCAATGGACTTAATCAGGACGCCGCCAAGGGACCAGAGAACTGCCGCAGCGAGTAGGAGCAGAACGTGCCTGTTCAACGCAAGATGATGACGCTTGGCAAACGCCGATACGCCGACACGCCCTCACCTCTTCCCGCCGGGAACAGGACACTAGTAGTATTAGTCCAATGCGCGGAATGCCAGCGTTGCATTATGTCCACCAAAACCAAACGAATTGTTTAGTGCGAGGCGAACCTTCTTTGTTCGAGCCACGTTTGGAACGTAATCGAGATCGCAATCCGGATCAGGATTATCCAGGTTGATGGTGGGCGGAACAATTCCGTTCTTTATTGCCAGGATGCAAACGGCGCTTTCCACACCGCCGGCGCCCCCCAGCAGATGCCCGGTCATCGATTTGGTTGAACTAACGAGGAGACCTTCCTTTGCGTAGTGACCCGCGAGCAGCTTAATCGCGTTGGTTTCGCAAACGTCTCCAACCGTGGTCGAGGTAGCGTGCGCATTGATGTAGTCGATTTCAGCAACGTTTACACCGGCGTAATCCAGCGCTAACTGCATCGCCCGAGCGACGGGTGTACCGTCCGGCCGAGGAGAAGTCATGTGGTACGCGTCTGAGGTCAGGCCATATCCCGCCAGCTCACAGTAAATCTGAGCGCCACGCGCCTTTGCTCGCTCGTACTCCTCAAGAACAAGAATCCCAGCGCCCTCTCCCATCACGAACCCATCCCGGTCCCGGTCGAATGGCCGTGACGCCTTCTCCGGCTCGTTGTTCCGAGTACTCATTGCTCGCATCGAACAAAAGCCGGCAATTCCCAGCTGGCAAATTACGGCTTCCGATCCACCCGCGAGAAATCCGTCAGCGTCCCCGTAGCGGATCATGCGCCAAGCCTCTCCGATGGAATTCGCGGCTGTCGCACAGGCGGTGACGATCGAAAAATTGGGTCCTTCGAGGTCGTACTCCATAGAGATCAACCCGCTCGCCATGTTCACGATCATCATTGGGACCATGAATGGAGAGACCCGGGATGCACCCTTGTTCATGAGAACGGTATGCTGATCTTCCAGGCTCTTGAGGCCGCCAATTCCGCTGCCCACCAGCACGCCAAACCGCGTGCGATCAATCTTCGCGAGATCGAGCCCGCAGTCTTCGATTGCCAGCTTGGCAGCCGCCATTGCAAATTGCGCAAATCGATCTGCACGCCTTACGTCCTTCGGATTCTTGAAATAGAGCGAAGGCTGGAAATCGGGAATCTCCCCGGCAATATGGCAATCGAAAGTGGAGGAGTCGAATTGGGTAATTTGGCCAATACCGCTCTTTCCGTTCACCAGGTTTTCCCAGAACGATTTCAAATCGCTTCCAATCGGGGAAACAACGCCAATGCCGGTTACAACGACTCGTCGATTACTCATGAGGCTCCGATACGGCGTTAGTCTGCAAAATGGGGTTAAGCAACAGAAATCTGAAGCTGAAATATGGACTCAGGTGTTTCTCGATCCCATGCCGACCATCTGGACCTGCTGAAAGAGTTTTCCTTCGGTTCGGATGGACGGTGCAATGATGATTTCGGTCTCCTGGAACTCGCGGAGATCGGCAGCGCCGACGTTTCCCATGCAGGTCGTAATGGCTCCGACCAGATTTTGACTTCCGTCGTCTACGTCTGCGGGACCGAACAGGATCTGTCGCAGGGGTCCGGTCGTACCGACCCTGATTCGCGTGCCACGGGGCAGATTGGCATGCGGCGTTGCCATACCCCAATGATAACCTTTGCCTGGTGCTTCGATCGCCTTCGCGAAAGCGCTGCCGATCATGACTGCATCTGCGCCGCACGCGAGAGCCTTGCAGACGTCGCCGCCCTTGCTCATTCCCCCGTCCGTGATGATCGGGATATAGTTGCGTGTCTTCTTGAAATGGTAGTCGCGTGCAGCAGCGCAATCTACGGTGGCCGTTACCTGCGGTACGCCCAACCCGAGGACTCCTCTCGACGTACAGGCTGCTCCGGGTCCGACCCCAATAAGCACACCCGCAACGCCGCACTCAATGATCTCCAGCATTACGGCGTACCCAACGGTGTTGCCGACAATGACGGGACACTTCAGCTCTCGGCAGAATTCCTTAAGATTAAGTGATTTGTATTCAGTGGAAATATGCCGCACCGTCGAAACCGTGCTTTGGACGACGAACACGTCCACCCCCGCTTCCTGGGCAATCTGTCCGTAACGCTCTGCTTTTTGCGGGATGGAACTGACGGCAGAGATCACCCCGGCGTCCTTAACCTCTTTAATGCGCGCGGCAATCAGATCCTCCTGGACCGGTTCCTGGTAAATCTTCTGTAGAAGGCCTGTCACGTGTTCCTTATCGGCTTCCAGGACTTTCAGCAGAACCTCCCGAGGATTTTTATACCGGGTTTGGACTCCCTCCAGATTCAGCACCGCCAACCCACCCAGTTTGCCCATTTCGATCGCGAAATTTACGTCGACAACTCCGTCCATCGCGCTGGCAAGGATCGGAATTGCCAGCTTGAGCGGCTCCATTTTCTTTCGGGGTACGCTGAACGTGATATCAACTTCGTTTGGATTGATTGTCACGCTACCGGGGACCAGTGCGATCTCATCGAAACCGTATGTCGTACGGGCTTTTCGATTTCGCCCGATGAACATTGCCATAGCGTTAAAGTCCTCCTATTTTAAGTCTCTCGTTCAAACTGCCGCAACGAGGGCATCGCGGTAGCAGTTTATTGGTTTTGTCTTCGAAAATAGAGGCACAGATGGTGCATCGAACCCGGTAACGCAAGGCCTCTTTCTCGCGACGTCGGCGCAGCCATTCATAAACTATCCAGAGCGAAAAGACCGCCGCAAGGAAAACGATGAGGTAGATAAAGACCAGTACCGGCAGTTCAACTCGAATCACGGCTGAGCTCCTCCCCAGTGCAGCCTAACCACTCCCCAGTTCCGGTTTGGACCCGGTTCGAACTTTACCGTGCGGATGAAATCCTCTGCTTTCTGATCGAGTGAACCATTCTCGCTCGATTGCGTCAGAAAAACATAATCGGCTTTTCCCTCGGGACTGACACCAACAAAGATCGAAGTCGGCTCTGATAGAGCCGAACTGGTTGGCAATCCCGGCAAAGACGCCGGAATTCGCGATTGAAGCGTTGACGCAACCTCCAGCCGCGTCGGAAACGTCTTTATTGTAAGCTCTTCTTGCGGATGGGACCGCATCGGCAAAAGAGTCTCGGCGGAAAACAGCGATGGAATTCCCTGTTCTTGCGTTTTGGTGGATTCCGAGCGCTTCAACTCAACGGAGAGTGTTGAAAAAACGGACTTATACCGAGGAGTCACCTGCGCGATTACCCGCGAATCGAATTTGGGTGCGCTAACAGTCGCTGGATCATTCATGGCGACCCAGTCCAACAAGCTCTTGTCCTGCGGCCTGTTTGGGTCCAGAACCGTCACTTGCGCTGAGGGGGGGAGGAGGGATGTGGTCGCCGGGTAAACCACGCGAAAAATATAAAAACAGAAGATGTGTGCGAAGAACGAGATGGCGATCAGAACGGGTAAACGATAGTCCCAGCGGCTTTTTCGCCAATCGAATATCAAACGCGCTTCCGGCTGATTCATGGTTTGTTCGGCGAAGTCGCAAGCACTACCGAATAACCGTCTTCCAGGCAGAGATTCATGACCTCGACAACGGTTCCTTGGGGAGTCAAACGATCAGCCTGGATGATAATCGATCGGTCCGGGGAATGGTCCTCTTCGAGGCGGTGCGCAAGGTCCGCGAGGCTTATCTGCTGATCGCGGTAGTAGACCAGCGGATAAGGGCCAGGGGTAATGCTGACAATGATCGGGTTCCTTTGCGGCCCCAGCGTAAACTTCGAAAAGGGGAGATTTACGATGATTCCTGGATGCAGGAGAAAGGTCGAACTGACGAGGAACAGCAGTAGCAGCAGGAAACAAAGATCCACCAGCGGAATGAGGAAGATCAGAAAAGGGTTCAGATGGACGGATCGGATCAGCTTCATCGATGCTCACCGGCAGCCTGTGACTTTGGAGCAAATTCAATGATCGACGAATCGGTTTCGCGTTCGGAAAGGAGATTGACCACCTCGATTCCGGCCCTTTCCATGTCATGGAGAAGAGCATTCAAACGCGCGGAAAGATGGCAATAAGCAAGGATAGTGGGAATCGTCACCACAAGACCTGCCGCAGTGGTTAGCAAACTCTGGTAGATCCCACCCGAAACGTCGGCAAGGGTGGCGTACCCATTGTTTGCGGACAATTGAACAAACGCCTGGATCAGTCCGGTGACAGTTCCAAGTAACCCGATCAGCGGACAGATGTAGCCGATCGCGATGAGCATCCCCAGATTGCGCTCCAGCCGGGGGACCTCCAGTTGCCCGGCTTCCTGGACGATTTCCCGCAGCTCGGTATGGGGCAAATGAGGACGTATCAGCGCTGCGTGGATGACCCGGGTCACCGGCACCGAAGTGGCCTGACATTCAACTCGCGCTTCTGCGAGGTTCCGTTTTCTAACCAGGTTCGATAAGCCTTGCAAAAATTCGTCCAAGTCAATCGTCGCCCGATGAAAATAGAGAAGCCGCTCCGCAAAGACGGCAATGGAAACAACGCTGCAAAGCAGAATGAGCCACATCAGCGGCCCGCCCTTTTGCATGTAGTCGATCATCCGGAACTAATAGATGAGCTATGGTCTGGCTGCAACAACTTGGGCAAAATGGGGGATCGACAGATCGATCTTGGGAGCATTGATGGGCAAAAGCAGCCTCAGACGGGAGATGATACCTGAACGAAGGTAACGACGGAGTGTGCGCGTGTTCACTGCCAAAGAAAGTACGAGACGCGGGCTTTACCTCATCGGTTGCCTTCCAGATTCCGAAAAGAGTTGGGTGTTTTCCTTTTTGAACTTGTGAAGGAGCAGTTGGGTGACCGCGTCAAGTGTCGAAAAGACGTTCATGCCGGTGCTGGCGACGCATTCGAAGCTTTGTACTCGTCTCTTCCGGTTGTTCAACAAGTACTGAAGGTAGTTTGTCGGAGCCACATTCGAAAGATCGCGCTTGTTGAACTGCAACACGACCGGGACCTGGTCGAGCGACAGGCTTTGCTTTTGGAGATTTTGTTCAAGGTTGCGAAAGCTCGCAACGTTTTCTTCCATTTTGTCCCACTGGGAATCGGCGACGAAAATTACACCGTCGACGTTTCGTAAGACAAGTTGCCGGGTCGAATCGTAGATGACCTGCCCCGGAACCGTGTAGAGCTGGAACTTCGTTCTGTACCCATGAAGCGTCAGAGCGTTCAACGGCAGAAAATCGAAGAAAAGTGTGCGGTCAGCCGCCGTGGCGAGGGAGACAAGATCGCCTCGGTGTGCAGGAGAAATTCGGGAATGAATATACACCAGGTTGGTTGTTTTCCCGCCCAGCGCAGGACCATAGTAGACGATCTTGAATTGAATCTCTTTGCCGGCGAAATGGATGATTGGCATTGGCAACCTGAATCAAAGCGTTTTTTCCGATGCGCTGAGGATCGCAAGTTCGCTAATCACCGCCTGGATCTTTTCCCGGACTCCGGGTTTAAACGGCCTGTTGTCATGGAGAACGGTCAGACAAAGATTCCCTTGAACGAAGGTGCTGAACTGATGAAGGCCGCAATACAAACTGATCGTTTCGAGCGTACCGGCGCGCAACGCTTCCATTTTCGATTGCGTCCGTCGGAATAGTTCGGGCAACAAAGCGGAGATCGCCTTTTCCTGGCCCGGATCACCAAGATTCCCGGCCAGCATGAGTCCGTCCATAGTGCTCAATACGCAGGATCTAAGACCGGGTAACCCTGCGACCCTATGGATGGTCTTCGCCAAGTCGAGCGGCTCATCCGTCATAAAGATGGCCTGCAGCCTTTTCGAATCACTCGCAACGGCGACTTTCGAAGGTTCATCCTTCGGTTGCGGCGCCTCGTTTGCGGGTGGAGTCAGCCCGGCAGGAACCTGGCTGAATCGTTCAGCATCTTCTTCCGCATGTGCGCTGAAGGGGGTTGGAACCGTCGCCTCCGGACGATCGATTTCCTGGTCTTCTCGCAGTTTGATTGCTTCAGCCGGGAGTCGCGAAAAGATTTCCTGCAGCGGGATCGGGATCTCCGCAGCAGGGTCAATCGCTTCAAAATAAGGCTTCAAATCACTCGGTAACGCCCTGCAAAATGTCTCCCCTGGGACGACGACGCGGCCATGCGCCAGTTGCGACTGGATCAACTCCAGGGGCAAGGCGATCTCGGCTTGAGTTTCCATGAGGGAGTGGATTGCAGGGGGCTCAAGTTCTGGCGGGAAACCGGAGAAGATGGGTTCAAGCCGGAGCTTGATCTCTTTTTCACCTCCGACTGGTTCCAATTCCTCCGGTTGGTTAAGAGAAAACGTGACCGGAACATCGTCTGAACCGTCGACGGCTCGGACGAAAATCTCCGGACACGACAAGCTGAGAATTGACAGAGGGAGTGTCACCTCCTGGGTTTCTTGATTGAGCACCAGATCTCCTTCGGCAATCTGGACGGATCGCGCCAAGTCCGGCGGTTTTGGTGCAAGCAAATGACCAGGCAATTTCGCGTAAAAAGCTCCGATCGGAACGGAGATGTGCGGCGCCACGCTGATTTCGGTTGCCGGAAGCTCAGATGCGACTACCGGGTTTTGCGGCTCGGACTGGGGATCGGCCGATAGCTGCTCACCCAGCAGCGTCTCCGGTCCGGTTTCTTGTCGAATATGGGTGACCACCGTTTCCGGGGTGTTCGCCTGTTCCGTGGCGAGTTTGTTAGCGAGGACAGGTTTAGCCTCGGTTTCAGTTCTCTCAGACTTACTTTTAAACCAATGGAGAAAGGGCATATCCTTGCGCGTTTTGTGTTGTTTTCCTTCGCCGGAACGTCGGTTCTGCGGGAATTCAAATCTAGTTGGCTATGATCGCTAAAACAACGGAGAGACGTAAAGATGGAGAACATTCACCAGGCCGTCACGGTAATACCAAGTTTTATCAAGATAAAAGCTCCGATTCGATGCGCGATAAGTCAGGTGTACAAGCTTGCCCGGTTGATTGGCGTCGTACACCTCAAAAACGAGGTCGCCATTCTGTGCGGCAGTATAGTGATAGGCGATCAGGCAATGATTAATCGGTCTGAAACGGGTGATATAGACGCCCCGGATTCGGTGATGGTCGAGTTGGTTTCGCAACCATTGTGCGATATGCTCCTGCCCCGAACGCGGCACCGGAAGAACAATCCGCCAATTACCCAATCTCCAGTAAGCCGGCCACCAAAGACCGAGATTCTTTTGCAACACGATGGTCTGGCCGAGAGAAAAACTGTGCAAATCCTGGTAGCCTGGAACCACCACTTTAGCCCTCGGGCCGGAGCTCCAAGCGGGAATCCTGCTTACTCTTCGGACGATCTTCTGGTAGTCCGACTCAGAAACCCTCGGGAGATCCGGACGAAATTCCGCGAATTGAAAAAACTGGAGAACAGCCCGGCACATCTGGAAGCAGTGCCGCGAAAAATCGGGTGGAGGTCCGTGTCTTCGGCTGATCTGTGTCTGGTTGTCCGCTACTGGCTTGTAGTCGAAGTAGGTCTGATTCGCAAAGCCGAACGTGTCCATTTGGAAATCAAACGATTTGCACCAGGCCGTGGTGCTCCAGACAGCCAACACGCATGCGAACACAAATAGACGGTACACTGACTCAATACTGCTTTCGAAGGTTGCTTGGCAGGATGTTCAGCTCTGCCCGGTACTTGGCAACCGTTCGTCGGGCGATCGGTATACCGCGGTCGGAAAGAATCTCCACAATTTCTTTGTCGCTCAGCGGGTTTCGAGTCTCCTCATTGCGGACGAGTTCCGAGATCGCTTCCTTCACGCTCGTATTGCTTAGGGACGCGCCGCCCGTAGTCTGATAGCCCGGTGTAAAAAAATACTTCATTTCGAACACCCCTTGGGGTGTCGCCATATACTTCCCCGAGATCGCGCGGCTGACCGTCGTCTCATGAACTCCGACCGTCTCGGCAATCTGGGCCATCGTCATCGGCTTGAGGAACGCCGTTCCGTTCTCCAGGAATTCATGCTGCCGTTTCACAATTTCATTCGCGATATTCAAGATTGTCTGTTGCCGTTGGTGAATACTCTTGATCAGGAATTTTCCGCTTCGAATTTTTTCTCTGATATAATCCCGGACGTCCGTTCCGTTCGTTCCCTGCGTCATCAGGTCTTTGTAGGTCTTGCTGATACGCAAATGTGGAATTTGGTCTCCATTCAGCGACACCGCGTAATCGTCGCCCACCTTGTCGACGCTGACGTCGGGCAGCACGTAGCTGTTTGGGTCCGGAGTAAAAATCTGGCCAGGCTTGGGGTCGAGAGTTGAAATGAAGTTGGCGGCCCTTTGCACCTGGTCGACGGTCACGCCGAGCCGGCGAGCGACTTCCGGCAGTCGCTTGCGCCCGAGATCTTCGAGGTGCTGTTCCACAATCTGGTATTCGAGACTCCCTTCCTTTCCCAGACGACGCAGCTGAATCAACAAACACTCTCGCAGATCCCGGGCCCCTACGCCGACAGGATGAAACGTCTGAATGAGGTTGAGCATTTCCTGCAGCTCTTCCAGGGGGTGCCCCGTGTTGTTCGAAATCTCCTCCAGTGAAGTCTGCAGAAACCCGAGATCGTCAATGTTGCCGATGATCAATTCCGCTGCTTTCCGTTGCAATTCGGCCACGTCGGACGTGTTCAACTGCTCCCAGAGATGCTGTTGCAATGTCTCCTGCGTGGCAATCGAGTCGAAGAAAAATTGTCGTCGTTCCTCGTCCTCCAGATTTCTGGACGAGTAGCTGACATTCTGAGTCATGTAGTCCCGCCATTCCTCGTCCAGCTTTACCAACCGCTCGAACTCCTCTTGGAAGTCGCTGTCGTCCTTGGACCGTTCCTCGGCCTCGAACGTGTCAATTTCTTCTTCGAGGACAGGATTTGTTTGCAGCTCCTGCTGAACGATATTCCTGAGTTCCAGCGCTGGCGCCTGCAAAATCTGCAGGCTCTGTTGCAGCTGGGGCGCGAGCACCTGCTGCATTGTTAGATTTTGGAACTGATGGATCCCCGGCCCGGCCATACGGAATTTTGTTATCTCTTCGAAACGTGACTCTAGAAGAGCAGCGATCGAACTTCAAGGAGGCAGAATAAAGGAACAGAAGGCTCAGCGTCCGTCCATACGCAACGCTCCCGACTTCTATGGCGCGGACACCGAGCTTCTGTTTCTTTATGCTCGGTGATGTTTCAAATCCAGTTTTCGGTAGAGTGTCGCAATGCTGATCCCGAGCATGCTGGCTGTCTTTTCTCGCGAACCTTGATTGAACTTGAGCGTCATCTCGATGTACTTCCGCTCCTGGTTGCGGACAAAGTCGTCAAGCGGCTGGCCGACTCTCCATTCGGAATCCGGCGCCTTTTCAAGTGCTCCCGATTCGTGGAGCACGTGAGGTGGTAGATCCGCAGCGCGAATCACTCCTCCATCACTCAGCGCACATGCTCGTTCGATTGCATTCTCGAGTTCGCGGACGTTCCCGGGCCAAGTGTACCGAACCAGGCGCTCCATAGCGTTGGCGTCCATCCTTTTCTTTTCGGTTCCCGTGTGCGCCGCATGCTTCTGCAAAAAACAATCGACCAGCAGCGGAACATCTTCCATGCGTTCCCGGAGCGGTGGAATTTCGATCGGAATCACGGCGAGTCGAAAGTAGAGATCTTCACGGAATCCGCCGGCGCGCATTTTTGCCTTCAGCGATTCGTTGGAAGCGGCGATCAACCGGACGTTGATCGGGATTTGTTTGCTATCGCCTATCTGCCGGATATGACGGTCCTGTAACACCCGCAGAAGCTTGGTTTGCAGCTGCTGAGATATCGAATTGATTTCATCGAGAAAGAGGGTGCCGTGGTTGCCTTCTTCGAACAGGCCGATTTTGTCCACGACCGCACCTGTAAAAGAGCCTTTCTTATGACCGAACAACTCCGACTCAAGCAGGTTGTCGGGAAGCGCGCTGCAATTGATTGCGACGAACGGATGATGTTGTCGTGAGCTGTTGTCATGGAGTGCGCGGGCGACCAATTCTTTCCCGGTTCCGGATTCGCCTTGGATCAGGATGGTACTCTCCGTGTCGGCGACTTTTCCGATCAACCGATAAATCGTCTGCATCTTGGTGCTGGTGCCGATGAGATTCTCAAACTTATACTGGTCGCCGGCGCCGCGTCTAAGAATATCGTTTCGCTGGGGCGCTGTCTGATGATCCAGAGCTCGCTGCATGCAGAAATGCAGTTCATCGACTTTAAGAGGCCTCGTGATGTAATCAAAAGCCCCAAATTGCATTGCCTTCAGTGCCAGTTCGGCAGAGGGAAACGCGGCGATCATCACCACGACGGCGTGAGGATGGTTTTCTTTGCACTCCCGCAGAATATCGAATCCGTCGGTTGTCTCGGTTTTCAGGTCAGCGATAACCAAGTGTGGAGCGACATTGGACAAGGCATCGAGAGCCGCCTCGGAAGAATTATAATGAAAAGCTTGATGCCCACGATCACGGCAAAAACTGGAAACCCATTCGACCGTTTCGAGATCATCATCGACAATAAAAATACGGGCCATAAGAAAATGATATGAGAATTTTGCAGATTATGATAATTATTTGTGAATTACCAGAAATTTCATATGCCGTTCGCAAATTTTTTTAATTGATTCTCACGAATGCGATATCAAGCCCGCCCTAAACGCGAGATCGGCGGGTAGTTGAAGCGTCCGCTTTGCTTGCTTTTTGGGGCGACCGCAAACAGGTGCTACACTGCCTTTAGGCGCACGACACGCCTCTGCTAATGCGCTTCGTCGCCTTCGCCCGAAGCATCCTCCTTATCGGAACCGCGTTCAGAACTATTGGCGACGGCTTCAGGAGGGCAGCCGACCTTGATCAGGCCATAGGTCAGCAGCGCTTTGCTGTCTTCCCAGATTCCGGGCTTGTTGGTGTGCAATACGACGGAGATCACTTCATGCCCTTCCCTGAGAGCGGAACTCACCAATACCTGCTGGGCGGCGCGGGTGTAGCCGGTCTTGAGCCCGTTGCATCCGGCAAAGTGCCGAAGGAGGCGATTATGATTTCGCAGCTGGTAGACAACGCCTTTTGGCGACTTCCAGGTGTAGTAAATCGTTCCGACCACCTGGCGGAAAAACGGTTGCTCCATCGCCGCTCGCGCAATGAGCGCCAAATCATGAGCTGTGGTGTAATGGCTGGGATCGTGTAGCCCGTTGGGATTCGCAAAATGGCTGTTTGTTGCACCCAGTTCTGCCGCTCGACGATTCATCTTTTCAGCAAAGGCGTCGATCGAGCCGGCGTTGTCCCGAGCCAGCGCCATGGCCACATCATTGGCGCTCTTCAGCATCAGGCCATAAATGAGCTGGCGGCGCGTGTACTGCTCTCCGGGTGTCAGGTCCAGCTTGGTCGGTTCAACTTTGGTGTCGGATATATCAACCATGACGGGCTTATCGAGATCCCCGGCTTCGATTACCAACAAGGCGGTTAAAATTTTTGTCGCGCTCGCTGGATATTGAATGGCGTTTTCGTTCTTGAGGAACAGAAAATCGCCGGTAAACGAATCAATCACGGCGGCACTTTCAGCGAACACCACAGGTCCGGTTTCTTCGGGTAACTTTTCGGCGGGCGGCGTCTCTCCATCTTTTGCGGGGGCGCCGGTAACCGGCGCCACGAGCAGGAACAGGCCGATCAAAATGGTGACCAACTTCAAAACTTGTCCATTTACCATCATCCATTTGATCGTTCCTCTGTTTTGAATAATCGCTTCGAACACATCACCGGTAGAGCCTTTAAAGGGAATTGCGATGGAATCGGCAAGGTAGTCCGGAGCGATCCTGCCCAGCTCGCGCTCGAGCTTCAAAGCGCGTGCGGGTCGGATGGTAACCATTTCAAGCAGGTTTCGGGCGCTGAGCGTCTGATAAATCTTTTTCGCGGTACGCATCTCTGAAAACAGGTTGAGCGAGTCATTGCTTGCCAAGCTGTCCGTGCCGAGAGAGATATTCAGCCCGCGTTCCATCAGCGCTTCGAGCGGAAAGCGTTTGTGGTGCAGGAAACGGTGGCTCTTCGGGCAGTGCACGATTTGCAAGTTTCGCCATTCGGTTCGGCTCAGGATTTCAAGATCACGATCGTCCAGCTCGTTGAGATGTGCTACGATACATTCTGGGCCAATCAATCCATTTTCAATCAGATGCCGCAAAGGAGAAGTCGATCCACAATCGGTCATCGGTCGGCCCAGTTCCTTTAGGAAATCGTGAAGCTCCCCCGAACTCTCGGCGAACATGGCGTATTCTTCACGCGATTCGGCTACATGGGTCGTGATGAGCAGGTTCAGGGACCTTGAGCATTCGAGCGCGACCTCATACATTTTCGCGGATGCAGTATAGGGCGCGTGCGGACTCAGTCCCAGGCCGCCAAGCCGGCCGCCGTTTCCGGAAAGGAACAGCCACGATCCAAAAGCATGTTCTTCGATCCAAGGCCTGGGCCGCACGTCGATGAGCTCCAGAAAGAACCAGGCGCGGATCGAGGGCGGGGCAAGCAGTGGAAAGATTTGAGGAGTAGAAACAATATTTAAAACTGTGGTGATGCCGTTTCTACGGAGTTCTTCAAAGCCAAGCTGTGTGGCGCGCAAATAGTCGCTATCGGTAAGGGATCTCTTGAGTGCATTGATTCGTTTGACCCAGCGGGAAAAACTCTGCGCGGGCAGAATCGCTCCACGCATCAGCGTGTAATCAAGGTGGCAATGTGCATTGATTATACCGGGCATCACCGCGACTTCGCCCAGGTCCACTACCTCTCCTACGTGATCCTTCAGAATTTCGGGAGCTTTGCCAGTCCGCGCAAAGCGCGGCCCGTCAACCACAAACACACCGTTATCGATCGGTATGCCATCCATCGTGACCAGCGTGCGGCATCGATAAGCAATCATCGAGACGACTTTTTCATGGCGGTTCTTGCTGCTGCCACTAACAGGTTGCAAGCCTCCAGGCAGAGGAACGGCAGCGCCGCACGTTTCTCGCCGGTTTGGTCAACGGTGGGGTCAGACTTCGAACTTGGAAGGAAGTCTGGTGGTCGATTATCCTCAATTCCCCACAAGATAGTCCTCAGGCATCGGCTGTCTGAACGGCACGCTTCCTTTACAAGATTTTGCGCCTGGTCATCGGTTAGCTTGCGGGTCACTCGATACATTCCGGTTTGCCGATTCAGCGTTTGCCGTAAACAGATCGGATGCGCTGTTCCGGCCTGGTGGGCCAACCAGGTGGCGATGGCGCCGGGATAAAAGAAATCGAGCGCCCTTTTCAGGTCGTCGATATTTGTCAATTCGATGAGCCAGCCCCTGGGTAAATTGGGCGCCCCTTTCAAAGGGCGGTAAGCACCGGACGAATCGTATTTTGCAATTTGCCGGGCATCCTCAATCGAGTGGGAAACCCGCGCCTCATGCAAAGAATTCCGGTCTGCCCAATGGTAGAGAAAGTATCCGTTGGAAGATTCTGCAAATTCGAGTTCTCCAAGAGCGTTATAACCGTCCTTGATTAAACGTGCTAATTCATCCCTGATCATGCCGCTGAGTCATCCAGATGTTTCCGGTCAAATCGGTCGATCGTGTCGAGAATAACGTCCGCCATCAATGGTTCCGAACCGATCGCGCTGGCATAATAAAGTGTCCGGCCGTCCAGATGATATGGATTGCGGCGGAAAACTTCTTGCTGACTAGCAGCGGCAGTCGGTACGGACTCGATGCCGAGTAGAACAGGGATATCCTGGTAGCTGTGCAAGCCATCGGCGATG
Source organism: uncultured Verrucomicrobiae bacterium (assembly GCA_963782115.1). Classification (GTDB taxonomy): domain Bacteria; phylum Verrucomicrobiota; class Verrucomicrobiia; order Chthoniobacterales; family JAFAMB01; genus JAFAMB01. Next base: position 882,739 of record CAWAIK010000001.1, read on the forward strand.
AAAAATGGCACCACCACGATATTCGATTGAAAGGTGTTTTTGCGCCACTCCGCAATGAATGGCGCTTCCTCCATGTAGGCCTCGGAAACTTCGGCATATAACCCTTTTGCCCTGATGGCCCTGGCTTGGCATTGGGCAGCTTCGGCGGACTTCTCGTTCAGGCTCGTACCGTGACCGACGATCAAAAGACTTGTGTTCTCAGGCGGAACATTGGGCGCCACTTCTCGCGCCCGGTGAAGCAACAGGTCGACCATACGCGGATCGTTTCCCACCGGCTCGCAATATTTAATAATTTTCCCTGATCGATGGGTGACCGGTCCGACAAGTTCAAGTTCTCTCGGAATGACTACCTCGGTGAAGTAACCTTCGCTAATAAAGTTTGGCACGACGTAAATATCATCGCCCTCGACCATTCGCAGGACCTCTCGAAGGCTTGGTTCCTCTTTCCAGAAGCTGCAATAGACTTCCGCGAAGAGCCCGCGCCGAACGATCTCGTCCGCATGCTGGAAGGTTGGCGCACTCGAGTCGGGATTCAGAGTGGAGCCATGACCTACCAATACGAGGGAGCTCTTCCATTTGTTAGGCATGTTTCTAAATTGGATGCCTCGCCCGAGTTCCTCAAATGGAATTCGCGCCCTGTGTTGCCAATTCGTTAACGCGAGGTATCTCTCCAAAACCAGTGACGGCGCCGGCGGAAGTCGTTTGACCCGTCGTGTTGCCGTCGGCGATGGATGCGCGTTGAGCTCAATATTTCCGTGGATCGGTCAGGAGATAAGAACATTGGCATCGCGATCCTGATGGCTAGAGAACGCAGGCGTGTCCGATTTAAAGGTCACCTCTGCGGTCTCTGTGTCGAGTGTGAACAGCATTTCCCCGGTCTGGCGCTCCATCCTTGGCTCCGTATCAAGACCGTTTCTGCGCTCCTCGGAAAACTCGACATTGAATCTGCCGTTCCATAGTTTCCCGGTCCGGTTTGTAAGTTCCACCATCCAGATATCTGGAATGCGGCTGGCGGAACGGTACCCGCCGTTTGTGCACAGCTGGTCCAACGGCAGTAGCCTTTCGTTTTCGATGAATGATGCGGTAAGCCAGTCTTCCAGATCGGCCTCTTCAAGATATTCCAGGATTTCAGGTATGATCATTGGTGCAGAGAGTTTTTCCGGCCGGCACCGGCGCGCCAATTCGGCCAGCACGGCTGCTTAGCCGGGCAGTGTATCTCACTCCAACATAATTGCCATAACCTGACCGGATTATTTTCTATGTTTTTTCCAGCGACGATAAGGCATTGAACCGGAGCCTTTGCACGATGCTCCCGCTGTCACAACTGGCTTCGCTATCGACAACGTTAAAACAGCCTGGTAGTCGCCGGGTCCGGCAGTCCCCAGGCTTTGCAGTGAGTGAGGTACTCCGACTGGGGAAGGCAGACGTAGGCAGGATTCCCGCTGGTTCTCAGCCAGCGGATTATTTCGACCAAATCTGACTCAGCCATCGTAGTGCATCCAGCCGAAGGGCGTTTTGGTCCGCGCCGAATGTGAAAAAAGATTGCGCTTCCATATCCCGGCAGAGGCGGATCGGCATTGTGGCGGATTTCGACGAGCCAGCGATACGCAAAGTCACCACGGCGCATTTTTTGTTTTTCGAACCAGCGCGGCGGATTTTTCGGGTCCACGGTCACGTGTTCGTTGTATTGAGGACTATCAATGTCGTCTATCCAGGCATCGCCTTCTCCGACGGTGTGGAATGGGTAGTTTGCCCCCGCCGGCAACGATCGATCGTAGGTGTAGATCATCCCAATCCGGAAGACGCCCGCGGGAGCCCGATGATCATGTTCCGTCTTCATCGGACCTTGATCTTGTCCGTTGATCAGACCTCTTCCCCAAGCCAGCCCGGATTTGCCGAAAAGCACCGGAACCGGTGGACCGGCGGCGCGCCATCCTTCCGGGGTTTTATCGAATCGCTGGAGTTGCCCTTCCATGCTGTTCCAGCTTGGCGCAATTCCGATGATCAGTTGGGTGATCAAAGGGCTCAGGCGATCTTCCGCACGGGAAGAGATTGGGAGAAGTAGAAGCAGCACACAGAGTCTGAGGAGAGATTGGGAGTGCTTCCTGCCAGCGTATCGGCGTATCGGCGCGTCGGCGTATCGGCGAACCTGAATATGGGTGGGACGTTGCAAGCGGCGCTCTTCTCCCTTATTTTGCGGAATTTGAAGGCCATCGATTCCGTTCAGGGCAAAAATCTCGTTCTCTCTTCTGCAGTGGGCAGCCGGCAGGAATCGCGTTTTCCCCAGATCCGGTATCTTGTGGCGGCAATCAATCGATAAACAGCGTCGCCGAGTGGTGCGGGTATTTTTTTCCCGATCCGCGCCAGCCAACGGTATCTTGGCAGGTTGTCTAGGATGTAAAGAAAAGCCGCGCTTCTTTGAAGCAATATTTCCTTCTCCGGACCACGTTTAAGGACAAAAATGGAGTTGGCATTCAGCGTTTCAGGATGGTCACGCGCGATTCGCCGAAACGTTTCGCCTTGCAAGGGTGAATAGAGGAAGGTTCGTTCGCGATCCTCCCGAAGCACAAAGTCGACCGTTCGATTACACAAACCGCAAACTCCGTCGAAGAAAATTATATTTTGTTCGCCCATCGAGCATTGCGGATCCGATCAGTCTGCGGGACTAATGAGATCCAGGTACGATTCTGCTGTCATCGGTTAGGGTTTGCAACCTAACGCGCCATCCGTTAAACGAACAAAATGAATTTTCGTGTTACGGTCTGTGTCGCTGCGATGGTCGCACTCGCAGGCTGTTCCTCTTCGAGTGGCGTCTACCGATGGGTTCCCTTCGTGGGAAGCGGTAAAAACAATCAGTCTCAGACTGCCAAAACGAAAGTGGACCGGTACAATCCATTCGGTCCGATTGCCGGGCCGGTTTATTACGGACTGGAGATGCGGGTGAAAGTCAATCCGGACGTGATTAGACTCTCCGACACCCGGTCTCTGGAGGTGCACCTGCAACTGATCAATCGGTCGAAAAAACCGATAAACCTGTTGTTCAACGACAGCCGGAAATACGATTTCATCCTTCGAGATATCAGCGGCAAAAAACTTGCCCAATGGTCGGACGATCAACCGGTCAATCAGACGCCGGGTTACGTCATTATCAATCCGTCCGAGCGGGCGGAATTTGTCGGAAATGTTTCGACACGCGATATGGTTGCCGGACGGACCTACACTCTCGAGTCAATGGTCGTCGGTTATGACAAGATGCGCCAAGTCATCCAGTTGACGCCCACAGGAGAACGAGTGGTTCCCCCTCCCCAGCGTCCACCGGCCGCGCAGCATCCTCCTCCCGCGCATTAAGCCCACGGACTGGAGACAAGAGGTAAACCGCAGATTAGACAGATTCCGCAGACGATTGGCTTGTGAGATTTTCGGCTATCTTCGTTGCCAGACTGTCGCTTGCGCGACACTCCACTGAAACTTTCGTGCATGTTCACGGATCAGAAATGGAAGATCCTTCGTCAATCTGTGATCGAAAGCGCCGAACAACGTCTCTCTTAGTCCGTCGAGAGTCAGCGCCGCGTTCCCTCCGGGGCCGTACCGGCCTCCGAGCCAAGCGGATTTCGGCGTAAATTCCTCCAACCAGGTATAGGGAGAAGAAAGAATCAGGTGCCCGCCGGGTTGGACTAGGCCGGAAAACGAATTCAGCAAATGTCGTGGTGCTTTGACCCGATCAATCAGGTTTGCTGCCAGCACCACGTCAAACTGACCAATATTCATTGGCAATTCAGTCGCATCGCCAATCTCGAATCGGCATCGTTCACGGTGCAGATCGAGTGGCAATTCTCTTGTGAATTGAGTAACCAGTTCGCCCTCTTCCAGTCGCCTGATTTCGGTTCGTCCGGTCTCCCGCACACGGTTTGCCGCAGCGATAAAACGGTGGGACAAATCGATCCCAACGACCTCCAGCGCCCAACGCGACAGTTCAAATGTGGACCGCCCGACAGCGCAGCCCAAATCCAATGCACGTTCGACGACGCCGATGGCCGGCAGGAAATCGCTCACGCAGCGAATAGGGTAAAACAACGCGTCCTGTGGACCAAACTGGTAGGGCAATTGATCCTCCGCCGTTCCATAATGGAACAGGAGATACTGATCCACCAGGAGATCGCTCTCGTAGACATTGGTCATAGCCCGCAATGAGCCCGTCGCTTCGGCTTTTGAGTGATCCTCGAGGGCTAGAGCAGAAGATCCGCCATGTAAGCCGCCGGCTGGAAATTCTCGATCAGCACTTCCGTCTTTCCGTTTCGGAGCATGCGCACCTGCGGCACATTGATTTCCGGCGTTTTGTGTGGAGCAAACAAGATATCGTCGTGGGTCGCATTTTTCGTGTCTTTAAATTTGGACGGCGTGAGATGCCCGCCCAAATGATCGCTGCGTCCGGTCGCCACGTGCAACGTGCCCAGCACTTTCTCGTCTTGAATATCGCGCCCGGAAACGGGCAGTAGCTGTGTGCCGAAGCCGAGTTCGCCTAGTTCACCCGTCGCCGGATCGGATTGGACCTTGCGTTTATGTTCGTCAATGGTTCGCTGGTTGCCTTTCAGAAGAGTCGAATCAACGATGCGACCTTCTTTCACAGTCATCAGGCCGATTGTGCCATCCTCGAACTTGAGCGGAAACTGGCCTGAACCGCCGGTTGGCACGTAATAAATTTCGCCGGCCGGCAAATTTGCCACGTCCGGACCGCCGCGACAGAGGCCGTGGCTTTTCTGTGCTTCTTGCCGGCCGAGGTCGAGATGGAGGCTGAACTTTTCCCTGCCATAGGTGAAGTCGATCTCTACCCACTCAGCGCGAGTCATCCCAAGACGCAACTTTTCCGCGTCCTGGCTCACTTGATCGTAGTCGACGGCGAGACCGCTATTGAGGATGATCTGATTCAGACCGTGCAGGGTGGCGCCTCTGAAACCATACTTCTTCGCGAAAGCAGTCAATGGCGCTGTTGCCGAGTAGGTTGAGCAACAAAGAATGAGTTTGTAATTCGGGTAGATGTCTTCCTCGAGACTTAGTTCAGTCCCATCGACCGCCACCGCGAGATCGGGAAGATTCAGATTGCTGCCGCCGGTGATTTTGTAGGCGAACATTTCCCCGCCTGTCAGACCCAATTCACGCCGGACGCCGTTCTTTAGCCCAAGGTAAAAGACCTCGTAGGCGTGCCGCTGAATCGTGAAATCCGGATTCTTCAAAAATCCGAAGTTTTTGATTCTGTGCGGATCTTCCAGGTCGATCAAGATGGCCACTCGTTCTCCCGCACTCGGGTTGAACACAGTTTTCAACAGGCGGGAAAGGCTGAATGGCGGGAAGGTTTCTGGTACCGTCAGCTTTGTTTGGGCAATCATCGGTGGAATTTCGTTCTCGGGCAAGAGTTAGTCAAAGAAACTATGTGCTATACGTTACCGAGCCGGTTACAGACGCAGGGCCGTCCAAGGCCTGACGATCAAATCATGGCCGCCGAAACTGAACAACGGAGGAGGGTTGTCCGTTAGTGTCCTGTCCCCGAAATAGCAGGTAGTTTGTTGCGATCAAAATGGGCCGCCGGCAAGGCGGTCCGAGGCGGACTGGCGGTAAAGGGAGCATCCCGCACCAGTTTGACGTTCGTAGGTAGCCCCGATCATAGCTTGATCGTCATTCGCGCTTCGAGTTAAGTTACGCATCAGACATGTCTTCGGTTTTTGGTGTTTTGTTTCGAGTGGCAACGTGGGGCGAATCGCACGGGGGTGGTGTGGGGGCGGTCGTGGATGGATGTCCGCCGCGTATTCCTCTGACCGCGGAGGATATTCAAGTCGATCTCAACAGGCGCAGGCCCGGCCAGAGTGAGATTGTTTCGCCGCGCGACGAGGAGGACAAATGCCAGATCCTCTCTGGCGTTTTCGAAGGTCTCACTCTCGGGACGCCGATCTCGGTCATGGTCTGGAACAAGGACGCGCGTCCGGAAGCCTATCGCGAAATGGAATCCGCGTTTCGGCCGTCTCACGCCGATTACACCTACCAGGTAAAATACGGGATTCGCAACTGGCAGGGTGGCGGACGCGCTTCTGCGCGGGAAACGATCGGTAGAGTGGCAGCCGCGGCAATCGCCAAGAGGGTATTAAAGAAATATTTTCCTGAATTCGACGTCGTCGCCTACGTCAAGTCTGTCCATCGAATTGAAGCTGGCGTGGATCCGGCAAACGTGGAATCGGCGGCTGTCGAAGGATCGATTGTCAGATGCCCTGATCCTGAAGCGGCAGCACGAATGATTGATCTCATCAAAACGATGCGGAAAGAGGGAAATTCGGTGGGAGGAGTGATTGAATGTGTTGTGCGCGGTGTTCCTCCGGGCCTCGGCGAACCGGTTTTTGACAAGTTGGAGGCGGACCTGGCGAAAGCGATGCTGAGTCTGCCTGCCACAAAAGGATTCGAGATCGGTTCAGGCTTTGCCGGGAGTCAGCTCACCGGCGCGGAACACAACGACATCTTCGAAATTCGAGACGGCAAAGTGCGGACCCGGACAAATTTCTCTGGAGGGATTCAAGGTGGGATCAGCAATGGCGAGAACATCTTTTTTCGGGTGGCTTTCAAACCCACCGCAACGATTCTTCGGCCTCAGCAGACTGTCACCGTATCCGGCGAGTCGACTGAACTCGCCGCGCGCGGACGACACGATCCGTGTGTGTTGCCCAGGGCTGTTCCGATGGTTGAAGCGATGGCGTCTCTTGTTTTGTGTGATCATTTCTTAAGGCAACGGGCCCAGTCGGTGTCTGGTCAAGCCTGATGGGTACGAAACCGTCTTTTCAGCAAAGGTGGTCGGCGATTGCTCGCTTTGGATCGCCTTGAGTTGCTGCACGATCGCAGCCGAAAAGATCCTGATGTGTGAAAAGGTCAAGAACGGCGAGATCGGAGAATGATTACGCCGCCGAATCTATTCGTTTTCGCCGCCTTTAGCGACACGTTCGCGCGTTGTGTCGCCGTCGGTAACGCGCCGCTTCAATTAGAAGCATCGACATCTACGGCGCCCGATGCTTAGAATTACGCGCACTCTCCAAACCAACATGGAAACCGACCAATCGAAGGGCAAATTCGATCGATGGCGGGAAGACCGTTTCGCGATACTCGAAAACGGCTTGGTGATTTCGTGTCCGGACATAAAAGCTTGGGCGAAATGGATGGAAGAAAGCTTTGCCAATGGCGAGCATTGGATCGCCAAAGATGAAGTTTGCGGATTCTTGATTTCCACGGTTTTTCTCGGCATTAATCATCGCTTTTCTGGTCCGCCGATTTGGTTTGAAACCAAGGTTTTCCCCGCGTCATCGGATGGCGAATTTTTGCCGAACCATATCAAGCGGTTGGAATGCACGACCAAGATAGGAGCGGTTGCCGGACACGCCGCCGTTTGCGAAATGGTTCGGACCGGCGAAATCGCAGAATGAAAGCGGCTGACCGCCTTCCCGACTTTGTTGAGCCGATGAAAGCGAAGCTTGTCGGTTCCATGCCGGTCGGCGCCTGGATTTACGAAATCAAGTTCGATGGCTACCGCGCCTTGGTGTTGCGCGGCGGCGGCGAAACGCGAATCCTGTCTCGAAACCGAAAGGACCTGGGCAAGAAATTCACGGAAGTAATAGATTCGATCGCTGCACTCAAAGTCCAGGATGTCCTAATCGATGGAGAGATCGTTGCGCTGGACGATAAAGGCAGTTCGTCTTTTTCAGTTGCTGCAAGCGTTCGACATGGGCCAGCAGCGGCCTCCAATCGTTTTCTACGCATTTGACCTGCTCCAGCTCAACGGTAAGGACCTTCGAAAGTTGCCGGTTGAAGATCGCAAGGCGCAGCTGGAGGCCCTGCTGAAGAAATCGTGCTCGTCCTCGCTCTCGTTATCGTTATCGGAGTCTTTTCCAGCGAACATTCGCGCTCCATTGCTAAGGTTTGCTCCTTCCGTGCTCTCCTCTTGCGGCTCTTTGACGCCGACTGTAGAGATTATGGCTCAGCCGCCTCACGTATGAAGAGTGACTACGTAGCAACGATCGGGCTGGAAGTGCATGTCCAGCTGAAAACCAAGAGCAAAATGTTTTGTGGTTGTGCCGTCGAATACGGCTCAGAACCAAATATGCATGTTTGCCCCGTCTGCCTGGGGCTGCCCGGCGCGTTGCCCGTGATGAACCTGCAGGCGTTGAAGATGACTGCGCTCACGGGCCTGATTTTAAAGTGCGAGTTAGCGCCGATCTGCAAGTTCGACCGCAAAAATTATTTCTATCCTGACATGCCGAAGAATTATCAGATTTCGCAATATGATGCGCCGCTCTGCCACAGAGGCGAAGTGCCACTCTATGATATGGCCTATCCCAAGGACGCGCAGAAGAACATCCGGCATCCGAACAAACGGGTTCGTCTAGTCCGCATCCATTTGGAAGAAGATGTTGCGAAAAGCTTTCACTTCGGAACGACGACCGGAATTGATTTCAACCGGGCCGGCACTCCACTCATGGAGATAGTTTCAGAACCAGATATCGAGTCACCTGAAGAAGCGTTCGCGTACCTTGCCTCGCTCAAACAGGCTTTGATCTATGGCCGTGTCAGCGATGCCGATATGGAGAAAGGGCAGCTGCGTTGCGACTGCAATGTTTCTGTCCGTAAGAAGGAGGAAACCAGGTTTGGTACCAAGATCGAACTGAAGAATCTTAACTCGATCAGTGGTGTCCGACGAGCCTTGGCCTACGAAATTGATCGCCAAATTGAGGCTCTGGATCGAGGTCAGACGCTGCAACAAGAGACGCGTCGATGGGACGATGATCTGGGTGAAACCTCTTTGATGCGCACCAAGGAATTTGCGCACGACTATCGCTATTTTCCTGACCCGGACCTTTTACCGGTGAAAACGGAAGTATTCATGCCGGAAGTCAGAGCTCTCCTTCCAGAGTTGCCTTGGGAGAAACGAGAACGCTTCGTCCGGGAGTACGGGGTTAGCGAGTACGACGCTGGGGTCCTGGCGGACGATCTTGAGTTATCGGCCTATTTCGAGGCGGCGGCAAAAGGTACGCGCAAACCCAAAGCGATTGCCAACTACGTTTTGAATGATTTGCTTAGCGCGTTGGGCGCGGCCAATAAGCCGATCGCCGCCTGCCCGATCCCGGCCGAACAGCTGAACGATCTCGTTGGCCTTGTCGATGATGGGAAAATCAGCAGCAAACAGGGAAAGGAAGTTTTCGCGGAGATGTTCGCCACTGGAAAAGCGCCCGGCATTATTGTCGAGGCGAAAGGATTGAAACAGGAGAGCGATATCGGAGCGATTGAATTGCTCTGCATCGAAGTCATCGCTGCCAATCCCAAGTCAGTCGAGGATTACAAGGCCGGGAAAGCTGCCGCCATTAATTTCCTGAAAGGGCAGGTCATGAAGCTTTCCAAAGGGAAGGCTAATCCGAATCTGGTCGGCGAGACCCTCACGAGACTATTGAGCTGAAGCCGGTAAAGCGGTTGAAAATCCGCTCCGACGACTAAGTACGGTTAGCTAAACGGATGCGATGAAAGTATTGTGATGCCACGCGATAGAGTTAGAATCTAAAAGGATGGGCGAAGGACGCCTTTGTGGTTGGCTAGAGGCTAGTGTCCGCGGACTCAAGCTATCTGCTCTGCGATCCGCAGGAGGCGACAATGATCACTTGGCACAATGAACTCTGGAAAAGAGAAGCGGACGCCAACCGATGCGCAATCGTCGGAATCGACGCCTGTTGTCAATGTCTGTTCGATTTGCGGTACAACCCTACTCTCCGACGACGCGACCGGTCTGTGTCCTGTCTGTCTGATCAGGAATGCGATCAACCAAGGGGGGATGGGAGACAACCTGGTTACCGAAGGCATCCTTGGTGAGTCCGTGGCAGAGACTGCGGATGTTGCCGCGAGAAGGTTTGGTCACTATGAAATTCTGATCCGGCCGGACAGTACCCTCGAAGAACTCGGTCACGGTGCCATGGGCATCACCTTCAAGGCAGTAGACATAAATCTCCGAGTTCCGGTCGCGCTAAAGATTTTGAATCTGCGGTTTTTTCAGGAAGAGACGGCGCGCAGACGATTTTTGCGCGAGGCTCGAGCTGCCGCCAGTGTTCGCCATCCGAATGTGGCGTCCGTTTATCATCTTGGCTCCCGTGGGCGTGAAATATTTTATGCCATGGAGTTCGTCGACGGCGAGACGCTTGAAGTTCTCGTCAATCGTTCCGGTCGATTGAAGGTTAGCGTGGCGTTGGAAATTGTCGCCCAAGTCGCTGCGGGGCTGAGTGCTGTACACAAGCAGAACTTGGTACATCGGGATATCAAACCGACCAACATCATGGTTAGGCTGGAAGAGGGAACCAGCGAAATCGTAAAAATTATCGACCTCGGCCTGGCCAAGCTGGTAGACGAACCACTTTCTTTTTCCGCTATCTCAATCCCAGGCTCCTTTGCAGGTACACCAACGTTTGCGAGCCCCGAGCAATTCGCCGGAATCCCAGTAGACATCCGTTCGGATCTGTACTCTCTTGGCGTGACGCTGTGGGATACCTTAACCGGCAAACCGCCGTTCAGCGGTACCCCGGCTAAGGTGATGCATGAGCATCTGCATGCGCCCTTGCCTCTCAAAGAGCTAAAGGGTGTCCCTCAGCCAGTCGTTGTTTTACTCCAAGCGCTCCTGGAAAAGGACCCGGCACGGCGTTTCCAGAACCCCGCTGAGCTCTTGAAGGTGATGCCGATGGTAACAGGCGCTGTCGAGGCTGGGCGTACCATCGACCGCCGGAGCCTACAGCAGATTCGCATTGAACGAGTCAGGCTGCATCAGAAAGCGACGGAGAATCTCAGCGCGTACGATCTTTATCTTCGCGGGATGGCACTGGTTGACCTGGTTGACCGAGAGGCTAACCAGAAAGCGATCGAGTTTTTCAAGAAGGCTATCAAGCAGGATCGAAATTTTGCTTTAGGATACGTCGGACTGGCGCGTGCCTACGTCGAGGAGGAAGGCTTCGGAGGCGAGAAATCCCTCCTCGACTCTGCAGTTAAGTTCTGCAGGCTTGCCATCGCACTCGATCCCAGGGAGGTACGCGGCTACGACCAGCTTGCCCGAGCATATAATTCGAAAGGCTGGTATCCGCAATGTGATGAGGCGCTTCAAAAGGCGCTTGAGCTTGACCCCGACGACGGCCGCAGTAACGCGCTGGCAGCACGGAGAGCGCTGGCGAAACAGCAGTTCGGCGAGTCCTATAAGTATTTCCGGAAAGCCCATTTGTTAAGCCCAAAGGAGTCGCGCTGGGTTTATGTTGCCGTTGAGATTATTTTTCGGATGGATCTCGACGATGTGGCTGAGAAATGGATGCAGGAGGCGCTGGAAAAGGAGGCTAATCCGCAGCGTCATCAAATGATGGAGTGCTACCGCATGCTGTGGCGCCGCAAATTCACCGCTGCCCGAGCGGGCTTCGCGCGGTTACCGCTTGAACTGAAGGACTACAATTACTCCGTTTCCGACGGCCTCTTTTTTTGCGCAATCGGGGCAGGTGACTGGACGACTATAATTCAATATTGCGACGCCCACATTCTGAAGGAGCCCGACCAAATCTGGGCGAGAACATATCTTGGCATTGCCCTGCGAATGTCAGGCCGAGATACCGAAGCCCGAGAAGCGGCCGCGCAAGTCTTGGAGTGCGGACTCGAGCGATTGGAAAGACCGGCTCAATCGGACGCGCCTTGGGATGTCCCTTTATATGTCGCCTGGGCCTGCCGTCTTCTTGATGACAAAAGCGAGGCCTATCGGCATTTAGAAAATTATCTCGCCCATCGGACTCTTCTGGAAATCCCATTCGGCCTCCGCAATCCGATACTGGATGTCTTCAAGAGCGATCCTGAGTTCAACGCCATCCTGGCGGACATATATCAAAGATTTGAGGTTGCCCGGCGATCGATTCGACAGCACGACGCTGACTCGGCTAGACGCTCGAAAAGCACTCGGGCTTCGTAGACTTGCGTAAAATCAGCAGACGCTTCATCGAGCGCCTTCGCCAGTGCCCTGTCCCCGAATTGGTTTTTCTTCACTCGGCGCAGCTCCGCCGGCAGCCAGCAGCGCCTCACAAAGAGCATGTAACTCCGAGTCGACTTCAGCGGGGTCGACAAGGGTTTGGGCTACCTCTTCCCTCAGTACTGCGGTGAAACGCTTCCGAAGGCGAAAAATTAACGTTTTGACGCCTGCGACGCTCAATCCGAGTTCGTCCGCAACTCGTCGATAAGAACTCACCTCCTCCTGGTCAGCCTTCACCAGGTACAGTTTGAGTCTCTCAAAGATTTGGGTCTTGCCTTGCCGAACATATTCCTCGCGCAAACGACTCGTAACTCGAGCCAGCAAGGTCGTTGCCCAACGCGCATCGAATACCTTTTCGGGGGTAAGATCCTCGGCGGGTTCGACTCGGTAGCGATACTCAGCCTCCTCCTCATCGAGGGAAACGACCTCGCAGCCTCCCCCTCGCTTTGCAGCACGGCCCTTGCGCCAGGACACAGACATATGATTCTTGAAGGAGGCCAGCAAAAAGGAACGGAATCTTCCCTTTTCCGGGCCGACACGGGTAAAAGCTTCCTTTTCCAAGAGGTGAAGAAAGAAACTCTGGGTCAGATCCTCTGCGTCGGCAGCGTCATGCCCACTGCGTCTGGCGAACGCATACAGAGGATACCAATACAGTTTGCAAAGTTCTGATAATGCCGCACGGGATTTCGGAGCTTGAACGTCGACAGAGTTCAAAATTAGACTCCACCGCGTGGTCCGAAACACCCCATCCCCACCAGCCGAACTAGAGCTTCCCGCTTTCACGCTTTCACCCGCAAGGCTGTTATAATCGGTTCGCGAAAAGTTCTCAATTCCTTTATTCTCGGGCTGAGCAGCCTTCGTTCGAACCCGGGGAGATGATCAAACTTTTTTACTTATCTTTTTGTGTACCTGAAACTGACGGTGCCGGAATTCATTTGTAACAGCTAGCTGCCTTGTAATCGGCCGAGAATATCCGGAGCCAAAAAACAACTCACCAATCAATCCAAATGGACTCTACCGCGATGGAAACATTGGGAACCACAGTGACGGCCAAGTCGATTAAAATTTACGGGAAGGATTATACGATATATGGGGATGACGAATACCTCCGCGGCATTGGCGACGAATTCGAACCCGATACGGTTGCCCCGTTTGCTTCGCTTTGCGGCAGGGACTCGCGCGTTCTCGATGTTGGCGCAAATATTGGGATGACTGCGCTCGCGCTGTCACGGATCTGCACGGGCGGCGAGATCGTCGCCATCGAGCCGGTTTTGAGAACGTTCCAATACCTCCAACAGAACGTCTCCAAAGCGGATGCCCGCAATGTGAAGACCTTCAATTTCGCACTAGGCAGCAGTGAAGGCTCTGTCCTGATGCAGGGTCACCCGAGCAATTTCGCGTGTTCTTTCATTGCCGATAACTATACGATACCGGCCAACGATCATTTTTCCCAACGGGTTCCAGTCAAGCGATTAGACGATATCTTCCCTGATTTATCGCTTGATCGTTTGGATTTTCTCAAGATCGACGTGGAAGGCTTCGAATTGGAGGTATTAGCCGGGGCCAGAGAAATTCTTAACACCTACAAGCCCGTCGTATTTCTGGAGATGAACCACTGGTGCCTTAACATCTTCAGGCGCATGTCGATCCCGGAGTTTCGAGAGAGGCTCATGCAAATTTTTCCATGCGTTTACGCAATAGACGGATTGGATTTTCTGGACTACGTCGATCAGAGAAACGTCCACCACATCAATTATCATCACGTTTTAAAGTTCAAGTTTATGAATTTGGTGGCAGGTTTTGATCCTCAGGACATTCTTTCTCGCCTTTGTAGACTGCGCAGGACGCGAAATTAATTGCCGTACCTCTTTCAATTCGTCTCCACAAAATACTCGGAGGCCGCTAACTCAACCGCAGTGACTCGCGGGACAGCGCAAAAATCGGAGAGGTCTGCGGCGCTTGCTGTTCTTCGCATTTCGGTGTCCGAGCGATCAACAGTGTGTCATTGCAGTTCCGTCCTGCCAAGTCGACGATCGAGCGGGTTCCGAGTCCCTGGATTCGACTCACTAATCCTCCTGAGAGGTGTGCTATGCCCTCTCTTACGGATTGCGCGAGGCGCTGCCCCGGTTTTCTTCAAGCTTGACTTTGATCCAGTCATCGATCGCCGCCAATGTTTTCGCCTTGAGCTTGGCTCTGAACCGAATTTCGTCGATGGAGTTCTGCAGCTCGCGAACGGCAGCCGGCGGAAGATTGGCCTTCGCGAACGATAAGACTTCGTCGGCTCGCTGATTGTCCGTGAACCCGGTCGCGATCAACGAAAGCAACCGGCTTAGGCGAAGCAGTCCAAACCGCTCCTGCATTTCTTTCAGATGGGCGACTGCGAACGACCACGCGATATCCGGGTGTTCGCCCTCTGTGGCAAAATATTCCAAGGCCAATGGCAAGTCGCGCGGCTTCACTTTGTCGGACACAAAGTATTGCAAGGTTTCTCGCGTCAATTCCGGATCCAGGGCGGCGCCAAGCGCTCGGCCATACATCCGCTTTTCCTCGATGTTCCGTGTATCGCCTGCCATTGATAGAAGCTCGTGATTGACCGTTTGTGAACTGTAGCGACCGACGATCGCGATGACGGCAGAACGAAGATCGGGCACGAGCGATGACGGGTTTTCACGGTAGTTTTCAAATCGCTTGAAGGACTCGTCAATCACATCTCGATCGCCAAAAAACCCAAGGGTCTCAATCAGGATCGCCCGATAGCCCTGAGTTTCGGGATCTTCGCCAGCTCTTTCATCCCAGCCAAGCTCCTGGAATTTTGCAGCGAACAGACTGCAAATGTACCTTTGGTAGGGTTCTCGGCCCGGTCGACCTTGCTCGAGGCGATCGATCAGTCTCAAGGCGCCATTTCTTTCGCCCGTCCCAAGAGCGTTTTGCCACACGGCCAAGCTATCGTCGCGACGCAGATTTTCGAGAAGTTCAAAGTAGGTCGACGCAGGCAGATTACCGGATTCAACCAACGCCCAGGTGTCTGTGATAAGGTTTAGACGGTCGCTTTCCGGGAGCTTTTCGACGTTCTTTTGCAAATCATTTAAAAGCGTCGGCTCGTACAGCACTCGGAAATATCCGACGTTTCCGGCGTTCGCCTGTATAACCCCGCTGCAACCAGTAAGATCGAAGTTGTCGGATAGCTTATCTAACAAGGCGTACTTCACTTCATTGGAACTCACGTTCGGTCGAATGCCCACCGGCACGCCCCATTGCGTGGGTGGTTCATCTCGCTGCGCGAGAACGAAAGGGACCTGCTCAAGACTGATGACCCGATTCCCGTTCACGCACTGAGTCGTGATTTTAATCAAAGGAAATCCAGGCTGTTCGGCCCATCCAACCACCATTTTTTTTATCGGTTTCCCGGTTACCTGCTCGAGCGATGTCCAGAGGTCTTCGGCGGTGGTTTCTGAGCTCTGGTGCGTCGCCAGATAGGCTCGGACGCCATCACGAAAGGGATCTTCACCCGTAAAATTTTCCAGCATGCGCAGCAAGAGCCAGGGCTTTTGATTCATGATCACATCAGAGGCTTTCATGGTTTGCTCCTCGCCGGCCAAAGAGGCTTGGATCGCGTGAGTCATTTCTCCGGCGTCGCAAGCCATCGTCGCTTCTTTCTTACGCGCGGCCTGCAACCAAATTTTCCACTGCGGATGGCAACGGTCGGCGGCTTTTTTTGCCAGCCACGACTCGAAGCCTTCATTCAGCCAGAGATCGTTCCGTGAAGTCATCGTCACGAGGTCGCCCCACCATTGATGCGCAATTTTGTCAGCTATCCCCAAAAAGATTCTCTGTTTGGCGGATTCGTAGGTGGTCTCCGGATCACAGAGCAGCGCGTCCTCGTCGTAGACAATTCCACCCAAGTCTTTCGACTCGCCGTCGTCGCACGGCAAAGCTATCTGATCCAGCTTGGAAAGCGGAAAAGGGATCGCGAAATAATTGCTGAAATATGTCAGGAGTTGCTTGGTTACTTCCATCGCGTACTTCCCGAGCTCCTTCTTTCCGGGAGTCGTTACGATCCGAAGTTTGACTCCGGCAACTTCGTCATCGAGCCATTCGAGTTTCCCACACACCAGGAGTACCATGTCACTCGCTATCAAAGGCGTTTTTTCGAACACGACGATCTTCTGATCCGGTCCGAGTGGATGCTCCACAAAGACCGGCATATTTGAAATGACCGTATTTTCCTTCCCGGTCTTGACGCTTAACTGGAATGTGGCCCGAAATGTTGACTCATCCCAACAAGGAAAGACCCGCCTTGTATCGTCCGTCTGCAACTCGGTTGCCAAAAGGTGTTCTGTGGCGGCGAGTTCCCCGTCCTTGTAAGGTTGGAGGAACAGTCCATGCGGCCGTTCGACAATCCTGCTTTGAAACCTGATGGACAGCGTGTATTTCCCAGGCTGCAATACATTCTTCAAGTCAAAGGTGACTCTCTCCTGCTTCGAATCGAATTCCGGGGTAAGTCGTTCCGCCTGATCACCGATCTCGATCCTTGCCTCAGCGATTTGCGTGTCCAACGCATTCAGGACGATCCAGTTCGTCGGTTTTAATACTTCGATTTCAATCGATTCGATACCATCCGTTACCTGCGTCTCGATGTTTGGTTCCAGGTGGATCAGGTAACTTCGTGGGATAACATCTTTCGGGAGACCGGTCGCGCTCGGCTGAACGCCAGGTGTGTTCCCGGCGTGAGAGGTGATTGCGACAAAACCAAGTAACAGTAACGCAATCGGTTTTCGCATGAGCAAAGCTTCCGTGGGGGAGCCACGCAACATCGCGTGACTTGCTGGAAATTACAAACCAGGCGGCTCCGCCTGGCCAGGAAATCCGCCGTTTCCGTCCGACAGCGTGTGGGACTAACGCGGACCGACTGATGATGTTATTTCGGGGATAGGACAGTAAGCTCGTGTTGCTGCAGCCAGTCACGATAGGCAATCGGTGAAATCTCCGACGGCTTGATTTCCGATCGACCGCCCCAGAAAACGTTCGTGTACGATACCGGGATTCCGCAGGCAGCCAGGTGGCTGTCAATTGCCGCCTTGTGGTCAAGCAAACGCTGTTTTTCGGTCCCGTGAGCCACTGCCATGATGTTTACGCTACCGAATTCGCTGCCGGCTTCCCGCCAGTAACAGTGGGTGAGAATTTCGTGTCGGCCGACCTCGGATCCAGCCTGGAATTCCATCCCGGGGGCCACGGCCCAATGAAACAACCCATTGAATCGAGTCACTCGGATACCTCCAGCCGAAGGTTTAACGTGTTCCAGAAATGTCGAAAACCGCCCGATGATCTTTCGTCGATCGAGATCCTCGGCCACCGAGAAGAATATCTCCAAGGGCAAATCCGCCTCCTTCGCGCGGTTTTTCCATGGGTTTTCCGTGACCTCCTCAATCGTGAATTCCTTCTTCAAGGAGGTCAGAACCCGCCATTCCAACTCCGTGAGTTCCGCGATCTCAGTTCGAATCATTTGCGCGGGTCGGTCACCCCGCGAGCCGGGTTGTATCGTCTTACGTCGGACGTGTCCCACGCCGAGTGTGAAGATGCCTTTCGCGGGCATTAATTTTACTTTCTCGCCGCCGACCTCTTTCAGCAGGATATTCGTGTGCCTTTCGAGTACGAAGCCCTGTGGAACCTTGACGGTTGTCCACAACCTGTACTCGCTGCCGGCAGTCCCCGAATCGGTCGATCGAACAACCACATGACCGGAAAAAGGATCTTGCCGGAACATGTAATCAAACGCCGAATCGAGCTTATCCGGCGGCACTCTCCATGCTACCAGCGCTCCCTGCGCAAGGTTTGTCGCCAGGAGGGTTTGTCGGACCCGTCGAATTGTTCCCGCGCCCAACATCGCCTTGATCCGGTCCAGGACCAGCCCCTCTTCAATACCGGACAACCTGGCAATTTCCCTGAACGGTTCGCGGACAAAACCCTGGATCCGGTCTTCCGACACCGCAAGGATTTTGGAATTGACGGAGTCTGTGTGCTCGGTGTCGATCATCTGCGCCGAAAGCTAGCACAAAAGTTTACAAAATATAAGGAGGAGCCAGTCGTGAAAATAGCAGGACAGGAATGATCACCGTTCCCGTCCTTCATCATTCGTTTCTAGCTTTAATTTCTAGATCTCTAAATGGCTTTCTCGCCTGTTTCGTCGGTCCGAATGCGAATCGCTTCTTCGACCGCATAGACGAAAACCTTTCCATCACCGATCTTGCCGGTTTTAGCAGCTTTAACGACCGCGGTGGTTGCGTTCTCCACCATGCTGTCGCCGAGCACCACTTCTATCTTGATCTTTGGCAAAAAGTCGACCGTGTATTCACTTCCGCGATAAATCTCCGTGTGACCTTTTTGTCGTCCAAAGCCTTTCACTTCCGTAACCGTCATTCCCTCGATTCCGAGGTCTGATAACGCCTCTTTGACCTCTTCCAGCTTGAAGGGTTTTATGATCGCTTCAATTTTTTTCATATCGTCGTTGTGAGTGAATCCGCTGCCGTCCGAGCATCTCGCATTGATTAGTTACGATTTAGATTAGTGTCAGGCTTGATACCGGTTTAAGGCATTCCTACGAGGTATAAGCCTCCTCGCCATGTTCGGCGAGATCCAGACCGGAAGTTTCGACATCCGGTGATGCGCGCAATCCCATTATCACCTTCAGAATAAAGCTGATGACAAAGGTCATCACAGTCGACAGCACGATCGTTACTATTACCGCTTTTACTTGGGAAACAAACAGCGACGATAGCAACGCGTCCTTCAAATTTGCGTTAACCTCTTTGGTAGCCAGAATCCCGGTCAGAAGTGCGCCCAACGTTCCGCCGGTGGCGTGGACGCCGAATGTGTCAAGGGCGTCGTCATAACCCAGGGCTGTCTTCAAAGCCGAGACGGCAAAGTAAGGAACTATTCCGGCCAGAACCCCGATGATCACTGCGCCGGTCGAGTTGACAAACCCGCAGGCCGGAGTAATGACGACGAGTCCCGCAACCGCGCCGCTGCAGTACCCCAATACACTTGCCTTGCCGCGGAGGATTTTTTCCATAATGGCCCACGTAAATGCGCCGGTGGCCGTCGCCAGCGTCGTTGACGTGAATGCGTTCGAGGATATCACGTCCGCGGCAACCGCACTTCCCGCGTTAAAGCCGTACCAACCCACCCAGAGCATCGACGTGCCGACCATACACAAAACCATGCTGTGCGGCGGCATCGGTTCCTTCTTGAACCCGAGACGCGGACCCAGCATCAGGCAAAGGATCAAGGAACTCCATCCGGAAGTCATATGGACCACTGTCCCACCGGCGAAATCGATTGCTTTGATGGTGGAATTGGCGTTCCAGATTCCGTTCATAAAGCCTGTGATTCCCCACACCATGTGGGACATCGGGAAGTAAACTAGAAACATCCAGCAGGCGATGAAAAGCATCAGCGTCCAATATTTCATCCGCTCAGCAATCGCGCCCACAATGAGCGCCGGCGTGATGATTGCGAACATCAGTTGGTACATCGAATAGACATTCTGCGATACCCAGTACGCGTAGTCTGTATTCGGGGCGGAGGTAACTCCCGAAAGGAAAAAATATTCCGAGCCTCCGTAGAAAGGGCTGTTGAAGCTTTTGCCAAATACCAGGCTGTATCCGAACGCCCACCAGAGTAGCGCAACCATGCCTGCGATGCCAAAGCACTGAGCGAGGACCGATAAAACGTTTTTTCTGCGGACCAGACCACCGTAAAACAGCGCCAATCCCGGAAGCGTCATAAAAAGCACCAGAGCCGAGCAAGTCATCATCCAGCCGTTGTGCCCCGGACCAGGGACCCCCGGCAGGGTCTTGGTTCCGTCCGTGTTGTTTATGTAGGCTTCGAGGCTCGCCACGCGATCTTCGATAGACGGAGTTTGGCTGGTCGGCGGCGTTGGTGAGGCAGCGGTTGCGGGTGAGGGAGACGCCGCAGGGGCCGCGGTGGCTGCAGGAAAGGCGTTGGTGTCTTCTGCCAGAGAGGTTGTCCCGCTCGCGGATACGAAAACGAAGACAGTCCCGATCAGGGTGAGCAAACGCATTTTTTTGAGGCAGTTCAGCATATTCTGAAACGTGATTTGACCTGTGGTTTTGGTTAAGGCCCGATGGAACAGGCTCTCAAATCGTCGAAAAGCCTCACGAACCACCGGAACGGTCACATTACGGGGGCTTACCGCGAGTGTTAGCATCGCTCGTGCCATTTCGTAATACATCGGGTGATAGATGCTTTTCCCGCTCTGCGATAGGTTCATTTCAGCTGGGGTTCTCCGTTGGCCTGGCAGTGAGCAAAATTCGACAATCTGCTTCATTTTGCGCAATCTAGCCAGTTCTGCAGCGATTGACCAGCAGGAGTTGCCAAGAGGCACCCTCTGGTTGACCCCGGCCCGAAATCGCACTAATAAGGTAGCTTTCGGTTGGAAAGCAGAAGTAAGCCACGCACGGTTAGCTTAGCGGTAGAGCGACTGGTTTACACCCAGTAGGTCGGGGGTTCGATTCCCTCACCGTGCATGCTGTTGAGAATAAGATATTTACGATTGGAGTAACGGCTTGGTGATAGCAGAAATGATAGCACATCCAATCACGTCCGCGGTGGTCTCTTAGACTTTTATCTGTACGGTGTGGTAGGGCACCTCAATCTTAGTAGACACGGACCAGGCCTGCTTACTCATAGAGGCGGCCATCCGTTTGCAGCATGTGCAATGATACTTACTCCATGGATTCGTTAGACACGACAGATCAGATATCTGTCGAGACCGTCAGGAAGTTGGCCAAGCAGAGCGGTTTAACGCTGGATTTACTAGCACGGATGCTAAGGATCTCCCGGCGAGCCGTCGCTGCTTGGCTGGGCGGCCAGGAACCGAGCCGTTCCAACAAAGTCAGACTAATTGAGTTTGGCAGGATGTATCAGGCCTTGAGCGAGCTAGTCCAGCCGTCTGCCATTGGTCCTTGGCTAGAGAAAAGCAACCCGTCCCTCCAAGGATCGACACCGCTTCATGTGATCGAAAGAGGAGAGAGCGACCGCATCTGGCGCATTGTCTGGCAGCTACGAGAAGGCAATGTCGGCGACTAGCCGATGATCGAGCTGGTGGTCCATTCCTGCTGCTGTTGGTTCTGAACCGTCTCGTCGGCTAAAAGATAGAAGGCTGCCATTCGACAAATTCGACCTCGGCGTTTAGCGCCGCAACCAATTCGAGTACACGTGCGCCTTGAGCTGCTTTCTCTGCTGAAAAAAGCAGCAAAAAGAGCGCACCCTGCGCCAAAAACTGGTGAGCAAAAGTACCCCAGGGAGCCTAGATTTTAATACCCGAATTGCCCTGAGAAGGTTCGTTCTTGGCTAGCGCCAAACGCACCCATGGCGGATCAAGGATCAGGCAATATATGCTGGAGTGAAGCCGGCAACTAACGCCGACGAATTAAGAGGAGCGGCGGCCGGCGTCGCAACTAGCTCACGCGAGATCGAACTATGAAACGAAAGCCCCGAATCAGTCTTCCGATGAAGAAACCCGGCAAGGTCGACAAGCTCGAGCCGCAGTGGCGGTTTGCGATCGGGTATTTTCTACTGACTCTGCTGGTCATGTGGGTCTGGCAGGAATTGTTTACCCCGGTGCCCCTGCGCACCATTCCCTACAGCGAGTTCAAGAAATATCTGGCCCGGCACGAGGTGGCCGAAGCGGTCGTCAGACAGGACGAAATCGACGGCCGCGTCGTGCCACGAGCCGAGAGCCAATCGAAAAACGCGCCCGCTGAGCCGGGTGCTTCCGTTGCATCCAGGAACGGTATACAACAAGCGCCTACGGAAACGAACCCCTTTTTCTTCCGTACCGTGCGCGTCGAGGACTCTGACCTGGTGCGAGACCTTCAAAGCGCGGGTGTCGAGTACGGCGGAGTACGCCCCGGCATTATCTCTCAACTATTGTTTTCATGGGTGTTGCCGATTGCTTTCATGGCTGTCCTGTGGAGCTTCCTCGCGCGCCGGATAGGCGCTGCGGGCGAATCGCTTCTTTCGATCGGTAAGAGCCGCGCCCGGCTTGTTGCCGACCGCGACACCGGCGTCACTTTTGACGACGTGGCCGGCTGCGAGGAAGCCAAGCTCGAGCTGAAGGAAGTAGTGGATTTCCTCAAAGAACCGAAACAGTATCAGGAGATCGGCGCGCGCATTCCGAAGGGGGTGCTGCTTGTAGGGCCACCTGGCACCGGAAAGACGCTGCTCGCACGAGCGGTGGCGGGCGAAGCGAAAGTGCCATTCTTTTCAATCAGCGGGAGCGATTTCGTCGAGATGTTCGTGGGCGTGGGCGCCGCGCGCGTGCGAGATCTATTCCAGCAAGCCAAAGCGCATGCCCCCTGCATTATTTTCATCGACGAACTCGACGCAATCGGCCGGCAGCGAGGGGTGACGGTGGGCACTGTGAACGACGAGCGCGAACAGACGCTCAACGCGCTGCTAGTGGAACTAGATGGCTTCGAACCTAATACCGGAGTCATCCTCCTTGCTGCTACGAATCGGCCTGAAGTTCTCGACCGCGCTCTGTTGCGTCCGGGTCGCTTCGACCGGCAAATTGTCGTGGACGCGCCCGACCTTGATGGCCGCGAAGCGATTCTCAAGGTGCATTCAAAAAACAAACGCCTCGCTCCTGATGTTGACCTGCGACGCATCGCCGCTGCCACCGCCGGTTTTGCGGGCGCCGATTTGGCGAACGTTCTGAACGAAGCTGCTTTGCTGGCTGCTCGCCGTCGGGTGACGGAAATTACCCAGCGTGACCTTGAAGAAGCAATCGAGAAAGTCGTTGCCGGTCCTGAACGCAAGACTCGTCGTCTGAACGACGAGGAAAAGCGCCGCGTTGCCTATCATGAAACCGGCCACGCGCTGGTTGCCGCGCACAGTCAGCACGCTGACCCTGTCCACAAGATCAGCATTGTGCCGCGTGGCCGGGCTGCGCTTGGTTACACCATGCAACTACCGGGTGAAGACCAGTACCTGCTCACGCGCGGTGCGCTCATGGACCGCATCCGCGGCATGCTGGGTGGTCGTGCGGCCGAGGAGGTTGTGTTCGGCGAGGTCAGTACCGGCGCGCAGAACGATCTTGAACGGGCCACCGCACTTGCGCGCCAGATGGTCGCGATGTACGGAATGAGCGAGCGCCTGGGCCTGGCCCATTGCGCTCAGCGTCAGCCGACCTTCCTCAACGGGCAGGAGTTCCAAATTCAGCGAGATTGCAGCGAGCAGACGGCTCGCGAAATGGATGAGGAAGTCAAGCACAGACCTCACTAAATTCCGGTCTGAGCGTAAAAATCAGACGCAGATTTAATTCCTGGAAAACTGGCTTCACAGCGCCCCCGGACGGTGGTTCGAGGGAGGCGCCGGAAGCTTCAATCACTCCTGGCGATGGAGAGCCGCAGCTCGCTGCGGCTGGCCAGACGCAACCTGAATCGTCGCCCGCTGCCGTCGGGGAACACCGGTTCTTTGGCATTGAGTTCTGCCAACAGCTTGGTGATGATTCGCCGCACTCGTGGAGGGTAGTTTACCCGCGGCATCAGATGCACCACGATCTGCTCTGCTGCGACTTCCAATACCCCGCTGCACTGCGTCAACTGTCGGAACTGATCATGATCGTCGCGGTAATTGTTATAGGCCTTCTTGAAAGGTCCCAGCGCCGCGTAGAACACGTTGCGGGCGATCACTCGAAAGTTGTCCATCAAGCGCTTCTTGTCCGGATCCAGCCGGACCATCTGCTCCTCGATCAGACGTTCCAGGCGTGACTCGGTCTTTTGCACCGTCTCGGCCCTAACTTCCAATTCGGCCAGTTCCCGGCTTAGAGCCTCAATCTGTTGCTGGCGCTCCGGCTTGTCGCTTTGCCAGCGGATTTGCGCCTTGCGCAAGCGACTCAATTCCTTATTGGTCTGATCGGCAACAGGCCCCTGTTCGAGTTCTTCTATGCGTTTGTGGCGCAGTGTGGCTGCGTGCTCGCTGCGGGCCTGGAGCAATAACAGCCGCCCTTGCCCAGCCCGAAGCTGGCGGCGTTGCTCCCCTAGGGCTTTGGCTTCAGCGCTGCGCACCTGTCGATCCTCTACATGCTCGGCTAACTCCTCGTAGCCGACGACTCCGTAGCTGGTGATCTGGTTGATGCCAAAATGCTTGTCCAGATACTTGAAATCGTTCTCCTGGACCCAGCGGCAGAATATCAACCGGAGAATCTCGCTTGGCTCGCGCTGGATGTCGTCGGTCAAAACCGCCACTTGAATTGAGTGGCCACTGGGGTTGGTCGCTTGCACCACGATCTGGCGCAGCCTCTCGTCTTTGGGCCAGCGCCGGTCCCAATATTGCAGATGATAAGAACGGATGTCATCGGCGCGATTACGCGTCCTCTCGATCACCATCGAGCCGCTCACTCCCTCTGCGGGCGGCCAACTCTGCGCCTGATAACCTTTCTCCCAGGTGATCAGATGCATCCTCTCATCGCAGAGCACCTTCTCGAAGACTTCCTGCCCGAAAATACCTCGGTCTGCTACCCAGCTCATCGCCCGCTCCTGGGGCCACTCCAACACTTGGCGACAACGCTCCACGAGCTCGAAAAAGCGCTGACGCAGATCGGAAAAGTTATCGCTCGTCTCAAAGTAAAGCGGTTCTCCGGCTGCCGTGTGGATAAAATCGCTGTGCATCGCCTTGTCCGCTCCCCGAATAGCCGGACACCATCCTTGGAGCACATTCTCCTGGCCGGTGTACTGCTTGGTATGCGGATCGAAGTAGAAGTCGCTCTGCTCGCCGGCTCCCAAGCACCGGGCATTGAAGCAGGCCAGCCTTTGAAAGCTCGCCTGCGTCGCCAGCCGTTCCAATTCCTGGCGCTGGGGGTGCGGAAAGCGCACCACCGAGCCCAAGAGCTGCGCCATGTCTTGCCAGTTCAGGAACTTGGTCTGTTCGATATTGAGCGCGCCCAACAGCAAACTGGCCAGCCATTGTGTGAAGCGTGCCTCCGGCGGATCGAGCACCTGCGCGATGGCCAGCAAGCTCGGCGCAAAGACCAGCACCCCAGCGTGATCACACCACACCGTCTGCGGCGCTGCTTGCAGTGCCGGACAACAACCGCAAGTAATCTCCTCGCTTTGCGAGCTAACCCTTTGATTTTCAGGAGCATTTTGCCCAGACTGCTGGAGACCGTCTGCGGTTGTTGGCTCGGCCCCAGACTCCTTTGGCGACCCAGTCGCTGCTTGCTCGGCTCCGTGGGTGCCTACCACAGGCTGGCGCTTTAACTGCCCGATCAAAGGCCGCAGCGTTTCTTGGCAAAGCTTCACCGCGAAGACCGACTCAATTTCTTCGCGCAGCCGTTTACCAATCCCGTAGGTTTCCGAGCGGCTCAAATCCGCCCACCGTGCTCGCACGTAGGCCTCAATCTGCGGCGTCAGCTTGCGCCCGGCCCGACGTCCAGCCAGCACTCGCACCAATTCTTCGCCATCACGGTTGCGTAGCGCTGCTGCCCAGCGTTGAATGGTTTTTAGATCGACCCTGAAGGTCTCTTGCAGAACCCTCCGGCTCAATCCGGCGTTGTACAGTCGGCCCACCAGCATCTTGAAGCTCGGTGCGTTCCGGTCCGCTGGCACCACCTCCAGCAATTCCAAACCGTAGTAAACGTGCAGTTGCTCCTCGCCGTCATCTTCCTCCCATTCATACACCGTGAAGAGCGCATTGCGTTTGTCGGTCCCCAGAATCAGTTGGCCAGTGGCGATCATAAGTCTCCATTGGACATCTCATCGCCAGGCCGACGCCAGCACAACCTGCCGCTTAATGGTGCCATCGCACCGATCAAATTTGCACGGAATTAGACCTGCGCTTCCCTGTTGCCCGAAAACCCGCTTTTAGTGAGGTCTGCAAGCAACTGCTCGGCCTGGCTTACGACCAGGCCAAGGAGACTTTGGTTTCGCATCGCGACCAGCTCGAACTCGTCGCCGCCGAGTTACTCAAATCCGAGACCATTGATGGTCCAACGTTTTACAGGCTTGTTAGCCAGGAAATGCCCTCCCTCAAAGATCCCGGACGGCTGGCTGCTGCCGCGGCCATGCAATCAAAAGAAAAGTCGAAACTCGTCGGTCACGCGATGTGAGATCGCCGACTTGTTGAACAGTTTATGGACCTGAACAAATTCACGGAAAAATCCCAGGCCGCGCTGACGGAGGCGCAGGCCATTGGCACACGTCACCAGCATCAGGCCGTAGATGTCGAACATCTCGCCTTGGCTCTGCTGGAACAGGAAGAGGGTCTCGTACCGCGCCTTTTGGAAAAGGCCGGCGTGTCGCCCGATCTGGTGAAAGAAAAACTTCAGGAGGCGCTGGATCGCATTCCGCGCGTC
The DNA here is from genome assembly GCA_963782115.1 of uncultured Verrucomicrobiae bacterium. Taxonomy (GTDB): domain Bacteria; phylum Verrucomicrobiota; class Verrucomicrobiia; order Chthoniobacterales; family JAFAMB01; genus JAFAMB01. The sequence continues at coordinate 909,171 of CAWAIK010000001.1, forward strand.
TCCGGCGATACAATGACAGGCCGAGGGCTTTATGTCACCCAGCGCCTCAATAAGCTGCTCGTTGCTGCCCAGGACGAAGCCAAAAAACTCAAGGACGATTATGTCAGCGTCGAACACCTTGTGCTGGCCATGTTCTCCGAACCGGCCACCACCGATATCGGGAAAATTTTCAAGACGTTCGACCTCCGGCGTGAGAAATTCTTGCCGGCACTGACCGAGGTCCGTGGCAATCAGCGCGTAACGAGCGCGAATCCCGAAGCCACCTACGAAGCGCTCGAAAAGTACGGACGCGACCTGACCCGGTTGGCCGCGCAGAACAAGCTTGATCCGGTTATCGGCCGGGACGCGGAAATCCGGCGTTGTATCCAGGTGCTCTCACGCCGCACCAAAAACAACCCCGTGCTGATCGGCGAGCCTGGTGTGGGTAAGACTGCGATTGTCGAGGGCTTGGCCAGACGCATCGTATCCGGCGATGTGCCCGAAAGCCTCAAAGAGAAGCGCATCGTGGCGCTCGATCTCGGGGCGCTCATCGCGGGAGCGAAATATCGGGGCGAATTCGAAGAGCGGCTCAAGGCCGTGCTGCAGGAGGTCACCAACGCACAGGGTCAGATCATCTTATTCGTAGACGAACTCCACACGATGGTTGGCGCCGGCAAGGCGGAAGGCTCAATGGACGCGGGCAACATGCTCAAACCGATGCTCGCTCGGGGTGAACTTCACTGCATCGGCGCCACCACATTGGACGAATACCGCAAATACGTCGAGAAAGATGCTGCTTTGGAGCGCCGTTTTCAGCCGGTGATGGTCGACGAGCCAAGCGTCGAAGATACGGTCTCCATCCTGCGCGGTCTGCGCGAGCGTTACGAGTTGCATCACGGCGTTCGCATCCAGGACGGGGCGCTGGTGGCGGCCGCTCAGCTCTCGCATCGCTACATCTCGGACCGCTTTCTGCCGGATAAGGCCATCGACCTGATTGACGAAGCCGCGGCCAAGCTGCGCACAGAAATGGAGTCTATGCCGGAGGAGCTTGAATCACTCGAGCGCCGTATTCTCCAGCTCGAAATTGAACGCGAGGCTTTGCGCAAGGAAAAGGACCAGGCTTCAAAGGAACGCCTGGTCGGGCTGGAAAAAGAGCTGGCCAATCTCAAGAGCGACCGAGACGCGCTCAAAGCGCAGTGGGAAGGCGAAAAGCACGCCATCGACGACATCCAGAAACTTCGCACCGCCCTTGAATTGGCCCGCACCGAAATGGAACAGGCCCAACGCAGAGGTGACCTGACGCGAGTCGCCGAATACAAGTACGGGAAGATCCCGCAGCTGGAGCAGCAACTCAAGGAGCACGAAGCCAAGGTCAGCGGTGATGGCACAAAGCGGCGTCTGCTGCAGGAGGAAGTCACAGCGGACGAAGTCGCCGAGGTAGTCTCCCGTTGGACCGGAATTCCCGTGTCGCGCCTGCTGGAAGGCGAAAAGGAGAAACTGCTTCGGCTGGACCAGATTCTCCACGAACGCGTTGTGGGACAGGATGAAGCCGTCCAGGCAGTGGCCGATGCCGTCATTCGTGCCCGTTCCGGTCTCAAAGATCCTAAGCGCCCGATTGGTTCGTTCATTTTCCTCGGACCAACCGGTGTGGGCAAGACCGAGTTGGCCCGCGCACTAGCCGAAAGCTTGTTCGATAGCGAGGAGAATATTGTGCGCATCGACATGAGCGAATACATGGAGAAGCACGCAGTAGCCCGGCTGATCGGCGCGCCGCCCGGTTACATTGGCTACGAGGAGGGGGGCCAACTGACCGAATCAGTCCGCCGCAAGCCCTACTGTGTTGTGCTCTTCGACGAAATCGAAAAGGCGCACAACGACGTCTTTAATGTGTTGCTGCAAATTCTAGATGATGGGCGGCTCACTGATAGTCACGGTCGCACGGTGGATTTCAAGAATACCATCATCATCATGACCTCGAACATTGGCAGTCCCCATCTCATCGAAAACGCGAGCGAACGGGGCGAAATCGAAGAGCACGTTCGCAGCAAGGTGATGGGCGAATTGCGGATCCACTTCCGGCCTGAGTTCCTTAATCGAGTGGATGAAATTGTGCTGTTCAAGCCGCTTACTCTCTCTGAGATCAAACGAATCATCGACCTCCAGCTCAAATTGCTGCGGGTCCGGTTAAGCGAACGGCATCTCGACCTGGAATTAAGAGAAGCAGCGAAGGAGTACATCGCCCGCGAAGGGTATGACCCGGTCTACGGCGCCAGGCCGCTGAAGCGGTTTCTGCAGCGCCATCTGGAGACCGCGTTGTCACGACAAATCCTGGCCGGCACGATTCCGGAAAACAGCCTCGTCACGGTTAGTTTCAAGAAGGGCCAACTCACATTCGAGTCAGTGCCGCTTTCGAAAGATGAGGGCGTGGAAGGTGGAAGGTGAGAGGTGAGAGGTGAAAGCGAAGCAGACCTGTCAATGATTTAAAACCGTGCGGGAGCACGGCACCATGCCCGTCGAATTCAAAGATTACTACCAAATCCTCGGCGTTCCGCGCGACGCCAGCGATGAGGAGATCAAAAAAGCCTTTCGCAAACTGGCCCGCCGATACCACCCGGACGTGGCCAAAGACAAGAAAGCTGCGGAAGAAAAATTCAAGGAAATTAACGAAGCGCACGAAGTCCTGGGCGATCCGGAGAATCGTCGGAAATATGACGAGCTTGGTGCGAGGTGGAGGGAAGGGGTCCAACCTCCACCGGGCTGGGACGGTCAGGCTGGACGTAGTCCGGGCGGCGAGGAGACATTCGAGTTCCGGTTCGACGGCACCGGCTTCAGCGATTTCTTTGAACAATTTTTCGGTCGCGGCGGACGCTTTGGTGGTTTTGGAGGCTTCGGCCGCCCGGAAACCGAGTCGTCCGGGGGAACCGCATTTGCTCGCCGCGGCCGGGATATCGAAAGCGATATCCTGGTTACGCTTGAAGAGGTGCTGAAGGGCTCGGAGCGTACTGTTTCCCTGCAACGGACCAACCCGCGAACTGGCCAAACCACGACACAGACTTTGAAGGTCCGTATTCCAGCGGGGGTGCGCGAAGGTCAGGCCATACGGGTTGCGGGTATGGGTGAAGAGGGAATTGGTCAGGGCGGGTCGGGCGACCTTTACCTGCGTGTACGCCTGGCGGCTCATCCTGATTTTCAGGTACGTGGCGCCGATTTGTATTACACCCTCGACGTAGCGCCCTGGGAAGCTGTGCTGGGGACAAAAGTGATTGTGCCTACCCTCAAAGGCCGCGTGTCGGTTCGTATCCCGCCCGGCACAAACAACGGTCAACAGTTGCGTTTGCGCGGGCACGGTCTACCAACAGGCCAGCTCGGCCAAAACGGGGACCTCTATGTCGTCATTAATGTGCAGATCCCGGAGCAGATTACAGACAAAGAACGCGACCTTTGGAAAGAACTCAGCCGCGTTTCCAAATTTAATCCCAGGACAAATTAACAAACGACAACAAACCGTCATTTCGAGGAAAAGATGAAAATGTTCGGCAATTCGGTTGAAACGCCTATGACCACGCTGCAACTCTTCGAACCCGATGCACGCGCCGTGTACACACTTGAGGCGGCAGCGAGCCTGACCCAGTTACCCCGGCGCCTCATCGCAGTTTATTTCAGACACGGACTTGTGTCGCCGGTGATGGATCCCGCGTGCAGTGGCTGGTATTTTAATGATGAGGCCATACGCATTCTGCGCCGCATTGAATATCTGCGGACCGCTTGCGGTCTCAACATTGTCGGCATCAAACTCATTATGGACCTGGCAAGGGAGGTGGAGCGACTGCGAGAAGAGCTCAACTTTCGCAGACGGAAGTAGATTCATGGACGCGGACATCGTCGCGTAGGCTCCAGCCTGTTCTGTTCCGCGTCCTCGCCGAGCGCCCAACAAGCAGGATGCTTCTGCTACTTTGCCAGCACACTAATAATCACCAGTTATGCGCAACTTGGCGAAGCACCTCCCTGATTCCTCCGGCTTTGACCTGAAACATATTCTCGTCGAGCCAGGTAAGCCGATTTCGTTAAAGAAAGATTTCGACCCGGCGTACAGCGGGAATTTTAAAGATAAAGAGGAGACTCTGACAGAACTCAGGCTGAATATTGAACAGCTGGCCTGCCAACAAGATATTCTTTACGCGAATGACACGTACGCCTTGCTTGTGGTCCTTCAAGCCCTGGATGCCGCTGGCAAAGACAGTACGATCAAGCACGTGATGTCGGGCGTAAATCCTCAAGGATGCGAGGTGCACAGTTTTAAGGCACCTTCCCAAGAAGAACTTGATCACGACTATCTGTGGCGCGCAGCCAAACGCCTACCGCGACGCGGAAGCGATCGGCATCTTCAATCGGTCCTATTACGAGGAGGTCTTAGTTGTTCGGGTCCATCCTGAAATCCTGGCGAAACAGCATCTACCTCCGCGCGGAAAAGACCAATCGATTTGGAAACATCGATTCGAAGAGATCAATTGTTTTGAGAGGTACTTGGTGGACAACGGCATCATCGTCTTGAAGTTATTTTTGAACGTTTCGAAGAAGGAACAGAAAGTGCGCTTCCTCAAACGGATCGAGGAAAAAGAGAAAAACTGGAAGTTTTCGAGCGCCGACGTCCTGGAACGGCGACATTGGGCGGAGTACATGGCGGCATACGAAGATATGCTCACTCACACCAGCACCGATTGGGCGCCCTGGTTCGTTGTGCCCGCCGATCACAAATGGTTCACGCGCCTTTGTGTCTCCGAGATTGTCGTCGCTACGCTAAAGTCTCTTGGCTTGAAATATCCAAAGATCGGCGATGAACAACTGGCCGAGCTGCAAAAAGCAAAAGAGGAGTTGCTCAACGAAAAATAAAGGCTCTTCATGACTCGCCAATTCGCCGAACAGCGCAAATTGGGAAAAGGCTTGGCCAAGATTGGCGGAGCGACGTTGGCGCTTTCGCCTATCCTTGACTGGTGTATTCTCTGCAAAACCACGCGACGTCGGCACTGCGGCTGACCAAACATCTTGACGAAGCTAAGAAAGCTGGGGCGCTGGCAGAGCGCTCCCGAATAGCCCGCGATGTTCATGATACATTGGCCCAATGCCTTACGGGAATATATACTCAACTGGAGGCTGCGTCTCAAATACGCCAAAAGAGCCCGGACCTGGCCGATGCGTGCATTCTCAAGGCAAAAGACCTGTCTCACAAGGGTCTTCAGGAGGTTCGACGCCTGGTGGCAACGCTTCAGCCTGATGCTGCTCAATGCGGCGATTTGGCCGGAAATCTGTGCAAATTGGCAGACGAGTCTTCGTGTGATGCCAGCACCAGGGTGCTCTTCAATTGCAAAGGAGCGGTTCGTCTCGTCCCTCCCGATATTGGCTACCAGTTCGTCCAAATTGGCCGGGAAGCCGTTGGGAATGCCCTCAGATATGCCAAGGCCAGAAGCGTTCGTCTGAGGCTAGGATTCACAAATGTAAATATAGAACTTTCAATCGAAGATGATGGCATTGGTTTTCGACCCGATCATCCGACAGTACCTAAGGGTTTTGGATTGAGTACCATGAGACAGCGCGCCAGCAGAATAGACGCGACATTCACTCTCCGAACTTCACCGGGAACAGGAACGGCGATTCGAATCTCGGCGCCATGCCCGGCCTTTAGCGATCCCTTATGAGCCGGCCTTCGAAACTTCGTCTTATTCTTGCGGACGATCATCCGGTGCTCCGAGAGGGATTATCATTGATTCTAGGCACCCTGCCCGATATGGCGGTAGTCGCTCAGGCTTCAACCGGGGAGGAAGCATTTGAGCTTTTTCTAAAGCTTGAGCCGGATGTACTAATCCTGGATCTTCAGATGCCAGGTGAGGGGGGCGTGAGCACCGTAAAGCGACTTCTGAAAAAGCGGCCTGGCGCCAAGATTCTGATCCTGACCACTTACGACGCGGATGAGGATATTTATCGCACAATGCTCGCCGGTGCTATTGGCTACGTCCTCAAGGATACTCCCAGTGATGAGTTAATTGGGGCGATTCGAACAATTGCTTCGGGTCAACGGTATATGAGTCGAACTGCAGGCGCCAAACTCGCCGGACGAATCGGAGCCCCTCAAATAACCGAACGCGAACTTTCCGTGTTGCGGTGTGTCGCAGCAGGACAAGCGAATAAGGAAATTGCGGATGCACTGGGTATCAGCGAGGGCACGGTGAAAAGTCACGTGAATAACATCATGCAGAAATTGGGCGCCCTCAGTCGCACAGACGCCGCGATCGCCGGGCTCCGAAAAGGGTTGATCAAGATGTAGTACGAGCCCGCAAGAATCACGTCAGGCGGCT
>CAWAIK010000002.1:0-96489 GCA_963782115.1 uncultured Verrucomicrobiae bacterium
AACTACGAGTTAGACGACCCAAATCTGCAAGCTAGCTTAGGTCCGGTTTGTACCAGATTGGAAATTGCAATGCGAGTTATTTGATTGCTCGGGGCGGGCAGGAGGCGTAAGTTTAGTCTTTTAAAGCGACTGTGGATTGCAATTAAATCGTAGACTGGATCCGATGGCTGGCGGCGCAAGCAATCGATCAGCGTAGACTCCAATTGCAGCGTCACCTGCAGGGAAGCGCTCAACGGTGCAGGTTTGACACGTGACTAGTGGCGGAGCACCACTGCGCAATACCTACAGTGACCTTCGTCGCCATTGCGTCCGCGGACGACGATCATCCAGCCAAGGTCCTGCCGACAGCAGAGGCAATGCTGCCGTAGCGGCTCGCCAAAATGCTCTGGACAGTGGGTCACGAAGTTCAAGATTCACTCGCCCTATATCCTCCACCTTGCTACGCATGCCTTTTTCGAGCCCGAACAGAAAGTCGATACCGAGATCAGAGCCCAACCACCTCCCGGCTCTCAGACTAATCTCACGAACTCAAAGTTCCTTGAGAATCCGATGCACCGCAACGGACTAGCTTTAGCCGGAGCACAAGCCACAATCGAAGCGTGGAAACGAGGTGAAGCGCCTTCCATAGAAGAAGATGGCACTCTGACCGCCGAGGACGTCAGTACCCTTGATCTCAAGTCAAGGGCACCTGGTTAGTGACCTTATCGGCCTGTGACACTGGTTCCGGCGAAGCCAGAGCTGGCGAGGGCGTGATGGGGCTGCGGCGTGGTTTCGTTGAAGCCGGAGCGCAGAATCTGCTCATAACCCTTTGGCCGATCCGCGACCAGGCCACGGTGCAGATTATGACCGACCTCTACGAAACCGTCCATACGGATGGCAAACCTTTATTGGCGCTGACTGAAGTCCAACGTAACTGGTTGTTAAAACTTCGCGAAGAGCATGGCTTAGTCCAGGCCGTAGGGCTCGCCGGCCCATTCATTATCAGCGTCCAAGGCAAACAAGGCGAACCGTAAGCCGTTACGGAGTATTCGACGTCAGTAAAGTAGCTTTTGCTCGTTCCGCCGCTCTTCGATTGCGCCTTCCGCCGCAACGGTGCTTTCCCTGGACCTCGGGTTCCAGCAGATGAAGGGCCCTTTCCCGAGCGTCTGTCGGCGAATGCTGACGCAATGCCGCTCGCCACCGGCAAAGCCACGGAAGCTGTCGAAATGAAAACCAAAAGCAAATGCTTTGTCCGTTCTAATTGATCCGTTTGAGATTCCATGAGTGTCGAAACTGCGCCTGCACCGTACTTTTGGTAATACGCTATTCTTCCGCCTGCGCGATCCACACTTTCTTTAGCGCGCCCGTCCAGCCACACTGGGAAAAATACCGCTGAATGACCTGCTGATTGAAATGCACATTGGTCCAAGATAATCCAGTACGCGCAGAGCGAACCCCATCCGATAAACCCAAAAACAATTATTAGGGCTGCGAGCGTCTTTTTATTTCCTCGCCTAACACACTCTTTTATCAGCAGAACCAATCCAAACGCAACGAACCCACAAGCTGCGGCGATAATTCCATACGGCTTTCTTAGCTCTTCTGGTGTTCCGAAGCCGTTAAGGATCACGGCAATACCCGGTAATACACCGGTAATTAAGCTCACCCAGGTAAATATCTTCTTCATTTCTGCTCAAATGAAACCGATGCGGAGTTATCGCCAAGGAGAAGTTTCAACGATATGCGCTTCAGATTTTCTCTTAAAAGAAAAATCGCGACGTAATTTTGCTCAATGACTTGTTTATCGAGAGCGGTTTCACCCTCCCAAAAATCGAAGCGCTTTTTCAAGTAATCCCTAAGCTCTACATCGTTAAATTTGGACGGCGGCGCCTGCCCATTGTCGCCCATGTCCCAAATGTAGCTTGGAACAAGATAGACATCGGCCTTAGCGGGCGCAGAAGAGAGCTTCAGTGAACACAGCGGAAAACCGGTAGCTCCCCGTTCTATCCCCACCGGCTTCTTTGATTTAAAAATTGCGGCTTATTCTCTTTGCTTATGTACAACTCAGAGCCATCAACCGGATCGCTTACTAAGGCGAGACCTCCAGCGAACTCATCCGCAAAGATCGGATACCAGTTCGGAATTCGCATCTCGCCACTCTGATCGACGTAGCCCCAACGCCTGTTTACGCGCACCGCGGCTAAACCTTCCGCAAATGGCCTAGCTTCCTCGAACATGGGCTTGATAACATATTTCCCGGAATGATCGATGAATCCGTATTCGCCGTCTGCTTGCTCCTGCACCGCAGCTAAATTGTCGCTGAAGTTGTGCGCGTTTACGAAGTCGCCATCGAACGCCTTTTTCCCCTCGCGAGTAATAAAGCACCATTTCCCATTAATCTTTACGGCTGCAAGTTTCACGCTGAAATTATTTGCATCCTCAAATCCAGAGAGACCATCCACGGGATTTCCAGTCTGGTCGATGAAAAACCAGTCCTTTCCGGCTCTAACCGGTGCTACGCCTTCCGAAAATCGACGCGCTTGGAAGAACTGGGGGGGATTAGTAGTTTCCCTGCTCCATCAATATATTATACCCCCAGCCTCCTTTAAGATGAACCGCTGCAAGTCCGTTAGAAAAGTTGTCTGCACCCCAAAAGCGAGACTCGATTTTCGCGTTACCCTCGGAGTCGATAAATCCCCAATCTCCGTTTACAAGGACAGGTCCGAGCCCTTCGGTAAATGGTTTCACGAGACCATACTTCGGAGCGATCACCAGCTTGCCGGATTTATCGGCGAAGCCATAATGGTCATCACGTTCGATAATATAAAGATTCTGACCGCAAAGCACGTTGGTCAACATAGCGCATAATGCTGACACAAGCAGAACGGTGCTTGCGGGTGCCTGAATCACAGGAAGCGATTGTCGTTTAGTCGACTTGGAATATTCGCAATCTACCCAACTAGTAGCTTGCTTTAGACTAGCGCCAAGTCAAAGAATCTCATATCACCCGTTCGGGTTAGAAAAGGTTTTATATGTCGCGGGTCTCCAAAGTCAATCATTGAACTCTTGTCGACGCGCATAGCTTACTCCTGGTCAGAAAAGGGGCAGGCTCGGCGTGGTGGCGGATTCGGTTTACTAATCTCTCCACGGAGTCGAGGCTCCCTGACATGCCACCAAACAAATCACCCGAGCCATGCTAGCTAGCTCAGCTATTGGGCACAGAAGGGGCCAAACAAACCCTTTGGAATCATCGCCGCGGCGTGTGGATTTGTAGCGTTTGGGATAGTGGCACTTACGAAGGAAACGGTGAACCGGGGTAATAGGAGGGTCCTGGCGGGGCTCATCATTGCTTCGACGCTGATCGGATCGGCTTCGCTTTGCGTTTACTGGATCGTCTTGGACCAGTGCGTCTTCGAATCGCCGCGGCGTTCAAGTGTGTTTTTCCACTGGCTGGAGGACCGGGCAAGACTTTGCTTGGGCGATCGCGGCAGGTGCTGCATTTGGGTGAACTGAACACCACCCAGCTTGAGCGCTGGCAGCGAACGATCGAAGTGGTCCAAGAAGATGGGCGGCGTCATAGACGCGACTCTTCAGTGATCGGCACGGAGAGGTGGCGGCGACGGCGGCCCCCGAAGATGTAGCCGAGGTGCTTCTCTCCAGCCTGGTGGTGCGGCGGCCGCGGCAATTTGGAGCCTGCTGGGTAGGATGCAAGTTGTGGGAGGAGCTCGGACTGGGAGAGTTCTGGCACAAAGCTCCCGACCCACACTGCGGCCATTCCACCTGCTCGGCCAAACCCGTATTAACGAAATATTGGCGAACGTCATCCATCCGATGTTGGCTGCTACGAACCAGTCCGATTGGGAATCGTACAAAAGAAGAATCCGAGCAGAATTAAGCAACCGGCGACTGATGATCGTATGCCAGCGCCTCTTCGGCGAGACCGATCGAGCCAGGGAACATGCCCGTTTCCTTTATCAGCAACAGGGGCTCCTGCAGATTTTCGAAGATTTTTGCCTGGCAGATACAACGAATTGCGCCGGTTGTCGATTTCCCTGATATTGTCGCTAAACTGTCTACCGATGCAGGTTGAATGAAATAGAAAGCGCCAGAGAAACCGAAAGGTTGTCTCCGGCGCTTCCCCCCCGAAATAATTGGGCTAGCTGCACCCCTGCGATGTTCCGCACTCTGTGCAAACACCGCACGCTCCGGCACGAATAACCTTCGTGCTGCCACAATTCGAGCAACTCATCCCGATATACATATTTCCCAAAGCCGCGCGAACCCGGTCGGCATGCGTCTTCGATAAACCGTTCCCATTCGTCACAGATCCCACCGTACCTTCCGAATTCGATCGGTTGGTGATGACGTCGATAATCTCTCTCTCAGCCGTCCGTGGCAGTTCCGCGACAGGACGATTGATCGCTCTCTTGTCGATATCCGCGATCTCTTTCATCGGCAGATCAAGCTGTGACCGACTCGGCGATGTCGCTTCCTTGTAGCCTTTGATGAACTGGCACCCGAGCCACCGAAAGATGTAATCCGTGATACTCGTCGCATTGCGGATATCTGGATTTTTCGTGAATCCACTTGGCTCGAACCGTTGATAGGCGAACTTTTTCACCAAGCTCTCGAGAGGCACCCCGTACTGCAGAGCAAGCGATGTCAAAGTCGCTACCGTATCCATCAGTCCGCCAATGGTACTTCCCTCCTTCGCCATTTGGATAAACAACTCTCCGGGCTGACCGCTCTCGTACAATCCAACGGTGATATACCCTTCATGACCGGCGATCTCAAATTTGTGGGTGAGCGATACCCGTGTGTCCGGCATACGACTCCGGGAGGGTTGCTCGACTTCCGCCTGCAGCGTCCGAACCTCTTTTTCAAGATCCGCGATTCGGCGCTGCATCGTTTCCGTCTCAGGAGCCGCCTCCGCAACCTCTTCGGCACCCATGTCCTTCGTCTTTTTGGTATTCAGCGGGGCAGAGCGCTTCGACCCATCACGGTAGATCGCCACGGCCTTCAGCCCAAGCCGCCAGCCTTCGATATAGGTGTTCATGATCTCTTCGGCCGTCGCGCCATTCGGCATATTGACAGTCTTCGAGATCGCGCCGCTCAGAAAAGGTTGGCACGCGGCCATCATGCGTAAATGCCCAAGATAATGAAGGCTCCGTTCCCCCTTGTATGGCTTGAACGCGCAATCGAAGACCGGAAGATGTTCCGCTTTGAGCCCGCTCTTGAGGACGGTCTGACTTTCAAGAACCGTCACATCTTCGATCGTGTCCTGTTCATTGATGTGCACCAGAATCCGCTCGGTTTGCTCCGGGGCATAACCCAGTTTTTCCAGGCCCGCCCGCACCGTCTGATTGACAATCTTGAGCATGCCTCCGCCGGCAAGAAGCTTGTATTTTACCAGCGCAATGTCCGGTTCAATGCCTGTCGTGTCGCAATCCATCAGGAACCCGATCGTCCCGGTGGGCGCCAGAACAGTCACTTGCGCATTTCTGTATCCGTTCTTTGTGCCCGCACGAATCGCGTTATTCCAAACCTCCTTCGCTTCTTCCTTGAGAAACCCAAACTCCACCGAGTCCTCTATTTGGTCGCAATATTGCCGATGCAATCGTATGACCTCCTGCATCGAGTCCACGTTATCTGCTGCCACCGTCCGTGTGAACCCGGTTGCTCTCGAATCTCGGTATCCGGGAAACGGCCCCATCGTGCCGGCCGTCCGAGCGCTCTGGAGGTACGCTTCACCGGTCATGATCGCAGTAATTGAACCAGCCAATGCCCTTGCTTCATCCGAATCATACCCGTGCCCGTAACTCATTACCAGCGCACCCAGGTTGGCAAAACCAAGGCCAAGTGTCCGGAAAATATGACTGTTCTCGGCAATCTCTTTTGTCGGATAACTTGCGTTATCCACGAGGATCTCCTGGGCAGTAATAAACACACGGACCGCCGCTTTGAACTTCTCGACATCGAATCCGCCGTCGGGTCGCTTAAACTTCATTAAGTTCAGCGAAGCGAGGTTGCACGCAGTGTTATCCAGAAACAGATATTCTGAACATGGGTTCGTCGAATTTTGTCTGCCGGTCCCTTTGCACGTGTGCCAGCGGTGGATCGTCGAATCAAATTGCATGCCTGGATCACCACAGACATACGTCCCTTCGGCAATTTTTCGCAGCAGGCTGCGCGCCTCCTTCTTCTCACATGATTTTCCACTCACTACATTGCGCGTCCACCATTCGTTGCCGTCGATCGCGGCCTGCATGAATTCGTCGCTCACGCGTACCGACAGGTTTTCGTTCTGGTACATGATCGATCCGTACGCGTCGCCATTGTAACTGCCGTCGTACCCCTGCTCGATCAGCGCCCAGGCCTTCTTTTCTTCCTTGGCTTTGGCCTCGATGAATTCCTCGATATCCGGATGCCAATCCTTGAGCGTATTCATCTTGGCCGCGCGCCGGGTCTTGCCACCGCTCTTCACCACGTTCGCCACCTGATCGTAAACCCTCAGGAAAGATAGCGGGCCACTGGGACGTCCACCACCACTGAGCTTTTCGCGTGTACTTCGCAAGGTTGACAGATCCGATCCGGTCCCACTGCCATATTTGAACAGCATTGCCTCGCTGGTCGCCAAGCGCATGATGTCTTCCATCGTGTCGTCCACCGATTGGATGAAGCAGGCGGAAGCTTGCGGGTACTCGTACTGCGTCGACGCTCGCTCCGCCTCGCCCGCATCACGATTGAAGAAGTAATTCCCTCGTCCAGATCCTTTCCCAATTCCATATTGCTGATGAAGGCCGACGTTGAACCAGACCGGGCTGTTGAATGCTCCGTGCTGATTCAGGCACAGCCAGGTAAGATCGCCGTAAAACGCTTCCGCCGAGGCATGATCGGAAAAATAACCGTCCTTGAATCCCCAATCCGAGATCGTCCGCGTCACCCGATGAATCAATTGCCGAACCGAACTTTCGCGACCGCCTGCATGCGGATCAGTGCCGTTCGCGATATCTCCGTAGAAATATTTCGACACCGCGATCTTCGTTGCCAGCGCGCTCCAGGATTTAGGAACTTCCACATCCTCCTGGCGAAAGATTACCTTCCCGCTGTCATCCGTGATCTCGGCAACGCGACGCTCCCACTCTATCTCATCGAAAGGCGAACTGCATTCCTGGCTGAAAAACCGCTCAAACTTCAGACGGCTCTTCTCCTTGCGCGCACGCGACCTCCTGACGCGCGGCTTCAAATCAATGGTTCGGACACCTGGTTTCAATTTTATCATCTAGGGGCCTTCCTGAAATTTGGGTTCCCGTGAAAATAAGTTGTTAATAACTGCCCGTTTCCGGTCTAAATCCTGTGGTTAACTTGTGATTTTCCGGGGATAACTGACCCCGCAACCCATTATGTAGCACAAGCGTTGGATATTAAACACTAGATATTGTGGGTATCAAGAAAAAAAACGGTTGCAACCGAAGAAATTTATCCACGCGAGCACTGCGTTTTTTATCGACCGCTCCCATCGCCAAAAAGGCGGCCGCTGCGGCCGCCTTCCTTCATTCCGGCTAAGACGGTCCGATCAACGGGTCAAGTCGGATTTTATCTCGGCTTTGGTCGTGTTTGTCGCCATCAAACGGCGATCGTCGGCAAGGTCCTTAACGGCGCGGCCAATTCCTTTATCGACCACGGCAACTTCCGTACCGACGGTGATCCAGTTAAAGACCTCGATGACGTCGGTGGAACGCATTCGGATGCAGCCGTAACTCGCTTTTTTGCCCAACGAGTCCTCCTCAGGCGTTCCATGGATGTAAATGCACCGGTGAAAGGCATTCTTGTTTGTGTAGTCCAGACCGCGCAACCAAATGATCCGGCTCACGATCGGATCCCGGCCAGGCGCGTTGATGGAAAGAACCTCACCCGTGTAGCGTCGCCCTTGAAAAACGCCGCCAAACGGCACCGAGGCGCCGATCTTCGTCGCGACTGCCAGACGCCCAGTTGGCGTGCACCAGCTTCCGAGAGCATCCCCTTCGCCATAGCGAGAGGTGGAAATTCTGTAGCTTTTGTACACTTTGTCATTCACCACAACCGCCAGCCTCTGTTCCGGAATGCTGACGACCAGCGCCGCTTCGAGCACCGGTGCGGGTGTTGGCGTCACAGCGACCACCGGCGGAGCCGCATTCTGCGGCGATGGAACCGGAGCCGGAGAAGGACTCTGAGCCGGGCTAAGGGCCACCGAGCCGGCCAGTAACAGCATGATTACAAAATGTCTTGCCATCCTTTTTTACGCAACCGAAATGTCCCTGGGATTCCACTGAGGGCGCATCAGGCGCTGCCATAGGGAACCAAATGCTACGTAGGCAAAGCCTATTTGAAACAACATTAAAAACGGTACTGACACAAATTCCCTGTTTTGGAAAGCATGAAATACAAAGTAGGTAAAGTAGACAGCGAAAATAAATTCAAAGAGTGGAATAACCGTCCGTACCGCAGAATAGTGGCTCTTCTGCCACTGCTGCTTCGCCCTTTCAATGCCGTATTTCGGAGTTCGACAGAAATCTGAACTGCGATTGAATATCGCTTCCAGAACCGCTCGGGCGTTGTTAATCGACAACCCAATTCCGAGTGCCAATACGAACGGGAAGAACCAGATCTCGCGTTTCCAATCTTTCGGACGTAGTTCCCTTTGAGCACAAAGATAGAAAACTGCGGTCGAAACCGTCGTGGCCACAAAGATCGGAAGATCGATCAGCAACATCCGAACGACACCGCCGGCTGCAGGCGAGCTGGCCCCGCCCGAAGATGGATGCAGCAACACGCAAAGACATGCCAGCAACAGGTAAGCAAAGTTCGCGGTCAAATGCGCCGTCGCTTCGATCTTGATGAACAAAGGCAATTTGCTTCTCCAGATGCGCGGCAGAACCTTTTTGCATGTTTGAATGGAACCTTTGGTCCAGCGATGTTGCTGCGATTTGAACCCGTCGATGTCGACTGGCAATTCCGCCGGCGTGACAATGTCAACCAGAAACACGAACTTCCATCCGCGCAACTGCGCGCGATAACTCAGATCGAGGTCCTCCGTCAGGGTATCATGCTGCCAGCCGCCTGATTCGCCAATGCAGCGCTTCCGCCAGAGACCGGCTGTCCCATTGAAATTGAAGAACCGGCCCGTTCGACTCCTGGCGGTCTGTTCCAGTACCAGATGTCCATCAAGCAGAATCGCTTGAGCGCGCGTCAACCAGGAGTATGACCGATTGATGTGACCCCACCTCGTCTGAATCATCCCCACCCTTGGATCAGCGAAATGGTGGATGCTTTCCCTGAGGATGTTGCGCGGAGGCACAAAGTCGGCATCCAAAATGAAGAAAAAATCTCCCTTCGCCTTTTTGAACCCGTAATCCAGTGCGCCCGCTTTGAATCCCACACGATCCTCTCGGTGCAGAACAACCGCGTCAAAGCCGCGCGCCTGGAGCTTCGCAACCGCACGTTCAGTTAACTCCCGAGTCTCGTCGGTCGAATCATCCAACACCTGGATCTCCAATTTGTTCTTCGGATAATCGAGCTGGCTGATGGCTTTCAACAACCGTTCGATCACGTGGATTTCGTTGTAAATGGGGAGCTGGACCGTGACGACCGGCAGGGAATTGAATTTCGACGCAGCGGCAGGTTTTCGGTGACGATTTTTGAAGTAGAGATAAATAATAGAATATCGATGAATACCATACGCTGACAACCCCAAAACCACGAAGAAATAGCAAATACTCCAAAGCAACGTCCCGACGTGTCCATGCATATTAGTTAGTGATTATCAGAGGGTTAAGGCCCGAAAATCCCCGCGTCATGATGCCCCTTTGACTCCGATGGTCAAGAGGAAATCCTCAGCACAACATCTCTGGTCAGGCGTCGATAAAGACGATATCTTTCCACGAAACACGGATGCCTGTCGAATTGTTGCGCTCGATTTCTACCAGCCTTTTTATCGGTTTGACTTTGGCTTTTGCCCAACTCCTTGAAGCCCAGGACGACTCCGATATCTCGACCGATTCTCATTTCCGGGAGGAACTCGGAGTTAATCAATACACCGCTCCCTCGATCGAACAATTGTTCAACACCTTGGATTCGCTTAAGCCAATTCCCATCCGTGAGCTGACACGTCCACCGCGCGCCCTTCGCCTCGACAACCGAGTGAAATTTGCCCTGAGCTTTGGCGTTCTGATCGGTGACGGGTTCCTCGCTGTGGAAGGGGAAGAGACCAAGGCCATCGAACCACTCGGCCGCGAACTGCTCCGTCGAGCAAAAGGACTTGGCGTCCAGCAGCGCGTAAGCCGGCACAGCAAACAACTTCTCGATCTGGCCAAGCAATTGGATTGGAGCGGACTTCGCAAAGAGCTGATTGTTACACAAAAGGATGTCGAAACGGCCATGCTCGATTTGCGCGACGAAGAAATGGTCCATCTTCTCAGCCTCGGCGGCTGGATCCGCGGTCTGGAGATAGGTGCCGCTAGTGTGGCGGCTGACTTTTCGCCGGAGCGCGCTACGAAGCTGCGCCAGCTGGACCTGCTCGATTATTACCTGCAGCGGTTGGATACGCTCTCGACCCCTTTGAAATCCACTCCACTCATCTCGCAGATTATCTCGGGCCTCAAAGACGTTCGCCAGAGGCTTGCTGGCACCGTCGTCTCGCAGGAAGATGTATCGGGAATTCAGACGACCGCGCACAACCTGATCGCACTGATCGAAGACGGTACCTCCACCGCCGCCGCAAGCCGAGCGGATTAGGATAGGCGAAGCATCGGCGCATCGTACTCCACCTCGAGCGTCGAATGCTATTATAGAAGCAGTCGGCGCCAAGAGTAAACGGTGAACGAACGGACTACGCAGCTGTAGTTGCACACCCCGCAGAGTCGAGGACGAGAACGATTGGCGATCGGGGAAAGTCGAGGACTCCAGAGAGCCATCTTCAACCAAATAAATTATTCTTACATTTTCTTCTTGTGTTATTTCTTTTGTCATTAATACTAACAACATTCTTCTTAATTGTTACTTTAATACGGTATGAGCCGTTACTCACAATCGTCCGCCCCCGGTCCCGATATGGTGAACGCCGTGGCCGAGATGCTACGAAAACTCGAGCAAATTTCGGACGATCCGTCCATCATCGGCCAGTGTCTCGAGCTACCAGGCGTCGTTCTGGACAAAGTCTCCGCAACCTGTTTGGACCGCGAGGGACCAGAATACGCCAACGTTAATCGCGATTACCAAGCCTTGAGAGCTCACTATTTCAAGGCGCTTGCCGCGGACCCGGTCGGCAGAGCGCTGGCGGCGCTGGCAGTCGGTTCGACCGGCGTTGAATTGATGGAATTAGGCCGCCCGCCAGCGTTTGTGGCAGAAATCCGTTCTGCACGGGGGAGGCCGACACGCGGACGCCGCGAATCCTACAATTGCCACCACGTCGTGCCGAAAAGCATTCGGCCGGAATCCGGCGGTGTTTCAGTCAATCACCCAACCAATTTCGTGGTCGCCAAAACAACGCGACGTGGTCTCGATCAATCGGAAAATCCGCATCATCTCTGGCACAGCCTTTTTCTTCATCCTCAGACCCATAACGCGCCCGTCGAACCGATCCCGATCTACGTCGTCCGCCCCCTGTTCCCGTTCTATCCGCCGATCACTCAGGGTTTTCGGACCATCGAAGAGTTACGCAAAAAGCTGGCAGCCCTGGGTGCTCCTCAGCTTCCGGAAGTCTGGGAAAAACGGATTCTTGAATTTTCGAAAGCAACAAAGCACCAGCCATACGCAGTTCCGAAGGAATACCATGAGATCACTCGGATGTTCGGCGATCTTTACAAGGCGCAAAACAAGGATCCTACAGTGAACCAACAAATGCGGTCCAGCCTCGCAGAGCAAGGGGCGCGATTAGTCGCCGATTTTTTGCCGGCCGGCGCTTATGTAAATGGCAAACAGCTGCCCGCAGATCACAGACCAAAGAAATCGATCCCGTTGATTGAATCCAGAAAGAAGCCTGAAACAGTCGTTCAACCATCTCCGGCGCGCCGGAAATCACGCTCGACCAAGCGCCAACTTCAAAAGCCAGCTATTCATCCGCAACCAAATCACCAAAAGGTTTAGATCCATGCCCCTGAACACACGCTACTTAAAAGAATTGAGTGATCTATTCGTAGATGACCTGAAACGGTCCGACTATTATCAAAGACTTTCGGAAACTCAACGGCATGATCTCGATGATCGACTGGCAACAGAGGCTTCGGAGGGGCTGTATCCCCTCCTTCCCGGCGCCGATGAGACAGAACTCGAGAGACTCTCGAAAGCCTTCAACGAAAGACTGCATGTTCAGTTGCCCGCGTCCGTGATTAATATTCTTCGCCTGGTCGATGGCTTCGCTGAAAATGGAGTCTCACTCTACGGTGTCGATGGAGAGTTGCGGGACGACCAGTTCGATTCCGGACCTGGTCTCCTCGCCGAGAATCTCGTGAACTGGTCCGGTTTCACCGAGACGATTCAAAAATACCTGTTTGTTGGAGATTCAGATCTCTGGCATTTCGCAGTCGAACTCGCCACGGGGCATCCAGTCGCCCTCCACAAATCGACACTGAAAGAGGCGCATCGTTTTTCGACCATGGATGAACTGGTCAATGACATGATGCAGCAGGCGTTAGGTGACTTTGGCGATGAAACGGAGGATCCGGAGGATGAGACGGGCAACCGCTCTGAAGGTTTTCATTTTTCCCGCAACTAGCCTTCTGTATCGCATTAATTGTCAAATTCCCGGCTGATTATTTATGGATACACTCGACGAGCTATTGAAAGGACCGGAACCGGTCAAATCCGATCAATTGAGCGGGTCGATTCTGCATTCGACTCCGTTCCTGGGTAGAGATGTCTGGCAGGAAGCCATCGATCATTTCGATGTTTTCGCTGAAGTGCACGCCAATGCGAGCCTCCCCCTGGAACAGCAGCAATACCAGAGCGATCTGAGAGTTGACCGCTACCTTTACGACACGCTCGCCCGGGAATTCGAGCTGCTGGATGTTTGGCTGAGGAAAAACTCCGGGCACGATGAAGCGATGCAAGTTGCATCCTTCCTGCAGCGCCGGAATCGATTCGGTTCGCGATCCTGGATTGATCAGCAGGAAAAACTCTACCTCTGGGCGCAGAAAAACGAACCAAACGATCTTGGCGCTTCGATATTCGGATGGCGGCTCCTGTGCCGGGAGTTGGCTGAATCGCTCCTCTCGTGGTCCTCGCAAATGCATCACGACCCCCGCGCACAACAGATCCGGCTCTGGCAGGATTCGGAGGGATTTTACCCGCAGAATCGCCTGAGAATCTGGGCGCTCCGGTTTCTCGAGGATGATCGTGCGCCACAGATCCTCGGATGGGAGGCGGCAATGAGTCGCCAGATACTCGAAACCCATCCGGAGCTTCTAACTGGAACCCGATAGGATCCTATGGAAAACCCCTTCGATCGACCGCCGATCAATGTCAGCGCAAATCTCGTGGATGGCCGCGTCCCGAGTTGGAGAAAGGACTATCTGGCGATGGTGCCCGCGATGACGGACGAAAAAGGGCGGTTGCTGGACAGCCTGCGCACCGGTGAAGACCCGACGATCCGGGACGGCGTCAATCTGGCCTTGAGCCGCTTACTTGATTCGGAAGCTCCCAAAGATTCCCTGGGCAAAACCTCGTTTCTCGTCCATGACGGGACGGGAACGGGCAAATCCTATCAGGCGATCCTGGCCGCGAAAGCTATTGCTCTCGAGACAGGAGAACCTGCGCTCGTTACGACGAGAGGCGATCTCATTCCCGCTCTCAGGCGCGATTTGGACCGGCTCGGCCTCGATGACTCCAAAGTCACTTTTGTCGCGATCGAACAGTTGGGAGCATTTCTGAAAGATGCACAAAAGGAGAAGCAACAATTCTCGGTCACTATTGTCGATGAAGCTCAGGATTGCCGCATTCCGGAAGTTCGCAAATTCTTAGATCGCATTCCGGCCAGCCGGCAGCTTTTTTTTAGTGCCACGCCATTTCATAACATAGATGAATTTTGTTACTTTTCTTCAAAGCTTACCGGCAAACCAATTCACCAGGTCAAGAGCGAGATCCATTCGGCAAAAGATCTTCATCTCGCCGTTGCGGATCAATTGAAACAGATCACTTCAGCGGGAGGAATGGTTCAACGTGAATTCCCTTTCTACGGAAATGTGCCGCCGGCCGGGCTCTTGGCGCTCAGCGCCGAATCCCGCGCTGCAGAAACGCGGTTGATGGGTGGTTATGCGCGGCTGATGGAGAATCGCGACTTTCCCTACCAACGAAAGCTGAAAGAAGATCTGGCCATCGAGTTAAACACGGCGTCGGATGCAACCAAGGTCGATTCGATCCTACAACGGACGCTTGAGCTGCTTTCTCAAAACAAGAAGGTGATTCTTGCCGGTGACGACCTGCCGGTGGCTTCTCGAATTCTGAAAGAACCAGATGGATTGCCCAAGGAGACGACCGGTTTTCTCTCAGCCCTTCGGATCGCTATGGTGGCTCACGGCATCCAATGCTCATTCATTCGAGCGTTTCCAGAGAATAGCGATGCCATATCGGCTCTCTCCGGGGAACGAGCCGCGATCGCCGCTGGGAATCTTGACGAAATGGCCCGTTTTGTGGATGGCGCCTATCGAACAACCGAAACCGGCCAACGACTCGAACTCCGAGGCCGGGATAACAAACCAATTTACGCGCCAAGTCAGACCAAGGTTATCCTTATACCCTACCGGCAGGTGGCCGGTTGGCCGGAATTGAACCAGCGCTTCCCACAGGCACCGCGGATTTCGATGATCCTCACGCCGACAGCGAGCGCGGATCACTTCGTCCAAGCCATCGGCCGCGGCAGTCGTCGTAACAGCCAGGGTCCGACCGACGTCCATCTCGTTGCAAACGACAGTTGCGCCGATCGCCGCCGGTTGAGTCACCTGTTGAAAGGTCTCCAGTTCATTGCCGCGACTGGCTCGCCTGCGATCGCACCATTTCTGCAACTTGCCGCCGACTGTCTTGACAGGGCCTCGACGCAACGCGCCGCAGAAGAGCAGAAATTGATTCAATTGGAGAAAAATCAGCAGACCAGGAGCGCTCGAGTATTCGACCCCAATCGCTATCGAGTGCCATCGGTTCAGACCGGCCTCCGCCCATGAAAGAGACCCTTTCGGCATGTCGGGAATAACATAATCGGTGTTTTTTCGTGTCGCAGCATCCTCCTCAATCGGTTAATGGAGGCCCATGCCATCCGCGGACTCATCCTTTTTGGCGGTGTATGGTTCCCTGCGCCGTCGCAGTCTGGCGAAACAAGGGTTCATTGTCCTGCGGAATCTTCGGTTTCACGGATACGGTGTGCTGAGAGGTCTTTTGTTCATCCAAAACGGCTATCCCGGGGTCCTCGAACAGTCGGGACTCGTAAGAGTCGAGGTCTATCGCGTCCTCAGCGAAACGGTGTGGGAGACGCTGGACCGTTATGAAGGATATCGACAATCGCTTGGCTGCCACGCGCTTTTCTACCGAAAAGAGGTTACTCTTCTGCGTCCGCAGATTCGGGTTTCCGTTTATTTTCTCGGGAGGGAGATTCCCAGGGGAAAGATTTCTACTTTCAGGCGTAGCGTTGATCCTGATTCGCATTGATACTCGTTTGGTACCCGATTAACCCTAAAAGCCGTGGCCTAGAATAAACCGCGAAATCTGCGGCGTCTGTTTCGCAAATCAGGATAAAGATTATGGAGACTCCCTTCGCAATAGCGACAAACGTCGAGAAAGAACCCGGAAATAACTACCGGATCGACATCGAAATCATTGTTCCAGTGACCCTCGAAAAATTCAGGCTGGATTTGAACGAGCTCGTTGATCAACCGCATCAGATCGGCGGGTTTCCGCCCTCGGGCGAATGGGGAAATGTAGTTGTGACCACGCGCGGACTCCCAAAGTTGAAACCAGGGGACAAAATCCCTGTGGTTGTGCAGGAGTGACCATTACCGGTTTCCCCCTCATCGGGCCGAGGCCTTTTTCGGTCGATCGCAAAAATCTTTCATCGAGCTAGACTAGTGGCTGGATCGCGTAACCTGTCCAGACAAGGGTCTCGTTTCCAGAGACGATCAATGCGCCGGGCCATGTGAGTTCTTCCGCAACGATTTCAGGTTTTCCAGGGAGTTTTGAAGGTGTGCCAGCTTTCGGATTTCCTCTGCCTTTCCTCAGATTCCTCTTCCATTCGTTCATGTTCTCGGGAAGCGGTTCCGGCCTTTTGCGCAGGATCCAATGGATCGAACCCCTCGAGAAATTCCGGATAAAAGGCCTTGATCGCTTTTTTTCCCGCGTCTGCAGCTTTTCTTTCGGCTCTCATATTTTCAAACATTCTATCTATTTTGCTGGCTAGGTCAGCTATATTTTTAATCTTTTCCATGAGTACGACAGATTGAAAGTCCATCGATCGACCAACGAGGTATATTGACGCCGGTGAGGGACAATGGAGAATGAACTCGGGTAGGGGACTTACCAGAAGCGGATTCGCAGTACTTCTTGGAGCGCCCGGCCTTCGTTCAAAGGTTTTCCCTCGGGGCAGCCGAATGATCTGGTCCGCCCGCCGCTCTACGGGAGGCGTGTGCCGGGCGGAACAGCTTTCGTGGCTACCGCCTCCGGTTTTGCCTATCCAGCCACAGAAAGAGCAGGATAAGCGCCAGACATAGTAAGGCGGGGAGAACCGCGTGCGGATAATTAAGGAGATCCATTGTCAATCATGGTTACCGTCCGTCCAAATTCACCTTAACCCGCCGAGGCGGCGCTCAAAAGGTCTTGGGATGGCTCCCGCTTTTGAATGGGCGTTTTTCTAGTTTGGTCTAAACAATGCTTATCACCGATGAGCTGGGTGTAATAGAACTGAGTTGGAAATCCGCTCGCTATTCCCGAAGGCTCTGAAACACTATCGCCAACGGTCCACTCGGAAGACCTGAGAGCCGTGGTTCGGCCTCTTTCGGGCCGGGATCGTTGCCCGGATGAGAGAGAAGGCGTTCGTCTGTGATTACAAAGCGCTCCTCATGCAACTGTCCAAAGTGGTCGCGCACAAAGGCGTTTTGCTCGAGATAGAGACGACAAATCTCTGGCGTGTCCCCATCGATTTTGGATTCGTAAATCGACAGGCCGACCTGAAGGAAAAGAATTGTCACCAGGAGCGCAACGCAAATCGCAACGATCGAGGCCCTGAGGGAGATCTTCTTATGAAGCCACGCGAAAGACATCAATATTCTCCTTCGACCGATGTCGGGATTAGCGAGGCGAAAGGAGACACGAATCCGGCAGATGTCGTTAATCAGCTATAATTGGTTCGTTTTTCCTAAAAAAGAGAATTAATAAAAACTTTAGATCGTGCGTGGACGGGCGAGAAGATCGTCAGGAAAACAGGTAGTCGGAATCGAGGTCCTCGCTGCCCAATTAACTCTGATTCGTTTCCCCATGAAATCGGTTCCGACTGATCCTGAAGAAGTGTATCGAGCTTTGCTCAGGCAGACTCAAGGGGCCGGAAAAGGGGCGCAAGCGGTGACGCGTAACCGTGAAGCGATTCTCAGAGAGTGGGAGAACTTTATTTCTCTGTTTCCGCGCCCGCTAGAGGCAGCTCTCAGGATCAAACAGGGTACGATTCATGATCGATCTACTGTTTCAGGTTGGTTACATCCTTGTAGTGCTGGCGGTGATTTCGCTCTTTGTCTGCACCATTCCGATCTGGTCGTCGTGCTTCTGCTGCGGTGATCCCGGTCATTTCCGAAGCAAGCAAATGACGCTGGTAATCAAAAAAGGAGAAGAACGCTGGCTGATCTATAAAGTACGCGAGAGCACACGCACGCGGCTTTGTATCGCTCCATTGAAGACGCTGGAAGAGGCCAGAGCAATCGCGGTACCGGGGCTTCTGGCGTGTGATGAGGTTACGCGGATCAGCTACGAAACTTAGAAGGAGAACTTGGAGATCCGATCAATGCGTGATCTCAGGGTAACCAAGTCCGTCGCGGAGAAGTGGACCATTTAAGCTTCGAAGAGTTCTGGGCGCTGAAATGAAAAATCCGAACGGATCAAACTCGTTCAACGGTTTTCCAAGAAAGAAGCATGAACGACAACCACTCTATTTTATTGGCACAATCATTGGCACAATCGGCCAAGAAGCCAGAAATGCTTTGATTTGAATCGGCGGTCTGGGGCTATACGCGGGATCGAAAGCATCGCGACCCCCTAGTTTAGCTGTTCTAATCGGCGAATACATTCATGCACTTCGGCAGATCCGATCCGCTATTTGTGCTGCTTTTCGTTCCAGCGGTCCATGCGGATAGCCCGGGGGAAAAGCGACTTCCTTTAGGTACTCCTTTAAGAATGTGTCGATTCCGCCGAATCTTTCGTATTGCATTACGTGCGCCAATTCATGCGCAATGAGTCCACGACCATACGAGCCATTTTTAATCACAATACCGTGTGCGAAGGTCATTCCAATCGTCCTATCTGTTAACAATCCCGTCTGCACCGCAAGCTGACGCAATCCCGCATCGCTTGGTAGAGGTATTGCGTCCAACACGATGATCCGTACATCGTCGGTTCGTCGAACGCCGATCGCTTCCGCGTCTTTTCTGCTTTGAGGCGACAGTTGTTGACCACTTTCTAAAATGGCTTTCTGCATTTCGGACACCCAGCGAACCGCGATCGGGAAAAATTGCGTTACTATTTCAGGAGAGATCATGAACGCTGAATCGCCCAACATTCGATTTAGTCCAGTTTCAACTCTGGTTTTCGATTGCGGCCTTAACCCTCCTTTCTCGCCAACACAGAGTATTATCCCGGGGGGACTGGCCGAACGAGATCGGCCCGATGGCGACTCGTTCGAACATTGGGGTGATCTCTGGATAAGCAATCCCGGCACACCCCCAGATTGGCCAGCGAAGACCGTGAAACACAGGAGCGATGCCGGAGCCGGTTGTTACAACGCGGCCCGGGTGCTACTCGAGGAGATCAAAGGGGACGCAGTGATTACCAGTTACACTCGGTGGCTGGAAGCTGTGATAGTGAAGGGAACGGAAAATCAAGAGGTTTTCGTAACATTTAGTCCACAGTTCGGGCGTATTTGGCTGGAATCGAAAAAACGATTGTCGGAGTACGCCGCCGAACAACCGGCCAATATTGGAATACGAAGTCAATACTCGATCCGCCTACACAGTTGGGCGCAAAAGCACGTCTCGGTTGTACGAAGCGTATTCCTCTGGAGCAGCTCCGAAAAGTGCTCGGACTAGAGTCGGTAAAGGATGCTGAAGGAAATGTCATCCAAGAACCTCCTGGGCGAACTTTCGCCAGAGGGCGTTGGACGTTGCCATTCTGGAGATCAACAACAAGACGGACTAGAAGATCGCCATCGAGTCGCTGGTTTTGTTTTCTCTCTGCGAGGCGAACGTGGCAAAGCGACTCAATTGGCGAGGTTTCAGGGTTGCAATCCAGCGGCAAACCCGATCGACGCGATCCGGGTCGAGTACGTGGCCCTTCGCGTCAGGTCTTCAATGATCAGAAAAGTCCTTTGGTTTCCGCTGTGGCTGGGTCATGAAAAACCGATGCATTCGGGGCAAGTCTTGGCCGGCGACGTTGACACGCCGGGAACTTATGCGCTCAAGAATCCAGCGGCGACGATCACGAGGCTGGCGGACACCGATTAATGCTATTCACGTTGGCCGTCCGACGAAAACGGGAAATCCGCACAAAGTCCGGAACTGGCCCTCATATCGCAGCAGAAGAAGCAGTGTCTCGCCATACCCGCCTGTGCCGTGGGCGCCGTTGAGTAGTCCGCCGGCACCGCGGGGCGAGGCGATAAGCCTATCCGGAACAGTGAACCGACCGCGCCGGAGAGCTGCAGGGCCAATGCCTGGCGGTGGGTATGTCGTTTAGTGAGAGGAAGAAGAATCTTTTTGCGGGACATTTGTTTAGCAATTTTTTATCCTCGCGGGCGTGAGTAAAACTCTGCGACTGCCTAACTGCGACCAACAAGCCTTATTAGACCAAGTCCAAGTGCGGCTTGTGGAGCGCGCCGAACTGGAGCGTTTCAAACAATTGCTCGATGAGCATCACTATCTGGGAAGCCTCAAAGCGGTGGGCGAACGCCTCCACTACGTGGCCACCGATGCCCAAGGTCAATGGCTGGCCTTGCTGGTCTTCAGCGCTCCAGCCAAGCACCTCAAGCATCGCGACCAATGGATCGGATGGAGCGCTGCTCAACGCCACCGTCGCCTGAGCCTGGTGACTAACAACAGCCGCTTCCTTATCCTGCCCGAGCGCTCCGTGCCCAACCTGGCGAGCAAGGTGCTGCGCCTGACCCTGGATCGCCTTCCCACCGATTGGCAGAGCTCTTACGGCCATCCGGTGTTGGTGGTCGAAACCTTCGTCGATGTTGCCCAGTTTTGCGGTACAGTTTATTCGGCCAGCGGCTGGAGCGAACTGGGCCAGACCGACGGCTGGGGCCGTCATCGGCGCGATTACTACGTTAAACACGACCAGCCCAAACGCCTCTTCTGCCGCCAACTGTTCAAAAACGCCCGCCGCAGTCTTCAGGCCGAACATCTCAAGCCAGCGTTGGCGGTGGTCGAACAAAAGGTGTCGTCACCCTGCACGCGTACGGTGAAGGAAATCCGCTCGATGGTCGAACACTTCAAGGCCGTGCCAGACTTTCGCGGGCGCTTCGAGTCCTATCCGCTGTGGTCGATGTTAACGATCCTTCTTTTAGCCACTCTCTGCGGTGCTCCGCGCGGGCAAAAGGATATCGCCAAGTTTGCGCGGGGCTTGAGCCAAGCGCAACGCCGGGCTCTTGGCATCCGGCGTAACCCAAAAGGCAAGTATCCTGCTCCGACACAGCCGACCTTTTGCCGTCTGCTCCAGCGGGTCGATGCCCGTAGGGTGGAGGAAGTCATTTTAGCCATCCAGGAGCAAATGCGCGGCTCGGCGCCCAAAGATCAATTGATCGTACTGGATGGCAAGGAACCCAGGCACGGCAGCGGCGCCTCGATTTTGAGCGCGGTCACCGTACCGAGCCAGCATTACTTGGGCAGTGCACTGGTCGACCAAAAGACCAACGAGATTCCCGTGGCGCGAGAGTTATTTAATCGCCTGGAGCTCGAAGGCCGGTTGGTCTCGTTGGACGCCTTACACACCCAGGACGAAACCGCGCGCGCGCTGGTCTTGGAACACGGGGCCGATTATCTGCTAACAGTCAAAGGGAATCAACCCACCGTGCGCGAACAGATCGAAACCCTCGTTGCCGCCCCTCAGGGCGATTTTCCCCCCTCATGAGCCGACGCCCACCAAGGCTCGCGTGCAGGAAATCAACAAAAGCCGCAAAGAAAGCCGCAGTATTGTCACCGCGCCAGTCACCGGTGAACAGGTCTGCTTCCCATTGGCCGAGCAGGCTGCTCTGCTGTTGCGCCAGACCGAAGGACGCAAAGACGAACTGGTGGCGCTGATCACCAGTGTCGAGGCCTCACGACTCCATGCGACAAACTGGATGCGTCTGAACCGGGATGCCTGGGGCATCGAGAGCGGTTTGCATCAGCGCTTGGATATCTCCCACAACGACGACCGCTGCCGGGTGCGCAACGACAACGCTATGTTGGTTCTCGGAATGATCCTGCGCTTGAGCAATAGCCTCTTCATGCAATGGAGTGGGTACAAGCGACGCCCAGACCATGTCACCACCACCGATTTCCAATCCGCCTTGTCCGAAGACCACCACCGTCCGGCACTCTGCCTAGCCTTGAGCAAATATCCCAACCTCAAACGACTCTCATGAATTGGCGCTGGGAGAGCTGGCGGTAGCCGATTAAGAAATTGACAATGAGTCGGAAGAAGGTGCAACCTGCAACAGACGTTTGGTGCAAGCGCCTTGCTTTGGTGTCAAGAGCAGACCTTTCCCCCTAGAATTACCTGTATCTGTTTATGAACTCCTCCATCCTCCGAGCCCTCAAAGCGGCTACGCTAGTGACCGCCGCGGTTGCAGCTCTCTCCTCCTTCGGTTACGCCCAGGCTGCCAAGAAACCGAAGGTAGCCCTCGTGATGAAGTCGCTCGCCAACGAGTTTTTCCAGACCATGGAAAAAGGTGCGCGCGACTATCAAGCGCAACATTCCAGTGATTTCGATCTCATTTCGAACGGTATCAAAAACGAGACGGATGTCAGCGCCCAGATCAACCTCGTTGAACAGATGATTGCGGAACGTGTCGATGCGATCGTAATTGCGCCGGCTGACTCCAAAGCACTCATTCCAGTCTGCAAAAAAGCCCAGGAAGCTGGCATCGTGGTGGTGAACATCGACAACAAATTCGATACGAAGACTCTCGAGCAGGAAAAAGTGCAATTTCCGTTTGTTGGCCCGAACAACCGCACCGGCGCAGAAAAGGTTGGAGATTACCTCGGAAAAGAGCTGAAAGCAGGTGACAAGGTCGCCATCATCGAAGGCATCCCGGGAGCCTTCAACGCTATTCAACGAAAGGCAGGCTTCGAGGATGCGGCGAAACAGTACAAATTGGATGTTGCTACATCACAATCGGGTCAATGGGAGACTGGCACGGCCAATAAGGTTTCTGCGGGCATCATAACTCAGTATCCTGATCTTGCGGCTTTTATGTGTGCGAACGACAATATGGCGCTTGGCGTCGTAGCCGCTTTACGAGCCGCCAACAAAGAAGGCAAGATCAAGGTCGTTGGTTTCGATAACATTTCAGCGGTTCAACAACTCGTTAAGCAGGGCGCGGTCCTTGCTACCGCGGATCAACATGCTGACGAACTCGCCGTATACGGAATCCAGTATGCGCTTGAAGCATTGAAGACCCATAAGATGTCGACAGAGGATAAGGAAACTCCAGTGGACCTTATTACGGCCTCAACTCTTAAGTGACAACGCTCAGGTGAGGAAGGACGGTTTGCCGTTCTCTTTCCTTTGACTGGCAGCAATTCATTCTCACCGGGTATGGCTCCGCTCCTGGCGACAAGGGGCCTCGCCAAATCGTACGCTGGTCCTGTGTTGGTCGATGTGAACTTCGATCTCCATGCGGGTGAAATCCATGCCCTTGTGGGAGAAAATGGCGCCGGCAAGAGCACGCTCTGCAATATCGTCGCAGGACTGCGAAGTCCGGACCAAGGGCAGATGTGGTTGGATGGGGTTCCATACGTTCCAATCAACAAGCGAGCTGCAGAGGCTGTCGGGATCCGAATCGTCCTTCAAGAACTCAGCCTCATCAACAATCTTACGATCGCTGAGAACCTTTTCTTGGATCACCTTCCGCATCGCGGCGGCTGGATCCGTCGCGCAGGTCTAGCAGAAGCGGCGCATGAGGCGCTCGCCCGGGTCGGCCTCACCGAATTGAATCCCTTTTTGCTGGTAAATCTTCTTGGCGTCGGCCAAAAACAGCTGATTGAGATCGCAGCCGGGCTCTCCCGGACATGCAAGGTATTGATTCTTGATGAACCCACAGCTGCTCTGACCATCGCCGACGCGGAGAGATTGTTTTCGCAAATCCGAAAGCTCAAGGGAAGCGGGGTCGGGATAATTTACATCTCTCATCATCTTGAGGAGGTCCTCGAATTGGCAGACCGCATTTCCGTTCTTCGAGATGGTCAAATGGTCGTCACGCGGAACCGTGGCGAAATCTCGATTGATGAGATGATTCGATTCATGGTGGGGCGAACTCTCGGCGAACGAACTGCCCTCGCTAAGCGACGCTTATCGGGCCCTGTCCTGCTCGAAGTTCGGAACCTCTCCGCGCCGCCGCGGATTAAAGAAGTGACCTTCGACCTTCATCGTGGCGAGATTTTAGGCTTTGCGGGATTAATGGGTGCCGGTCGCACAGAAACGATGCGCGCGATTTTCGGCGCAGATCCTAGGACTAGCGGAACGATACTGCTCGAGGGAAAAGACATTTCTTCGCGCCTGCGATCTCCAAAGGCTGCGGTGCGCCTCGGATTGGGGTTTTTGACGGAGGATCGCAAATCCCAGGGACTTCTTCTTCCCAAGGCACTCCGAATCAATGTTACATTAGCGCGGTTGAGAGATGAATTACGAGGAGCAGGCGGTTGGCTCCGTCGAGACAAAGAGAATGTGGTGGCCGAGACTTGGGTGAGCCGGCTCGGCATCCGTTGCTCGTCCATCGAGCAGACCGCAGGAAACCTCAGCGGTGGCAATCAACAGAAAGTGGTTCTCGCTCGCTGGCTTTACCGCGATTGCAGCGTCCTAATCTGCGACGAACCGACGCGCGGTATTGATGTTGGGTCAAAATTCGAGATTTATCGTTTACTCGACCGACTCGCTGATGAAGGTAGAGGCATTATTGTCGTCTCGTCGGATTTGAAGGAGCTACTAGGTCTTTGTGACCGGATTGCGGTACTGTCGGCGGGTCGATTGGTAAAGACTTTTAATCGGGGCGAATGGACCGAGGACCTCATTATGGCAGCAGCTTTCAGTGAGTTAAAGGTGTGAGGCAATGGCGTAACCAAAAGTGAAATTACGCTTTCCAGGTCAGGATCTCGAGTCATGACGTCTGTCTTGGCAGGCTCCTCGTTCAAGTTGACAGGCGCCCCACCCGAAAACGCCATCTATGGAAAACAATCTGACTAATTCGGCCCCGTCGGTCGCGGCGACGACGCGAAAACTTGTCCGAAGAAAAAGCCAAACGCGGGAAATCCTGGAGAATTGTCTTGGCCTGGTCGCTGTTCTGATCCTTTTGACCGCCGTCTTTGGTTTTTCTACCGCACACTTTTTTTCGGTCACAACCTTCACATCCATCGCGAACGAAATCCCCGCGTCAGTCTTGATCGCGGTTGGCATGACTTTCGTGCTGATTATCGCGGGCATCGACCTCTCCGTCGGATCGGTTCTGGCGTTTAGTGGCGGTGTCCTAGGGGTAGCTATGGTGCAGTGGCATTGGCCGGTGTGGTTCGCGATGATTGC
The DNA here is from genome assembly GCA_963782115.1 of uncultured Verrucomicrobiae bacterium. Lineage (GTDB taxonomy): Bacteria > Verrucomicrobiota > Verrucomicrobiia > Chthoniobacterales > JAFAMB01 > JAFAMB01. The sequence goes on from CAWAIK010000002.1 coordinate 24,970, forward strand.
CTGCATCCTCGTTGGCGCATTCTGTGGTTTTATCAACGGATCTCTCACCGTACGTTTTCAATTGCCGTCTTTTATCGTCACGCTTGGGCTATTGGAGGCGGCGCGAGGCGCAGCGTATCTGGTTACTAATTCTCAGACCCAATACATCGGGGCGGACATTGAACAGATAAACAATTTTACGATCCTGGGTCTATCTCTCCCATTCTTCGTCGCACTAATCGTTGTCGTTGTCGGTCAACTCGTTCTCACCGGTACAGTCTTTGGCCGCTTTCTGATCGCCCTCGGCACCAATGAGGAGGCCACTCGCCTTTCCGGCATCGATCCACGCCCAATTAAGATTGTCGTCTTTATGATCTGCGGGGCTCTCTCCGGTCTGGCTGCCATTGCTTATTGCGCACGCTTAGCGTCGGTTGACCCGAATGCGGGCAGCGGATTTGAACTTGAAGCGATTGCCGCGGTTGTGATCGGCGGAACCAGTCTTATGGGCGGCCGCGGCTCGGTGATTAATTCACTTTTCGGCGTGCTCGTAATCTCAGTCTTGGAAACTGGATTGGCACAACTCGGCGCACAAGAACCGGTTAAGCGACTGGTCACCGGCGGCGTCATCGTCGCCGCGGTAATCGTGGATTATTATCGGACCCGGCGAGCAGCGCGGCGTGCAATGGAGTAGTTTTTCGTTTTGGCTCTTGGGTTGACTTGCACGCGGACCTCCAAAAACATTTTTTTGCTTTTGAGGATTCGAAGTTGTAAGATCTTTAGCAGGTCTTCGCTATTCTTCCATCCCCAGGCCTCAAGGAGAGTAATCGATGAAGCATCCCCCGATTCTCCGTAGTATTCTGTTTTGCTTATCTTTCGGCGTTTTGTCGTGTTTCGCGGATCCGCCTAAGGTAATCATCGACACCGATTTCAATACGATAGGTGATGACGGTCAGGTCGCGGTCATGGCGGCCCAGCTCTACGCTCAAGGCACTATCGACCTGCTTGGGTTTACCATTCCCTCGGGAAACCAGTGGCGAGATCAAGAGGTCTCTGATTGTCTCAAGGCGGTAGAACGTCTGGGAATTGAAAATACGGTGAGGGTCTATGTTGGTGCGCAGTATCCGCTCCTCCACGATTATAAGTCGTACCTTTACGAAGAACAGTTGTTTGGGAAGCCGATTGATTATGTGGGTGCTTACGCGAGGCCCCAGCCGAGTCCCAATCAATTGGTTCCACCGCCCGATGGGTTTGCCACCCACACCAAGCCTGCAAAGCAAGATGCTGTCGACTTCATTATTGAAACAGTCCATCGCCATCCCCACGAAGTTACCATTCTAGAGATCGCGCCGCCGACCAACATGGCGCTCGCGATTCGAAAGGATCCGACCATTGTTCCGCTGATTAAGCAGATCGTAACGATGGCAGGACAGATATTTGTGCCGGGTAACGCGTATCTTAACAATGCGGAATTTAACTAGTGGTTTGATCCTGACGCCACTCAGATCGTGCTGCCGCGCGGCAGTCCCGCATTTTATAATTCCGCTGGATTGCACTAATAACGTCCCCTTAACCCAAGCCGTGTTTAATCAGATTGCCACTCACCAACCGCGAACGATTATTACCAAGCTATTTACGCACGCATTTGGGCCTTTTGTCGGTCCCGGGACGTTTATCTACGATACTAACGCTTTGGGGTTTTTTGTTCATCCGGAGTTTGCCACGATTAAACAAGGAATATGGGTCGACATTCACAACACTTTCGATGCGAATTACGGAAAGTCCATCCCGTACACATCTGATCCTTTTCCTGCTATCGGTCTGCTGCAGGAATCAACGGTGATTTTTGCCATCAATACTGCCGCTTTCTATGCGTTTTATGTCGACTTGTTAACTCGGCCCGTACCCGGGAAATTCGTGCATCCTCCTCCTCCTCCTCACGACTTTGACGACGATTAAGAATTAGCCATCCCTCCACCGTCCACGGGAAACGTTACGCCGTTGATCAGCTTCGATGCCGGAGGCAAGGAAAATTGCGACTCCATGAAAGCGCGCTATTTCCGTAACACGCTCGCGCTAAAGAGTGCTACGACACCTTGCTGTCTCACTCGGACGTTCTGGAATTGTCGAGTCAAGATCGTCTTCAGGTCCTCGAACCTATCGTCTTCGTTGCCAAAAATGCCCTTACTGTTATAGATCCGCATTAGCAGGCAGTCCCGAAGGTTCGCCGATTCCGATCACCGCCGCTATACTTCTTTGCTGTCTTTCATGAAAGCAAATCAAATCGGGGAGCCATAGATTCCGGCAATCAAACAGCGGCACTGGTCACAAAATCCGTCGAGCTAGCCCGGGCACTTATGTGAATTCAACTTTGAAAACGCTGTTCCCTTATGGAACAAAGGAAACGACAATCAACTTGTTTGAAATCTGTCGGCGTCTTAAAATCACTGTCCGCGACTATCTCAGTTCGGTACTGCCGGGTTTGTTGATTTTCCAATCAGTCGAATCGTCGAACTTACGCCCGCCGCCTGGGCGACCCGCAAACCGCCGAAGTCCGGCGACGTGGTCAGCCGTGCGGTTGGTAAGACGGATACGGTCCAGAAACAGTTTTGACAAAGACAATGTATTTGCCGTCTGGTGAGACAACGGATTCGGCGAGGCTCCGCAAAGGCCCATCGCAAGTGCGAGGATTAGTTGTACCGCGAGTTTATTTATTGAATGAATGTATTTACCCCAATGGTCGTGCGTGTAGGAGCCGGAGTCATTAACTCGTTGTGCTTAGTGGCTAAAGCTATCCTGGTGCGACCCCGATCAGCGATTAGAGGAGATCGCGGTCATCTTACAGACCTTCAGTGCTATTATTGACACCATTGCCGCTAAGGGTGATCTCGAAGGTCCAATCACCCTGACGATGCTGGCCGAGCACACTATGGAGTAACTGGCCGTTCGGCGTTTCAATGCTGTAAGAGTGCTCACCTTTAATGGTGACTTCGTGCACTTCGTCGTGACCGAAGTCGCCGCCGTTCTTGGCAAGTAGGTCTCTGATCTCGGCCAGCGTGAAGCGATCTTCAGTGGGCTTCTCATAGGTGATGTCAGTCACAATGTCAGTCACCTTACCATTTTTGAAAGCAACGACGGTAATATCCCAACAGTGAACGTTGAAGGTGTGCCAAGTAACAGCGTTGCCATCCTTATCAGCACCGTCTACCGGAGTATCGGGACCGTAGTGCTGAATGCACTCTTAGAGTCCAACCTATGCGGGCTTGAGCGGAAACCGCGATGCTGAGCACAATCAACTCGGCGAAAGCAATAACCGCTGCGGTTTTGAGTCTCATCGTAGCGCTCCGCTTAGCTTAGCAGGTGCATTCTGCCCGTGGCGAGAGAAAAGCGCTACAGCGCCAAGCCAGATCGCTGTAGTCGGTCGATTAGCATCGATGGGTCTGGAGCGTGTAGGGGTCTCGCATGGCTTGCCCGCGCAAGCTTGTGGTTCTCTTTTACAGTGACTCAAAGTGTAAACCTCAGACGACACTCGAACTCGGGTGGATCGCGCAACGGAACGTCAATTTCGCGCTTCGTGTTGCGGAAGGTCAGATCGATCGACTTCCCGGATTCGCCTCCGAAATGGTCAGTCTCAACGTTGACGTCATTGCTGTTATTGGAGCGGTCACGGTCAGAGCCGTTCAGAAAGCAACCTCGACTATTCCAATCGTCTATTCAGTGGTGGTCGAGCCGGTCGGCGACGGGACTGGCCACGAATTTGCAGCGCCCGGGTCGTAATCATACCGGAGTGACCACCTTCGACCCGCACCAAGCTGTGACGCAACTTGAGTTCCTCAAGATGGTAAGCCCAACACTTGCCCGCGTGGCCATTTTAAGCGATTCGGGCGTTTCCGAGTGTCTCTCGAACTAAAACCGGGAGGCGGTGCAAAAATTGGAGCTGCACCCGCAGATCATTCGGGTCAAAGGGTCCTCTCCAGACTATGAAGCCGTGTTCTCAGCTATGGATCATGAGTGCCCAGGCGTTGGTGGTATTGGAAGAGCCAATCAATGCGGCTTGCAGAAAGCAAATTGCCGAGCTGGCTTCCTTTCGCCGATCACCTACAGTCTTTGCGAAGAGCAGGTTGATGCAGGCGGCTTGATCGCCTACGGCACGAGCCTTCGCGAAGCTGCGAAACACATGGCAGTCTACACAGACAAGATCCTAAAAGGCGTCAGGCCCGGCGACTTACCAATCGAGGTCGCACTGCGACACGAGCTTGTTATTAACCTAAGGACCGCTCGCAGATTTGGTATTACTGTCCCGCTCGAGTCGTTGGTTCGATTGACTCCAACCGTGGGCAGAACCGGGCAGAACCTGGGCACCGGTGGGAAAGACTCCGATAGTTCGCGTTACTGGCAAGCGAGCCAGCGTACTAGTCATGAGCGCGCTGAGCCTGCAAGGTCGATTGTTTTTTAAGATTCCAGCGGAGAAAGTCAATGCCACAGTATTCATTGACTTCCTCAAAGAGTTGCTCGCTGAATATCCGAAACGAAAGATCTTTGTGATTGCCGATCAGGCAAGTCCACACATCGCCAAAAGTGTAAAGGCTTTCCTCGCCGGCCAGAAAAGGCTAGAGTTGTTTTACCTGCCAGCGTACTCGCCGGATTTCAATCCGGATGAGGAAGTTTGGAGTCATTTGAAATCGCAGGAATTGAAGGCGCACCAAGCAACTAACAAAGAAGAACTGATCAAAAAGACCCATGAGGCATTAAAGAGAATGGCGAAACGCCCGGCCCTGATTCGGTCCTTTTTTAAACGCTGTAACATCACCTAAATTATGAAAAGACCAATATCATCGTTGCTACGGCTATCACCACACATACTGGCAGTACCGCTATTGGCATCATGGCTACCGTTATGCTGGGTACTGGCATCCCGGTTACTGGTATTCTCGTCCAGTCACGGTGATTGTGGCCCGGTATTGATGTGGCACATGGCTGAAGCTTTTTGGTCCGCATAACCGTCTTCCCCCATCACCACGGGCAGTGAATTTTTGAGGCAGGTCAAAATATCTTTCCAATTCGCTGAGAGAGCCTTCGCCAGCCTGGCTTAAGTTCAGCGGTTCTTATGGCTTCACTTCGGTCTCGAAGAAACATCGTAGCGGCTTGAAAGCCTAAAGCTTTGGTTTCTCCCGGGTCACTATCAATGTCGCCGTACAATTTCTTTTCCACGTCTTCTTCGGCAGAAAAGTCTGATTGTTGTGAAGCCCATTTCCATCTATCTTTCCAGCCTTGGGTGTAGGCTTTTAGGATTTTCGTCATAATCCCCTTTCATATCTGCTAGAGTCCGCAAATCGCGATTACTTGTCAGGCCGAAATAAATGTGGGAAGCCTGGTAAGGTCTCGCGACCTGCACCGGGTCGATTGGCCAGGAAGTATCAATGCGGAAACATTTGCGACCGGACGGGAGCGGTTAGATTCTCGTCGAGGCGCCCAAGAAAATTCGGACGTACATCGGGACGGGGGTTGATATGGTTTCCGGCGGACCTGCATGCGAAAAATGCCTGGAAGCGCCAAAAGAACGATGCCGATCCATATCAGAATATTAGCAATCTCGTTTAAATTATGAGCGTTCCATGCAACATTTTCGGCGTCCGGTTACTCCGGTTCCCCCAACGCCCGTTTATCCAAGGTACACCCCAATCCTCCCATCGATGGCTGGCACCTTGAACTTTGCTACGGTTTTTGCTACGGTCTTCTGTAAGTGCTTTGTGATAAGTAACTTACTGCGTCCGGCGGGGCTCGAACCCACAACCTTCGACTCCGGAGGCCGACGCTCTATCCAGTTGAGCTACGGACGCCAATCGCTCGGATCGTAAATCCTCTTCTCGCCGCCGTCAAACAACTCAAGAAAGAACGCGGGCTCGCGAAGGGATCGGAGGGAGTGATACTCTGCTAGCTTGGCAGCTTCCGACACTGAGATTGGCAAACGGAGCGTTCCTGAGATCTATTTCCACCATGCGCTTGCGAAACCGGTCACCTTGGTATTTGGAAGGAAGCCGATTCAAACGTTTCAGAGTTATCTCATGCAAAAACCAGTTCACCGGATCCATTTTCTAGGAATTTGCGGGAGCGCCATGGGCGCTGTTGCGGCCGCCTTCCGGGAGCTGGGTTTCATCGTCACGGGATCCGACGAGAATATCTATCCCCCGATGTCCACGTTCCTCGAAGCGAAAGAAATCAAGATTTCAAGTGGATTCAGGCCCGAAAATATCCCGGCAGAGGTGGATTTGGTCGTGATTGGAAACGCGCTTTGTCGCGGAAACTCAGAACTTGAGGCGGTGCTGGACAGAAAACTCCCTTATCGGTCGCTTCCGGAGACGCTCAAGGATTTCTTTCTGCAAGGCAAAACCAACATTGTGGTCACCGGAACGCATGGAAAAACGACAACCACCTCGCTGGTCAGCTGGATCTTTCGTGAAGCTTCCTGCGACCCTGGTTTTTTGATCGGAGGGATCGCCAGAGACCTGGCGCGGGGCGCAGCCTTCGGGAATTCGAACTTTTTCATTCTCGAAGGAGACGAGTATGACACGTCCTTTTTCGATAAACGGTCCAAATTCCTTCATTATCTTCCCGAAACCGTCGTCATCAATAATATCGAGTTCGACCACGCCGATATCTTTTCAAGCCTCGATGAAATCAAACTCAGCTTTCGGCGTCTGGTGAATATTGTGCCGGGCAAAGGGTCTATTTTCATCAATGCCGATGATGCGAACTGCGCGGAAGTCGTGACGAAGTCGCTCAGCCAGGTTTTCACTGTCGGTTTCAAGGAAGACGCTACGCACCGTATTACCAATGTTCGGTACGACAGTGCGGGGACGGAGTTTGTTTTGTGCAATCATTGGTTTCAGTCGTCGCTGATTGGGGAATTTAACGTCCGAAATGCGGCAATGGCAGTTTCGGTTGCGCTCGCGTACCGGCTGCCGATTGCAGTTATTCAAAGCGCACTGGCTCGGTTTGCTGGAGTGGCGCGTCGCCAGGAACTCCGCGGCGAGGTCAACGGAATAAAGGTGATCGACGACTTTGGCCATCATCCAACAGCGATTCGCGAAACACTCCACGCGCTGAGGCATCGATATCCAGGGCACAAAATCTGGGCCATCTTCGAACCGCGATCAAACACGACACGAAGAGCCATCTTTCAAACCGCGCTTCCGGAAGCGCTGAGATTTGCGGATGGCGTTATACTGGCCCGGGTCGCAAGACCGGATCAACTGCCGACGGACGATCGATTGGATCCAGAACGAGTCGTCCAAACTCTGCAAGCGTGTGGTATTCCTGCGTTCTACGAGCCTTACGTAGAAGATATTTTGCAGCGGGTGAAGCCTCTGGCCAAACCGGGCGATGTCATCGTAGTCTTCAGCAACGGCGGTTTCGAAGGGATCCATCAACGCTTATTGACAGAGTTATCAGCCGCATGAATTTCGAGTTTCAACGGCACCGGGTCCACGATTATCGATTCCTCAGCGAACGCTGGCAAAATCTTGCTCGGAAAGCAGGATTGAAAGGCTTGGTTTACTCCACGGCGGAAGAGTTTGAGTTATTCTGTTTTATCTCACCGGCGTTGGATAGTGGAAGCGGAATTTACTTATCGGCGGGAATCCACGGCGATGAACCGGCTTCGACTGAAGGACTCTATCAGTGGGCCGAACTCCATCGCTCGATTCTGCGCGATATCCCGGTAATGATATTCCCATGCCTTAATCCCTGGGGGTTGGTGCACAATCGGAGGACAGATTCGGAAAATCGCGATTTGAATCGCTGCTATCATTTGGACAGCATCCCGCGAATCAATGCCCAAAAAGAGCTGCTGCGAGACCGAAAATTCCGGCTGGCAATGTGTCTTCACGAGGATTACGACGCTCAAGGAGTTTACCTCTACGAGATACGCAAAAAACTTACTACTTTCGGACGCGAACTCCTCGCGGCGGCCGGGTATTATGTACCGATCGACCCGCGCCTAACCATCGAAGGCCGCCGCGCCGATCAAGGCTGGATCGCCCGGAAAATCAATCTCAAGCGGTTTCCAGTCGTCGCTGAGGCCATCTACCTCGGATCAAGCCACAGCGAACGCACGATAACCGCGGAGACACCTTCCGAATATGACCTTGGTCCGAGAATTCAGGCTCATATCGCGATGATCCAACGGGCGATCGAACTGAGCTTCCTCTGACTTCAAGAGCCTGCACGGGCTGGGCTATCCACCCACGAAGCCCTCTCCACCGGGTCTAGTCATCTCAACCGGATCCAGTGCCCGGTTAAGCTCACTCTCCGGGAGCACTTGTTTTTCCCGGCAGATCTCACGGATAGTTTTCCCGGTCTTAGCGCTCTCTTTGGCAATCTCAGCCGCGCGATCGTACCCGATAATGGGAGCCAGGCTGGTGACCATGGCCATACTGTACTCGACTAATTCCTGACACCGCTCACGATTCGCGGTGATCCCGTTCACACATTTGTCGTGAAACGCCCGAACCACATTGGTTAGCAGCCGGATGTTCTCAAGGATATTGTGGGCCATCATCGGCATCATCACATTCAATTCCAAATTTCCATTGGCTCCTCCCCAGCAGAGAGCCGTGTCGTTGCCGATCACCTGTGCACAAACCTGAATCACCGATTCACAAAGCACCGGGTTGACCTTACCCGGCATAATCGAACTGCCTGGCTGCATCGCAGGCAATTGGATCTCGCCGATGCCACAACGCGGACCGCTGCCCAGCCAGCGAATATCATTAGCGATCTTAAAGAGGCTGACTGCCAGAGTCCGTATCTCGCCGCTGGCCTCGACCAATCCGTCTTTCGCCCCCTGCGCTTCAAAATGGTTGCGGGCTTCGCGAAAAGCCACTCCTGTCCTGTTCCAGAGATATCCCATCACGCGGCCGGGAAATTCCGGGTGGCAATTTAATCCAGTTCCGACCGCCGTACCCCCCAGGGCAAGCTCTTCGACAGCGGCGATCGCGTTCCCCACTCGGAGCTTACCGTGTTCGACCTGTTTGGCATATGCGCTGAACTCCTGTCCGAGCCGGATCGGGGTGGCGTCCATCAAATGTGTTCGCCCGATTTTGATGATTTCCCAGAATTCCTGGGTTTTTGCTTCGAGTCCACGCTGCAAATGCTCCAGTGCCGGCATCAGATCGTTCCGGACCGATTCAGCGACGGCGATATGGATTGCTGTAGGGATCACATCGTTACTGGATTGGCCCATATTCACATGATCATTGGGGTGGACCGGTTCCCTGAGACCGATCGGCTTTCCCATAATTTGACTCACGCGATTCGCGATCACCTCGTTGGCGTTCATGTTCGTGCTTGTGCCCGAACCGGTCTGGAAGATGTCGATCGGAAAGTGGCTGTCCAATTTTCCTTCTATTATCTCCTCCGCGGCCTGAACGATGAGACGGCTGCGCTCCTCGTCGAGTCTCTCAAGATCCCGATTTGCCTGCGCGGCCGCCCACTTGACGAGTCCGAGCGCACGAATGAATGGACGACCGAACCGATACCCGCTCACCGGGAAATTGAGGATTGCACGCTGGGTCGTCGCGCCATACAGCGCATCAGTAGGCACCTCCATAGTGCCCATGGAATCTTTTTCGGTGCGGGTTGTTTGCATAGTTGAGATTGATTATTTCTCCGCTTGCCTCTCGAAAAATGAAAGCCGATTCTTCGTGATCTCCGCGCCGAAGGTCCGGGAATGCAACCCACCGAGCCGAAGAAAACCCTTAGCCGCCGCCCTTGGGTATCCATTTCAGGTGGAGGCTCCCAGTGCAGTTCGCCTTAAAGGATCATCCAATTCATGCCGCAACGGCAGACATCGCAGCGGTGCTTCTGTCCGATCAGCAGGGGTCCTTCGGCTGAAATTTCATACCTTTTTTGGTTGAGGTATTTGCCGGTTATAAAATGGGGAGCTTGACACGCTGGACTTATTTTCATAACAGGCCTACAGTTCTTGTAACTTTTTTATCTAATTCATCCGTGAGTGAAACCCCTAATCATAATCTTCTTACCGTAAAAGAGACCGCCGAGTATTTACGGATACCGCTTCCCACAGTTTACTACCTTGTTCAGAGGGGGCAGATACCCGCGATTCAAATTGGCGGACGGTGGAGAATTAAGAAATCTTCACTAGATCGCGACATCCTGCGCCAGGATAAACAGGGTCAACCAACAGTGTTGGTGGTCGATGATGATCCTGATCTTCAAGAGTTATTTAAATCATTTTTGAAAAAAATCGGATTTAGTCGAGTGGTTGTCGGGACGGCCAAGGACGCAATCTCAAGCTTGAGAAAGCAAAAGTTCGATCTGATGTTTTTGGACCTGCAGTTACCGGACGCGCCTGGAGACCAGGTTTACAAAACGGCCAAGCACATCGATCCCGATTTGAATGTTATCGTTATTACCGGTTACCCCGACAGCGAGGTGCTGGACAGAATATTGCAGATCAGTCCCGTGACCGTTCTCAAAAAGCCGCTCAAGATCGAGCAGTTAAATCAGACGGTCAAAATCCTCGGCCACTCCACTGCAAGGGTCGAATCCTAGGAATTGCGCCAGGACGCAATGCATTGGTTATCGTTTTGCCTGCAACGTCTTCTGCACTCCACATCCGGACCGAGATAGCGGTGGGTTGGAATGTGCGGTCGATCTTCTCGATCCTGTTTGGGGTAACTCTTAGGGCGACAGTTACTAGTAGTTACTTGCAAAAATAAGCGATATTATTTCGCAGCGGCTGTTGTTTGATTTCGGCTTGGCGCCATTCAAAGGGAGCCGCTTGTTCATTGTAAGCGCAGATGAAGTAGTCGATTGCTTCTCGTAACTGTTTGACATCGACAAAGCTGGCTCCTTGGAGCGCTTGGCGGCTCAAAATGCTAAACCAGGACTCAATCTGATTGAGCCACGACGCATGCGTTGGGGTAAAATGAAAATGGACGTTGGGATGATTCTTGAGCCAGCGGTCACGCTTGGGCTTGTGGGTATTAAGGTTATCGAGAATGACATGAATTTCTTTTTCGTTGCCGTAGGTGCCTATGATGCCATTCATGAAATCCAGGAACTCCCGGCGGCGGCGGCGTTTGTAATGGCCAGCCTTCACCAAGCCAGTGGCGATTTCTAGAGCCGCGAAGAGCGTCGTTGTGCCGTGCCTTTCGTATTCATGAGCAAACCCCGAGACGGCCCGTCCGTTGGGTAATCGGATGTAGCCTTGAGCTCGCTCCAGAGCTTGGATGCTAGGCTTTTCATCCACGCTTATGACGATGGCATTTTCCGGTGGTTTAAGATAGAGACCAACAATTTCGCTCGCCTTACGGGAAAACTCCGGATCGGTACTCACACACCAACTCTGGCGGCGATCCAAATGCAAGTCGTGCTTGCGCATGACTCGCCACACCGCATCATCACTGACATCACCCAAAGCCTTGGCCACCAACCGGCCATTCCAGCGCGCAAATCCTTGTGGCGGCGCTTCAGCCAACTGATCAAGAATTCGCCGTTCGACGCTCTCATCGTTGATCACTTTGCGCCCACTGCGTTGTTCATCCTCCAAGCCCGGCACCCTCAGCTTAGCGAAACGCTTGCGCCACTTGCTCACCCTGGATGGTCGCGTCTCAAGCTCCTTGGCAATCTGATGCGTCGTCTTACCATCAGCGCAGCGCAGAACTATCTTGGCTCGCTCTACCTTGCGTTGCTCTGTCTTTCCGGATTTAAGCCATCTATTCAGCTCGTCCGTCTCTTCTGCGCTCAGCTCAATCTTGACCGCCGCTCGACTCATTCAAGAATATGAGCATATATCGTTTATTTTTGCAAGTAACTACTAGTTCCTCCTGCGCCTGCCTGGACCCTCATTCTTCCTTTTTGTTCACTAACCCCTCCAGGTAGATCCGATTTTGTTTCGCGACCTCCGTCGGGTTCGAAGGCGTTGTATCCTGCTCAACAACCAACCACCCGTCGTAATGATGGTCTTCCAACGCCCGGATCACGTCCGGGACGCGCACGATCCCTTCGCCTAGCGGGGCAAAAATGAATCCCTTCAATGCCGCCTGGAAACTCCAGTTCTCTTCTTTCGACCGTTGCAACACTTTACCGTCCACATCCTTGATGTGAACGTATCGCACGCGGTCGCCGTACTTTTCGAGCATTTCAAAGGTGTCCCCGCCGCCGTAGGCAAGGTGTCCGCAGTCAAGGCACCACCCAACGTAGCTCGGATCGGTTACCTGCAGCAGCCTTGCTGTTTCGGCTCCGGTTTCAACGTAAGTGCCGACATGGTTGTGAAACACCAGCTCGATGCCCTCTTCAAGAAGCAATCTTCCCAGCTCATCGAGGCCCTGCCCCAGGTTCTTCCACTGTTCGTCCGTCAGACCCCCACCCGGATCGACATGACCCGCCTCGTTGAGCCTTTTATCATCCCCGCTGTCCGCCGCGATCAGGTAGCTTCCTCCGATTGATTTGAAGAAACGTCCAACCTCCAACCCTCGCCTGATCTCGGCTTTCCGCCGTGCTCCGTCGCGCAGTTCTAAACGGACAAACCCGCCCAGCATCTGCAGCCGGTAACTCTGCAAATCGGCGTTCATTGTCTTCGGGTCTTTCGGCATATTCATACCCCACTCGGTCGCTGCGTAACCGGCAGTCACCATCTCCTGGATGAGCTGTGGGTAAGGAGTCCATTCGCGGTAGTCAGGAGCGTCGTTGTTATTCCAGTTTACAGGTGCGGTCGCTAGCTTCATGCGAATACAGGTCATTGGTTTTCAGTTGCTGCGCACGGTCCGTTCGATGTCGCGCAGGCGAACAGAATCCACGGGGGGAATTCGAGGTTGCGTTTGATTTCGATCTGTTAACTGAATGAAACCCAGCTCGTCAAGCAAAACCCGGTCCCTCCGGAACTATTGAACCAGCGATTTCGAATCGAAATCCACGCGCCATCCTACGTAATAAAATAACTCAAGTTCTCCAACTCGATCGCCAGATTGACATTGTTGACAACAACGTTCTTCGGAACCTGCAGAATGATTGTGGAGAAGTTCAGAATCGCTTGAATGCCCCCTTCGACGAGCGCATTTGCGACGGACTGCGCACTCGTTCCTGGAACCGTCAAGATGGCAAGTTTTACGCCATGCTCGGAGATAAACAATTTCAAGCAATCCATAGGAAGGATCGGAATTTTTGAAGGCCCGCCTTTCGTGCGCCACGGTCGGATGTCGAAAGCCGCGACGATCTCGAACCCCTCTTTGGCAAAGCCATCATAGTGGATCAGGGCTGAACCCAAGTTGCCGGCTCCGACAAGAATGACCGGTTGATAGCGGGCCGTACGAAGCACACTTGCAAGTTGTCTCTCGAGTGACTCGACCTTATAACCACGTGGACTCGCGCTTACGCCGATCCGCCGGCGCGTGACCCCTCAGTCACCGAACAAACATTTCCCCAAATAACCGGCAATTGCCGTGTTCCGTCTTTCAGCGTAAGAGGCAACCGGCTGAGGCTCGATCCGGTTACTTGAAGAATCGAGACGTGAACCATCCGAGATTTTCGATTTCAATCCTAGTGCCCTCAATGAAATTTTGGGGTCCGTGCTCTATCACAACGACCCAGCAAAAGGTGGCAATTGCAAAAAAGCTTAACCAGAGCACCAAACGAAAATAGCGCACTTACCGATTCTACGCGTCAGAGGTTGCGACCGCAAGACAGTCGGCCTTTCGCCGATCGCAACGAAAGGCATGATATTTCGCGGACAGGACACTACATTATCGACCGTGAGTTACCAAGTCTTTGCGCGAAAATATCGACCCCAGGTTTTCGATGACGTGTCTAGGCCAGGATCACGTTGTTCGAACGTTGAAGAATGCGATTCAGCAACAGCGCCTGGCTCACGCTTACCTTTTCGTCGGGCCGCGCGGCACGGGCAAGACTTCGACGGCCCGCATTTTGGCCAAGGCTGTAAACTGCGTCCAAGGCCCGACCGATCAATCCGTGCGGAGTCTGTGACTCCTGCCGAGAGATATCGCAGGGGATCAGCCTCGATGTGCTCGAGATCGACGGCGCGAGCAACAATAGCGTGGATCAAATTCGCGAACTCCGCGATAACGTCCGGTTCGCACCTCGAGGAAAATTCAAAATCTACATCATTGACGAGGTTCACATGTTGACGCAGCAGGCTTTCAACGCGCTGCTGAAAACTTTGGAAGAACCGCCGGCTCATGTGATTTTCATTTTTGCGACTACCGAGCCGCACAAGGTCCTGCCCACCATCCTGAGCCGTTGCCAACGATTCGATTTGCGGCGGATTCCCGCTCTGACGATCGCGAAGCACCTGGAATATATTGCAGGAAAAGAGGAGGTCCACCTTGACCAGGACGCTGCTGCCGCGATTGCCGTCGCCGCCGAAGGAGGCCTGCGAGATGCGGAGTCGATGCTGGATCAGTTAGTAGCATTTTGCGGCAATACCATCGCTGAGAATCAAGTGCTCGAGGTCTTTGGCCTTACCGCCGAACATGTCGTCGCGAATCTGACTCGCGCCATTCTAAGGCAAACGGCCGCCGACGCGCTCGCGATCGTTCACCAGCAGTCGGAGGCGGGCAAGGATTTGACCAAACTTCTCGGTGACCTGCTGGCTTTCTTTCGGAATCTGTTGATTTACAAGATCGACCCGCAAAGTTTGCGTGAAGAAATCAGCGACCATGCGCGCGCCGTGCTCGAGGAACTAGCATCAGTAGTGGACACGAAAAGACTTCTTCGTTTGATCGAAGGAACTTCTGAAGTGGAAGCTACAATCAAATGGTCTTCGAACAAGAAGCTTCACCTGGAAATTGCGCTGATCCGGGCGATTCAGACGCTCAGCGAAGTCAACTTGGAAAATGTGATTGATGCCCTTGAAAACCTCCGGGGAGCATCCGTCTCCCCCCTGCTAAAGAGGTGAAAAATACTCCGGCAGAGGAAAAGAGGGCAATCAAAGAACCGGGCAAGGAGGAAGCCGCGCCAAAGCAGGTCACCGGCACATGGCCTTCGAGTGACGCGGGCGAAGTGGCTTCGCCGGCAGAGTCATCCGCTTCAAACAATCGAGACGAGAACGAAGCCAAATGAGCCGGAAGAATCGGCGTGGCCCCGGATTTTGGAAGCGATACGCCATCGCAGGCCTTTGATTGTTTCGTGGCTTCAACCTGCGACCCCGCTTTATCCTGAACGCGGAACACTGAAACTGGCATTTCCGAAAGATCACTCCATCGCGGTGGAGTCGTTATCCCGACCGAATAACCGGAAGATTTTGGAGGATGTCGCCGGTGAAATCCTCGGCGGAACATGGAAACTCGAATTCGAATTGCGAGACGACCTCTCTGTGCCTCGCGTAGAAATCGGGCCGCTGAACCCGGTTGACAGTCTTCAAGAACGATCCGATGATTCAAAAAGCTCTGGAAATATTCAAAGCGGAGATCCAGTCTGAGCCTTAGACGATGAACATCCAGAAAATGATGAAGCAGGCTGCGAAGATGCAGGAGCAATTGAGTGATGCGCTCGCAGAGAAGACTGTGGCGGTGAGCGTCGGCGGCGAAAAAGTCACCGTCGTGGCAAACGGCCTCGGCGATATCCTCTCAATCAAGATTGCCAAGGAAGTCGTCGACCCGGAAGACACAGAAATGCTCGAGGACCTGATCCTGAGCGGAGTCAAACAAGCGATCGAAAAGGGCAAAAGTTTAGCGCAGAACGAGATGGGAAAACTGAGTTCCGGTCTCGGGTTGCCGCCCGGGATGCTCTAGACATTTTCTCTTGAATCGAACCGGGTCGGGATTAGTATCTTGGCCCACTACACTCCTGAGTAGCTCAGTGGTAGAGCGGTCGGCTGTTAACCGATTGGTCGTAGGTTCGAATCCTACCTCAGGAGCCATTTTTTTCTCTGCCCGGGCCTTGGCTGAAAGAACCTTGGCCTGGAGCCCTGCACCTTTTCCGTCTCAAGACTCTTGAGTTCGTCTGCGTTTAAGCACTTTGTCAAAGGCGTCCACCGCTCGAAATGCCAACTCGGCCGCAGCGTTTACATCAGTAATGCTGGGTTGTAGCTGCAGAAAATATTGCCATGCACGCTCTTCATAGCTTTGAAAATCGGACTCGTTACTCATGCTGGTGAGCATAAGTCAGAAGTTCGCGACCCGGTGAACGATATTTTTCTGCGAATATTTCGGCCCATGCCGTCACACGACGCTATGCACCTTTCAGTGCATCGAAATCCTGGCTATTAAATCGTCAACTGCAAAGACAGGTGCGGAGCAAGCCTGGTCCGTGCAGAGGAAAGCCGCCGCGTTCTTCAGCGTTGGATACCCGACATCCGGATTTGGTAAGGCGCCTTCGCGCTCGTCGAGCCACTCAATCCGCTTATACATTCTGGGTTGCCGAATAGCAGCCGAGAAGAGTTCCTGCGCCTTCGGATCATTTTTTCGACCCACAACGGTGATGTGCAGGGGGGCCGCCGAATATCTCGTGATCGGCGAGCAGGACGCCGGCCAGAAGGTATCCACGATGGTCCGTCGTTCCTGGCGACGCCACGAAACGCATCGCCTGCTCGGCCACCTTCTTGTATTCCGCGTTGCCGGTATAATGCCACAAAAGATTTGCCAGCCTGACGACGCCGATATTTTCGTCCAGTGGAGGTCGAGATTTCAGCGCACCAATGCGTGCGCTGGTAACGTATCCCACGTCAGTCCCAAAATTCTCTGAGATGAACTCGAGAGTACGGACCGCTTTCTGGAGCCAGGCACGATCGGCTGTGCACCCATACAACGCCAGAAATGCGCGACCCATGGAAAGCGTATCCCCAAGATAAGGTCCCGCAGGGTCGGCTGTATCGTGTTGAAAACCGCCATCGGAACGCCCTCGATGTGCGCAAATCCAATCAGCTGCTCGAATGGCATCGTCAAGGCAATCCCGTTCCCTTGACACGGCGTAGAGCACCGTAAGAGCGTTAATCGCCCAGCCATTCTCGCGAGCGTAGACGTGCGTATCGATCCGCGGTATGCCCTGCTTCCGTCGATCGCTGTCACCCAGCTGAAAGTACGCGCCTCCGTGATCGCCATCGATCAGATCCGCATCCTGACTCGTATAAAATGCACCCTCAGGCGACGTCAGAAAATTCTTCAAATACCCTCGGATCCGGTTGGCCGCTTGCAGATAGGTATCGTCGTGCCAAAGCGCATAAGCGGCGGCGTAAATACGCAAGTCCTCCGCTTGCATCTGCATGATCTTTTCAAAGTGCGGATGCTGCCAGTCCCCATCCGTCGAATACTGGTAAACTCCGCCCCACGCCGGATCGAGCAGTTTGAACTGGGCAGCGAGCGTTTCCCGCCCCATACGTTCAAAGGTTTGGTCGCCGCGTTCAGTCTCGGTCATACAGTACTCGATGGTATCCCAGTCGAGAAATTTCTGCGTCGTACCCCACCCTCGGTTGGTGTTGTCATAGCTGTCGATCAACATCTGGCGCAATCCGTTTCGTCTTTCGGATCCGAGCGTGATTTCTCCGCCTGGAACCAATGGCGCCTCGGGAACAACCGAAGGACCGGGCGACGGATCGTCGATGATAGCTTGCAGCATCGAAGCCATCTGGGCTGGAGGCAGATACCCCCGCCGTTTCACGATTTCGCTCCCGTCGCTGTTAAACACTATGGTGGCAGGCCAGCCGTAATCTTCATATCGATTCGAGAGATCAGGGCGCGCATCAGCGTCGACCCGAACCGCCAGATAGCGCTTGCCTACGAGCCCGATGACCATTGGATCGCGGTAGGTAACCTCTTCCATGACGTGACACCAGTGGCACCAGACAGTCCCGAGATCGAGCAATACGAAACGCCCTTCACTCTTGGCTTGGGCAAAAACGGAATCAGACCATGGTTGCCAGGTAATTGCGGTTCTCCTCAGCCCACGTTCTCGTGACTGGAAGCAGCACGAACGCAAACAGAATCGATAGGCCGCGGCCCATAGTTTATTTCCTGTTTATTCGTTGAGAAGCCACGGCCGCCGAACGATCGGGACGCGTCAAGACTTTCTGTCCAATCACACGCTTCAATAACGCATCAATCGAGACCAAGCCGGGACCGAAGGCGAGCACGATCAAAGCGGTCAGCAGAAAGGGAAACGGATCGGCTTTTACAAACTTATCCGGGTCAGCTGAAGATGCTGGTTATCGCTTCGAAAATCGCCGGTCACATAGGCGACACACATCGAAATCGCGATCATTAGCGCGATCGGTCGAGACGCCAGGCCGATAATCAGTAGAAGCCCGCCAAAGCACTCCAGGCTACTCACAAAATAGGCGTTCAGCTTCGGCGCAGGAATACCGAGGCTGGTGAAAAAATCGATCACTTTTCCAATGTTCGAAAGCTTACCTTTCCCGGTCAGGAAGAGCTGCCAGAAAAAGTAGAGGCGCAGCGCTAATAACAACGGCGACTGCAAAAGGTTGGCAGCGGTCACGAACAGGTCGTACGCGCGGCGTATCAGATCGACGAATTCTACTCATGATTTGCGACAGAACCAGCCGAGCGCGGACCAAGCGTCAAACCATTCCTTGATTTGCGCCGACCAGTCGACGTTCATTCTCTTGCTTGCGGTTATTGCTTCGATACACGCCTCTTCGACCGTGACACCGCGGCCAAGCGACGTCAGGATCGCAAACGCTTCTTGGTCCAGCCGTTTGTAGTAAAGCATGTTGTCATGCCGATGAACGGCCAGATAGACTCTCTCTCGCTTCGGAGAACGAACACGTTTCCGGTGTACTGCTGGCTTTGGCGCACCGTCCATCGCGTTACTCGCTTCGCCGCGCAAAACATCCGATTCACGTTTCTTCACAGCGATCAAAAAATCGTCGACAGCAAAATTCAATTCCAACAGTGAGAGATAGGGCTGCACGCCGAGGCGCAACTTCGACGGAGGCGTGTCCAGGATGTCGTCCGGCGTCACCGCAGGTTTGGCTGCACCGTCAAAGGCCACCACTTGCGCCCATTCAAACCGAACCATGTCCAGAGCCAATTCCTCTCGCGGGGCGCTCCAGTGCGGCTCCTCTCGCAGGAAAGGCTCAAGTCGATCCCCGAGGTCGCGGAGCGTGTACGAGTCAGACGGATATCGCGTCAGATAAGCGGTGGCCAGTCTTCATGAATCTCCGCTCCCCGACCACTGCGCGAAGTCCGGGATAGTCGTCATAGAGGCAATCGAGCACGCGAAACCAATATTGCCGATTATAGATTTCCAACCGCTCAAACGAACTTAGTCGATCGTTCGGTTTGATAAATTCCGAAGCCACCGCCTTCATGGGAGCGCCGTCGCTCCACCGCTTCTGCATTCCCCACTGCGAGGTCAGCGGGCGAAAGAGGGCGCTGGTCATCACGCGCTGCAACTGCCGCAGTTGTGCGCGCGAATTGATTTTACGAGGCGGTCGCGGCGAGTTGTTGATCTCGGAAATTTGTTGGCTTTGAGCGCTTCATTGTGAACTTCCTCGAAGGAAGGGATGCGGTCATCCCATTCCAGCAGCGTAGCGGTGCTGCCCACCAGTTTGACGGCGTGCGCGTACATCTTCCAGACCGGGTCGAGCACCGGATGATCGTGGGTGTCGAGTGTGTATTTTTCGAACTTCGAATGGCCCGCGATGTGGATTTGCCCCACGCGATGGTGCGGGACGTTGTTTAGATAGTCGTACGGATCGAAGTTATGATTTTGCGACGAGACATAAATGTTGTTGACATCCAGAAGAATGCCGCAATCCGCTTGCTCGACGACTTCGCTCAAGAACTCCCACTCCGTCATTTCAGAAGCGTGGTATTCGGCATAACTGCTGACGTTCTCGACACAGATCGGCACTTCCAGAAAGTCGCGCGCAGCCTTAATCTTCTCGGCGGTATGACGCGCGACGGCAAAAGTGTAAGGCATCGGCAAAAGGTCATGCGTATAACGGCCATCGACGCTTCCCCAGCAGAGATGATCAGAAAGCCAGGGAGTATTCGTGTATTTAACCAGTCGTTTGAGACGTTTGAGATGCTCCCGGTTAAATTTGTCGGCAGAGCCGAAATAGATCGCCACACCGTGCTGGACGACCCGGTACTGTTCGAGGATCGAGTCAAGTACCTCCAGAGGGCGGCCTCCGTCGACCATGAAATTTTCCGAGATTATTTCAAACCAGTCGACGACGGGCTTTTTCGCGAGAATGTGCCGGTAATGCGGAACGCGCAGGCCAATGCCAATGCCGTATTCCGTAAATCCATTAAAAGCGTTTGCGGGCATAAACTTTCGGACTTTCTAACAAACTACTATCGGTTGCGTGGGGAGGGACGGATTCTATTCCGCTTTCAGATTCCCTGACGGACGACATAGAAGCCGTCCCTCCCCCAAGTTGATTCTGGTTGTCCGGCAATCCGAGCAACCAAAGTTTTAGCTGGACGACCCTGAATTACCCTCCTTTGGTGGCGCAACCTCCCTTGCCTTTGCAGGAGTTCTTCCCTTTGCAGCCATTGTCACTCGTCTTACAGCCGCCCTGGCCTTTACATTCGTTCTGGCCTTTGCACCCGTGCTTGCCCTTTTCGGCATCTGCCATGTGTTTGCAACGCGACACCGGCATTCGTACTCGTGGTGCTCGCGGCATAGGCGCGAACCGCGAAAGAACCTGTCAATAGGCCGGCGACGGCCGCACCTGCGATCACTGCTTTGGATGGTCTAATCATGTGTCAACTCTTTCTCTCTATTTTGTAGTTGGTGTCTGGTCGCCTTCGCCACAGCACTGCTGTTCAAAGAAGACAATCAAACATCCGGTCTCCTAATTGTGCGTGCGTCGGCATAATTATAGATGCAGCGGTCAACGCGTTATTCCCCAAAATTCACCTCGCCAGCTCAGAAACACCTCGGCCTGACATTAGATTCACTGACCCCGGCCACTTCCTTCACCCTCCAACGAGATGCGGCCAAATTGTTTCCAGGGTGCGCAGATTGACCGAACGTCGTTCACCATCGGTTACGGAGCGCTGACGGGGATGATCGAACCGTCCGGCAAGCGCTTGAAATCGTGTGCCGTACCGCATCGGCGAAAAAGCGCCGCATAAATCTCCTCCGACAATTCGCACCTTTTGTCGCAGCAAGTTGATTGCCCAAACGAGGTCGGACAAGGCAAACCGGCCGTTCTCCCAGTTGGTGATTGCATCACTTTCTCCGAGGCAATCCAGATCCACGGTGACATAGATCGTGGGGGTCCGGATCGATTCGACAAATTGCGCAAAAGCCGCGCGCCAATTTGAAGGCGATATCGGATGAAGCCAGGAAGGATAATTCTTCCTTTCAGATCGCCAGGGCGCCACCCAGAGGCGACCGGAACGGCAGGCGGATCGATTTCCGAGCAAGCGCCACGGGAGACCGCACTCAAAGCTGCCGCAACCCCAAACCGCCACCTGTTGAACCAAGCGGATTTTCCAGCGCGCGATTAACCCACGCGCCACAGGACCAGCGAGGCGGACGAACATCCCAGTCCGGATGATTATCGAACGACAGAATTGCGAAGGGTTCTTTTACCGGCGGACAAAAATCGCTGTCAAATGATGGAAATCCCCCGAGCCTGAAAGAATAAACGGTCGAAAATATTCGCTGAACTTAGCAAAAAAAGACTCCACCGCTCGTTCAGTCGTGATAAAGCGTAGCGACGGCCCGGCTGCCAAAGCGTCCACGCGAGTCGGGGCCTTGAACCATGGAGAACGTTCAAAGTCCCAGGCATCGTCGAGTGCAAGCCAGACAGTTTCAGGCGACCGATGCGCTTGAATTCAAATCCCCTACCATAGATCATTCGCATTCGGGAACTTTCGAATAACAGGGTCGTATCTCGTTGGCTCCAGCAACGGCAGAACCCATTTGAAGACCGCATTCACCAAGCCATTCGGAGCGCGCACATAAAGGTCCAGCGGTTCGAGTTCCATTCGAAAATGATACTTGGGATCGTAGTTCAACGGCGCGCTGTGATAAGTGTGAATCCCGTTTTTCAGTGCCCAGACGATGGTGTCTCTCCAGGTCACAAAATAGAGGTGATATTCCAAGGCCACGGAGTAATCGAGGCCAATATAGTTGTCCCGGAGCACACCTTCGTGAACGATTGTCGAAGCGAACGCAATAATCCGACCTTCCTGTCGCCAAATCAAAAATCTCGCGCGATCGTTCATCCGTCGACCAAGCTCGCACAGATACGGCTTAGTCAGCTCTTCAAATTTCAGTTCCGATCTGTCAAAGGTCTGCCGATAGAGCGGATAGACTTCGTCCACATAAGGCGAGATATCCGTAACAACTTCGCATTCGATCGGGTGACCCTCCGTCTTGCGAAACTTCCGGCGCAAATTTTTGCGCATGGTGTAACCCACGCGCGTTTTCAAGTAAGCCTCGAAGTCCGGGAAATCGAGATCCAATTTAGTGGCCGGCATGCTGGGTACGCGCTTAAATCCGAAGCGGCTCAATCGATCGAGAGATTGACGGTAAATTTTTGGGAAGTCCTTGAAGACGATTAGCATCGCCTTGAGCCGCCGCGCAACCGGAGTCAGGCTCTCTTTCAACGCCTCAACGGTCCAAGCGATGTCCCGGCTCTGCTTCTCTAGAACTATATCACCTTCGCCTGCCGAGCATCCAACCATTAACATCCGCAGCTTCAAGAATCCGGGAAAACGGCGCCTGACACGTGCGAGGAGATTTCGAATCGCGGCAGGAGTTCCAGTCGCGAGGTCTTGACTTACAATCAGGAACGGCTGTATTGCCCGGGTCATGCCGCCGGCGTCCTTTAGCAATAGGTAGTAATGGGCAAATTGATCTCTTAGCGATTCGTGAACGACCTCGTAATATCGGTGATCGACGGAATACTCTGCGAAGCCGGAGACCCAAACCTTGTAATCTTCCGGCGGAATGGCATCCGTCACCGTGGCTGATCCAAACGAGGTTTCAATACTGAAATGGATAGCCGATGAGCCGGTATGCAACAGATTTGCCCTGGATTCCGTTTGTGACTTCTGAGCCGGAGAACCTGGTGGATGCATGACGTAAAAATGAATTGGCCCGTAGAGCGGCGTTTAAAAACGGTGACTTAGTTTCTGGGTGGGATTGGGCATTGTGACGTACGTCGGAAGTTTATTGTTGTGGCTGGTGGCGCTTCCGCGCCTCCCGCTTCACCTGGCCTACGGATTATCGTCGACGGTGCATCTCATGGTCCCCTTCGCGTGCTGGCTAGTGCTGCATGAGACCATCCCAATGGGCCGGCTTCTCGGGATGCTATTCATTCTGGCCGCCTGCAAGAAAAGATCACCGTGCGCGCATGGCTCGCCTCGTTTCTGATCGCGATCGGGATTACTTTGGTCGCTCTTTTTTAGGGCTCTTCGCGGCGGAGATCCCATGTCCGATGCGGGTATGCCCTACGGCGGCCGTCAGGACCTCTGAACCTCCTGCGCCGGCAGCGGTCTGCTCTTTTCCGGAAGCGTTGGATCAAGGAACGCCAGTGCGTGCGGAGGCTTGATGACTCGAGTCCCTTCTCGTTGCTGTTGTTCTGCAATCTGTTGATGCAACTGCTTCATTTTCGTCCAATGCAATTTAGGACGGAAATGGTGCTCCGCGTGGTACCCGTTATTGAACCAGAGCGAGTTGTAGATCTTCTCGTACGAGCTCACACCCCAGGCGATCGGCTTATCCGGGTTCCCGCCATAATGCAGGAAGTAGCCGTTCAAATACGATAGACAATGCCCGAGGTAATAGAACGGCAGGAAGAACAGGATAAATTTCCAGTTCAGGATGCCCATGAGAACAAAGAAACTGATGAACGCGGCAATTTCACAAACACCCCAATACGCATCCGCACGGCTCTTGCGTTTGATTTCCGCAAAGATCGCTTTGGGATCGTCTCGCAGATAGCTGAGAAAGATGTAGCTCCAGACGTTCTCAGCCTCGCCATCGTGGCCGTGGCGATAGATCGACAGCCAATCAACGGTCTCCCCTTCTTCATCTGGCCTGTCGCTATTCCCCATGTGATGCCGATGATGGACATATTTGTAGAATGTTTGAGAGAATCCAAGCGTGACAGATTCCATCACAGCAAAGATCCGATTCAGCGGACGCCAACTGAAATACGGGTTGTGGATGAAATTGTGCGAGATCCCGTTGATGTTCCAGGAGACGCTAATCGAGTAGACGATTCCCATGCCACACCAACACCCACCACGGAGCAACCGGAAAGAGCGCAAACAAGGTCAGGACGTAGGCAAAATGCAAAATCCCGCACAGGGCCGGCAACGCATCCCATTTCGAATAGGCCAAAATCTTCATACCAACTGAAACTCATAAAGTAGTTCAGCCGAATCCGCCACCCGAAGTTTTTTGGGACCAGAACTCAGAAGTCAGGAGTTGCCGGAGTTCAGGAGAAGTGGGTCGGCGTCCGGGGTGAGATGGATCAGGCGGATCCCCGAGTCAACGTGAAAGCTCAACCGCGAATGCAACAAAGTGCGTGTACTACGCCGACCCGCCGACACGTTTCTCCTCAAGCCCGGATATCCCGGTCCTTGGTCTCTGGCACAAATATCATACCGATAACAAAGGTCACGAGAGCAACGATAATGGGATACCAGAGGCCCGCATAGATATTCCCCGTCGCCACGCTCACACCCGTCTGCGATTAACGGCAGCAAACCTCCGAAAACGCCATTGCCGATGTGGTACGGGAACGACATCGACGTGTAACGAATCTGAGTTGGGAACAGCTCCACTAGAAAGGCGGCGATCGGTCCGTAAACCATAGTGACGTAAATGACCAGGATGAACAGGACCAGAATTGCTCCGGGGAAGTAGATTTTTGCCGGGTCCGCCACCTTTGGATACCCTGCGGCGGCTAACGCAGTTCCGAGAGCCTTGGCGTCATACCCCTGCAGTTTGCTGGAACCGATTGCCACCGTGAGGCCGGCACCTCCTTCTGGAGGCTTAACAGCGAAAGAATAGCCGCGCGTGTTGAGGTCCTGCTTGATCTTATCCAGATCGGGACCGTCCGGCGGCTGAAACCACGATCGGCGCGCTCTTGAGTGCCTCGGCAAGAGCCGGGTTAACGCATTTGGTGAGCTGATGGAAAAGTGGGAAATAGGTGAGGGCTGCCAACAGGCATCCGGCCATGATGATGTACTTGCGTCCGATTCGATCCGAAAGCCATCCGAAAAAGACAAAGAACGGCGTGCCGATCAACAGCGCAACAGCGATCAGTGTGTACGCCGTTGTAAAGTCTTTGAGGCTAAGTGCATTCTGGAGGAAGAACAAGGCATGAAATTGCCCGGTATACCAGACCACACCCTGACCGGCAGTCGCGCCGAACAGCGCGAGCCAGACATACTTTGCGTTTGGGTAGGTCAGGAAACTATCCCGCAGCGGCGCTCTCGATCCTTTCCCCTGCGCCTTCATTTCCACAAAGACAGGCGATTCCTGGAGTTTCAGCCGGATGTAAATCGAGATCCCGAGCAGGATCACAGAAAGGAGGAACGGGATTCGCCAGCCCCAGGACTTGAAAGCTTCAGCCGACAGCGAAAGCCGGCAAGTCATGATGACAGCGAGCGAAAGAAACAGACCCAAGGTGGCTGTGGTTTGAATCCAGCTTGTATACAGGCCGCGTTTACCCTGAGGCGCGTGCTCAGCGACATAGGTGGCGGCGCCTCCATACTCGCCGCCCAAGCGCCAAGCCTTGCGTAACACGCAATAAAAACAGAATAATCGGGGCCACCCAACCTATCGTTGCAAACGTCGGCAGCACTCCGACCAGCGCCGTCGAAAGACCCATCACGGTGATCGTGATCAGAAAGGTATATTTCCGACCGACCAAATCTCCGATTCGCCCAAAGAACAGCGCTCCGAAGGGCCGGACAACGAAGCCCACCCCGAAGGTCAGGAGACTGGTCAGGAGTGCGGTGACGGGATTTCCGGGCGGAAAAAACAGACCGGCAAAAAAGACGGCCAGAGTGCCATAAATATAGAAATCATACCATTCGAAGATGGTACCCAAAGACGAGGCGATAATCACCAGGCGCTGTTTGGCTTGTAGCTCGCCCTTGGCCAATTCCGATGCGGAGAATACTGGAGTAGACATACGGTGCTGGGGGGGAAGGTGGTGTTTGCAGACGAGACGGGCCTGTCGGCGCAATCAACGTCAGCTCCCGGAACCTGCTTAAATGTCACCAGGAAAGCCACCGCATCTCGCATAAGAGAATTGCATACTCAGGTCAAGACAAACCCGCAAGAAATCTCGCGTTAGCCGTTCACAGTTCGTCGTTTGGCGCGTTGGTGCCCTCGCGGTAAGCGAACCGTCCCGGTTCGCTCGACTCTTAGTTAAAGAAGAAAAGCAAGTCGTTGCGCCAAAACGACCGCAACCGCCAAACGTTGAACGTTGAACGCCAAACGTTGAACGTTGAACGTTGAACGTTGAACGCCGAAGTTCATCCGCTATGGGAGAGAATCTTTGACAAGAACTGCTGGGCGCGATCGGTACCCGGCGATCTGAAAAAATCCGTCTTGGGCCTGTCTTCTACGATGTCGCCGTGGTCCATGAAGATGACGCGATTGGCAACTTCTCTCGCGAAGCCCATTTCATGGGTGACCACCATCATCGTCATCCCCTCCTGCGCCAGTTTCACCATCACATCGAGCACTTCTTTGATCATCTCAGGGTCGAGTGCTGAAGTGGGCTCATCGAACAGCATCGCAATGGGATCCATCGCCAGTGCTCGCGCGATCGCCACCCGTTGCTGTTGTCCTCCTGACAATTGCGGCGGAAATTTTTGGGCGTGCGCGGACAAATCCACCATCTCCAAAAGTTTCAGCGCTTTCTCCGTGGCCTCCCGATTTCCGCGACCGAGCACCTTGCACTGAGCAATCGTGAGATTCTGGATCACTTTAAGATGCGGAAAGAGCTCAAAATGCTGGAACACCATTCCCACCCGCGCGCGAAGTTTGGAAAGATTCGTATTTCGGGCGCCCACTGAAACTCCGTCGACCAGGATTTCGCCTTCCTGAAAGGCTTCCAAACCGTTCACGCATTTGATCAAGGTGGATTTGCCTGAACCCGAAGGCCCACAGACGACGACGACTTCGCCTCTGCTGACTTCTGTGCTGCACTGCTTAAGCACCTGGAATTTGCCGTACCATTTCGAGACTTTTTTAATCGAGATCATGACGCGCGTTTCACTTGGAGTGTCCGGACGAGCATCGAGGCGCTAAAAGAGATGACGAAGTAAACGGCTCCGGCAAATAGAAGCATTTCGACGAGAGTGCCATCCCGATTTCCTGTGTTGTAGGCGACACCGAAAAACTCCGCCAATCCGATGACATACACCAACGACGTGTCCTGGAAAAGAATGATCGCCTGGGTCAGGAGCAAAGGAATCATGCGCCGAAAAGCCTGCGGCAGAACAATCAGACGCATCGTTTGACCACCAGTCATCCCGAGCGCAAACCCCGCCGAAACCTGCCCTCCGGACACGCTTTGAATTCCGGCTCGAATGATCTCGGCATAGTACGATGCTTCGAAAAGCGCAAAGGCCACAAAAGCCGAAAGAAGCCGGATATCAATAGCCGGTCGGCCAATCAAACTGCTGATAAACTGGGGAACCAGCAGGTAAAACCAGAGTAACACCATCACGAGCGGAACCGACCGGAATCCGTTAACATAAAGCGCCGCCAAGTTCGAAAGGATCCAATTTTTGGACAACCGCATCAGGGCAATCAGTGTGCCAAGAACAATGCCGACGACGATGGCCACACCGGTGATCTCCAGTGTCCGGACCATTCCCTGCCATAAGAAAGGGAGCGCTCCGGGAATTGAACTCCAGTCAAATTCGTACATCTAATCTTTACCTCCAACATATCCGGGCAACCGGGTAGCTCTTTCGAGAAACCGGGAGGCGATCATCACCGCCATATTGATAATGCCATAAAGCAGCGTCACTGCGATGAAGGCTTCGTACCAGTGGGCTGTGAACTCACCCAGCTGCTGGCTCTGACGCGACAATTCCGCCAACCCGATCGTCGATGCGACCGCCGAGTTTTTGATCGTGTTCAAAAACTCCGAGGTCAGCGTCGGCACGATGATCCGATAGGCTACCGGCAATAGGATCAGTCGATAGACTTGCAGCAGATTCAGCCCCAGCGCTAAGCCGGCTCCTCGCTGCCCACTCCCGAGAGCATTGATGCCCGAGCGCACCTGTTCCGCCACGCGAGCCGCCGTGAATAAGCCGAGGCATAACACCCCGGTGATCAATTGCTGGAGTAACGGACTTAGACCCTGTTTGAACCATGTTCCAAGCCCCGGAACTATCTCGGGAAACACGAAATACCAGAGGAAAAGCTGAACCAGCAGCGGAATGTTCCGGAAAATCTCGACGTAGGCGGCGGCGAGTGTTGGGAGGAATTTTCCAGGGAAAGTTCGAAGTACCCCGATGATCGAGCCCACCACAAAGGCCAGAATCCAAGCCAGGATTGACAAGAGCAGAGTCCATTCAAAGCCGACAAGCAGGAAACGAAGATAGTTACCGCTCCCATCAAAAGCCGGCTTGAAAAAGATGCTCCAATCCAACCCGGCAGCGAGTGTTACCATCGGATCCCCGATTCTACTCTACTGAAATGCTTTGTCGTTCGGACTCTTGAAAAGCTCTTTCATGTCGTCGCTCAAAGGAAGCTCCAGATTCAAGTTCTTCGGCGGAATCGGTGATTGAAACCATTTCTGATACAGCTTCGCGGCCTCACCTGAGGTCTCGGCTTTGGCAATCGTTTCGTCGACCAGCATCTTGAATTGGTCATCACCTTTCCGCATCATCATGCCATAGGCCTCCTTGGATTGAGGAGTTCCAACTATCACCCAATCTGCCGGCTTCCTTGCTTTCGCACGCTCTCCAGCCAATAGCGCATCATCCAACATGAAAGCCGCGGCTCGGCCGCTCTGCAAAGTAAGGAAAGATTCGCCGTGATCTTTGGCGCTGATGATATTCATCTTCATGCCCTGTTTCTCGTTCATCTCGCGGATCAAACGCTCCGAGGTTGTCCCGGCAGTTACGACAACATTCTTGCCTTTCAGATCCGGAAAATCCTGAATTCCAGAATCCTTTTTTACCAGCAACCGGGTACCGATGATAAAAAAGGTGTCCGAAAAAGCGACTTGTTGCTGGCGCTCTAGATTGTTAGTTGTCGATCCGGATTCGATGTCGATTGTCCCGTTCTGAATCAACGGAATTCGATTTTGTGAAGTAACGGGGATCAGTTTGACCTGCAGGTTCGGCATATCCAGCTTTTTCTTGACGGCGTCCACCACCATCATCACCAAGTCTTGAGAGTAGCCGACTACCTGGTTCTTATCGTCATAATAGGAAAACGGTATCGACGATTCACGGTGCCCAACAGACATGGATCCAGCATCCTTGATCTTCTTGAGCGTCCCGTTTAAGTCTTCCGCCGCCCAGGTCCCGGAACCTCCGGAGACCAAACAGAAAGCAGCAACGGCAAACAGGTAGTTCTTAATGGCTAAAACATTTCCCATGGCGGATAGGAGTATATCTTCCGGGACTGGAATTTGTCCCGCAAAAAGCACTCATGGATGAGCCTTGACTAGTGAACGCCACAGCAGGCAGGGATCTGCAAAACGTCCCCCACCGGAGCTGCACCAGAGAATTTGTTGATGATTTGGCCGCTCGCCATCGTCTTCTAAATCTGAGAGCGTATGAAAGTATATTGGTCGCAGTCCTTGCTATTGTTATTATTCCTTAATGTCGGGGTCTTTTGCTCGATTGCCCAGGGCATCCGGATCGAGTCAGCTTACTATGGCGCGCCGAAGGCCATCGGCGTGGATGTTACTCGTCGCGTTCAACGGTTTGCCGACTACGGAGAACCTTTCCGTGTTGGTAATGACACGCTGAGAATCGATCCCTCTCCAAACCAGGCAAAGACTCTCGTTGTGGTCTACAATGTGAATGGCTGCCGGATTTCCGACTGCGTATCGGAAGGCGACGTATTTTACTTCAGGAACGGCGGGGAATCCGACAGCAATGTGGAGGACCAAAGACCTGCTATTCGAATCGTCAGCGCCCGGTACGGCGCGCGAGGGCGCTACGTGAATGTCACCGGACTCGTTCGCCAACTGGCTGGAGCTCGCCAGTCTTTCACGGTGTCGAATGAAACGTTTGGGGTCGACCCCTATCTAGGCCAACCGAAATCGCTGAAGATCTCCTACCTGCGTGGCAGTACCCACCGAAACCAGCGGTACGAAGAAGGAGACCAAGTCCAACTCCAGTAGCCGCAGCCGTCTTCGATGGAAACCCAATTCCTGGTCGGCCTATCCGCTACTGCCTCTTCGCGAAAGCCTCTTCGCGTTTACGGCGTTCGATGACAAACGTGTTGTTGTCGCCGTAAAGCGCCCATGGACCAGGAGGGACTTCCTGAAAATCAACAAAGTGCCAATCCGTCAGATCGGTGTTCCCCAAATTCAAATAATCCCGGATCGCAGGCGAGACGTCGAGGCCGGCTCCACGATTTAAGTTTGGGCGCGGCCGGTCGCTGCCGAAAACATACTCCCAATGATCGCTGCGAAATGGGCCGACATCTTCCCATTGGGCGTAACAGGTCCGATTTCCTTTTCGGATGGCCACCCACCGCCCTTTCAGAACCGTTTGACCGGATTTTTCAAACGCTTCCCGGAACCAGGGGATTATCTTATACGACTCGGCTTTCGTGCGACCCCCGCTCACGTCATTAAAAGGAAGAGCCAGGTAGAAAGGATTTTGACGGGGAACGAACCTTGCCGGGATGAAGCCCTTTCGTTCGCCCGTTTCCGGGCTGTCCGATCCGCCAAAATTTCTGGCCCAGTTTCCGTCCCAGGCACTGCAACGATTCGGAACCGGATTATTCGCGGACGGCGTTTCGCCGATCCAAAAAACGGTAGTCACAATCTGCACATGCCACGGATACTTATCTCCCGGCTCCTGTAACGGATTTGACTCTAGATCCTTCGGTTCAACTTTGAAAAGGATGCTCTCCCGGAGTTTCATTGCGTTCTCGGTAAACCGGGCGGCACTGTCGGGCGCCGTCTGCGCGAAGAGAGCTGAAGTTCCCGTCGAGACCAAGCCGCAAATAAAAGTTAAGGACAACCCCTTCCATATCATAAATGATAAAATGAGTCTCCATACTAGAAGCGCTTGATAGTCCTGTCAACGGTTGAGATTGCCTCAAATCCGGCTAGGATTACTCGTCAGCGTCAGAAACCGGTCTCAGAACCACAATCTTTTGCCCTCCCATGCATTGATTTAGGTCAAAAACGGAGAAATGATATGGGGAGTAGGAGACAGAAGTCAGGAGTCAGAAGGGCGCAAGACACCGACAGTAGAAGAGGACCGCCTGGTTCATCGATGGTTCCGCGTTCGCCGACACGCCCATACGCCGCTTTGCCTCCCCTACCCCTCCATCGAGTCCAGCTCCAGATAGGTTCGGGAGATCACCTTGCCATTCTGTGGATCAAGCCGCTCAACCCGGATCTGTTTGAAGATCGTCTTTCCTTCGATCTGCTGTGCGGAAATCACCTCAAAGCGCTTGATCGCTTTGCCTTGCCAATTGTAGCCTTCGGCCTTGATCAGTGCCCCGCGGTCCTTTGCAATCCAGAGACGGACAGAGCCGTACTCGGCGTTGCGAGCAGAGGGTTGAACCAGAACGATGGAACAAGTGATTGTCCGCACGCGTTGTTCCCCCTCGTATTTCGCATTCTTCCAATAGATAAAGCGTAGCGAGAGATCCTCGTACGTGATATCGGTACCGCGCACGGACTCGCTCAATCTCGAGCCGGACAGGGTCTGTTGGCCCTTGGCTTTTTCGTCGCTCAGGAGGGAGCCACTATCGGTCAGCTGCAATTTGATGGTTTCCGACGGGTTAGTGAACTTGTAATCAAACTCCGGGCCTTTGAGTTGCAGCTGGAAAGGGATCGCCTCCCCATTTTCCGGGCGCAGCCTGCCGGAAAGCGTCCGGTTTATCTGTGCCTGCGCGGAGCGTATTTGGTCAAGGATTGCATTTGCATCTTCTTGCGCGGAACTCAGATGCGGAATGAGGGAGTGCACCAGAAGAGCGATGCCGATCAATTTCTTTGCTTGTTTCATCTATCAGGTGTTCTTAGCTTACGCAGGCTGCCGATTCTGGCATGGACAAAACTCTGCTGCTTTTCATTAATCGGAAATGGACGAATCCGTTCATGGACAGGCTGATGGCGACCTTCACCAGCTTCGACGTCTGGATGCCTGTATTACTTCTTCTGGTCCTGGTCCTGCTATGGCGCGGTAATTTCCAGGTTCGAAGCTTTGTCATCGTGACCCTTTTAGCAATTGCTTTTACGGACGGTGTCTTCACGCAGTTCATGAAGAAACTGGTTAATCGCCCTCGCCCGAGTCAGGCACTTGCCGAGGTGCGCGAAGTGAGCCTGGAGAAGACAAAGCCCGCCATTCTCGGGGTTTGGCGGCCCGTTCAGGTGGCACTCTCCAAACCGCCAGAGGGTCCCGTAACTGGGCGATCCTTCCCCTCGGGCCACGCCATGAACAACACCATCATTGCCACCTTGGCTATCCTATTTTTTGGAAGGCTGGGCGCCCTTTACATCATTCCTGCTGGGATCGTCGCCTACTCCAGGATTTATTGCGGTTCGCACTGGCCCAGTGACGTCATTGTTTCCATCGTCCTGGGAATCGGCTTCAGCCTGATCCTTGCCAGTATCGCTAACCTGATTTACCAACGCCTGGCGTCAAAGTGGTTTCCCAGTTTATACCGTACCCAACGTTCGCTGTTCGGCACACCACGGTAATGAAACCTCACCTTCTTCTCCTTATCGGGTTTTTGCTGCTTCTGACCGGGATCCGTTGGTGGTTCGGCGCGAATTTAGAACTCTCACCGGACGAGAGTTATCACTACCTTTGGTCGCAGCATCCCGATGTTTCCTACTACAGTAACGGACCAGGAGTTGCTTTTGCGATTCTGACGGGGACTTCGATCTTCGGTTCGACCGAATTCGGCGTGCGATTCTTGAGCCCCCTGCTGGGTTTTTGTACTTCTATCATCGTTTACCTGCTGGGACGTAAATTGTCTCGGGAAAAAGTCGCGTTCTGGTCGGTCGTGGTCCTGAATTTACTGCCTCTGTTTAATGTCGAATCGGTGCTCTTAACTTTCAATTCGTTGTCCATGTTTTTCTGGGCGGCGGCTCTGTACACGTTCTGGCTCGCAATAGAGCGCAGCCCGAGATTCTCCATTTTCTGGCCGGTCACCGGAGTTATCATTGGCCTGGGCTTCCTCTGCAAATACGAGAACGCGCTAGCACTCGTTTCGATCCTGTTTTTTTTAATAGCCGTGCCAAAATACCGAAGTGAACTGAGACGGCCCAATTTTTATATTCTTCTCCTTTGTTTCGTGCCGTTTCTGGCCCCGCCTATCCTTTGGAATCTTCGGCACGACTGGCTCGGGTTGGAGCAACTATCTAACCAGGCAATTGTCAATGCGCTGTTTACGATCCGGCTCTCCCACTTGAGTGAATCCTTCGGCGCACAACTCGCACTTTATTCGCCCTTGCTCCTGATCTGCTTACTGATCGCGTTGTTCGGTTCGATCAGAAAGGCGTTTCAGAACCGTAAAATCTGTTTACTCCTGAGCTTCACTTGGCCCCTTCTCCTCGTTTACCTGATCATGGCTTTGCACCAGGTCGGCGATCCGGGTTGGACCGCGCCCGCTTTCATTGGGCTTGGGATACTGGCAACTCACTATTGGCTGCAGGCTGCAAACCAAAGAACCGTCTTTCGGGGCCTTTGTATCGCCGCACTTATATTGAGCGGTCTGCAAGCATCGCTCGCCATGAACACCAATTTGGTGCGCACGATCGGTATTTCGCTCCCCTTTGCTCTCGATCCAAGCTCAAAATTGCATGGGTGGAAAACGATCGCGGAGGCCATCGACAAATTTCGGGCCGATTTCGAAAACAAACTTGGAACCAAGGTATTCATGATCGGCAACGAATATCAGACCTCGTCGATGCTGTCCTTTTACCTGAAGGACAAACGCAGCGAGGGACCGGGTCACCCTCCCGTCTATATCCCTGAATCACAGGACATCCAGAACGAGTTCTCTTTCTGGCCTCGGTATGATGAGTTTGTGGAGGCCGATCCCTCCGTGAAACGTGATACGACTTTTACCGAGGAAGCCGGCGTTAATCTATTTATCGATCGGACAGCTCTCTACATCACCGATCGACCCGAAGCGAATCCGCCGCAAAATCTCCAGAGTGCATTTACCCGATGTCAGCTTCTCGCCGTGTACGAATTGGAGCGGAATGGTCTTCCACTTCGCCAGGTGCGAATATTTGCGTGCTATCAATACCAGACTCTGCCGTTGTGATGACGCCCCAGGTTTCGGTAATTATCCCAGTCTGGAACGAGGAAGGCAACGTCGCTCAGTTGCAGACGGAATTGGAATTGGCGCTCAAAGATACTGAGCATGAACTCATTTTCGTGGATGATGGTTCGCGCGACCGGACCATCGACCAGATCAAACGCACCCCGGGTGTGCGCGTCCTTGAATTCGAGAAGAATGCCGGCCAAAGCGCAGCGATCTACGCGGGCCTGGCTGCCGCGAACGGAAAGATCCTGGTTCTGATTGACGGCGATTTGCAAAACGATCCCAGCGATATTCCCCGGCTGTTAGCGGAGATCAATCAAGGTGCTGACCTGGTCTGCGGTTACCGCTTGAAACGGCAGGACATTTGGTTCAAGCGTGTCCAAAGCCGGATCGCCAACGGGGTGCGGAGCCGATTCACCAAGGATGGCGTCCGCGACACAGGGTGCACGCTCAAAGCCATGCGGCGAGAATGCCGCGAAGCGTTGATCCCGTTCCATGGCATGCACCGTTTTATCCCTGCTCTAATCAAAGGACTCGGCTACAAGATCACCGAAATCCCCGTAAATCATCGGCCGCGTCAATATGGCTCCAGCAAATACAGTTTCGGGGATCGTGCGCTTCGTGCCACCATCGACATGTTTGGCGTTCGCTGGTTGCTGGGCCGCCAGTTCAAAATCGCGATAAAAGCAGACCGCAATATCGATAAATGAACCTATCGGCGAGTTATAGGCGCAGCATCCCGCTTTGCTTCCTGAAAACCGGGCGAGCGGGGGCGCTTCGCTTCTATCTCGCCGACAGTGCCGTTCAGACCTCACTAAATTCCGATCTGAGGGTAAGAATCAGACGCAGATTTAATTCCTGGAAAACTGGCTTCACAGCGCCCCCGGACGGTGGTTCGAGGGGGGCGCCGGAAGCTTCAATCACTCCTGGCGATGGAGAGCCGCAGCTCGCTGCGGCTGGCCAGACGCAACCTGAATCGTCGCCCGCGAGAGAATTAACCGAAGGAGCGTGCTGTTTCTTATATCCAAACCGAGAACTCAGTTTCTCGAAGTTGGGGCACCGGTTTTAATTTCCACTGCGTTTATTGCGGCGTGATCAGGTCCGCGCTTCTCGGCTGGTGGCAGTAGGGGATCGAGAACGAGCACGAGAACGATGGAGGCGGGGGGCTCGAAAGACATCGAGAACGACGACTAGGACGATTGGGAAAGTTAGTCCTCGCGGATGGGCGGTTCATCCCTGTCGAAGCGATCGATCAGGCGGGTGAGCATCGCTACGATGCGCGCGAGCATTTCTTTGCCGGGCCGAGTGCGGTCAGCTGAGACCAAAGATCTGGCGACCGACGCGTCAGGGCAGGCGGCGCACTTATGATTTTCGTTCATTGCTTCGCTTCCCGAATCGTGCTCGTTCTTCGTCGTGCTCGTTATCGAGCTTTGACCGTTGCTGGTAAAAAGGGGTTCGCTGTGGGAGAACAGACGTGAACGAAGGCAGCGACGCGTGCTTTTGCTTTTGCTGATATCCAGTGAACTCGAGCACGATAATGACCACAAGCACGATTGAAGGGTGGCACGATAATCTTGCTCTGCGCTGAGTGGATGGCGGGCGTGATGGCAGGGGACGCGGCACACGGGAGTGGACAGGTCCGCGCTTCTCGGCTGGTGGCGGTAGGGGATCGAGAACGAGCACGACGACGAGCACGAGCACGAGAACGATGGAGGCGTAGGTGAAAAGCGGGTCGCTGTGGGAGAACAGACGTGAACGAAGGCAGCGACGCGTGCTTTTGCTGATATCCAGTGAACTCGAGCACGATTGAAGGGGGCACGATAATCTTGCTCTGCGCTTGAGTGGATGGCGGCGTGATGGCAGGGGACGCGAATCGGACAGGTCCGCGCTTCTGGGCTGGTGGCAGTAGGGGATCGAGAACGAGCACGAGAACGATGGAGGCGAGGGGGGCTCGAAAAACTTCGAGAACGAGAACGACGACTAGGACGATTGGGAAAGTTAGTCCTTGCGGATGGGCGGTTCATCCCTGTCGAAGCGGTCGATCAGGCGGGTGAGCATCGCTACGATGCGCGCGAGCATTTTTTACCGGGCCGAGTGCGGTCAGCTGAGACCAAAGATCTGGCGACCGACGCGTCAAGGCAGGCGGCGCACTCAAAAGCCGAGCCACGGGCGTCGTCAAAAAATTTGGCGCGGTGGCGGCCGTGACGTTTACCGTTTCCCTCGGCCGTGTTGAGAAGCATGGAAAGGCTTGCACGGTCAAGTTGTTCAACCAACTCGCGTCGATGTTGCCCCTTCGATCCGGAGACATCCGACAAAAAGTCGCCGATCCAAGCGGTAAAATGGAGCTCGACACAATAAACAATTCGATCGATCTCATCCATTGCTACAGTCCCCGAATCGTTCTCGTTCTCGTCGTCGTGCTCGTTATCGAGCTTTGACCGTTGCTGGTCAAAAGCGGGTCGCTCTGGGAGAACGGACGTGAACGAGGGCAATGACGGGTGCATTTGCTGACATCCTGGGAATCGATAACGAGCACGAGCGCGATAACGAGCACGATTGGAAGGACACGTGATAATCTTGCTTTGCGCCTGAGCTTGGTGGGCGTGATGGCAGGGGACGCGGATTGGACAGGTCCGCGTTTCGGGGCTGGTGGCGGTAGGGGATCGAGAACGGTAACGAGCACGAGGACGATCGGGAAAGTTAGTCCTTGCGGATGGGCGGTTCATCCCTGTAGAAGCGGGCGATCAGGCGGGTGAGCATTGCTACGATGCGCGCTTGCATTTCTTTGCCGGCTTCGCTCCCCGAATCGTTCTCGTTCTCGTCGTCGTGCTCGTTATCGAGCTTTGACGCCGTTAGGCTTCCAAAGCAGCCTGCGCAGCAGCGAGGCGCGCCACCGGCACCCGAAACGGACTGCAACTCACGTAGGAGAGCCCGATGCGATGACAGAATTTCACGCTCTCCGGATCTCCACCATGCTCACCGCATATACCAAGTTTAATATCCGGCCGGGTTTTGCGGCCCTGATCACGGGCCATCTCCATCAGCCTTCCGACGCCGTCTTGATCGATCGTCGCGAACGGGTTGTTCATGATAATCTCCAACTCCTGGTACTGCGGAAGGAAGCTGCCGGAATCATCGCGGCTCATTCCCAAGGCAGTCTGCGTCAAATCATTCGTGCCAAAACTGAAGAATTCAGCATCTTCGGCAATTTTGTCAGCCACAATTGCACCCCGCGGAATTTCGATCATCGTACCGACAAGGTAATTGAATCGAGTCTTTTTTTCCTTCATTACCGCCGTCGCCACGCGGCGGACGATGTCGATCTGGAGCTTCAATTCCTTTGGAAAGCCGACCAGCGGAATCATGACTTCGGGCTTCACTTTGATACCCAGCTTCTGCACTTCCGCCGCGGCCTCGAAAATCGCTCTGGCCTGCATCTCGGTGACTTCTGGAAAAGTGATTCCCAGCCGGCATCCACGGTGACCAAGCATCGGGTTAAATTCGTGCAATTCTTGCACTCGGCGATAGATCTTCTCAGCGGGTATTCCAAGCTTTTTGGCAAGGTCCGCCTGCTGCGCTTCCGTGTGCGGAAGGAATTCGTGTAAAGGCGGATCCAAGGTGCGGATCGTCGCGGGAAGCCCCTTGAGTTCTTTGAAGATTCCAACGAAATCCTCGCGCTGGTAGGGCAACAGTTTAGCTAACGCGGATTTTCGTTCTTCCACGGAGGAAGCGAGAATCATCTCCCGCATGGCATCGATGCGATCGCCTTCGAAGAACATGTGCTCGGTTCTGGTCAAACCGATTCCTTTGGCACCAAAGGCGATCGCGGTTGCCACCTGCTCAGGAGAATCCGCGTTGGTACGGATCTCCAGTTTGCGGACTTTGTCAGCCCAACTGAGCAGCGAAGAAAATTCCTGGAAAGTCTGGCTCTTTTTGGGATCTAGTTTCTTCTCCACCAAAACCTGAACCACCTCTGAATGCGCAGTCTTGACTTCGCCGGCATAGACTTCTCCGACAGTTCCGTCCACTGAGATAAAGTCACCGTACTTGAGAGTCACGTCCCCCGCCGTCAAGGTTCGATTCACATAATCAATCTCGAGCGTGGAAGCGCCGCAAACACAAACTTTCCCCATCTGGCGCGCTACCAGTGCGGCATGAGAAGAGACACCTCCGCGCGCCGTCAGGATCGCCTCAGCAGCGATCATCCCCCGAAGATCTTCCGGCGAAGTTTCGATTCGGACCAGGATCACCGGTTGGCCCTTGCTCGCCAACTCTACGGCATCTTTGGCGTTAAAGACGATTTGCCCGCTCGCTGCTCCGGGACCCGCAGCCAAGCCAGAGGCAATCTTCTTAGCCGTCTTCACGCTTTGCCGATCAAATATCGGAGCCAGACAGGTGCGACAGTGAATCCGCCGGGACCCGCTTGATCGCCTCTTCCTTGGTGATCAGTTTCTCCTTGACCATCTCGACCGCGATGCGAACCGCGGCAAGACCGGTCCGTTTACCGTTGCGGGTTTGAAGAATGAAAAGCCTGTTGTCCTCGACTGTAAATTCGAGGTCCTGCATATCGTGAAAATGCTGCTCGAGAATTTCGCGCACCTTGAGCAGTTCCTTGTGTGCGGCCGGCATCTCCTTCGCCAGCGCAGCGACCGGATTCGGAGTTCGGACACCGGCAACGACATCTTCACCTTGGGCGTTGATCAGGTATTCACCGTAAAACACCTTTTCTCCGGTGGCCGGGTCACGGGTGAACGCCACTCCAGTGGCGCTGTTATCCCCCATATTGCCAAAAACCATTGTCTGAACGTTAACGGCTGTCCCCCATTCATGCGGGATGTTGTACTTCCGCCGATACACGATCGCCCGATCGTTGTTCCACGAACCGAAGACCGCTCCTATTGCGC
Organism: uncultured Verrucomicrobiae bacterium; assembly: GCA_963782115.1. Classification (GTDB taxonomy): domain Bacteria; phylum Verrucomicrobiota; class Verrucomicrobiia; order Chthoniobacterales; family JAFAMB01; genus JAFAMB01. The sequence goes on from CAWAIK010000002.1 coordinate 64,272, forward strand.
CCCAAAGCTGTTGACGGGGATCTTGCGGGAAATTTTTGCCGGTGCGTTCCTTGATGAGCTGCTTGAATTTTTCAACCAGGCCCTTGAGATGATCGGCTGTCAATTCGATATCATCCTTGACCCCGGCCTCTCGTTTTGCCGCCTCAATGATGACTTCAAACGGATCATGGTCTTCGTTTTCGCGTTTTTGTACGCCCATCACCACGTCCCCATACATCTGTAGAAACCGGCGATAGGAATCCCAGGCAAACCGCGGGTTCCCGGTCTTTTCGGCCACAATTTCGACGACCTCATCGTTCATCCCAAGGTTGAGAATCGTGTCCATCATCCCAGGCATCGAATCGCGTGCACCGGAACGAACGGACACCAGCAAAGGATTGTTGCGGTCGCCGAGCTTTTTCCCAGCCGATTTCTCCACTTTTGCCAGCGCAGATTCGACCTGATCATTTAGCTCGGCAGGATAACTTTTCTTGTTCTCAGAAAAGTAAGTGCAAACCTCTGTGCTGATCGTGAACCCGGGAGGAACGGGAGACCGATCCGAGTCATTTCGTGCAAGTTGGCGCCCTTCCCACCCAGAAGCGGTTTCATCTTTCCATGACCGTCGGCCTTGCCATCTCCGAAGTAGTAGACATAGCGGACCTTTGGTGAACTGCCGGCTTTCCGGATTGCTGGTGTTGCTTTTGCCGACACTTTTTTTGAAGCAGCCTTCGGAGCCTTCTTCACTTTTGTTGCCATAAAATGATCTGGAAAAACAAGAATTGGAGCGAGCGCAATGCGCATGTTCGCGGGAGAACAGAAACTAGCGAAGAGTCTCGATGTGTCAACGCCGGATCCCGACTGGAATTGCAGTTCTATCGACCGGTTTGAACGCAATGGAGTTCGCAACGAACACCGCACTGTTCTGGAGCCTTCGGCAGCCTGAACCCGATCGAGCCTTTGCTTCGCGAGAAGCCTTGAGTCGCGGTTGCAGCGCGTTGCCGTAGCCCCGATGCGCGCCTCGCTACCCTCCAAAGAATAATATCCGGATTACCCGTGCGCAGCGGGAACTCGGTCGGCGCAGTGCATCACTTCACTGGCCATCGCCATGAACTCTTCCAACCCCGTACTCGGAATGATGATCGTGTTACGACGACCATGTGCTTCCTCAGTGATACGCATAAATCGGCCTCGTTCGTTTTCTCTAAATTCAATGTAGAAGTGCTTACGTTCGACTTGAAGTTCTTTCGTGATAATTACGTTATCCATGATGATTTGGAGGGATGCCGCTTGGAAACCAATGATATCTGACAGCCGCGATTCAGAAAGGAAGGATTCTCGTAAATGACACAAAAGCGCTTTGCGGTAAACTGATTAATTTTCGCCCGCAGGCTCTTATTTGCAACTCTTCATTCTTTCGCCACCAAGCCGAAATCGATCCGCTGCCTAAAGGAATCGACGCCGAGCAACCCGCACGACCACGCGGTCGCCTACCACAAAACTCATCTTGCTCCGGCGCCCCGTGATCCGTTGACGTGCCGGATCAAAAACAAAAAAGTCGTGATTAAGCGAAGAAATACGAATCATTCCGACCACGAGTGCCTCTTTAAGTTCTACCAGCAGCCCGTAATTTCGCACGTCAAGGATCGTCCCCTCCAGCCGATGCGGCTTCCGAGCGAGTCCGGCAAAGTATTCCATTTTTTTCAGGCGAACAGCTTCCCGCTCCGCCTCCGCCGCAGTGCGTTCCGTCGCTGAGATGTGTTCACACGTCGAGGCAAGGTCGATGGATCGAGGAGGTTTCCCGCTGCCGGTGCGGCAACATCGCCGCGAATGAACGATGCACCAGCAAATCCGCATACCGGCGAATCGGGCTCGTGAAATGGGTGTAGTCGGTTTTGGCGAGGCCGTAATGGCCGAGCGCATCAGGCGAATAAGCCGCTTTGCGCAGACTTCGCAACAGGCCGATTTTCAATGCGCCTTCCTCAGGTCTTCCCACCATCATTTTCAAAAGGCGTTGCATTTCCCGGCGTTGTGAAAGATCGCCTACCTCGATTCCATACGACCGGATCTGGTCCCGATAGTCAGCGAGCCTTTGTGCATCCGGTTCCTCATGAATCCGGTAGACGGATGGAATCAATCGTTCTCTGGTTTGCCGGGCGACCAATTCGTTCGCCAGGAGCATGAACTCCTCGATCAGCTGATGGGAAATATCGTTTTCTTCGCGCACAAGCGCGACCGGCCTTTCCTTCGTCATCCAAAACCACGCGCACTTCAGGCATATCCAGTTCCAGGGCACCCTGCTTGAAACGCCGTTCTCTCAGAATCGCGGCGAGCCGCCAGGCGCGATGGAGATTGCCCTTCAATGGCAGTCGCCGGTTCTCGCTGCAAAATGGCAAATGCTTCGCGATAGGTTAGTCGGGCGACACTCCGAATGACCGTGGCGGCAAATCGATACGATTTGATCCGGCCGACTCGATCAAATTCCACAAAAACCGACTTCGTCAGATGATCCTCGTTCGGTCTCAGGCTGCAAACCATGTTCGACAATCGCTCCGGCAACATCGGCAGCACCCGGTCAGGAAGATAAACGCTATTGCCCCGACGCATCGCTTCGCGATCGAGTGCAGCGCCCGGCTTCACGTAATGCGAGACATCGGCGATATGAATCCCGACGCTCCATCCGCCATCCGCATCGGTCACATGCACGGCATCATCAAAGTCCCGTGCATTGTCCGGATCGATCGTGAATACCGGTGCAGATCGCAAGTCCTCTCGTCCGTGCAGCTCCTTCTCTGGAATATCGAGCGGAATCTGGTCCGCTTCTTTCAGGACCGCATCCGGGAAAGCGACCGGAAGATCATGCTTCCGAATGATCGATAGGATATCGACACCCGGCTTCTTCGCCGGGCCAAGGACCTCGACGATGCCGCCTTCAGGATTGAGGTGTCGATGTTCCCACGGGTCCAGCCGGACGACCACCTTGTCATTCACCTCCGGCATGCGCGCAGCGATCGGGCTGCGCGGTCACATAAATATCGTGTACCAGGGCCGGTTCATCTGGCACCACGTAATAGAAATTTTTCGAGCGTTGCAGCGTCCCGACGATGGTCTGGTTCGCTCTCAGCCAGAATCTTGATCACCCGGCCTTCTCGATTCGCGCGATTCCGACGGCCGCGGTCTGGAAGGATGCGATCTCGAATAATCCTGGCCACCACACGATCCTTGTGCATCGCCGTGCCCTGGTTCTCTGCCGAGATATAAAGATCTCCGAGGCCGTCGCCGGATTCATTGAGGAGATACCCGAACCCGTCCGGATTGACCTGCAACACGCCAACCATCAAATCCGCCTCTTGCGGCAAGACGTAGCGGTCTTTCCGGATCCTGGTGATCTTGCCAGCGGTCTCCAGATCATTCAGCAGCCGCCGGAACCTCGATCGCTCATCGAGCGGTATCTGCAGGCGCTTGGCGAGCTCAGACTTGTTGAGAGGTTGATACCGCGGCGATCCGAGAAGTTCGAGCAACCGTTGTTCGGCTGATTTTTTTTTGGGGCACCCATGCGTCCTAAGGATTACGACAGTAAGGGTGTTCCGGCAGTAAGTCCATTGTTCTGAGTTGCAGAGCCAACCAGATGCGCTACTATCGTTGCCGAGCCATCTCGCCGGTCCGCCGATCGAGCCATGCGGCCTTCCGGAGATTATCCACCGCGGGTGTAGTTCAATGGTAGAACGTGAGCTTCCCAAGCTCAACACGAGGGTTCGATTCCCTTCACCCGCTACTTCTTAAATTTGAAGCACTTACGCCAAACAAGCGTCCCATCCAATAACGAAACTAATAACAGGTCCCTGCAACTCCGGGGCTTTCCCTCGTCGTCTTTATCCCCGAACCAAAGAGGTGAATGTCAATGCGAGTTCGATCCTCGCTGCCCGCTCTCCAGCCGCTTAAATAAAGGATCCGCTGAGCGTGAAGCCTTAATAAAGTGCCAAAGTCACACATGGAATCACACACATGAGACTCTAGTTCGCAATTGTTTACTGCAGTTTCGAGTCCATTCTAACCGCGGTAGCTGTGCTGGCGTCAAACCGGGCTTGTTTGCGAATCAATTTGGCGCGAAGGTCGTCTGCGAGCGGAGCACGTAACCTTGCATGGACAAGTTCACAATCGTTTTCGAGAAATGCGAAGAAGGCGGGTATCATGCCTACATGCGCGAAAATCCGGGTGTCCAAACCGAGGGCGAGACAATTCAAGAGACGATGGAAAACTTCATTGACGCCTTTGAGTTGTTTTTCCGCGACGAATTGGAGGGCGAAATCGCTAAACAAAGTCTGGATGCGGACCGGTTTGAAATCGAGTTTGCGCTTGCCCAGAGGTGAAACGTCAAAAACTGGAGCAACTCATGCGCGAGCACGGCGCAGAGATTAAACCGGAAGGCGCTAAGCACACAATCTGGTTCATCCCGGCGACCGGTCAGAAAAGTACTGTCCCGCGGCACAACGAAATCAAGAAAAATACGGCGCGAGCAATTTGCAAACAGCTCGGGCATCGATCCCGAGAAAGTGACTGGTTGAGTTCCTGGCATTCGCAGAACGCTCTCCTCTGCAGTTCCGATCACGTAGTCATAGCCCGCCCTAGCTCCGCCTTCGGCGGCAACCTGGGCTGAAGCCCGTAAAGCTGTGGTAGACGCCAGTGCCAAAGCCAAGTTCCAGTATCGGGCCGTCGCCGGCCCTCGCCCCTTCCAAATAAAATAAAAGGACGTATCATTCTGCGGTGTGTCCCATCCCCTGGCGGTCTGGTCATCGTATATTTGCACGTGCAGCCCGTGCCATGAATAAAAGTCGGGGACTTCTGTATTCATTCGGATTCAGTAGATTGAAATGTCGGAGGCGCGATTCAGATGATTGTGCCAAAACGAACCACCCGCAAAGCAAACCGAGAAGATATCAGCGCAATATTTGCGTTCGCTGGCGAGTCAATGAAACAGTGCGCACCGAGTTCATCCGGCGCGCAGTGGATAGCGGCGACCCACAACTCCTCGAAGAGGAAGGGAAAGTCATCGCGGTCGGTGTTCTGGAATACACGTTCTTCGAGCACGGTTTTATCTCATTGGCTTTTGTAGATCCAGAACAGCGCCGTACAGGAGTCGGAGAGATGCTTTTACGATATCTGATCTCGATCTGCCGTACTCCAAAAGTATTTTCCTCTACCAATCGCAGCAACGTCCCGAGGCAGGCGCTGTTTGGAAAGGTCGGCTTCGAAAGGAGCGGCATAATCCACAACCTCGACCCAGTCGATCCAGAACTCATCTATTGTGGGACATTCAAAAACTCCCGGGCATCGAATTCTAGAGTCAGGCTATAATCTGTAAATCCCACTGCTCTCCAGAAGGCGGTGCCTAGGTGGTTCTGGCACAGTACGTTCACGGTAATGCGCTTATCCTTGGGCCAGACTTGCGAAAACAAGATCTTGAGGCATTGCCGAGGTCGACTCCGCACCGCGCCCAAATCGATGCATTGGCCGTCTCAGAACGCATGTTGATCGTCTGGCACCGCCCATGCCGTCAAGCGTTACTATTGCATCATTTGTCCGGTCGCTAAACATTGATGCCACGAGACCGTTCGGCTTCAGGCGACGCTCTCTGCCCGCATTGGCCAGAGTATTGCAAGCCTATGTCAGCCGTTCGCATTCGCGATCGGACCGGACTAGCTGAAGTTAAGGCCGGAGCCAGGGTTGAGCCCGAAATTTCCGCTTTTTTTGTCGTTGTTGGGTTTCCCTCTCATTTGACGCATTCGCTGTGTGCCCATTTGCGTGGTCTGTAGGAGATTGCAGAGCGCCGCTGAGCTTGGGCCGTATTACGCGAGATTCTGAAGTCGGCTATTTAGCAATTCGCGGTGAAATTGCTCCACTATGAATCGTTGTGTAAGTGTGAGCAGTTAGTGCCTATCCCAGAACGTAGGAAGTGAATTCCATCTGGAAGAACGAGCGGATGAGATCACTCTGCTTTTGGATCGAGCGTAAGATGGCAAGCATGCTGCTTTTCAGAGTTGCTTTGCTGTCGATGAATAACTTTGCCAGTCTCCCTTTAGCATGATTCCAGACCTGTTCATCTGGATTGAATTCCGGGGCATAGCGCGGAAGATAAGCCAGCGTGACTGCTCCCTGGCTCTTTTCGGCAAAAGCCTGGACCGTCCCAGAGGTGTGATAGGCAGCGTTATCGGCAATGACGATGATGGGACAACCGGCATCGGCCAGCAACTTCTTCACGAAGGCAATGAACTTGCCAGAGTTCATCTTGTCTTGGATAACGCTAAAGCGCATGTCTCCACGGGGACTCACTGCGGAGATCAGTTTCAGGGTGAAACGATCTCCGCTGTCTTCGACCACCGGCGTCTGTCCGATAGGTGCCCAGGTCCTCCCACGATGGTGATCACTGCGCACCGCCGATTCATCGACGAAGTAAATCTCCGCTCCCGTGCGCTGCGCCAGAGTCCGCAACTCTGGAAAGGCCTTATTGAGGTAACGCTCCAATTCCTGCGGATCCTGCTTATAGGAACGATAGATTGGCCGCTGCGGGGTCAAGCCCATGTACTGCAGAAGGCGACAGACCGCACTTTTACTCAATTCCACTCCCTTCTCTTTCTTCAACACTGTTCGAACGATGTTGAGCGTCCACAGACAGAAAACCAACTGAAACTGCCTTGGATCTCCCAATGTGATAGCCTCATAGAGCCACTGCATTGTTTCGGCACTAACCTTTCTAGGTCGCCCACTGCGTCGACCCTCTTCTAAGCTGAACTTCGATCAGGTGATCGTCCGTTAGATGGCTTCAATACTCGATTCAGGCGATTTTTGGCTCAATAATGTAGCCATGTAAATATGTTTTATTTTCTTGCTCTGTGCCTGTATATTTGGCATATTTGTAACCATGTATATCGAGACGGTCGCCAACCGTAATTCTCCTCCGTGCATTCTCCTGCGCCAGTCCTTCCGCCAGGAAGGCAAGGTCAAGCACCGCACACTGGCCAATCTCACCGATTGGCCCAGACGCATTGTTGCGGGCTTGGGTCTGCTTCTCAAAGGTCATCAGCCTTCGGCCAGCGTCAGCTCGGAGAGTTTTCGCATCACCCGTTCCCTACCTCATGGCCATGTCGAGGCTGTGCTGCGGGTGGTGCGCACCCTTGGGCTGGATCGACTCTTGGGTTCAAAGCTCTCCAGAGAACGTAATCTTGGACTGGCGATGATTGTGGCTCGGATTTTGGATCCCGGCTCAAAGCTTGCGACAGCGCGTTCGCTGGATTGCCAGACGCTCTCGAGCACCCTGGCTCAGGAGTGTCATCTGGAGGGCTCGATCCACGAAAATGAACTTTACGCCGCGATGGACTGGTTAGTGAGTCGTCAGGCTCGGATCGAAAAAGCCTTAGCCACTCGGCATCTGGAGGAAGGCTGCCTTGTGCTCTACGACCTAACCTCGAGTTACCTGGAAGGCAAATGTTGCCAATTGGCGAGCCTTGGGTTTAATCGCGATGGCAAAGTGGGCAAGCTCCAGATTGAATACGGACTGCTCTGTAACAAAGAGGGTTGTCCGGTGGCAGTCGAAGTTTTTGAAGGCAACACGGCTGATCCCATGACGCTGGGCAGCCAGTTAAAGAAGGTGCGCGAGCGCTTCGGGCTCAAGCGCGTGGTGATCGTCGGCGACCGGGGCATGATCACCCAGGCGCGCATCGAGCAAGAGCTGCGCGGGATCGAAGGGCTTGAGTGGATTGGAGCGCTGCGTTCGAGCCAAATCGCCGGACTACTCGAAGAAGGGGCGATAGCTCCATCGCTTTTTGATGAGAAAAATCTGGCCGAAATCAGCAGTCCGGATTTTCCAAACGAGCGTCTCATTGCCTGTCGCAATCCGTTTTTAGCCCAATACCGCAGCTCCAAGCGTGAGGCACTTTTGAGGGCCACCGAAGTGGAGCTCCAAAAGATCGCCCAAGCCACCAATCGGGAAAAACGCGCGCTGCGAGGCAAAGCCAAAATTGCACTGCGAGTCGGCCGGCTCATTGAGCGCTTCAAGATGGCCAAACACTTCGTTCTCCAAATAGAAGAAGACGCCTTTGGCTGGAAACGCAATGAGACAAAAATCGCAGAAGAAGCGCTTTTGGACGGGATGTATGTGGTCCGCACCAGCGTGGATCAAAGCGCCATGAGAGCCTCGGAAGCGGTGGAGTGCTACAAAGACTTGGGCGCCGTAGAACAAGCCTTCCGTTGCCTCAAAACCGTTGATCTCAAGGTGCGCCCCATCCATCATCGTTTGGAGGGCCGCGTGCGCGCACACGTCTTTCTATGCATGCTCGCCTACTACGTCGAATGGCACATGCGCAAGGCCCTTGCGCCGATGCTCTTCGTTGATGACGCCCCACGCGAGCCGCGTGAAGATGTCGTCAGCCCGAAGAAACCCTCCCCGAGCGCGGCCCGAAAAGCCCGAACCAAGAAGACACTCGAGGGAGCCCCGGTCCATTCTTTTCAGACTTTACTGGCTGATCTTTCCACGATCGTTCGCAACTCCATCACCCCAAATCTTGAAGGCGCTCCGGCTTGGCAACAAGAAACTGAACCCTCAGCTCTTCAGCAAAGGGCCTTTGATTTGCTCAAAAAGATCCCGGCCCCGTAGCCAGTAACGGGAACTACGTTTTCGCCCTCAATCCTTTATTTATGCGGGCTCCCGATCAATTAGCTGATCGAAGTTCAGTCTAAGGCGTGCCAGCCTCCAGCACGGTATCTGGCAAGCCAACCAAAGATAGTTCGCTGTGGCACTGCATATACTCTGGCTACCACACTTACTGGTTCACCTCGCATGACAGCCTCTACTGCATCCTTACGTTGCTCATACTTAGCTGCTGCCTTTCCTACATCCATGCTCCTGACTAACATAACCTAACGTTATAACGCTAGCACTTTCGCAATAATTAATATCATTGAAACGCCGGACAGGGTCTCAACATTCTTGAAATTCCTCAGCACCTATTGCCCGATTGCCCGCCAACCTTGACGCCTCAAGGCTTACGTTAGTCTCCCGATTCGCTTCTTAGAAAACGCCTGACAGACGATAGTAAATAATCGAAAATAATTTCTTGACAGCATTCGCTAGGCGTTTCCCAACATTTCCCCTAATCTGCATGGATCGTATCAGCACATAATAGTGCACGTCGGGTCATTGCTGAGTAGATTCGAGCCGCTTGGTGGTCTATTTAATCTAAATTAGCGATTCGTATATTAGGGGCCATGGTTAGAACGAATCTTCTAAATGAAGTCAGTACATCGGGACGGCGGCGATGGTTGCGAGTTAACCAACTGCCCTGGTCACGTGCGCTGACGTATTCGATGCTGCGCGCTGGGGTCCTACAGAGCATTCTCCTCACTTATCCCGGTTGCGTCAAAGGTCTGCGACTGATTGATGGCGATAGCTTGGATCGGTATCTCGAAGGTCTGGCGAACAAAGAGTTCACGCCCAGTCCTTGCAAAAGGGGTAAGGGGCTCGGTCGGCCAAAGAAGCCAAGTGGTCCAGATGGGATATCTGCCGAGGCATGATAAGTGTTTGTCAGCGCAACCGCCCGTTCGTCAGCCCCACCCTAAGAATTCTCAGGAAACAATCGTTGAAACGATCTGCGGCAATTGTCGTGAATCACCAAAAATCCCGGGCCACAGAGGTCTTGTCAAGTCACGTGAACGCTTTTAACTCGGACTCTATCGCTTTTGATAATAGTTGGTTAGTAGCATTGGTAATGGGCCAGTCGCGGCCCTGGAGCGACCGGTACCTCTTCTCGGCGTTCAACGCCTCTCAACAACTTTCAACACTGTTCAACACCCTTCAACACGATTCAACACTTTAGGAACTAGGAGTGTTGAAACGCGTTGAACAGTTATCTGCAGTTACCTTCCGGACCTCCCTTGAAGGGAGGTCGACGCGCAGCGGCGGGAGGGAGCTGCTTGACGTTAAGCGAAGCGTAAGGGTGCAAGCGTTTACCTGCCACAGTTAGTGTGACAAGATAGTATGCTAAATATTGAGGTGAATCGGAACGCTGAAAGAGTGGAGCGTTATTTCGATCGTGAATTGGCGGTGAGCGACTACTTGATGAAAGAGCCCGGGATATGGGCTGGACACGGTGCGGAACGGTTAGGACTGCGTGGCCCGGTACAACGTTCGCGGTTCGTAGCATTATTACGAAACGAAAATCCAACGACGGGTAAACGGCTAACGGCCCGTATGAATACGAGCCGACAGGAAGACGGGGAGACGGTCAGCAACCGGCAGGTTGGCTATGGGCTAGTGTCGCTATTTGGCATATTGGTTGTTCCGACTCCTTAACTGCCTGCCCCAAAATAGCATGTATTTTGTGGCGATCAAAATGGTCGGATTTGGAAATCATGACAGAAAGAATCAGAGAAGGCGCATTGGGCGCGGTTTGCAGAGGAATGGATTGCCTGGGCCCGTTCGCAGAGTCATGACGCCTTTTGGATGTACCGGTGCGCACTTGCGCGATTTGTAGGTTCAGGAACCGGCAATGCTCTTGAAGTTGGCTGCGGTGAAGGTCGTATCAGCCGTGAACTGAAGAGGCTTGGATACCGCGTAACTGCCACCGACGCTGTTGCCGCATTGGTTGAGGCCTCGCGGCAAGCCAATTCCGCTGACGAATATGCCGTCGCTGACGGCAAGGACCTCCCCTTCGGGGACGGGCAGTTCGATTTGGTGATGGCTTACAATGTCCTTCAGCGGTCCGATGATCGAGCGGGCCGGGGATCTGAGTCCTGATGGACGTGGAGGATGTACCTGCGACGTTGAAAGAGATCCGACGCGTGACGAAACCGGAGGGTGTGGTTTTTATCTCGTTGGTTCATCCCTTTCGAGACAGGGGACGCTCCGCAGGAAGCGAACCGGAGGCCCGATTTGTCCTAAGTGGCAGCTATTACGGATGTGTGCGATTTGAAGGAGAAGAGGAACACCGCGGCCTGCGGATGCACTTCGCCGGATGGTCGCAGCCACTGGAAAATTACGTGGCCGCACTAGAAGGGGCGGGGCTTGCCATCACCTCATTACGTGAGCCAGTTCCGGATTAAACCAACGAGGATCACCTCAAGCAATGGGCGCGAGTTCCACTGTTTCTTTGGCTCAAGGCGCGCATCCTGAAATAATTCGCCCATGGTAGATTGAACTCGCGTTACCCGGACTCTCGGCCAAAACCTACGCTTCGGGATGATATCGAGCGTCTGATTTTATCTTAGCCAAAACGTCCGGTTGGAGCCATCTCGCAGCTCGACGGAGAACGGCGAAGGATTGGCGGGCGGGGCGAGCAGCCAGCGAACCGAAAGGCAGGGAACTGCAAGAAGTTATCAAAGAGGTAGTCAGAGCCCACGCCTTCCTGGCCAGCTCGTTTTTAGGCGGCAGTATTCCGCGTTGGTAGCTTCTGCGCGTTTCGCAAGGGAAATCGACTTCTGCTCCCGTGCGATTCTGATGGCTTCATGAAATGAAGCCTCGGTTTGCATCCCGTTGGCACCAAAAGCCGCGAGAAACATACCGCGGAGCCGGTGCAGTCGCGCACTAAGGACACGCTGTTCAAATCTTTCAGCCAGCGCTTCCGCCTCGTTTATTGTTTCAAGAGCTTCGGAGGCACGATCAGCTAGATACAACGCTTCAGCCTTTAGTACGAGACTGCTTGCCAGCGACACTACCGAACCGGTTTCTGAAGCTCTCTTATTCCCTGCTCGATCCAGGGAATGCCTTCTTCTGGATCACCGGAGGCGCTGCGCACCCAACCGCGGTAAATCGTTCCATGCGCTAGCCAATGCACATCATTGTGCCGGGTGGAGAATTCGATCAAATCCGACGCCAAACGATCAACTTCGTTGAAGAATACGTTCATTTATTGCGAGAGCCGCCGCCCAAGTTAGCGCAAAGGCTAACCATTTGCGAGAGTCGGTGCGCGATGACCGCGAGGATGATGCATGCAATCATAATAATCGCCAGGGCGCCCGCATCGAGATTCTGTCCCGTCGCAGCGACCAAGTCCTGCAAATATTTGATACCAATCCCAATGATCAGCTGCTAAAAGGTCCTCCTGGAAAATTTGGAGAGGATTAGGTACTGAAGCCCACCGAGCTTCGGAAAACAGGTGGCTCTCGATAGCAGCCGACGATTAATACCAGGGCAATGAAAGCGGATACACTACGAAGACCAGCGCACCCGCAGGAGGGTTATGACTATGGTGCTAAACAATCTTGATCCAATTATAATCGCGATGTATCGACATGCGGCACGACTTCAATTACTGGCGCAAACAAACCGGCCAGGGATCTCGGAGATTTTCCGGGAGGAGAGCGCCGACGTAGCCGTCTCGGCAGTTGCTGAAAGTTATTTTGTCAATGTAGGCGAAAAACAGATAGAAATTCCCGTTCCGGCGGATGCGGTGATAGCAAAAGGGTTGAACGCTCAGTTCGATTTCATTCTTGATGCGGCCAATTCACCCAACGCACGCCGGCTTATCTACTTTGTTGACCCCGAGTTAGGGTCAGTACTTCAACGTGGCGGTTCCCCTGGAGCACCCAAACTTCTCTACATAGTGAGTTGCACGCCTGCGCTCGAACGGACCGACTTGAGGTCAAGCGACTTTGCCGAATTTCGGGACAGCATAGCTCAGAAAATGCTGAACCTTACGAACATGCTGGGTCCAGCGATTTCAACCTATTCTGCCAAAATGAACGAATATTGGCAGCAAAAGACAGGAAAAGATCCCAAACTCGATGTTTCCAAACCAGAGCCCCTCGGGATATTCAACAAAGACGCTTGGTCGATTACAATGGGCCTGCTGACAAAGGCGCAGTTCCAGGATCCCAAGACAAACGCCATGACACAAAAGGTCACTTGCGAAATATCATCGGTGATTTGCGCCAGGAACCGTCTGCTGTCCTTGTCGTGCCGGTCCATTTTTCAGGGCGCGGAGACAATAGGATCTGCCTTGAATCTCGTACTCGCATGGCGAGACAAAGTCTTGGAGATGAATCCGAATACTCCTTAAATTTTGCTTGTGGCACTGAGTTTCCGGGAGGCCAGTGTCAACATTGATCTCAGTTTTTTGCCTACACACACTGCCGACCCCGGTTGATAGAGATGTTGTGGCTTCTCTCCGCCGTTTCCTACTAAGCAAAAACTACCACTATCGACAAAATGATTCCTTTTGTCGAAAGAGATACCCGCTTACACACCTGCCAACCGATCAATGATCGCCCATCCGCTTTTGAATGCGTCGCACGCCTTGTCGAAATCGCCGGCGGCGCCCGCTTCGAAAAACCATCCGTACACGCTGCCCTCATCCGTGGACAACGTGTCGGCGACATTCGTGCCTTCCGGTTCCGGCTCTCGCCCCGGCGATCTTCTTCGCAAATTCCTCTACCGTCGCTACCGGCGACGGGATCATCTTCACGCCGCCCGATTGCGTATCGATGCCGAGTTCCCCGAACTTGCCGCGCGCCGCGTAAAATCGCTGTGCAGCACCTTGTTGCGAAGCTGCCGACAGAGGCGCAGCATATCTTTTTCGGCGACTGACAACGCATCGCCGAAATGTATCGCCAGCTCGTCTTCGATATTTCCAAGGTTCTGTTGATGCGCGTACTTCCGCAGCGTCGGCACCTTGCCGGCCAGCAAACGCAGTTTCAATTCAAGCCGCCTTCGCCAGTGACCGCTTTGAACGAGTCCAAACAAAACGCCAGTATCGGTGATTTGGGCATCCGACCTTCTCGCAGGATAGTCCATCTGTCTCGGCCCACACGCTGCAAAGGAACAGCCTCGGCTGGATCGTTGGATCGCTCACCGCACGCTCAGCACCTGAATCGCCTGAAATCAGCCGCCAAAGTCACGGCGATATAATCTAATTTACCAACGTAATTCATCAGGCGAATACCCCCAATCCTTCTCAGGGACTGGAAGTTCTTTTCTTCCAACAGATGGCGTCAGCCAAGCTGGGTGCTCACAGGGAACGAATAAGATCTCTGGTGAACTCGATGTCTTTCCAGGTCAATCCGCAGCGGCGCTGTGCGTTTCAGGAGCAAGTTGATGGTGAATCGGTGCAGCGGTTTGCGCTGTTCACTGACAAGCGGGCGGTCAAAGATGATCCAGACCTGGAGGACGCTTACACCTTGTTAGTGTGCGAGGTGCTGCCTCTCTCTCCAGGACCTGGAGGCATAATACGCGGAACGCGAATTGGTTATATGAATAGCGACTTTACCGAACTGCGCCGTGAACCTCAAACGCCAGTTTCTTGCACAAGCCAGAGAACGTAGGCATTTGTGAAAGTTTCGCTAACGGAACGTCTTTCCGTCGTGGCCCCAGAGTTTTGCGTCCACGTCAACCATCACCAGAAAGATGCGATCCCTGGCTATACCGCAGAACTCCGCTATCAAGTCGGTCAATTCCGTGCAGAGTGAGCCGCGCTTCGCATCGGGCAAACCAATGCTTCTCAGCTCCAGGAAGGCTGCCGGTTCCTCGCTGCCTGCGAATGCCAGGCGCTGGCCCCGCGCGATGCCCACCATCACGTAATTCTCCGGCTTGCTGAGCTGGGATGCGACGACCCGGGACGCAGCCGCCAGAAGCTCTGAGTGCCTGACGTCCGCCACGCGTGCGTTTGTCAATATTGAAAGGTAAGGCATGAGAGCAATTGAAACCAGATAACCCCCAGGCATCAAGCCGCAATCCCGTGTACGACAGAATATTTCTGCACGATCTTCCGTCGCGAAAGTAGATGCCCGCAAAGCGAGACTGATCAGCCGCTCGCGGCTCCGTTCTGGCCAGGTCATACCGCGATTTTTAGTCGGATCCCCAGGCTGTTAAACCATCGTGCGGCGGGAATCCCGCCACGGATGCACTCAATGAATGGGCGCCCGCCATTTCGCCATGATTGCGGACTTCTCTTCTGGCTTTACCCATAACATCAGCCAACGGGTTCTAATCTAAAATAGCAACGACCCGGAGAATCCGGTTGCCACTCCCCCACCCTCCTATGGTGTGTGTCAAGCTACCGAAAACCGTGTTAGTTCTTTTTTATCTTTTTAGAGCAACGAAGTTGCCACTTTTCCGGGGATTGATCACTTTGAATCGCGTCTCCTCTTGGCGCTCGTTTGTCCGGTTTGCGTTGGACAAGGCAGCCTCCTATCGGCGCATGTCGAGTTCTGACAGCGCAAGATGCTTGATACGCATCGGTCCAAGAGGAACGAGCACGCCCAATCTTCCGCGACGGGCTAATCACCCCAAGAGTGGGCACGGGCGTGCGCCGCTCCAAAGTCGAAGGGGAGTTCTTAAATCTTTTTGTTACTGTTTGGCTCGCGTCCTCCTGCAAAGTTTGGCCAAGCCCAAAGCGGCTGGCCGTTGAACTGTTCCCCCCAAACCGGGGTTTGGGGCAGAGCCCCAATTTCATCGGCGCTGTGCGCCGCACTTTTAAACTCCTTAGGCGCCGACCATCACCAAGTTGAGTTCTTGGGCAGTGACCCGTCCAGTTTGGAGTCGCCACAGATCGACGATCAGCTGCCGACCGATGGCCACAACGGCTTTTTTCTTCAGGGCCGGATTAGTGCCTTGCAAGACCTTCTGCCACTTTTGGACCGGCTTATACTGAGGCTGAAACAAGATCATCCGCCAGACCATCTCGACAATGATCCGCCGAATGGCCGGCACTCCCACTTTGGTAATGGAGCCACGCCGTTCTTTGTCTCCGGTACTCCATTCGCTAGGGACCATCCCGGCCAAGCAAGCGATCTTGCGGCGGTTGGTATAAAGCGACCAATCCAGCACCTCGCTTTGGAGTTGCATCTGACTGAGGGCCCCAACCCCTTTAGGCCGCGGGCCGCTGCAGGTCCGAGCCAGAGCAACTTTAGCCTGACAAATTTTCTCATCGAGCATCTTGAGCACATCGACCCAGATCTTGAGCCTCTCCAGCAGCCATTGCGGCACTAGGGAGCTCAATTGGGCCCAAGCCTTCGGTCGCCACCAATTGCTCCAACTCCCAAAGCCCTGGCTCAATAGCAAGGCGTTGCCCTTCGCTCCCAGCCGCTTGCGTTCTTCGACCATTTGATCGTGTTCACGGCTGGCCAAACGCAGTTGTTCCTGGGCCTCGGTCGGCACACGGGCTAATTGTAACGCTCCTTGATCCCCATTGAGGTAATTGAACAGCTTACTGGTTAAGTTCCGGGCATCGATTTTGTTGTTCTTACGTCGCTTCTTTTTCTGCTCACTGCTGTCAGGCGCACAGACGTAGCAAAGCGCCCCACGCGCTGTTAGCTTTCGATACAGCGTGTAACCTAACGGCCCAGCTTCGTAAACCACCACCACTTGCTCGGCTCGTTCACATTGCTTCTCGACGTGGAGCAACAACGCCTCCTCGCTCCGAAAGTTCTCCACTACTCCGATGACGCCGTTATCAACCTTGCGAGCCGCTTGATAGCCTCTCAGGTGTACATCAGTTCCGATGAGGATTCGCTTTGCTTTCGCCGACTTTTCGTTCTTTAGTGCTATGGCGCTGGCGGCGGGTGCCGCCTTTATGGCGTTCATTTTCATCTGTCAGGTTGCTGCCTATCCGGCAGCCTGACAAGACCATGGCATCTTCCCTTCCCCACCCTCGGAGCGATCCTCTCGAAACCGAACTTCGTTGTAAACAGGCGCCCAATTTCCCCGCTTGTACGCCATGCCTTCAACGAAACCGTTGCACCGGGTCTGCGGGTCAGGCGTCGTGTCGCCCTCCTTCAGTTTTGGCATACGAACCAAGAGGCGGAAGGCGTTCTACCGGATAGCGAAGCTGCGACGTTCTACGGCGAGTTGAATGCGGATCTTGCAGTAGCCAACCTCGTGATTCAACCGGAGACGGCAGATAAGCAGAGGAGAGTTCCTTCATTCCGTTGTTCCGCCATAATGTGGTTGATTATCAACCTGTAAATGGTTGATTATTTCATAATGATTCGGCGCCACATCACTGACCATTTACTCCAAGCGTTGGCGGATACACCCGTTGCCTTGGTCAACGGTGCTCGACAAACCGGCAAAAGCACTTTAGTGCAATCGGCGGAATTGATTGAACAGGGCCGCCATTATTTGACGTTCGACGACCCCGGCGTCTTGGGAGCTGCTAAGCTCGATCCCAACGGCTTTATCGCTGGCTTAACCACCCCGGTCACCCTTGAGGAAGTGCAGCATCTTCCCGAGCTATTTCCGGCAATCAAAGTTGCCGTTGACCGAAGACGGGAAGCGGGTCGCTTTCTGCTCACGGGTTCGGCAGACGTTATGCTGTTGCCTAAGCTATCCGAGTCCCTGGCCGGCCGTATTGAAGTTCTGACTTCGCCTTGTTGGAAATGACCTTCCTCGTGCAACTATTGCGGCCTTGGTCGGGCAACCTTGGTCAGCGTATCATTCGGACGCCGAAGGCGTCTGCAGTTTGGACATTTCGAGACGGCTAAGCCGGGTGAGATCTTAGATTTTTCGCCAGGCAAAAGTTTTTTATTTTTTTGCTGGCCTCGAAATTTCGTTCGGTGTAGTGACGTCCGGAAATGGAGTCATTATATGTTCAGAGCCGTACTTTAGAAGCAAATGATCTGGAATGGATCCGCCAACTCATTGACGCTCATCCTGGCTGGAACCGGACCAAGCTCTCTGTGCACATTGCACAACGGTGGCAGTGGCGAAATCACGTAGGACAGCTCAAGGATATGGCCTGCCGCTCGATGCTCCTGAAACTGGAGCAAAAAGGCCTGATCTGCTTGCCGGCCCGTCAGAAGTCCGCCAATAACGGCTGCCCTTTTCGCCCAGTGGCTCCCATCGCCCAGCCGCTGGTTGAGCCGATCCAAAGCCAGCTCAGGATGTTGGAACCGCTCAGCATCCTACCGACGCAGAGCCCCGAAGAGTTAGCTCTCTTTGACTGGCTTTTGTGGCGTTATCATTATCTGCCTTACAGCGGAGCATCTGGTGAGAACATTAAATATTTGGCTTTTGATTGTCACGCTCGTCCCTTGGCTTGCCTGCTTTATGGGGCCGCGGCGTGGAAGCTGGCAGTTCGTGACCAGCTCATCGGCTGGAGTAGAGCACAGCGCGAAGCCAACCTGTGCTACCTAGCAAACAACCAGCGTTTTTTGATCCTACCTTGGGTGCGAGTCAAAAATCTGGCTTCTTATTTGTTAAGCGCTTCGCTGTCGATGCTCTCCGCAAATTGGCAGCTCAAGTACGGTCATCCAATTTACTTGGCCGAGACCTTTGTTGAGTGCGAGCGCTTCCGGGGGACCTGCTATCGAGCGGCCAACTGGAGCTGGCTGGGCCAAACTCAGGGCCGTGGTCGTAACGATCGCTCCCGACTTTCCCGTGTGCCGATAAAAGACATTTATGTGCGGGCGCTCTGCAAGGACTTTCGGCAGCGTCTAACCCAGAGCGGCCAACGATGCTCTTAGAGAACTTCTTGCTCCATTTACTTGAAGGCTGGGCGCCCGCCTTCCGCCAAAAACGTACCTGTGAGCGGGCCATCGCACTAGCCCTCGGCTTGCTCTGCGGCTTAGGACGTCGCACTGTCACGCGGGCCATCGGTTTTAACAATCGCCAACATCTGGACTGGAGCGCTGATTACAAGCTCTTCAACCGCAGTCGATGGGAGCCAGACGCTCTTTTTGACCCTGTCATGCAGACCGCCGTCGGCAAATACTGCTCAGAACAGATTGTGGTCGCCTTCGACGACACCGGGCTCAAGCGCTCAGGCAAAAAAATTAAGAGCGCCCGCTGGCTGCGTGATCCGCTCAGTCCACCTTTTCACACCAACCTGATCTGGGGCCAGCGCTTCCTCCAGGCCTCGCTGCTAACACCTCTCTACGACTTTGATGCAGAAAGTTCACCACGCGGCCTGCCCATCCGTTTTCAGGAAGTCACTCCCGTGCGCAAGCCGGGCAAAAAAGCCACCACCGAAGACAAGGCCGCTTACCGTGAGGCAAAAAAGACCCATAACCTCTCCAGGGCCTTTGTCGACATGGTAGGCGAGCTACGTCAAGACTTGGACTCCCATGGTTTTGCAGACAAGGAGCTCATGGCCGTGGGCGACGGCTCCTTCTGCAATAAAACTACCTTCCGCCAACCTTTGGATCGCACTACCCTCATTACGCGAGCTCGCAAAGACCTGCGGCTCTGTTTTCCCCATCAGGGACAGGGTCGTCGCTATTATGGAACAGAGCTCTTCAGTCCCGAATCGGTCTATAAAGATTCCACTATCCCGTGGAAAGAGACCAAAATCTTTCACGGCGGCAAATACCGCAGGATCCGCTACAAGGAAGTAAGACAACTGCTCTGGCAACGCGGAGGCGGTCGACGGCTTTTGCGCCTCTTTGTCGTGGCGCCCATCCCGTATCGCAAGACTAAAGCAGGCAATGTCAATTACCGCGAAGTAGCCTACCTGTTGTGCGACGATAACAAGTTAAGGGCCAAAAAACTTTTGCAAGCCTACTTCGATCGTTGGCAAATTGAAATCAACCATCGCGACGAAAAGAGCATCCTTGGAGTGGGTCAGGCACAGGTCTGGGCGGATTTAAGCGTGCCGCGTGTTCCGGCTTTGATGGTCGCGACCTACAGCTTAATGCTCCTGAGCGTCCTGGAAACCTACGGACCAAAGCGCACCAATGACTATGAACTGCTCCCAAAGTGGCGCAACGCCGCCCGGCGCCCTTCCTGCCTGGACGCGGTGACACTTCTGCGCAAACAGATTGAGGCCCGGCGCAGCACGCCAACAAATGTTGTTGGCTACCCCACCATGGTTCAAACCGCCGCGGCCTGAACGGCTATCTCAGCCGATCAGACGCTGTCAGGAGCCGTCAGGAGCCGTTGCAAATGTCCAAACTGCAGACGCCGAAGGCGTATTTGAATGATACCGGACTGCTTGCACATCTGTTGGGCCTGACTCTGGATCGGTTGGAGATGGACCCAGGGCTGGCTGGCGGCGTATTGGAGAATTTTGTGTTAATGGAACTCCGCAAGCAGTCAACGTGGAGCGAGACTCAGCCGCAATTCTTCTACTGGCGCACAGCTTCAGGACAGGAAGTGGACATAGTGCTAGAAGATAGTGCTGGGCGACTCGTGGGCTTGGAAGTGAAAGCCACCGCCACCTTAGGCCGAGGCGATGTTCGCGGTTTGAAGGCCCTGGACGAAGCGGTAGGCAAGCGCCGGCTTCGCGGAGCCGTCCTCTACACCGGCACAGAGGTCATTCCGTTTGGAAGCAATCTGCACGGTCTTCCGTTGACTCTTCTGTGGACGGCACATACATAGAAGAGCGTTAGATCCGGTGGGGTCTGGAAACAACTAATATTACTTCTGCCATCCCCGGCTATACCTAACGTCTCCAATTATAGGACATATGGCACATAAACACTGGGTTATGTTTTACACTCCCGAGCGGAAACGACATTATTTTGTGTGATTTTTGACGATAGTTTGTACATGTCCGCCACATTAATGCGTCTTGTTAGAGAATGCGAGCGCTGCACCGTGTTCTAGAGGTATTCGATTAGCTATCAAATCCAGCTGTGGCTTCTGAGCCGATCTGCGGCGAAGTTGGTGCATGGCTGACGATTCTGAGACGAGCATTAAGATTTACCTCCGAGAGATCATGCAGACACCGCTGCTGACCGCGCAACAGGAGATCGAGCTTGCCGCCCGCATTAAGAAGGGCGACCAGAAAGCTCGGGCGTGGATGATCAAAGCCAACCTCCGGCTTGTCGTTAAGATCGCTTATGACTACTCGAATTTAGGGCTCCCGCTCCTCGATTTGATTTCTGAAGGAAACCTTGGTCTGATGAAGGCCGTCGAACGCTTTGACCCGGCAAAGGGTGGCAAGTTGAGTACGTATGGTGCTTGGTGGATCAAGCAATCGATCAAACGGGCGCTGGCGAACCAGAGTAAGACGATCCGGCTTCCAGTACATCTGATCGACAAGATCTACAAACTGTACCGAGCCTCGCTGACAATGAGCGAGGAGTTAGGTCGTGAACCGACCGATGAAGAACTGTCCGAAGAGATCGGTATCTCGAGCGCGAAGCTTTCTCAGTTGAAGACGGTTTCGATTCGACCGGCGTCCCTTGATGCTCCGATCAGCGATGATGATTCAACCGAATTTGGCGAGATCGTCGGTGATGAAGATGCGCCGACGCCGTTCGAGTTGTTCAGAGACAAGAGCATGCGCGACGAACTTAGCGAGCTTTTGGAGGCGTTGGACGACCGCGAGCGCAAGATTATCTTCAAGCGATTCGGGTTGGACGGCGGCAAACCGAAAACTCTCGAAGAAGTTGGAAAGAACTTCGGAGTGACCAGAGAGCGGATCCGGCAGTTGCAGAATATCGCCCTGGCGAAACTGCGTAGGGCGCTCGCCAAGAGGGAGAAGCCCATCGTGCAGCGCGACAACTGATCTGGCTAGCGCGCGTGTTGATTGAACGCCTCTGAGACGCCCTGGTGGCTGATTGTGCATCTTCTGCTCGCCTCAGCTCTGATGGTTTTTTTGGAATCCTCTGGCGGTTTGCCCTGAAGCGGTACTCCAGCGCAAGTTTCCTAGAAGGCACATATTTCCTATTGCACGGCTATCCAATTGCCAGTACATGTTCGCCCGCCGCGTTGGAAACGGTTAGCAGAATGTCAGACTTGTTTGTCGAGCGTATGGCGAAGTCAAAAGCACAAGAGGAGGACGGATCATCGGAGAATGGGCAACTTGATACCGGCGAATTCGAGAAGCCGGAGATGCTCTCCTCGAGCGTAGAAGATGGCGATGAAAAGCTTCCTCCGTTTGTGGGCAAACAAAGGAGCAAGTTGCTTCAGCTTCGTGATAGTCTCCTCGATTTAATGACGGGGGTTTCGCGGGATACGCTCCGTTCGCGGGCAGAAGATAGCGAGGCGTCCGCGTTCGGAATGCATCAATCAGACGCCGGTAGCGACGCGTACGATCGCGATTTCGCACTAAGTCTGCTTTCGCAGGAGCAGGATGCTCTGTACGAAATCGAAGAGGCGCTCAAACGCGTCGATGCCGGAACCTACGGCATCTGCGAAATGTCGGGCAAACCAATTCCACACGCCCGGCTTGAGGCCATCCCATTTACAAGATTTACGGTCGAATGCCAGACCCCAATTGAAAAACGAAAAAAGGCAATGCGTGTCCGGCAGCTTGTCAAGTCCCTTTTCGGTTTAACCGATGAGGAGGGTGGTGAAGGAGAAGAAGACACGATCACCGATTCGAAAGATTAGCTGTCATGCCAAGGGAAATCATTCAACGATTTTAGTAGGCGCTAACTGATACCCGCTGCGCCAGGAGGGCTAAAGATAGCTGGACTTTTAAAAACGAAGCGCGGTATTCTTTCGTGTTATACATCACGTTTACGCTTACTGTTATCATAACGCCACTCGGATATCCACAAGGAATCGCCGCACAGATCCCACTTGCTCGCGCCATCCGATCACGTGGGTGAAACTGAATAAATGCACCCGTGCGGGCGCCGTATTCTACTCTTTCTCTAGGTTTTCTCGCTTGCTCCGTCACTTTGATTTCGTAGCTTGGGGGCGCTATGGCTTCCTTCGAAACTAGAGTGACCGAAATCCGTGCGGACCCGCGAGGGGGATTCTCTGTGATGCTAAAACCGCATTTCTTAGAGCGTAATGTTGCTTATCAAAAAGTCTGGCTCGAACCACACTTTGAGAAGCACTGCGCCTCGATAGCGGAAGATAGCATTGAGTTCGTACTGAGAACGCCCCGCCTGTTCAGTTGGAAAATAAGCACGCTCAGAGGAACTCGAAGTACTCCTGCCGCTCCCAACCATCGACGCAATTGTGAAACTCGGGCGTGTTGTAATTTGCAATCGCAGCGGCTGCTTTGGTTGTCTCATGCCGTTTGACTGCCAGAAATAATTTGACAAACTCGGAGCCGAGCGCCTCGCGCATCACTGTATCCTGCTCTAAGGCATCCAGTGCATCCTCCAGTCGGGTTGGCAGGTTGACAACACCATCTCTCCCGTAGGCAACGCCAGTCACAGGCGGTGGTGGCGCCATTCGTCTTTTGAGTCCATCAATGCCAGCGGCCAAACAGGTGGCCATTAAGAGATAAGGATTTGAGGCTCCGCAGCCAAAGCGATTTTCCACATGTGTGGATTCATTCCGGGTGGCCTTAACACGAAGCCCGGTAGTGCGATTTTCAATTCCCCAGGTGGCATTCGTGGGAGCAAAGGAGTAGAGCTTGAAGCGTTTGGCGCAATTGACCGTTGGCGCAGCGAAAGCACAGATGGCTGGCGCATGCGCTAACTGGCCTGCTAAAAAGTATCGGCAAATATCTGATAAGTCGTCTTCGCTAGAATCATCCACGAAAGCATTTTTGTCTCCATGCCACAGGCAGTGATGGTAATGGCACCCATTAGCACTCTGGTCAATATGGGGCTTGGTCATAAACGACGCCATCATCCCGTGCTGCAGCGCGATTTCTTTAACTCCATTTTTGAAGGTAAAGGCCTGGTCAGCTGCAGCTACTCCCCAAGCTGGGCCAAAGTTAATCTCCATCTGCCCAGGGCCATATTCTGCATTGGCAGTAATAATGTCCACACCGACCGCCGCCATGGAGCGCAGAATGTCGTAGACGAATGCTTGATTAAAGTTGTTACGAAGAGTGGCAAAAATCTGGATCCCTGGGAATGGGGGCTGGCGTGTCGCAGCGTCCACGAGATAAAACTCGTACTCGAACCCGCTCAGGAGCCGGTAGCCCATCGCCTGTAATTCAGCGAGCAATTTTGTCACAATTAGACGCGGTGCAGCCATGGCTGGTTTGCCATCGAGAAAGTATGGTTCGCACAATATGCGCGCTGTCTTATCGGCCCATGGCAAAACTTGAAATGTGTCGAAATCGGGCTTGATATGGCTATCGGGAAAACCGAGCTCTTCCAGGTAGCCGGTACCGGGTGCAACAGCTGCTTGGGCGTCAAACCCAAGCTGGCCAAGCAAGAAATTCACCCCATTATTAGCAAAGTATTCGAAATGTCGTGCGGGGATCGTTTTGGAGCGTGAGATTCCCTGAATGTCCGTCTGTTCAAAACGAATAAATTCGATGTCTTTATCATGCAGCAGTTTTTGGATTTCGGTAAGGTTCATCGTGGACTTCATTCAGTTTTTGCTTCCTGTAGAGGCGCGGAGACCACTAATAGGAAGCTGATCGTGACTACAACATCAAAAGAGCTAATTGCAGCGAGGAATAACCCCTTAGATCAAGAATCAGGCGATTGGCTGGAAAGCCGTGCTTTTGGCGGGATTGGGCCAGTCAAAAACACTCCGTCGTCGTCGACTTGATGCTTCAGCGGGCATGCTCCGAGCCGCGTTCGTAATTGAGGTTGGCCTCCCTACTCTGATCGGAAGCGCACGTGGGCAAGCGGCTAGCGCTAGCGGCAATATTCCGTTTCTTCCGTTTCGCCCGGTGAAAGATCCGCTCCAGGAATCTTTCCCCGTGCCGCTGAATGGCCTCGGCGATCCGGTGGTTCTCGACCACTTCAATGCCTATGCCGAACAAGGTCACGGCTGGGCGATTAGCTGAAGCATTTCGCCTACGGCGGGTTCCAGGCCGATGCAAATGCTTCGGGACGCAATGGAGTGACCGATGTTGAACTCTTTCCAATAAGGGATTCCCAACATCAAGCGCACGTTCGTGTAATTCAGGCCATGCCCGGCGTTCACGATCAAACCTTTTTCGGATGCGTAACGGGCGGCCGCCTCCAACCGGGCAACCTCGTCCACGCGAAAATCGGGCATCACATTGGCAAACCGGCCGGTGTGAAGCTCGACGGCATCAGCCCCGAGCTCCACGCAAGCGTCGATCTGTTCCGAAGCCGGTTCGATGAACATGCTCACCCGAATGCCGCCGGCGTGCAACCGGTCGACTGTCCCGCGCAAGGTCTTGACGTTTCGCGCCACGTCAAGACCGCCCTCCGTCGTGACCTCGTTACGGTTTTCCGGAACCAGGCAGACGTCATCCGGCAAAACCTGCAATGCCGTTTCAAGGACGTCGGGCGCGTTTCCCATTTCGAGGTTGAGCTTTGTAATAAGGCTCTCGCGCAACCTATGCCGGCGGTCCGCACGCAGGTGCACAGTGATTCCATGCGCACCGGCTCGCTCGCAGGCGGATGCGGCCGCCAAGATATCCGGCTCCACGTTCGGTGCGTCCGGCATGTCCACATACCGGGCCTGGCGCAACGTTGCGACGTGATCGATGTTGACCCCGAGCTTAATCATGGAGGAATCACCAAGCCTGACCAATAACTAGTAGCTTTGTCGATGTCAAACAGACGCTAGGCGATCGATTACTTCATCTGCGCTTACAACGTACAAGCGGCTCCCTTCGAATGGCGCCAGCGTGAGATCAAGCAACAGCCCATGCGCGACAATATCGCTATTTTTGCAGGTAAATACTAGTACTAGACTAGTTACCGGACGGGAAGGTTTGAGCAACTACGATGATGAGTGTCGGGCGTCGGCTTGGTGACGGCTCTGGGAGGTTGACAGCGGCCCGGAACGGCGGCTGAGCCGCGCCGAGTTCCAGGGCTTGGGGGAGATGCCGCCCGAGCTGGAGTTGGTTTGCCAACCTCGACAACCCGCACACCCGGCGCGCCTACCGCATCGACGTCAAAGAGTTCACCGCCTTTGCCGGCGTCGAACGCCCCGAAGAGATGCGCCAAATCACTCGCGCTCACCTGATCGCCTGGCGCAAAGACCTCGAGCGCCGCGGCCTGGCCCCCAGTTCGATCCGCCGAAAGCTCGCCGCGGTCGCCTCGCTTTTCGACCACCTGTGCGAAGTCAATGCGGTTAGCCACAATCCGGTCCGCGGGGTCAAACGCCCCCGGTCCGACGCGAGCGAAGGCAAGACGCCCGCGCTCGGCGACGGCCAGGCCCGCACGCTGTTGGAAGCGCCGCCGGCCGGCACCCTCAAAGGCAAACGCGACCGGGCCATCCTGGCGACTTTCCTCCACCACGGCCTGCGCTGCGAGGAACTGTGCGGCTTGCGCGTGCGCGACCTGCAAAACCGCCAGGGCCGTGCCCCACCTGCGCGTCTTCGGCAAAGGCTCCAAAATCCGCTACGTGCCGGCCCACCCGCTCGCCCTGCAACGGATTCACGATTACCTGGAAGCCGCCGGTCACTCAAACCAACCCGACGGGCCGCTGTTTCGGCCCTTCAAAAACCCGGCAGGGCAGGGGAACACCGATCGACCGCTCACCCAGGGGGCCGTCTACCACTGCGTGCTAAGAAAACACGCGAAAGCCGCGGGGATTGATTTGGGCAGTTTCGGCCTGCGCGCCACCGCGGCCGCGAACGCCCTGGACCGCGGCGCCGACCTGGGCAAAGTCCAGGAGTGGCTCGGCCATGCGAACGTTTCCACCACCCGCCTCTACGACCGACGCCAATCCCGCCCCGAGGACAGCCCCACCTTCCGAATCGCCTATTGACGGGTTCTCAATGGGTGATTGGCATGTTTTATGTATAGAATTGCCCCTGTGTGAACGCACAAGACTCCAGAGCGGAAATCTTTGACGTCTTCCTGTGCCACAACAGCGAGGACAAGCCAGCCGTTCGCAAGATCGCCGAGAAGCTATCCAAGAAGAATATCAAACCTTGGTTGGATGAAGCGGATATCAGAACCGGAGGCTTCTGGCACACCGCCATTGGACAGCAAATTGAAACAGCAAAAGCGGCGGCTGTTTTTGTCGGTGAGAGTGGCGTCGGTCCGTGGCAGTACCGGGAGATCATAGCTTTTTCTCGACGAGTTCGATAAGCGAGGATGCCCCGTCATTCCGGTGATCCTGACATCGGATCCTCCCAAGCCAGTAATCCTGCCTTGGTCACTTAAGGGTCTTCATTGCGTCGATTTCCGTGCGACCGATTCGCAGCCTCTTGAGCGACTGATTTGGGGCATCACCGGCCAAAAGCCCGCGGAACTCTCTGGTGTCCCCTCTTCGGAGAAACCTGCAACCATGCGGGAGGCGGCTAAATCTCAACTCCTTCCTAGCAAAGATGAGCATGCTGCGGCGCAAAAGGCTATCTCCAAAGCGAGGCTCTATCCACCTCTTGCCGAACCGCCCGATCAAGAGCAGGCGAGCCAACTCAAAATTCTTCGAGGCAGAGTCAAGGAGTATTGGGTCGATGGGTCGTCGGGCTGACCGGCGGGCTGATTACAGGGCTGATTGTGGGGGTAGGGGTGTCGGATCACTAAATCATATTACTTTAGTGGAGACTATAAGTTGGAAGTGGAACCAGTTTTGGAGGGGGACGATTCCCGGCTTGATCGTCGCGCTGATCATCGGGTTGATCGGCGGGCTGATCAGCGGCAGCCACATCAAAGAAGGGCCGATCGTCGGGCTGATCGGCGGGCTGATTTTGGGGGTCATCTTCGGGCTGGTCAGTGGTTTGGTTGGCGGAATGACTGATACGGTTAAGGTGGGCAAAGCATTTCCGAATGAGGGCATCAAGTTGTCGGTAAAAAATTCTTTGGCTGTTGTCGCACTGTACTTAAATCGTAGACTGCGCTCCCAGGGAATCCACGATTTAAATACAGCAACATGACAAATCACTACTGCACTTAATTCGTGGACTGGTTTCACCTCGAATTTCGTGTTGTTGCACTGTACTTAAATCGTAGACTGTGCTCCTAAGCAGTCCACGATTTAAATGCAGTAAACGTTGCACTTAAATCGTAGACTGCGGTACTACTTGTGCAGCTCTGCTTTGACTTTGTGGCCGGCACTTTCCAGTGGCAATCTGCCTCCGACGAGGATTGGGCACTCGCGCTAGCGCGTGAGGCGGTGATTCGTCCGTTGACCGATCAACCGGAAGTGACGGGGGGTCTTGTGGTTACGGCGAGGGCCGAGCCTGGGATCTCTCGAAGTATGGTCTACCGGCTCGTCGCAAAATTCCGAAAACGTCCTCAGGTCTCAAGTTTGCTGCAAGGCAAACGAGGACGTAAAGCAGCTCCCGCACGTTGTCCATAGCCGCGGAGGCGGTGGTGCGAGATGCGACTGCCAATGTGTACCTGCAGCGGGAGAAGCCACGCTTGTCGGATTTGTTAAGGGAGATCCAACGACAGTGCCAACGGAAAGGGTTGAGGATGCCGAATTTTCGAACGGTGAAACGACGAGTCGATGCGATTGACGCCAAAGAACACCTTCGAAAGCGCGCCGGCGCGAAAGCAGCGAATGATCGTTTCCGGCCCACTCGCGTTCTATCGACCACTGATCTGCTACCCTTGGAACGAGTACAAATCGATCACACTCAGGTTGACGTCATTGTGGTCGACGAAGGCGATCGACTGCCAATCGGCCGGCCCTGCTTAACGCTTGCCATCGACGTAGCAAGTCGGGCTGTCCTCGGCTTTTCGGTCTCGCTTGAGAGGCCATCTGTGGTCTCGGTGGCCTTGACGCTTGTGCAAGCGGTTCTGCCGAAAGACCTGTGGCTCGCTGATCGACAATTAGGGGTCCCTTGGCCGATGTGGGGTCTGCCCGAGCTTCTGCAACTCGACAATGCCGCCGAATTCCACTCCCGGGCATTGGTTCGTGGCGCTCAGGAGTGCGGCATCCGGATTGATTACCGGCCGCCAGGCACGCCGCACTTCGGCGGGCACATCGAGAGATTGATTGGAACCACGATGGGCGCCGTTCACCTCCTGCCGGGCACGACGTTCTCAAATGTTGCCGAAAAAGGTGCTTATCCATCGGAAAAGACTTCGGCGTTGACGCTCGTTGAACTGGAGCGTTGGCTCGCATTGCAGATCGGAGGCGTGTACCACCAGAGCGTGCATGCGTCGCTTTTGAAACCGCCTGCGGGAGCTTGGGAGGACGGTCTTGGGCGCCGGCGCAAAGCACTTCGAAAACCCGAAGGTCCCCAAACATTCTTTTTCGATTTCTTGCCGGAAGAATGGCGTTTAATCCGTCGTGATGGCATTCAAATGTTTAACATCCACTACTGGGATAACGTCCTAAGTCCACTGGCTGGCAGATCCTCCAAGCCAGTGTTGATCACGCAAGTCTGTGTGGGAGCTTCTCCAAGCCGTGTCGAGGTCGAAGGTCCACTCCAGAGATCGAATGATGCCCGATCTTTGGGCGACCCGCCAAGCGCAAACAGTTCGGGCGACGGAAATGGAACGTTAGGCCCAGCGGCCTCTAAGCAGAACAAGAGGGTCGATGCCCATCGCCTCGATTGAATGAGTTTGAACTGGTGAAGAGGATTTCTGACCGAACGATTACCGCACATAAAAGGGGTTGGACTAAACCGCTCCGCGGTATGCAACAAGTCTACCTCTGGTTACTAACGAACTTTTCGCACGCACAGGAAAATTTGCTAGATCCGATGTTAGGCATTGCCTGAGGGATTGGCCGTAGGAAAGCTGTTTGCAGCAGAGCTCGACCGGCGCAAGGGAGCTTTCATGACATCCCTTCGACGACGTATGACAGAGGATATGCAGGTGAGAAGTCTCTCACCGCAGACCCACCCACCTACGTGCAGCAGGTTTCCTTGTTTGCACGCCATTTCAACAAGTCACCGGAACTACTGGGCCCTGAGGAGATTCGTTCCTACCAGGTCTACCTAACCAATGAAAGGAAGCTCGCTCCAAGCTCGATCATCCTGGCCGTAGCAGCTCTTCGTTTCCTTTACAAAATCACGCTTCATAAGGATTGGCGCCTGACGGAAGTCATTCCAACCCCCAAGAAACCCAAGAAGCTGCCAATCGTCCCCAGTCCCGAAGAAGTTCTGCAGTTTCTGGGTTGTGTGTGGAATATCAAACATCGCACGATTTTGACCACCTGCTACGCGGCTGGGCTGCGCGTTTCGGAAGCTGTCTGCCTGAAAGTCATCGATATCGATAGCAAAAGAATGGTTATCCGAGTCGAAGAAGGCAAAGGGCGCATAGACCGCTATGTCATGCTTTCCCCAAAGCTGCTGCAAATCCTGCGCGACTGGTGGCGAGTGGGCAGACCTCGGCGATGGCTCTTCCCGGGCGATCAACTCGACAACCATATCGGCAGGTGCACCATAGAGGAGGCGTGCCAGAAGGCGCGCCGGCGTTGCCGTATCCCCAAACCGATTACACCACATTCCTTGCGGCACTATCCCGGGTTCCGGACTATCGCGGGTAGTCGTTGGCCAAGCTCTGTCTTCAAGGATCCCGGAAAGAAAGACTCGGCATAGTCCGGACAACGCGGCGTTGCGCGATGCTGGGGTTCATGGAGACTCCACTAAACAATTTCTTCAGTGAGCGTAGTGATCCAAGAACGCTTGAGGCGCTGACACGCGGCCCTTTGGCTGCGCACCTAAGGACCTATGCACAACAGCTGCACGACCAAGGCTACGCTGTTAGCTCTAGCCGGTTGCAACTCCGGATGCTTGGGCACTTCAGTCAGTGGCTGCAGAGCAAAGGACTCGCCGCGGAGCAAATCGATTCGTCGACGTTGGAACGCTACGTGCGTTGCCGACGCAAATCCGGCGAGTTGCGCAGAGGTGACACTGCGGCCCTCGACCGCCTGTGGCGGATACTCCGGCCTGGCGAGGTCGAGACCCCCTCCTCGCCTCCGAGTGCCTGCCAGATAGTTCTGTGTCAGTTTCAGCATTACTTGCGACAGGAGCGCGGATTATCCGAGGCGACGATTGTGCGCCAGACGCCTGTCATAAGTGCGCTTCTGGCGGAGTGTTTTCCGACTGAGATTCCAGACTTTCATCAGATTTCCGCTAGCGACATCGCTGGGTTCGTGCAACGGCAGGCTGAGCGCATCAGCACCAAATCCGCCCCAACCGTAGTCACCGCGCTACGCTCATTTTTCCGGCACTTGCTTCATCGTGGCGCGATCGAGACCGACATGGCAGCGTGTGTACCAACGATTTCAACGTGGTCGCTATCGGGCGTGCCGAAGTTCCTTCCCGCCGAGCAGATCCAATGTGTCTTGGACTCCTGCGATCGGAACACCGCGATTGGCAAGCGCAACTACGCTATTCTGCTTCTGTTGGCGCGTCTGGGGCTTCGCGCCGGCGAAGTGGTGACTCTGACACTAGAAGACATTGACTGGGAAGCCGGCCTAATAACTGTCCGGGGCAAAGGCAAACGCGTGGCACAAATGCCATTGCCAGTCGAAGTGGGTGCAGCGATCGCCGATTATCTCCGCCAAGCCAGACCGGATTGTTCTAGTCGCCGCGTGTTCATCCGACAGAACGCGCCGTTAGTCGGTTTCGCCAACTCCATCGCAATCTGCTCGCTGGTGGATCGGGCACTGGAGAGAGCGGGAGTTGAGTTCGCCTATCGAGGCTCCCACCTGTTCCGTCACAGCTTGGCGACCGAGATGCTCAAACAGGGGGCCTCATTGTGCGAGATTGGCGATTTGCTGCGGCATCGGCGTCCGGACACAACCGCTATCTACGCCAAGGTCGACATCGTCTCGTTGCGCTCCATCGCTCTTCCTTGGCCCGGAGGTAATCGATGAAGCCGCTGCGAAACGCTGTTGAGGATTACATCGCTCTGCGTCGCAGCTTGGGGTTCAAACTGCGAGCCACGGCTACCGGCTTGACAGAGTTCGCCGCTTTTCTGGAGCAGAAAGAAGCGCCCTACATCACGACGGCGCTGGCCTTGGAGTGGGCGATGCAGCCGGTTGACCATCAACCAAGCGATTGGGCCCAGCGACTGGGTTTCGTTCGCGTGTTTGCTCGCCATTGGAGCGCAACCGATCCACGCACCGAGATTCCGGCGGCCGGTTTGCTCCCGTTTCGAGCGCGGCGAGCCCGTCCTTATCTTTACACCGAAGAGGAGATTCAAAGACTGCTGGCTGCCGCCAAGAGCCTTTCACCCTCGGGCGCTCTTCGACCCTCGACTTATCACTGCTTATTTGGGTTGTTAGCAGTCAGTGGGCTCCGTATCAGCGAGGCAATCAAGTTGGAGCGGCAAGATGTCGATTTCAACCAAGGACTCCTCACCATTCGCCAAGCCAAGTTCAACAAGACCCGTTTGATTCCGCTCCATATTTCCACCCGGGAGGTCTTCACCCAATACACCGCATATCGTGACCGGTTGATGCCAAGGCCTGCCTCACCGTGCTTTTTGCTCAACGATTATGGCCGTCGCCTGGATCTCTCTGCGGTGCACCGAACCTTCTACCATCTCTCGCGTCAAATTGGGTTGCGTGGACCAGCCGACCACACCGGACCGCGGCTTCACGACTTTCGTC